>JBBRAL010000086.1:0-18585 GCA_038206805.1 Hyphomicrobiales bacterium | reverse complement strand
ACGAAGTGCGCCGGGTGAGGGGTTATGATTTATCGAGAGTCACTTGCCCCCTCACCCCAACCCTCTCACCATCCAAAGTCGGATATATCCGACTTTGGAATCTAAAATGCCCAACTCGGGTAAACCCGAGTTGGGACGGGAGAGGGAGCGCGCCGAGCTTGCGACGCTGCTTCAATCTAATACGATCATGCGCAAGACGCTTTGACCGCCGCGTTGCATTGGGGCGGTCCAGTGGCGTCACTGCCTAATGTACGGCACTCCGATTCTGGCCGGGCCCGGCCGTTTCGCGGCACGGCCGTTGGCGGGCATGGTTCCCGGCGGCGCGGCGGTGGGCAGCGGAGCGCCGCGGGCGCCGTAGACGCGCACTTCGACCTCGTTGCCCCGTGTCTCCACAATGTAATTGTAGTTCTCAAGCATGCGCGACAACACGTCGCGCAGCGATCCCTTGTAGGTTCCACTGATAACCCGGTCGAGCGGGCTCGATGTCTGCACGCGGACGTTCAAGCGCGGACCGAGCGCGGCTAGAACTTCCGACAGTTGCGACTTGTCGGCATCGATTCGAAGCGCGGCGGCATCGCCCTGGACGCGCACCCCGGCGCAAACCGTACTCGTGCCGGCGATCAGCAGCGCAATCATGACGGCGGCGATGCGATAATGCGGACGCGAACGGCATCGGGCGGCGAGGCGAAGCCGTGGCCGCGCCATCATGCGGCCCGCGACCACAGCCGCTGCGAGGCCTGCCGGGCGCCTTCGGTCAGCGAGGCCAGCTTCATCCAGACGATCTTTGAGTCCACCTGCACGCGCCCGGCAAAAGTGCCGAAGCCGCAATCGACGCCGGCGATGACGTTATCGCGGCCGACCACATTGGCGAAGTTCGCAATGCGGTCGGCGACCAGTTCCGGGTGCTCGACGGTATTGACCGTCGAATCGATCACGCCGGGGATGACGATCTTGCCATCCGGCAGCTTCACATCGCGCCAGATTTTCCACTCGTGCTCGTGCCGCGCGTTGGCGGCGGGAAACGACACCGCCTGCGGCTTGGCGGTGAGCACGATGTCGACGATGTCCTTGAGCGGCACGTCGGTGTGATGCGGCGCCATGGTCGAGCCCCAGCACACATGCATGCGCATGCGCTCGGCCGGGATGCCGGCGACCGCGTGATTGAGCGCGGCGACATTGACCGCGATGATCTTGCGGAACTCGGCCAGACTCTTGTCCAGATAGACCATGTGACGCAGCATCGCCAGATCGGGGCAATCGAGTTGCAGGATCAGGCCGGCATCGACGATGGCCTGGTATTCGCGCTTCATCACGTCGGCCAGCGCGTAAACATAGGCCTCCTCGCTCGGATAATATTTGTTCTTGAGATAGCGCGCGATCTGCCCGGGCGAGGGCGAGGTCATGAAGGCTTCTTCGCCTTTGCCCGCGGTTGCGGCTTTGGCGCGATCGATGTCGGTCTGCGCCGCCGGCCAATCCTTCCAGTCCACCGGGCCCGAACAGGCCGGGCGATGCTGGAACGGCGAAGCGAATTGCTTGAGCAGCAGCGCCAATTCGGGAAATTCCTCGTCGCCGGTGCCCATCGGGGCCGCGCTTTCGCCCTCGTAGCCGGTGAGCCGGTGCATCACATGTACGGTGTAGTCGGTGCGGCCCTGTTCGCCGTCATTGACGATGTCGATGCCGCATTCGACTTGCTTGCGCACCACTTCGGCGACCGCGTCACGCACCGCGGCGGCAAGCTCGGCGCGGCGGGCGCCGGGCTTTTCCTGCTCGGCCAGCAGGAGTTCGACCACCTTGGGCGTGCGCGGCAGGCTGCCGGTGTGGGTAGTGAGAATGCGATCGGTGCTGCGCTTCATAGTCCGGCTGTCCGTTCATCCCCGCGAAAGCGGGGACCCAGTGCTGAACATTTTGGAGTTTGCTGCTCTGGATTCCCGCTTGCGCGGGAATGAGCGAATTGTGTGTCTAGAACCCGTGCACCACCTCGTTGACATGCTCGACCTCGGGCGGCGAGGCGAAGCAGTGGCCGACCAGCTTGCGCCATTCCTGGAAGTCGGCGGAGCCGCGGAAATCGACGGTGTGGTTCTCCAGCGTGTCCCATTGCACGAACAGCCGGTAGCGCGCCGGCTTCTCGTGCGAGCGCTGTAGCGTCATGCCCTTGCAGCCCTTGGCGCGCTTGAACAGCGGCGCGGCCATTTTCACGCCGGCCTCGAAAATGTCCTCCGTGGCGGGCTTGACGTCGATCTGGGCGATTTCGAGGATCATGGGGTTTTTCGTCCCTGTAAGAGGAAGCGGCATTATGGGCCGGGTGCCGCGCGGCGCAAGCTTTGACCCTCATCCTTCGAAGCGCGCGGTTGCGCCAGGCTCCTCATTATGAGGCTTATCCCTCAATCTCCTCACGCAAAATCTCCAGCGCCAGCCACTTTTCTTCCGCCGCCGCCAGTTCGGCTTGCGCAGCGGCGAGCGCGGCCGAGGCCGCGTCGAAGGCCTTGACGTCGCGCCCATAAAGGCTCGGATCGTGCAGCTTTTCCTGCAGGCCGTGGATGGTCGCCTGCAAGCCGGCAATCGTCTTCGGCAGGATTTCGAGCGCGTGCTTGTCGTTGAAGGTAAGCCGGCGCTTGGCCGGTTTGGCGGGGCGCGGCGGCTCTGCATTGGATGAACTCGCGCGCGCCGTTTTGGCGGCCGGGCGGCGCGCCAGATCCTTGCGCGCCAGATCCGCGCCGCGCTGGATCAGCATGTCGGAATAGCCGCCGGCATATTCCAGCCAGCGCCCGTCGCCTTCCGGCATGATCACGCCGCTGACCACGCGGTCGAGGAAATCGCGGTCGTGGCTGATGACAATGACGGTGCCTTGGTAGGCGCCGAGCATCTCCTCCAGCACGTCGAGGGTTTCCAGATCGAGATCGTTGGTCGGCTCGTCCAGCACCAGCAGGTTGGACGGCTTGGCCAGCGCCAGCGCCAGCATCAGGCGGCCGCGCTCGCCGCCGGAGAGCACCGAGAGCGGCGAGCGCGCCTGTTCGGGCGCAAACAGGAAATCCCGCATATAGCCGATGACGTGGCGCGCCGCGCCGCCCACCGTCACGGTGTCGCCGTGGCCGCCGGTCAGCGTGTCCGCCAGCGTGGCGTTGGGATCGAGACTGTCGCGCTTCTGCTCGAGCGCCGCCATCATCAGATTGCTGCCGAGCCGCAATGTGCCGGTGTCGGGCTCAAGCGTTCCGGTGAGCAGATTGATCAGCGTGGTCTTGCCGGAGCCGTTGGGGCCGATGATGCCGATGCGGTCGCCGCGCCTAACACGGGTGGAGAAATCGGTCACGATCGGGCGCTCTTCATAGGCCTTGCTGAGATGCTTTGCCTCGATCACCAGGCTGCCGGATTGCTCCGCCTGCGCGGCATTGACCACGGCGCTGCCGGCGACGCCGCGATAATCGTTGCGGGTCTGCCGCAGCGTCTGCAAGTCGCCGAGCCGGCGCACATTGCGCTTGCGCCGCCCGGTTACGCCGTAGCGAAGCCAGTGCTCCTCGGCGAGGATCTTGCGGTCGAGCTTGTGCTGCTCGCGCTCCTCTTCCTCCAGCACCTCGTCGCGCCAGGCCTCGAAATCGGCAAAGCCGCGCTCGATCCGCCGCGTCTGCGCGCGGTCGAGCCAGACCGTGACGCGCGACAGGTTCTGCAGGAAGCGCCGGTCATGGCTGACGAGCACCAGCGCGGAGCGCCGTTCGCTCAATTCGCGTTCCAGCCATTCGATCATCGGCAGATCGAGATGGTTGGTCGGCTCGTCGAGCAGCAGGATATCGGGCGCGGGCGCCAACGCGCGCGCGATGGCCGCGCGGCGCGCTTCGCCGCCGGAAAGCTGCGCCGGGTCCTCGTTGCCGGTGAGCCCGAGCTGCTCCAGTAAGTTGCGCGCCAGATGCGAATCGTCGCGCGGGCCGAGGCCCGATTCGACGTAAGCGAGCGTGCTGCCAAAGCCGGCGAAGTCGGGCTCCTGCGGCAGATAACGGATGCTGGCGCCCGGCTGCACGAAGCGGGTGCCGCGATCGGTTTCGATCAGCCCGGCGGCGATCTTGAGCAGCGTCGATTTACCGGAGCCGTTGCGTCCGACCAGGCAGACGCGTTCGCCCGCCGAAACCGACAATTCGGCGCCTTCGAGCAGCGGCGTGCCGCCGAAGGTGAGCGCGATGTCCTTGAGCTGGATGAGCGGCGGGGCCACCTACAGTTTGTTCCATCCCGTTTGAAGCAAGGCCGCGGGGTGCGGCGGCTCTCTATAGACGATGCGGGCCACGAAAAGAAACCGCCGCCCGATGGGGCGGCGGCGCATTCGTCACAGGGCGGCGCAATCAGGTGCCGCGGCCCCACAAGCCGCAATAGCGGCGCGCGACCATGCCGAGGCCAGCTTCGTAGCCGGGCAGGGTGGCGTATTTCGGCATCTTGTATTCCTTCTCGACCGTGTCCCAGCATTTGCCCGCCTGGCCGAGCTTTTTGATATCGGCCGAGGCTTCCTGCATCAGCGTGAGCACGTTCTGCGCATCTTGCTTGGTGCCGAGCCGGCCGCCGGGCTGGCCCGGATGGCCGGGGATCAGGCGATCCCAATCCATGGCCATGACCTTCTTGATGAAGGTCTCCGATGCCAGCGGATCGATGTCGATGAAGCCGCGGCCGGGGAAGGTGCCGATCGGGATGGTATCGACCACGAAGACGATCTTCTCCTTCGGCAGCCGCATTACGATGTTGGAATCGGAATGATTGGCGCCGAGATAGATCAGTTCGAGCGTGGTGCCGCCGAGCTTGATGGTCTTCTTGCCGTCGAACGATTCGTCCGGCAGCACCGTGTTCGGATCGCCGAGCGGGGCGAGATGAACCTTGACGTTCTTGTGCGCGATGATGTGCGCGCCAGCATCCTTGAACGCCTTGCCGCCGGCGATGTGATCGTAATGATGATGGCTGTAGATCAGATATTTGATCGGCTGTTTGGTGACTTTCTTGATCTCGTCGACATAGGTCTGCCCGCCGGTCGGACGGCCATAGGCGATCGGATCGGTAGCGATCACGCCCACCTTGGTGACGATGAACATCGACTGATGGCCGCCATTGCGAAAGATGTAGACGTTGTCGGTGCCTTCGACCTTGGTGGTTTCGAACGGTGGCCGCGCCGCTTGGGCATAGGCCGGCGCGCTGAGCGCGACGACAGTCAACGCGGCCAAAGCAACCGCGATCGGATAACGCATATGTCTCCCCCTGTTGGCGCGTTATTCGAAGCCTCTTGCGCCGCAAGCCGCGCCGCGCTTGCACCGCACAGTCGTGCGGTCATAACAACCCGGCAAGCCGGGGCTTATTCCCCGTCGGCGGCAATTATGCGTGCTTGCCGACCGACCAGCCTTTTTTGGCGAGGAATTTCTCACCGATTTCAATCGATTCACGTTCCAGCGGGGTGGCCAGCGTATCGTTCCAGCGGTTGAGGAAGCCGAACACCGAGATGCAGCCGACGATCTCGACGATCTGATCCTCGCTCCAGTATTTGCGCATTTCCAGGAACATGTCGTCGGTCACTTCGTTCGGAACTTTCGATGCCGAAATGGCGAAATCGAGCGCGGTTCGCTCGGCCGCGCTGAACAAGGGACTGGTCTGATAATCCCACACCGCGGCGAGCTTTTCGTCGTCGATGCCGAAATGCAGCGCGCCGCCCGCGGTGTGCGCCATGCAGTACTGGCAGCCGGCTGCTCTACTCGACACATGCGCGATCAGCCGCTTGAAGCCGCGCTCGACCTTGCTCTGCGGGTCCCACACCGCGGCGGTCAGCGCGGCCAGCGCCTTGGCGAGCTTGGGCACCCGCTGCATGATCAGGATGCTGTTCGGCACGAAGCCGAGATTTTTCTTCATCGACTCGAACTGCTCGCGCAGCTCGGGTGAATGCTCGGGCGGCAGCGGTGCGATGCGCGCGGCGGCCTTGTTGCGTTGGTCCATGGCGTTCTCCCGTTATGCCGGCATTGGACCGGCTACTGCGGCTCGCCGCCGCCGATATAGCCGCCGATCTTCCAGGCGCCGGCGTCCTTGACGTAGCAGAGTTGATCGCTGCCGATCGGCGCAATGGCGTCGACCGAGATATAGCCGGTTTTTCCGGCCGGCGTGATCACGCGCAGGTAGGCGGCCGAGACTGGCGTGGGCTCGGGGCTGACGCGCACGAAGGCGAGGCCGAGCTTTTCGATCACCAGCGAATTGGCTTGCGGAGCCTCATGCACCGCGATGCCGGCCGACACCGGATAGCCCCATTCCGATACATCGGTCTGCGTCGCCTTGAGCACCTCGTCGAATTCCCGGCCATTGAAAATGGGATCGGCCGGGGCGCAGAATGCGCCCTTGTGATCGGGCGAGGGCGCCGCGGTCGGATCGTCGGCATAGCCGAACAGTATTTCCCAGCCGGCGCCGTTCTTGTTGCCCAAGCCGAGCGCGGTCGCGAGATTGTCGATGCCGGGCTTGCGTTTGTCGGCGCCGTCGCCGTTTTCGCGCTCCCAGAAGAAACCCTGTGCCACCACCAGGCGCGCCAGGACGGCGCTGTCCTTGCGCTGGGCCGCCTCGCCGACCTGCTTGCGCATGGCGTCGAAGCTCGCGTCCGCCATCGCCTTCGGCGGCGTAATCGCGACCAGTTTATAAGGCCGCGCCGGCGCGGGCGGCGGTGGCGCAGGCGGCGGCGCGCTACGCTGCTGTTTTTCCGCCAGCGGTTGCGCGGCAAGTGCTACAGGCGCGGCCAGCGCGCCGGCCATCAGCAAGGCGGCCAATATTAATGCGGGACGAATTATTAATGCGGGACGAATTTGGCGCGAATCGATCGGGCGCATTTGATATCTCCTGCCTGCAACGCACAACAAGTCCGATTGTAGCGGACAATGCCGGCCGCTCGCCGCCAGTCTAGCACAAACGCGTGCCGCGTAATCGCCGTGTGTGGCGAGGCTTTAGCGGCGGACCTGACAAGGCCGGCGCCTGTGGACTTTGCCGCGGCGCGACCGCTAAACACATCGGCTTTACCGCAGAGAGGATCGCATGCCCGTCCTGACGCCATATCTGCTGCCGATCGCGCTGCTGGTCGGCTCCAACGTATTCATGACCACCGCCTGGTATTGGCATTTGCGCTACAAGGAAGTGCCGCTGGTGAGCGTCATCCTCATCAGCTGGGCGCTCGCCTTTATCGAATATAGCCTAGCGGTGCCGGCCAACCGCTACGGCAGCGCGGTCTACTCCACGGCGCAGCTCAAGACTATTCAGGAAGTCATTACGCTGCTGGTGTTTGCCGGTTTTTCCTATGCCTATCTCAAGGAGCCGCTGACCTGGAGCCAGGGCTTCGGCTTTGTGCTGATCGCGAGCGGCGCGTTCTTTGTGTTTCACAAGTGGTGAATATTCGTCATTCCGGGTCCCGGCCTGCGGCCGGCCCTGGAATGACAAGCTTGTCACTTCGCCGGCGCCACGCGCAAAATGCGGCCGGCATTGTTGTCGGTGAGCAGATAGAGCGCGCCGTCCGGGCCTTGCCGCACATCGCGGATGCGCTCGCGCAGGCCTTGCAACAGGCGTTCTTCCTTCACCACCTTGCCGTCCTTGAGCTCAAGCCGCGACAGCAGCTGGAATTTCAGCGCGCCGTTGAACAGGCTGCCGTTCCAGCCCTTGAACAGACTGCCGGTATAAAACGTCATGCCCGACGGCGCGATCGACGGCGTCCAGTGCCAAACGGGATCGTCCATGCCGGCCAATTTGTCCTTGCCGGTGCCGACGGGGCTGCCGTCGTAATTGACGCCGTGGCTGACCAGCGGCCAGCCGTAATTATGTCCGGGCGCGATGACATTGATCTCGTCGCCGCCCATGGGGCCGTGCTCCTGCTCCCACAGCGTTCCGTCCGCCGGATTGATCGCGAGCCCTTGCGGATTGCGGTGGCCAATCGACCAGATTTCCGGCCGCGCGCCGCTTTTGCCCGCGAACGGATTATCCTTGGGCGCCGCGCCGTCGGTGGCGATGCGCACGATCTTGCCGAGATCGTTGTCGAGCGTCTGCGCCAGGTCGCGGTCGGTGAAGTGCTCGCCATTGGTGAGGAACAGATTGCCGTCGGGACTTTGCGCGATGCGGCCGCCAAAATGATTGCCGCGCGAGGCGGGGCCGTGCTGGCGGTAGATCACCGTGACGCCGGCAAGGCGCGGCGTGTCGCCGGTATCGAGCGTCGCGCGCGCCAGCGCGGTGCGCCCGCCGCCGTCGAACGGTTCGGCGTAGGAGAAATAGATCGTGCGATTGCGTGCGAAATCGCGGTCGAGCGCGAGGTCGAGCAGGCCGCCCTGGCCGGAGGCGAACACCGGCGGCACACCGGCAAGCGGCGGCGATAGCCTGCCGTCGCGCGTGACGATGCGCATGCGGCCGGGCCGTTCGGTGACCAGCATGCGGCCATCCGGCAGGAAGGCGAGCGCCCAGGGATGCACCAGGCCGCCGGCGACGGTCTCGACCGTCAGGTTGCCGGCCGAACTGGGAAAGGTTGGGTTGGCCGCATGAGCGGGGCCGGCGAAAGCCAGCGGCAATACCGTCAGCGCAACGATCAATCGCATGGACCGCTCCTCACCATCCGCGCGTCCCAGCAGAAGCGGGGACGGGAATGAGCGAACTTACCCTAAGCGATCGTCGGGGTGTGGTCGGAAGATTTGCGGTTTTTCGCCTTGCCGCCCGGCAGCGTCAGGATCGTCAGACCGCTCATGCCGATAAACAGCACGCCGAGCACCAGCGCGACGGCGAACAGGCCGCCTTCGTTGTCGATGACGTTGCCGACGACATTGGCGCGCGCGATCCCGACCGAAACCACGGTGGCGGCGACGATGGTGGCGAAGGTGAGCGCGGCGGTGGTAATCAGCGCGGCGAGCGCGACGGTATGGCGCTCATGGCCGAGCGCGCGGTCAGCGGGGGCGGTGAATCCATTGCCTTCGATGTCGTGGCGCATGACGGGCCTGCAAAATCAGCGAGCAAATCCATTATCCGATACCAAGGTAATAACTCGTGAAACAGGCGTTGGTTCGGCCTGATTACGGCGTAGCCGTTGATGAAAAGCGGCGTTTTCGTGACGGTGGGGTTAATGGGACGTAAACCGAGCAGCCATTTGACCGCTCGTCCCCGCGAAAGCGGGGACCCAGGGGCGAAAATTGCCGATCCTGCCATCGTGAGTCTGGATTCCCGCTTACGCGGGAATGAGCGGAGAATGTTCTACTGCGCCGCCACCAAATGTTCCGGGTGCCAGTCCATCGACACGTAGCCGGGCTCCGCCGCCATGCGGTCGAGCCAATCGCGGACCGCCGGGAATCGCGCCAGCTCGAAATCGCACTGGTTGGCCAAGTTGGTGAAGCCGTAGAGCGCGATGTCGGCGATGGTGAAACGGTCGGCGGCAAAAAAGGGGTGCTTGCCGAGGTGCATCTCCATCACCCCAAGCGCGCGATAGCCGTTTTCCATCCAGTCCTCGATCGCATGGCTCTGCAGGTCGCGGCCGCCCTTGATCAAGGCCAGCCAGAAATAGGCCGCGCCGATATTGGGCTCCAGACTGTGCTGCTCGAAGAACATCCATTGCAGTGCCTCAGCCCGCTCAATGCGGTCTTCCGGCGCCAGCGTGGTGCCGCCGGCGACGTACCACAGGATGGCGTTCGATTCGGCGAGATAGCGATCGGGCGCGACCTCCAACAGCGGAACCTGGCCGCTCGGATTCTTGGCCAGAAATTCGGGCGTGCGGCTCTCGCCTTGCAGAATGTCGACCTCAACCAGCCTGTACGGAATGCGGAGCCGGGCCAGCGCCAGGCGGACCTTGTAGCTATTGCCGGACCGCTGCATCGAATAGAGCGTGTACATCTAAAATTTTATCCGTTTGCGCATGACTATGCGCCAGTCTCGAAGCACTCAGCGGCCGACTAGGCCAACCAAGTCCGGCAATTGCGTGGCCGTCGCGGGTACCAATCGTCTGCCGGAACAATAGAAACGGAAAATTTATTCCGCCGTTGCCCGCCGCGATGGCTTGGTCCGGCTCTTGGCCGCTATTGTATCGGCAGGGCTGCGAAAATCTACCGGGAAGGCGTCGCCAGCCCGGCGGCGGGCGCCATGGCGATGCTGGCGGCAGCCCGCGGCGGCGCGGCCAGCCGGGCGACCAGCGCGCGCGCGGCCAGCAGGCAAAGCACCGCAATGCCGATTCCGGCCAGCACATCGACGAGATAATGCGAGCCGTCAATCGGCGTGGCCAGTAGCATCAGCGAATTGACCGCGGCGCTGACCCAGCGCGCGATCCGCACTGGCCAGAACGAGGCGATCAGGATGACCGCCAGCGCCGAATGCAGGCTGGGGAAGGTGATGATGCCTTCGGAGCCGACCGCCATCAGCAGGCGATAGCTGCCATCGCGCAACCCGAGGAACACCGGCCAGCTTGTGCTGCTCACCGGCATGATGGCGGGATCCGCCGCTTTAAGTCCGTAATGCAGCCAGACGCCTTCCGCCGGCAGAACTACGGAAATGGCAATCGTGCCCAGGGCGGCGAAAATGAACGCCAGCATATAGACCCGCAGCCAGGCTAGCCGTCCGGTAAAGGCCAGCAGCAGAACGATGGCGGTCATCTGCAAGGTCAATGACAGGTAGATCGCGCGCATGAACAGATGAAAGGCCGGCCAGCGCTGCATGACCGCCAGCAATGCGTTCCAGTCGAAACCGAGCGCGCGGTCGATGCCGTCGAAGGCGGCATCGTGCAGCGGCAGCGCGGCGCTGGCGGCCAGATAGGACAGCGGCGCCCCGACCGCGGCGAAGGCGATCACCTGCGCCGTGTTTTCCAGCGCCGAGGCGATGTTGGGGTCGCCGCGCCTGACCCGGTAATAGCGGGCGGCCAGCAGCAGCAGCAGGCAGGTGGCGGCCGGGGCGGCATAGGATCGCAACACCAGGGTAAAGCCGCCAAAGGCGACCGCCAGCAATTCGATGCCGGCAACCCCTGCCACCAGGGCCCAAATGATCGCGTCCAACCGGCGCAATCCGGCCGTATGCCAAGCCATTTGTGGTTCCCGCAGGGCCATTGCGCCTGCCGGTAGCATGGCGCGGTTGCCCGCCGGTTAATCGCGGCGGCGCAACCCGAGGCAAGCGCGCCGGCCGGTATTTTGCGGGTTTGTGGGCGGTGGGCGCGACCTATCGGCGTGGCCGATTATATCCATCGATTTTCTTCACCGGATCGCCTCTTGCTGGAATAGCGCGCCGGCATTACGACATCTGCGCCGCCAACGCAGCGGCGCCGATTGGAGAATTTCGATGGCCTTCCTGGCGGACCAGCTCAAGCGCATTAAGCCGTCGGCCACCATCGCCGTCACCGACAAGGCGCGCGCGCTCAAAGCCGCCGGCCGCAACGTCATCGGGCTGGGCGCCGGCGAGCCGGATTTCGACACGCCCGACAACATCAAGCAGGCGGCGATCCGCGCCATCGAGAGCGGACGAGCGTCGAAATATACCAATGTCGACGGTATCGCCGAGTTGAAGGACGCCGTCGCCAAGAAATTCAAGCGCGAGAACGGCCTCGACTACAAGGCCTCGCAGATCACCATCGGCACCGGCGGCAAGCAGGTGCTGTACAATGCCTTCGTGGCGACGCTCAACCCGGGCGACGAGGTGATCTTCGCCGCGCCCTATTGGGTGAGCTATCCCGAAATGGTGCTGCTGGCCGGCGGCGAGCCGGTGGCGATCGAGACCTCGATGGCAACCGGCTTCAAGCTGACCGCGGCGCAGCTCGAGCGCGCGATCACGCCGAAGACAAAATGGGTGCTGCTCAACTCGCCGTCGAACCCGACCGGCGCGGCCTATACGCGCGCCGAGTTGAAGGCGCTCACCGACGTGCTGGTCAAGCACCCGGACGTCCACGTCATGACCGACGACATGTACGAGCACCTGGTCTATGACGACTTCGTGTTCTCGACGCCGGCGCAGATCGAGCCGCAGCTTTATCCGCGCACGCTCACCATCAACGGCTGCTCCAAGGCCTATTGCATGACCGGCTGGCGCATCGGATTCGCCGGCGGGCCGGAGCCGCTGATCAAGGCGATGGCGATGATCCAGTCGCAGTCGACCTCGAACCCGTCGGCGGTGTCGCAATGGGCGGCGGTCGAAGCGCTCAACGGGCCGCAGGATTTCATCGCCAAGCACAACAAGATTTTTAAGGAGCGGCGCGACCTCGTGGTGTCGATGCTCAACCAGGCCAACGGCATCAAGTGCCCGACGCCGGAGGGCGCGTTCTATGTCTACCCGTCCTGCGCCGGCACGATTGGCAAGACGGCCTCGACCGGCAAGAAGCTTGCGAGCGACGAGGATTTCGTCACTGAGCTGCTGGAAGCAGAAGGCGTGGCGGTGGTGCAGGGCACCGCGTTTGGGCTCGGCCCCGCGTTCCGCATTTCCTATGCGACCAAGACCGAGGACCTGGAAGAAGCTTGCCGGCGTATCCAAAGGTTTTGCGGGAATTTGAGCTAGGCGCGGGAAGATTTTTCATCCAGACTTCCTGGCAGGAGCGCGCATTGGCGCTCGGTCGGGAGGATAGCAATGGATCGGCGTAGCGTTTTTAATCTGTCTGCAATTATAGCGTTGGGATTGGCATTGCTGCCGGGTTCCGCTTTGGCTCAGCAAAAATCACTCAAGGAACAACTCATCGGTGCCTGGACGCTCGTCTCCAACGACAATGTTGCGCCCGATGGCACCAAGCGGCAAAATTTCGGTACCAATCCGAAAGGCATTCTGATCCTCGATGCCAGTGGGCAATTCACTTTCGCGATCAGGCGTCCTGACCGCCCCCGGTTCAAAAGCAACAACCGTTTGACCGGCACCGCAGAGGAAAACGAAGCGGCTGTGCGCGGATCCAACTTTACATTTGGCACCTGGTCGGTCGAAGAGGCGGGCAAGTTTCTGACCCTGCATATTGAGGGCTCTCTGTTCCCGAACCTTGAAGGTAGGGACTCCAGGCGCCCCGCCATTTTGACCGGAGATGTATTGAAGCTCGTCACGCCAAACCCGAGCGCCGGCGGGAGCAGTGATAACGTGTTCAAACGAGCCAAGTAGGACCGCACCCAGCGCTTCTGTGGGAATTTGAAGTTGCTGCTTCTTCTTTCGCCCCGCCATTTCTTGTCATTCCGGGACGCGCCGAAGGCGCGGGCCCGGAATCCAGAGCCCCTGGATTCCGGGTTCGCGTGCTGTGCACGCGCCCCGGAATGACAATCTGCGCCTCTTGCCAGTCCGGCCTCCACCTGAAACGATACCTCAACAGGGCCGGGCAAAGGTCCATCTCCCGGCCAGCAAGGGAGGTAATATGGGACAGAACGGCACGGGTCCCAGGGGTCCCCGGTGCATCGCACTGGTGGGCCCATTCCAGAGCGGCAAGACCACGTTGCTCGAGGCAATTCTCGCGCGCACCGGCGCGATTGCACGCCAGGGCACGGTGGATGCCGGCAACTCGGTCGGCGACGCCAGCAAGGAAGCCCGCCATCACAAGATGAGCGTCGAGGCGACCTTCGCCACCACCACCTTCATGGACGACAGCTACACCTTCGTCGATTGCCCCGGCTCGATCGAATTCATCCACGATATGCGCAGCGTACTGCCGGCGGTCGACGCCGCGGTCGTGGTCTGCGAGGCCGACGAGAAGAAGGTGCCGCAGCTGCAACTGATCTTGCGTCAGTTGGAAGACCTGAACATTCCCCATTTCCTGTTTCTCAACAAAATCGATAAAGCCGACAAGCGCGTGCGCGAAACCATCCAGCTGTTGCAGCCGGCTTCGCGCGTGCCGCTGCTGCTGCGCCAGATTCCGATCTGGAAAAACGAAATCATCGCCGGCTTCGTCGACCTCGCGCTCGAACGCGCCTATGTCTACAAGGAGCACACCGCCTCGGAGATTATCGAGATCAAGGGCGAGGACCTCGATCGCAAAAAGGAAGCGCGCTTCTCCATGCTGGAGACGCTGGCCGATCACGACGACGAGTTGATGGAGCAATTGCTCGAGGACATCGAGCCGCCGCGCGACAAGGTGTTCGACGACCTCGCCAAGGAACTGCGCGACCGCATCGTCTGTCCGGTGCTGCTCGGCGTTGCCACCCGCAGCAATGGCGTGTTGCGTCTGCTCAAGGCGCTGCGCCATGAGGCGCCGGTGATCGCGGAAACCGCCGCGCGGCTCGGCGTCAAGCCCGGCAACGAGCCGGTGGCGCTGGTGCTCAAGACTTATCACACCCCGCATGGCGGCAAGCTGTCGGTGGCCCGCCTGCTGACCGGCAGCGCCGGAGACGGCGCCACCTTCAACACGCCCAATGGCGAAGTCGGGCGCGCCTCGGCGGTGTTCAAGCTGATGGGCCAGCACTTCGAGAAGCGCGGCCAGGCCACGGCCGGCGAGACCGTCGGCTTCGGCAAGCTCGAACAGGCCAAGACCGGCGACACGCTGTCGTCGGGCAAGACGCCGCATGCGGCGGTCGCCGAGGTGAAGTCCTATGCCCCGGTGCTCGCAGTCGCGGTGCAGGCCAAGGAGCGCAAGGACGACGTCAAGCTCGGCGTCGCCTTCGCCAAGCTCACCGAGGAAGATCCCTCGCTCTCGGTCGAGCACAACGCGGAGAGCCACGAGGTGGTGATCTGGGGCCAGGGCGAAATGCACCTGCGCGTGGCGGCCGAGCGGCTCGGCGACCGCTATGCGGTTCCGGTGTCGACGCGGCCGCCGTCCGTCGGCTATCGCGAAACCATCAAGAAGCCGGTCACTTTGCGCGGTCGCCACAAGAAGCAGTCCGGCGGCCATGGCCAGTTCGGCGACGTGGTGCTGGAGATCAAGCCGCTGCCGCGTTCGTCCGGCTTCAAGTTCGAGGACAAGATCACCGGCGGCGTGGTGCCGCGCAATTACATTCCGGCGGTGGAGGAGGGCGTCATCGACACGCTCAAGCACGGGCCGCTCGGCTTCCAGGTGGTCGACCTGGCGGTGGCGCTGATCGACGGTTCGTTCCACGCGGTGGATTCCTCCGACATGGCGTTCCGCATTGCCGGCCGTATCGCCATCGTCGAAGGTCTGCCGCAGTGCCAGCCGGTGCTGCTGGAGCCGATCCATCTGGTGGAAATCGTCTGCCCGAGCGAGGCCACGGCCAAGATGAACGCCATCCTGTCCGGCCGGCGCGGCCATATTCTCGGCTTCGATACCCGCGACGGCTGGCCGGGCTGGGACACGGTGCGCGCGCAGATGGCGGAGGCGGAAATTGGCGACCTTATCATCGAGGTGCGCTCGGCCACCGCCGGCGTCGGCTCGTTCACCTATAAGTTCGACCATATGGCCGAAATTACCGGCCGCACGGCGGACCAGATCGTGGCGGCAAGAAAGGCGGCGGAATAGCATTCAAAGCTGTCATACCCCGTCCCCGCCTTCGCGGGGACGGGCCCCGGCGGGGCAGCCAGTATCCATCGATGCCGACGTGGTTACCGGATCGTGCGCTTTCGCGGACCATGACGGCAGAGTTCGCTAACCTCCCGAAAACCATATTTGCCACCCGCTGGTAGCCATTAACCGCCTGCCCGCTGTAGCCCCGCTAAAACCCGTACCGGCGCGCTGTCCGCGCGCGGCTACTGGATTCGATGGCTATGCTTGAGCGGCTGCGCAATCTCTTTTCCTCTGGCCCCGCCCCCTATGGCGGGCCGAAAGATAAGATTCCGCTCAGCGAAGTGCTCAAGCGCGACTGGTTCGAACTCTGGTATCAGCCCAAGATCGAACTCAAGACCATGCGGCTGATCGGCGCCGAGGCGCTGGTGCGCGCGCGCCATCCGGAGCGCGGCGTGGTGGCGCCCTACTTCTTCCTGCCCGACGCGAACGAGCAGGATCTGATGGCGCTGACCGAGCGGGTGATCCTCACCGCGCTCGGCGACTGGGAGATTTTCTCCGAGCACGGCATTTCGATGAAGACGGCCGTCAACGTGCCGGTCTCCGCCTTCGTCAAATTGCCGATCCCGCAGATGATACGCGAGGCCCGCCCGCGCGCGCAGAACTGGCCGGGTATGGTTCTGGAAGTGACCGAGGACCAGATCATCAACGATCTCAATCTCGCCAACGATGTCGCTGGCGCGCTGACCGCGCTCAACTGCACGCTCGCGCTCGACGATTTCGGCGCCGGCTATTCCTCGCTGGCGCGCCTGAAGCAATTGCCGTTCAGCGAACTCAAGATCGACCGCAGCTATGTGATGAACTGCGACCGGGACCAGCTCAATGCCGGCCTGTGCGAGACCATTGTCGAACTCGGCAAGCGCTTCGGGCTCAAGACCGTGGCGGAAGGTATCGAGACAATCCACGAGAGCCACAAGCTGCAAGGCATCGGCGTCAATGTCGGGCAGGGCTATCTGTACGCCAAGCCGATGCCGAAGAGCCAGCTCATCGGCCTGATGCGTCAGCGGCTGATGAAGGGTACGGCGGTGGCGCAGCCGGTGCGCGGCATGGGTTTTGCCCGGGCGTGATCGCGCGGCTTCCCGCAACCCGTAATTTGCTCGTGCGTAGCTAAGGCCCGGCTATAAGGCGCCACTTCGGATAGCGCACTATCGGCATCGCCGGCAAAGCTGTATGCTCCGCTCGGGGCAAACGGCGGAGGCTGCCATGTCCACCAGTTCATCGGAATTCAAGGGTTTGCAAAACGCGCTGTACGCGCATTGGAAACTATTTCTGGCCGAAGGCGTCATGCTGCTCGTTCTCGGCCTGATCGCTATCGTGATCCCGCCGCTTGCCACGCTGGCGGTGACTTTCCTGTTGGGCTGGCTGCTGCTGCTCAGCGGCGTCATCGGCCTGGTCACGACGTTATGGATGCGGGCTGCGCCCGGCTTCTGGTGGGCGCTGATTTCGGCCGTACTCGGGATTGTGGTCGGCATGCTGCTGCTGGGCCGGCCGGTGAGCGGTGCGTTCTCGCTCACCATCGTGCTGGTCAGCTTCTTCATCATCGAGGGCATTGTCTCGATCATGTTCGCGCTCGATCACAAACGCGAACTGACCGGCCGTTGGGGCTGGATGCTGGTGAGCGGCATTGTCGATCTGGTTCTGGGCGCGATGATCCTGGCCGGCCTGCCGAGCACGGCGGCCTGGGCGATCGGGCTGCTGGTCGGTATCAACATGGTGTTCGGCGGATCGGCGCTGATCGCGATGGCGCTGCAAGCAAAGAAGGCGGCGTAGCAATTTACTCCGCTCATTCCCGCACCCGCCTGCGCGGGTGTGGGGACGATTGGATTTATTTTCCGAAACGCTCCGCCAATCGCCGGTCGAAGTCGAGCACGGCCTGCAGCAGCACCTGCGCGCCGGCGGCGCATTGTTCCTTCGAGCTATATTCCGCTTCGTTGTGACTGATGCCGTCGCGGCAGGGCACGAAGATCATGGCGGTGGGCGCGACCCGCGACACATAGGCGGCATCGTGCCCGGCGCCGGAAGTCATGTCGCGGGTGGAATAGCCGGATTGTTCCGCCGCCGCCCGCACGGCGGCAACGCATTGCGCGTCGAAGCGCACCGCCGGCTGGGTCCAGATGTTTTTGATGGCGACGGCGAGCCCAAGTTCTGTGGCGATGCGGTTCGATGTCGCCGTGAGCTCGCGCTCCATGCCGTCCAGCACGGCGGCGTCGGGATCGCGCATGTCGATGGTGAAGTACACCTCGCCGGGCACCACATTGGGCGATCCCGGCTTCACCTCCAGCAGGCCGACGGTGCCGACCGTGGCCGGGTTGCGGCGGGCGGCCGCGTCGACGGCCTCGACCATGCGGGCGGCACCGAGCAGCGCGTCGTGGCGGCGCGCCATCGGCGTGGTGCCGACATGGCTGTCCTGGCCGGTGACCGTCACTTCGTACCAGCGCATCGCCTGCACGCCGGTGACCACGCCGATGTCCTTGTTCTCCGCTTCGAGTTTGGGACCTTGCTCGATGTGCAGCTCGAAGAAAGCCGACAGCTTGTGGTCGCCGCAACGTTGCGGCCCGCGATAGCCGATCTTGTCGAGCGCATCGCCGAACGTCTCGCCGCTGCGATCCGCCCGCGCACAGGCCCAATCGCGCGTGAACACGCCGGCAAAGACTCCGGACCCGATCAGGGCAGGGGTAAAGCGCGAGCCCTCCTCGTTGGTCCAGTTGACCAATTCGATCGGCGCAAAGGTCTCATATCCGGCACGGTGCAAAGTGCGCAGCGCCTCCAGCGCGGCCAGCACGCCGAGCGCGCCGTCGAATTT
Source organism: Hyphomicrobiales bacterium (assembly GCA_038206805.1). GTDB lineage: Bacteria > Pseudomonadota > Alphaproteobacteria > Rhizobiales > Xanthobacteraceae > Pseudolabrys. Next base: position 388 of record JBBRAL010000086.1, on the reverse strand, counting down.
GCCGCCGGTCGGCTGGGTGTCGAGATGGCTGCCCATGGCGATCGGCGGAATGTCGTTGCGCTGGCCGGGGCGGCGCGCAAACATCGCGCCCATGTCGTCGACCGTGACGGTGCAGCCGAGCGCCAGCACCTGCGCCTTGAACCAGTCGCGCACTTGCGCGTCGAGATCGGTCAGCGTCAGCCGGCAGATGCCGCCCTTCGGCGTGGCGCCGATGGTCGCGGTCTCCATCAAGTCGCTCCACAGGCGTTCGGGATCTATTTTGAGATTCTTCACGATGAAGGCTCGCCGGCTTCCGCTTCGGCCAGCTTGTCGCGCCAGTCCTTGCGCTTGAGCAGGAAGGTGACGGCCGACATCGCCAGCAGCACCGCGCATACCATCAGAAGGCCAA
>JBBRAL010000085.1:0-18629 GCA_038206805.1 Hyphomicrobiales bacterium | reverse complement strand
GCCTCCACACGCTGCGCAAAATCTTCGTCGCAGCAAGTCCCGCTCAAATAATCGCCTTCCTCGTCCAACTCCTATCCCCAAAACTCCCCGTCAAACCCTTGCTGTCTTTGGCTTTTCGATAGCGAGTCGAGTACGATGGCCGCCTCGTTAACATCGAGAAAGCGTAAACTTTCGCGATCGATGAGCCACATCGGCATGGGATTCGCTTTAAAGAGCAAACGGAACGATTCTTCGCGGCCCTTCGCTTCGGTGACATCATCGTGCGTGGCGACCCAGCCGCCGTCCGGCATCGGTCTATGAACAACGGAAACGTGCCGGCCATCGCGCAGCCGATTTACGACCTGGTATGACCTGTTTATCGATACCTCGCTGAGCCGATCCCGGAAGTAGCTTTCATGATCTTCCGGCGCCGTTCCGCGAGCAATTCGATGTTCCAGAATGACGCGAAGTTCGGTCCCCGGCTTGGTCTGCTCGTCGCTCAATCCGTATAACTCGGCATACCGCTTGTTGCAGACGATCAATCGCTTCTGCGCGTCGAACATGCATAGCCCCTGCGACATGTTTTCAAGGGCTGCATCGAGCTGGAATTTTTGCTTTTCGATGACGGCTTTCGCAATGACCTGTTCGGTGATGTCTTCATGGGTCGCGACCCACCCGCCGCCCGCCATGGGCACGTTTACGATGCGGTGCGAGCGGCCATCTTTGGTCTCTACGATCAGGCTCTTGGTAATGTCGCGGGTCATATCATCGAGAAGCTCGCGGCGATATTCCTCGATATCGGGCATAAAACCGCTTTGCGTCTGCCGCGCCTGAAGAATCTCGCGCAACGTGCGGCCGGGCCGCATGAATTCCGGAGCGAGCCCGGCTAACTCGATATAGCGCTGATTGCACACGACGACCCGCTCGCTCGAGTCGAACATGATGAGGCCCTGCGACATGTTGTTGAGCGCCACGTCGAATTGCAGGCTTTGCCGGTGGAGTTGTTCGGATTTTTGCCGCCCGGCGCGTTCCTGCACCAAAGCCTGGTAATTCCGGAACTGTCTGACGAACAGGAATGCAAACGCCGCGATTATGACAAATGTCAGCACGGACATCGCGGCGACATAGCCGACCGTTTGCCACCAGCCGCCGTAGATTGTGGCGGTGGTCTTGGTCGTGCCCAGCACAATTGGGAAGCTGCCGACACGATGGGCGGCGATCATGCGGACGTGGCCGTCTATTAAGCCCGCACTCACACCGACCGCATGATCGGCGGTGGAGATGAGTTTGAGACTTAGTGCGTCCGGGAAGCGGTGCCCGATTATCGACGCGTCCACCGGGAACCGCGCAAGCACGAGGCCGTCAGTGCGAAAAAGGGTCACCCCGCTGCCCGGTTCAAATGAAATTTCCCTGAAATACTTTTGCAGATATTGCAGATCGACCGCCGCTGTAATCAGTCCGAGGAATTCGCCATGGGGTCCGGGTATCTTGCGCGCCAAATGCACGACCCAGCTTGCGTTGGAATGATTGAGAACCGGCTCGCCAACGAATGACGTCAGGCCTGGATTGGATTGAAACGCCTTGAAATATGCGCGATCCGTGGAGTCGATATTCGGGGTGGGCCATTCGCGGGAGAAATTGATCAACCGGCCCTGTGCGTCGATGATGGCAAGCGAGCCGACATAGGGCATGCCGGCGGCCTTGTCGCGCAGTTTTATGAAAAGGTCATGGCCGGCTAACTGATTTCCGCCGGCGCCAGAGTCAAGGGTTCCGCGAGGAGCAATGTCCTCGATGATGCCGGTTTGCACGGCCTCCACGACCGCGAATAACTGCTCAATCTGCTTGGCGAGAACGAATGCATTGTTCGATAAATTTCGCTCGTTTAAAATCTGGATACGATTGTGAAGATTGAACAGAAAGAGGGCGCTGCCGATCACGACAAAGGTCGCGAGCAGCACGGCGCAAATGATGGTCAGCCGAATCGGGCCAAAACGCCTGAATGCCGAATTGGCCGAAACGGCTGCATCGGCCGCATCTTGCGCGGACCCCGATGCTGAAGACACCGCCCTCATACCGTCCCCCAACAAATTCGGCGCCGATTACGCCAGCGTCGCCCGCATCCGTGATAGGGCGTAAAATTTAATTATTATCCTTTCGCAGGGGGTCGCTGATGGCCGCGGTACGCGGCTAGCGAGCGCGATGGTTAACCAGTTATGGCGCCCCGACCTTGGCGGGAACTCGGGCGAGGCGAAGGCGGCGGGAATTCATTTGAAATTGCCGCCGCCGGAATTGCATCCCGCCTGCCCGGATCTATTCACCCGGCGCCGTGCGCGCCGTTCCCGGCCAGTCACCCCTTAACGAGCTCTTAAACCCGGCCCCGTAGCGTGACCCTTGGGGACCGGCGGATCGCCGCCGGCATGATTTCAGTCGGGTCGCGTGATGGCGTGGGGCAAGGGACATTCGGGCACGCGCCGGGAGCCGGTGTTCGACAACGGATCCGCCTTGCGCGTGAGCGCCGGCGAGCGGGCCGCGGGTCCAGGCAAACCTTCATCGAAACGCCGGCGCAAGCGCAAGTCCGGCCGTGGCGGCGGCAAGCGGCGCTCAGCTATAGGCCGGCTGGCCTATTGGAGCCTGGTGCTTTCGCTGTGGCTGGCGATCGGCGGCGTCGGCACCGTGGCCTGGGTCGGCGCTCACCTGCCGCCAATCCAGTCGCTGGAAATTCCCAAGCGGCCGCCCTCGATCCAGATCGTCGATGTGCAAGGCCGTGCGCTCGCCCGCCGTGGCGACCTCGCCGGCGAGATCATGTCGCTGAAGGAACTGCCGAGCTACGTGCCGAAGGCCTTCGTCGCCATCGAGGATCGGCGCTTCTACGAGCATTACGGCATCGACCCCTATGGTATCGCCCGCGCCCTGGTTGCCAACGTCCTGCACCGCGGCGTGGCGCAAGGCGGCTCCACCATTACACAGCAATTGGCCAAGAACCTTTTCTTGACTCAAGAGCGCACCATCACCCGCAAGCTGCAGGAGGCGATGCTGGCGGTGTGGCTGGAGCGCAAATTCTCCAAAACCCAGATCCTCGAATTGTATTTGAACCGGGTCTATTTCGGCTCCGGCTCGTACGGCATCGAGCAGGCCGCGCTGCGATATTTCGGCAAGTCCGCCAGGCACATAACCGTCGCAGAGGCGGCCTTGCTGGCGGGGCTGGTAAAGTCGCCGACCCGTCTTGCACCGACGCGCAATTTCGACGGCGCCGAGCAACGAGCCAAGATCGTGCTCGCCGCCATGGCCGAGCTCGGCTTCATCTCGACGTCTAACGAGCGCGTCGCGCTCGCCAAGCCGCCGCGCATCGTGGCGCAGGCCGGCAACGGCTCGGTCAATTACGTCGCCGATTGGATCATGGACGTGCTCAACGACGTGCTCGGCCACATCGACGAGGATATCGTGGTGCAGACCACGATCGACGGCAAGCTGCAGGCCAGCGCGGAGAAGGCGCTCTCCGACGAACTGGCCACGAAGGGCGACAAGAGCGGCGTCGCGCAAGGCGCGCTGGTCGCCATGACGCCGGACGGCGCGGTGCGCGCCATGGTCGGCGGACGCAATTACGGCGAAAGCCAGTTCAACCGCGCGGTCGCCGCCAAGCGCCAACCGGGCTCGGCGTTCAAGCCGTTCGTCTATCTGACCGCGCTCGAACACGGGCTCACCCCCGACAGCGTACGCGAGGACAAGCCGATCAAGATCAAGGGCTGGCAGCCGGAAAACTACGGTCACGAATATTTCGGACCGGTCACGCTCAGCAAGGCGCTGGCGCTGTCGCTCAATACGGTTTCCGTGCGCCTCACCATGGAACTCAGTCCGATGGCGGTGATCCGCACCGCGCATCGTCTCGGCATCGCCTCCAAGCTCGAGCCCAACGCCTCGATCGCGCTCGGCACCTCGGAAGTCTCGCCGCTCGAACTGGTCGGCGCCTATGCGCCGTTCGCCAATGGCGGCTTTGCGATTCAGCCGCATGTCATCGAACGCATCACCGGCGACAAGGGCAAGCTGCTCTATGCGCGCAACGACCTGCAGCTTGGCCGCATCGTCGATGCGCGTTACGCCGGAATGATGAACGCGATGATGCAACAGACGCTGACCATCGGTACCGCGCACAAGGCGTCGCTGCCGGGCTGGCCGGCGGCCGGCAAGACCGGCACCAGCCAGGATTTCCGCGACGCCTGGTTCATCGGCTACACCGCCAAGCTGCTTACCGGCGTCTGGCTCGGCAATGACGACGGCTCGCCGACCAAAAAGGTCACCGGCGGCGGCATGCCGGTGGAAATCTGGAGCCGGTTCATGCGCGACGCGCACCAGGGCGTCGCGGTCGCCGGCCTGCCCGGCACAGGCGGCGGCGGCTTGTTCGCCGGACTGTTCGGCGGCGGCGCACCGAACCCGCCTGCCCCGCCGCAACCGGTCGCGGCCAACGTGCCCCAGCAGCGCAGCGGGACTGCCAGCCTGGACGGCTGGCTGATGAATAATCTGTTCGGCCGGCGTTGATCGTTTTCCGGATCGTGCGTAGCAATCAATGCTGCGCGGCAACGCGGGCGCGGATCGCGCGCGTCGAGATCCACAGCAGTAGCGACGCGAAGCCCATCGCCGCCACCGCCGCGGCCAGCGGCCAGGCACTCTGACCGAGCAGCCATCCGACCACCGCTCCGCACAGCGCGGAGGCCGACTGTTGGATGAAGCCGAGGAGCGCGGAAGCGGCGCCCGCTCGCTCGGGAAACGGCGTCATCGCGCCGGCAAACGCCTGCGGCAACACCATGCCGAGCCCGGCGAGATAGAGCGCCATCGGCAACACCAGAGAGGCGGCGGAAGTCAAACCGAACGCGACCGCCAGCATCATGCCGACGCCGGCGACCGCCATCGCCACGCAACCAACGCCGAGGGTGCGGTCGATCCCAAGCCGCATGACCAGTTTCGCCGCCAGGCTGGTGCCGCTCATGTAACCGACCGAGCCGACCGCGAAGGCGACACCGAATTCAAACGGCGTAAGGCCGTAGAGATATTGCAGCACAAAGGAAGAGCCGGAAATCCAGGCGAACAGTCCGGCAAAGCTGGTTGAAGCCAGCCCGAGATAGGCCAGATAGGCCGGGTTGCGCGCCAGCACGCGATAGGATCTGAGCATGCTGGTCGGCGATACCGGTTCGCTTGCCCGCGCCGACAGAGTTTCCGGCATCAACGGCACCATGACCGCCGCACTGAGCAATCCGGCCCCGAGCAACGTGAAAAACACCGAGCGCCAGCCGAAGCCGGTCTGCAACATGCCGCCGAGCAGCGGCGCCAGCACCGGCGCCACCGCCATCACCGCGCCAATCAGCGACAATTCGCGCCCGGCGCGCGCGCCGGAATAAAGGTCGCGCACAATGGCGCGCGCCAGCACGATGCCGCCGGAGCCGCCGAGCGCCTGCACGAAGCGCGCGGCGATCAGCATTTCAATCGACGTCGACAGCGCGCAGGCCAGCGTCGCCGCGCAATACAAGGCGATCGCGGCGAGCAGAACCGGCTTGCGCCCGTGCCGATCGGACATCGGGCCGTACACGATCTGCCCGAACGCGAAGCCGATCAGGTAAAACGAGATCGTGAGTTGCGCCTGCGCCGTGGTCGCGCCGAGCCTCTGCGCGATGTCGGGCAACGACGGCAGGTACATGTCGGTGGTGATCGGCCCAATTGCCGTCATCGCCGCCAGCAATGCCGTGAGTGCGAAAGTGCCGGGACGCAACATGCGGGGAAGTCGTCCTGAAACATGGATGCCCGGCACAAGGCCAAGCTTGACGTACCTATATGAGGCCGCCACGCAAGGCCAGCGCCGTCAGCCGTCCTGCAATCCATAGCGGTGCAGACCGGCCCCGTGCGCGTCGAGCCAGGACTTGGCGCGGCTCATGTGCGGACAGATACGCTCGACCAGCCGCCAGAACCGGCGCGAGTGGTTCATTTCGATGAGATGGGCCGCCTCATGCGCGGCCAGATAATCGAGCACGAACGGCGGCGCCAGGATCAGCCGCCACGAAAAAGACAGCATGCCGGTGGTCGAGCACGAGCCCCAGCGGCTCGTCTGGTCGCGGATCGACACGCGCTTGATCTTGACGCCGAGCGCATCCGCCGCGCGCGCGCTTGCCGCCGCCAGATCGCGCTTGGCCTCGCGCTTGAGGAAGTCATGGACCCGGCGCGGCATGTGCGGCCGCTCACCGGCAACGCAGAGCATGCGCTCGTCGCCGGCGCCGCATTCGAGCCAGACCGTACCGCGCGCCGCGCGCCGATGCACAATGCGGTGGTCGACGCCACGCAGCGGCAGCACCGCGCCATCGGCAAACGGCGCCGCCTGCGGCAGCCTTTGCAGCCGCGCCGCGATCCAGGCGCCGTGCTTCTGCGCGAATTCGTTCGCCTGCTTGAGCGTGCCGCGTGGCGGTATAGTGAGCACAACCGCGCGCGTGGCGGAATGGATGCGCAGGGTGTAACGGCGCGCCTGCCGGTGACGGCGCACGCGCACCAGATAGGTTTCACGCTCAAACACAATCGCGATCGTCGCCGGTTCGCTCGGCCGGCGATACAGCAAGGTGCGCAGCGGGATTGGCAATAATTTGGGCAACGTCCGTCCGATCGCAAAACCTGCCGGAAATACTGCCATATTCGCGCTCGTTCGCAACGCGGTTTCGCGCGGCGGAAATTTGCCGCAGTCACGCAAGGGCTTACCGCAGGGACTTAGCGCAAGGACCTAGCGCAAGGACTTGGCGCAAGGACTTGGCGCAGAGGCTTTTGCGTTGTCACGCCGCCATTGGCTGGCGCTTGGGCGCCGCCGGGCGGTTCAAGAACGCGGAGCTACGCGACTTTTGACGCGGCCGAGCGGGCGCTGCGCCCGCCATTGTTCGACAGCACGAAATCGGAGATGCGCGGGGCGATCTCGGCGCGGAAGCGCGAGCCGTTGAACACGCCGTAATGGCCGACGCTGGGCTGCAGGTAATGCGCCTTGAGCTCGGGCGGAATATTCGCGCACAGCCGGTGCGCCGCCTCGGTCTGGCCGACCGCGGAAATATCGTCGTGCTCGCCTTCGACCGTCAATAAGGCGACGCGTTTGATCTGGCCCGGATCGATCCTGCGGCCGCGATGGGTCATCTCGCCTTTCGGCAGCGCGTGACGAATAAATACGGTGTCGACGGTCTGCAGATAGAACTCGGCGGAGAGGTCCATGACCGCGAGATATTCGTCGTAGAATTCCCGGTGCTTCTGCGCCGAATCGCCGTCGCCCTTGATCAGATTCCGGAACAGCTCGCGATGTGCCTCGAGATGGCGATCGAGGTTCATGCTGACGAAACCGGTGAGCTGCAGGAATCCCGGATAGACGTCGCGCATGAATCCGGGATTGGGGAACGGCACCTTGGTGATGACGTGGGTGCGGAACCACTCGATACCGCGGCTTTCCGCCAGCTTGTTGACCGCATTGGAATTGATGCGCGTGTCGATCGGCCCGCCCATCAGCACCATGGAAAGCGGCACGTAGGGGTCCTTGTCGGCTTCCATCAACGCGACGGCGCCGAGCACCGGCACCGAGGGCTGGCACACCGCGATCACATGCGTTTCGCCGCCGAGCGAATGCAGCATGGAAATGATGTAGTCAATGTAGTCGTCGAGATCGAAGCGACCTGCCGCCAGCGGCACCGAACGGGCGCTGCGCCAGTCGGTGATGTAGACATCGTGATTGGGGAGAAACGCCTCGACCGTGCCGCGCAGCAAGGTGGCGTAATGCCCCGACATCGGCGCCACGATCAGCAGTTTCGGCTGCGGTCGGCGCGGCGCGCGGGTAAACCCGCGCTCAAAATGCAGCAGGCGGCAAAACGGACGCTCCCAGATCGTATTGACACGGACCGGCACGCGTTCGCCGCCGACCGTTGTCGATTCGATCTGCCATTCCGGCCGCCCGTAACGGCGCGTGGTACGCTCAAACAATTCCATCGAGGCGGCGACCGACTTGCCATAGGTCGTGTAGGCCAACGGGTTGCCCGGGTTTTTGAAGAACAGACGGGTGGCGTCAGCCAACGCGCGCGCTGGATCGAGCGCGGCCAGGCCGGTTTCGTACAGCCAGTACATCGGCGTCGAAAGCAATACACCGTTACCGCTGGGCAGCGTTGCTGCCCCGTCGAATTCGCCGATCGGCATTGGCTTAATTCCCGGCTCTTGCTGCGCTGCAGCAGCGTGTCGCTTTTCTTTCATATCGTCAACCTACACCTAGGTTATTGGCATCCGGTTTACACCGGTAAAACCACTTAAATCCCTACAAAAATAGGGCTTTTTCCATCTATTCACCGACCTGTAGCAGGGAGCCCTGTACGCGGGCGCTCGCCAGCAGTTTTTGGAACGCAAATGATGCGGCTGCGAACAGTACCACATTGAAGGCCAGCGCCTGCAGCATCAGATCGGCGCGAAACACGTGATCGATCAATAGCGCCCGCATGCCCTCGAACACATAGGTGGGCGGCAGCGACCATGCCACATATTGCAGAAAATCGGGCAATACCGTCACCGGGTAGTACACGCAGGTGAGCGGCAGGAACAGGAACATGATGGTCCAGGCCATCCCCTCCGCACCCATGCCGTTACGCAATAACAGCCCGGCGACGAAGATGCCGATCGCCCAGCTGGTCAGAATCAAATTGCCGAAGAACGCCGCCAGCGCCAAACCGAGCGACCACAGATTGAAGCCGAAAAAGGCAATGGCGAGCAGCGACACCGGCACCATGCCGATCAACAGCCGCACGATGCTCATGATCATCAAGGCGGCGATGAATTCCACCGGGCGCAGCGGCGAGATCATGATGTTGCCGAGGTTGCGCGACCACATTTCCTCAAGAAACGAAATCGAGAAGCCGAGCTGGCCGCGGAACAGAATATCCCACAGCAGCACCGAGCCGATGAACACGCCGCCGGCTTGCGCGAAGAAGCCCGCTTTCTGCGACACATAAAGTTGCAGGAATCCCCACATCAGCATCTGCACCGCCGGCCAATAGATCAGGTCGAGGATGCGCGGCCAGGACGAGCGCAGCAGAAACCAGTAGCGCCGCACCATGGCGGCGACGCGGTTGATGGAAAAGTCGAGACCGGAGTCGGTGACGGTCATTGTCGCACCTTCTCCCGTTCGTCCCCGTAAAAGCAGGAACCCCGATCGGCGCGGACTGAATCAATTGCAAAGACTAGGTTCCCGCTTCCGCGGGAACGAACGGAGTTTGTGGTCACGCGCAAGCAAACGATCATAGCGCCGCCTCGCGATGTGCGCCGCGCCCGCGTGCCACGTCGAGAAACACTTCTTCCAGCGTCTCACGGCCGTAGCGGGCAAGCAGGCGTTGCGGCGTATCGTCGTCCTCGATGCGGCCTTTTTTCATGATGATGACGCGCTCGCACAACCGCTCCACCTCGTTCATGTTGTGCGAGGCGAGCAGCACGGTTGCGCCGCGGTCGATGCGATAGCGTTCCAGCCGGGAGCGCACCCAGTCGGCGGTATCCGGGTCGAGCGACGCGGTCGGCTCGTCGAGCAGCAGCACTTCCGGCCGGTTGAGCAGCGCCTTGGCGAGCGAGACGCGCGTCTTCTGCCCAGCCGAGAGCTTGCCGGTCGGCCGGTCGAGAAACTCGGTCAGCTCAAGCTCGGCGGCGAGGCTCGCGATGCGCGCACCGATATCGGGCACCGCATAAAGTTGCGCAAACACCGTCAGGTTTTGCCGCACCGTGAGCCGCATCGGCATGTCCACATAAGGGCTCTCGAAATTCATCCGGTGCAGCACGCGATAGCGCTCTTTCGGCATCTGCGCGCCCAGCACCGTGACCGTGCCCGAGGTCGGCGTGACCAGGCCCATGATCATGGCGATGGTGGTGGTCTTGCCGGCGCCGTTGCCGCCGAGCAGCCCGGTGATCGAGCCGGCGCCCAAGCGAAACGAGATGCCGTCGACCGCGGTGGCGCCTTTATAGCGCTTGACCAGGGCCTCGACGGCGATGGCGGGGGTGACACTTGCGTCCATTATGCCGCAGATGTGCCGCTGGCGCGGGCGAATCGCAAGCCCCGCGCGCCAAGCCGCTCGGCCAGCCGGCAATTTGTGCCGCCGGGCCAGTGCGTTACACTGCCGCCCATGCCCTCGCTCGACCTTGCCGAGAACCACCCGCGCCGCAATGTGCGTCTCGACACGCTGGTGCGCCTGCGCTGGCTTGCCGTCATCGGCCAGTCGACCGCCGTGCTGGGCGTCTATTACGGGCTCGATTTTCCGCTGCCGATCTGGGCCTGCCTGGCGGTGATCGTGCTGTCGGCCTGGCTCAACGTCGCACTGCGGTTGCGTTTCGCCCTGACCCAGCGGCTGGAGCCCGACCGCGCGGCCTGGCTGCTGGCCTTCGATATCGCCGAGCTGGCGGTGCTGTTGTTCCTGACCGGCGGGCTGCAGAATCCGTTCGCCTTCCTGTTTCTGGCGCCGGTGTTGCTGTCGGCGACCGCCTTGCCGCCGCGCTTCACTTTGATGCTGGGCGCCTTCGCCGTCGCCTGCGCGACCGTGCTGGTGTTCGTGCATTATCCGCTGCCGTGGGACAGCGACGATCCGCTGGCGCTGCCGCCGATCTACATGATGGGCGTCTGGTTATCGATCCTGCTGGCGATCGGATTCATCGGCGTCTATGCCTGGCAGATCACCGAGGAGTCGCGACAGCTCACCGACGCTCTGGCCGCCACCGAACTGGTGCTGGCGCGCGAGCAGCATCTCTCGCAGCTCGATGGGCTGGCGGCCGCCGCCGCGCACGAGCTCGGCACGCCGCTGTCGACAATCTCGGTGATCGCCAAGGAACTGGAGAACGCGATCAGCGCCGACTCGCCGCATGGCGACGACGTGCGGCTGTTGCGCGAACAGGCCAACCGCTGCCGCGACATCCTGGCCAAGATCACCGAGCTGTCGTCAAGCGGCGAGCCATTCGATCGAACCCCGCTGACCGCGCTGATCGAGGAGGTGGTGGCGCCGCACCGCATTATCGGCGTCGCCATCGAGGTGAGCGTGCCGGCCAATGGCGGCGCCGAGCCGATCGGCCCGCGTAATCCCGCGATTCTTTACGGCCTCGGCAACATCCTCGAAAACGCGGTCGATTTCGCGCGCGAGCGGGTCGTGATCGGCGCGCAATGGGACGAGGAAACCATCGAGTTGACCATCGGCGACGACGGTCCAGGCTTCGCGCCGAACATCATGGATCGCGTTGGCGATCCCTATGTCACCACCCGCCGCCGCGGTGCGAACGACGCCGGCAACGAGCCGAGCGGGTTGGGATTGGGCTTTTTCATCGCCAAGACATTGCTCGAACGCTCGGGCGCCATACTCTCATTCGAAAACCGCTCGTTTCCCGAGCGCGGCGCTATCGTCAAATTACGCTGGCGCCGGAGCGAATTCGAGCGGGCGTTGACCCTCACGGGGCCTTGAGGTCGCGGCCTGCCACCGGCATTTTAATGGTGTGATTGTGCGGCACCAGCGGCTAAGATGCGCCATGGGCCCACGAGACACGAGTGAATCTGTGGATAATGCCGGGAACGAAATCGCCGCGCCGGCGGCGGCCGAAAAGGTTGCCAGCGAACGATCTGTGCTGATCGTGGAGGACGACCGTTCGTTCCTGCAACGGCTGGCGAAAGCCATGGAGCAACGCGGCTTTACCGTTACCACCGCGGAATCGGTGGCGGATGGATTGCAGCAGGTGGAGCGCTTCGCACCCAGCTTCGCGGTGGTCGACATGCGGCTGGCCGACGGCAACGGGCTCGACGTGATTTCCGCTTTGAAGCGCCACCGCCCCGATGCGCGCGGAATTATTTTGACCGGCTACGGCAATATCGCCACCGCGGTGAACGCGGTGAAGCTCGGCGCCGTCGATTATCTGGCAAAACCGGTCGATGCCGACGACGTGGTGAACACGCTACTGGCGCATGAGAAGAAGATCGAGCCGCCGCAGAATCCGATGTCGGCCGACCGTGTGCGCTGGGAGCACATCCAGCGCATCTACGAATTATGCGGCCGCAACGTCTCGGAAACCGCGCGCCGGCTCAATATGCATCGCCGTACGCTACAGCGTATTTTGGCGAAAAAAGCGCCGCGCTGAAGCAGCGGTGGGGCAACATGCGGCGATTGCTTGGCCAGATCGGCCTCGGCTTTGCGGCCTGGATTACGATGAGCGCACCCGCCGCGGCAAGCGCGACCGTGACGTGCGGCATCGACGATAAGTTCATCGCTTTCGAGATGCAGGCGACCTCCGGCCGCTCCGGACCGATCACCTATGTGCAAGGCGGCACGATTCGGCTCAAGCCGGCCAGCGGTCATTCCATTCCGGCTATCAGCTTCGATTACTCCCACATCATGCAGCAATGGCTGCTCGGTCAGGACCTGCGGCTGCAAATCGAAGTCACCGACGAGCGGCAGAAGCAAACCATCGGTCTGGTGATCTTGGCGCGCCGCAATCGCGACAGCGATACTTATCGCGGCGGCTATGTCTTGACGGTCTTTGGCGCCGGCAAAACGGCGGAATTCAAGGGCCGCATCAAGGATTGCGTCGCCGGATGACGTCGACGGTGTGTTAGGTCAAATCCGTGTAGGGACCCGCTGGATCGGCCAGCGACTGTAACCGCAACGCCGCGGCGCGCGCGAACAGCAGCATCATGGATTTGCGCGTGGCGGCGGGCAGCTTGTGCTCGGGCGCCTCACCCATGAATTGCGCGCCGAAGGCATCGGCCACGATCAAGCCGGTGTCGGGCGGGAAAATATCGGCCGGCACGTCCATGTGAGTGGCAAAGAACAGCCGGTCGCAATGCGCCCGGTAGTCCTGCCACTTCTGATCGGCGCGGAAATCGGCCACCGAGGACTTGATCTCGACGATCCAGATTTCGCCGCCGGCATCGAGCGCCACCAGATCGGCCCGACGGCCGGACGGCAGCCCCAGTTCGCTCACCACGCCAAACCCATGCGCATGCAGCAGCCGCGCGGTGCCGCGCGCGACGGCGAGCGCGGTTTCCGACTGGCGGCCGTCGACTGGCAATTCCAATGGCTGTTTTGCGGCGAGCGTCATGACGCGAGTTTAGCACGTTCTGGAAATGCCGCAGCCAGGGCTTCACGGCTTGCCGCGATCACGCCGCGCTCGGTGATTAGTCCGCTGACGAGCCGGGCCGGCGTCACATCGAAGGCGTAGTTGGCGACGGCTGAGCCGTCCGGCACCACCTGTACCGACACGACGCGGCCATCTTTCGTTTTGCCGGTCATACAGGCGACTTCTTCCGGCCCGCGCTGCTCGATCGGAATCTCGGCAAGCCCGTCACTGACGGTAAAGTCGACGGTCGGCGACGGCAGCGCCACATAGAACGGCACGCCGTTGTCGTGCGCCGCCAGCGCCTTCAGATAAGTGCCGATCTTGTTGCAGACATCGCCCTGCGCGGTGACGCGGTCGGCGCCGACGATCACCAGATCGACCAGGCCGTGCTGCATCAGATGACCGCCGGTATTGTCCGGAATCACGGTGTGCGGAACGCCGTGCTGGCCTAATTCCCAGGCGGTGAGCGAAGCGCCCTGGTTGCGCGGCCGGGTCTCGTCGGCGAACACGTGCACCGGCATCCCCTTATCGTGCGCCAGATAGATCGGCGCGGTCGCCGTGCCCCAGTCCACCGTCGCCAGCCAGCCGGCATTGCAATGGGTGAGCACGTTGACGCGCCCGCCGTTTTTCTTATTTGCGGCGATGCCTTCGATAAGCTTGAGCCCGTGGCGGCCAATCGCCAGATTGATCGCCACGTCCTCGTCGCCGATCTCGTTGGCGCGCTTGAGCGCGGCGGCGGCGCGCTCGGCGCGCGGCCGGTTGCGTAGCGCCGCCAGCATCTCGTCGAGCGCCCATTGCAAATTGATCGCGGTCGGCCGCGTCGCCTTAAGCGCCGCGCAAGCGCGCTCCAGGTTTTCGTCGGAAGCATCGGCCAGCATCGCCAGCCATACGCCGTAGGCCGCGGTCGCCCCGATCAGCGGCGCGCCGCGCACCTGCATCGACTTGATGGCATGGGCGGCATCGTCAAGCGCCGCAATTCTTAACGTGGCAAAGCGATGCGGCAGCAGCGTCTGGTCGATGACGCCAACCGACACGCCATCGCTTTCCACCCAGATGCTGCGGGTCTGTCTGCCGTCGACTTTCATCGGCTACATTTAACCCGCTTCGCGCGGGCCGACAAATTGCGGCGGCCTGCCATAAGCCGGACAAAAACCGCCATAAATCAGTCAGGCGTCAGCCCTAATTCCGGCCCGCACTTGACGCGATGGCAATGGAACATTCCCCGGTCTGAGATTCTTTCCAACAGAGGGGTGAAACTCATGCTTGCAAACCATGCGAGGGCCGCGGCTCTCGCTTTTTTTATGCTGCCGTTCGCCTGGGCCGGCCACAGCCTGGCCAATGAAACCGTCACGACAGTGGTCAAGGTCAAACCGGTGGTCGAAGTCGCCTTCGTGCTCGACACCACCGGCTCGATGGGGCCGCTGATCGAGGCCGCCAAGCGCAAGATCTGGTCGATCGCGACCGCGATCGTGGATGCCAATCCCGACGCCGAAATCCGCATGGGACTGGTGGCCTACCGCGACATCGGCGACGAATACGTGACCAAGACATTCAATCTGACCACCGACATCCAGGATCTTTACGCCAACCTGCTGGCGCTGCGCGCGCGCGGCGGCGGCGACTGGCCGGAAAGCGTCAACGAGGCGCTGCATGTCGGCGTCACCAAGCTGGCCTGGACGCAAGGTTCGGAGATCTGCCGCATCATGTTCCTGGTCGGCGACGCGCCGCCGCACATGGATTACGCACAGGACGTGAAATATCCGGAGGTGCTGGGCATGGCGCGCGACCGCGGCATCTTGGTCAACGCCGTGCAGGCGGGCGGCGCGCGCGACACCGAACGGGTGTGGCGCGAAATCGCCCAGATGGGTCATGGCCGCTACATCCCGATTCCGCAGGACGGCGGCCATCTGGTGGTGATCGAGACGCCCTACGACCGCGAAATCATCGAGCTGCAGGGCGAAATCAACGGCACCGTGATTCCGTACGGGCCGCACCGGCAGCGCAGCGAGGTCGAGCGGAAAACCCGGCAAGTCGCCGCCGCGCCGATGGCGGTCGCCACCGATATGGCCGGCTACATGTCGCGCAATGCAGCCAAGAATTCGGGCGAAGCCATTACCGGCGCCGGCGATCTGGTGTCCGACGTGCAAGCCGGACGGCAAAAGCTCGCTTCGGTGCAGGACGAATACCTGCCGGATTCGATACGCGGCATGAATGGCGCCGAACGCCAGGCCTTCATCGACAAGCAGCAGGCCAAGCGCAAGGCGCTCAATGAACGCATGGCCGCGCTGGTCAAGCAGCGCGACGGTTACGTTCTCGAGTCGGCCAAAAAGTCGCCCAAGCCGGCGGCCGACAGCTTCGACCGCGCCGTGGCCGAGACGCTGCGCGCGCAGGTCAAGCGCTAGGCTTTTTTCCTTGCAAGGATTGCTGCCTTGCAAGACTTGCCGCCTCGACGGCTTTGCCGCAATCTCCCGCCGGTGCAGACCGGCGGGAGCAGCAGATGCCAGCAATCGATTACGAGAGAGAATACGACAATCGCGGCCGGGTGACGGAACATCCGGAAATTTTCGCGCGCTGGCAGCGTGAGGCGCAGGCCTATCGCGAGGCTGCGCGCGACGCCGAACTGGGGATTAGCTTTGGTCCCTCGCCGCGCCAGTGCATCGATATTTTCCCGGCGAAAGACGACGACGCCAAGACGCCGCTCGCCATGTTCATTCATGGCGGCTGGTGGCGCTCGCTCGAACCGGCGATGTTTCCGCACCTGGCGGCCGGCCCCAACGCGCGCGGCGTCACGGTAGCAATCGCCGGTTACGATCTCTGTCCGAATGTTTCGATCGCCACCATCATCGAGCAGATGCGCTCGGCCTGCCTGTTCCTGTGGCGCAAGCACAAGAAGCGGATTTTCGTCTACGGCCATTCCGCCGGCGGCCATCTCGCCGCCTGCCTGGTGGCGCAAGATTGGAAAGCCATCGCGTCCGACGCGCCGGCCGATCTGGTGCCGGCGGCCTATGCCATTTCCGGCGTGTTCGATCTGGAACCGCTAACGCATGTGTCGCAAAACCAGGACCTGCGGCTCGACCAGGCGGAAGCGCGGCGGGTGTCGCCGCTGCATTGGAAGGTGCCGGCCGGGCGCCGGTTCGACGCGGTTGTCGGCGGCGACGAGTCGAGCGAATTCCTGCGCCAGAGCAGGATCATCGCCGACGGCTGGCGCGCGCGCGGCGTCGAGACGCGCTATGGGGAAATCGCCGGCGCCAATCATTTCACCGTGGTCGATCCGCTCAGCGATCCCGGCAGCGCCATGACCCAGCGGGTCGCCGAACTGGCGATGCTGGTCAGCCGTATCGAGGGCTAGAACCAATAGCGGCGGGCGAAGGCGACGGTCAAAGCCGCTCCCACCACAACGATCAACACCCGCATGATCCCACGCGGAACGATGCGCGCGAGATGCGAGCCAGCCAGCGCGCCGGCGATGCTGCCGACCATCAGCGCCAGCGTCTGCGGCCAGGGGATCGCACCTTGCATCGCAAACACCACGCTGGCGGCAAAACCGTTCAGGCTGGAGACGAAATTCTTCGCGACATTGGCCGAGCGATAGTCGCCGCCGGTCGCCAGGCTGAACACGGCCAAGATTAAGATGCCGACGCCGGCGCCAAAATAGCCGCCGTAGAACGACACCGGCAGCAGCACTTTCAGGCTGCCGACATTGAAGGCAATGGCGTGGCCGCGGTTGGCGGCACGGATGCGCAGCCAGTTGCCGATGCGCTCGGAAAAGGCGAACAGCAGCGTGGCAAAGCCGAGCAGCAGCGGAACGATCACGGCGAATATGCGTTCCGGCGTGAGCAGCAAAAGCGAAGCGCCGATTGCCGCGCCGGCCACCGAGGCGACGATCAGGCCGACGAAGTCGCGGTTGAACGGCGGCAGTTGAGAACGGTCGGCGAGCGCGGCCAGCATAGTCGCCGGCGTCAAGGCGGTGAGATTGCACATGGCGGCGGTCTGCGGCGCGATCCCGCAGGCGATCAACACCGGATAGACCACGATGGCGGCGCCACCGACCATGGAGGCGATCATGCCGGAAACAACGCCGGTGCCGACCAGAAGCGCTGTCGTCATGACGTCCATGCGATGGGCCGTGCTGGCGAGAGTACGGAGGCTTCAGCGATGTGGCGCCGCATTCTTATCCCACCGCCGGCGTAGGGAGGGGCGGAGGGAAACAGTTCGCATGCGCCGCCTCAACAAAAAAACCCGCCGGCGTCCCGGCGGGGTTTTGCGCGCCAGAAACAAATGGCGGTCAGATCGCCATCTTGAGTTCCTTGGTGGCGCGGAAGGCGACCTTGCGGCTGGCCTTGATCTTGATCGCCTCGCCGGTCGCCGGATTGCGGCCCATGCGGGCGGCGCGCTTGCGCACTTGCAGGATGCCGAGGCCGGCGATCTTCACCCGCTCACCCTTTTTCAGGTGCTTGGTGATCAGGCTGACGAGGTCCTCAAGCATCTGCTGGCCCTGCTTCTTGGTAAGCTGATGCTGGTCCGCCAGCGTATAAGCCAAGTGCTTAGTGGTGATCGGCTTGCTGGCCTTCGGTTTCGTTGCGGCTGCGACTGCTGCCATGGAATTCTGCTCCCTGCGTAGCGCACCATGCGCCGTGGCATTAGCCCTATGAGATTCGCGCGGCCGGCGCAAAGCGTAGCGGGCGCCAACCGTGATTTAACCACAGAAACTCGGTGTTTTTGCAGTGCGGCCGGCCTTTTGCGGCCCGTTGCCGCTTGCCGCCGTTTCGTCTATTGAGGTCCTGACAGGCGCCCGTAGCTCAGCTGGATAGAGCGTTGCCCTCCGAAGCTGGAAGGTTTCATAGGTGGCACTGTTAAATCAGCCTGTTGGATCAAGGATCCGCCGGAGATCAACTATAGCGCTTTAGTTCGAAGCGCCACGTTAGCGGCAGGAACCGACCACTTAAGACGTCTTCCAAATCCCACATTGCGTCGATTCTGACCCGTTCCTTGAACGGTCGCTACCGGACAAATGGCGGCACTGACGCGGAATGTGTCAGTAGCGATTGACCCTAAACGGAAGTCGCTCCTACAAATGAGTAGCCAAGGTAGCGTTGCAAACGGGACGGCCGCATCGAGCGGCTCAACACGTGCGATGCAACCACGCTCGATGCCCGCGACATGTTCGTCATCCGGCCGGCAACCGCGGGCGGTTAGTGCGGCAGATAGCTTGGAACAGGTTGTGATCGTGCAACTCGTTATCGAGATAAATGTAGGAGCAACTCGGCGCGTCGAAGCCGGTCAAGAGTTTACTCACCACAATCAGCAACTTCATGTTGGCCGGCTCTTCGATGAAGCGCCGCTTGGCTTCATCCTCGTAAGCCTTGGTGGTCTGGCCGCTCTTGAGGACATGCTTTGTGTAGGTGTCGAACTTGTAGCGTTCGTCGCTGTTGGCCGGTTCGCGGGAGATGGCGTTGTGGTTCGGTTCGAAGGACGTGATGATGCCGCAGTATTGGCCAAAGGCTTTGGTCTGAAAGATCCGGTAATAGTGGCAGGCA
>JBBRAL010000084.1:0-19232 GCA_038206805.1 Hyphomicrobiales bacterium | reverse complement strand
TAGCGCTTCGAGCCGCTTGTTAGTATCGAAGAACCCGAATTGCCCCATAGACCGCTCCCGCTCTCAGACCTTGTGCGTTCCTTGAATCTGATTTGCAGTTCGTCGGCCAGACGGCAGCGTAATTATTCGAGGTGCCCATATTTATCTTATCCGCCGGCGCGCCCTATTGGCCGGACGTGCTGATCTCGGGGATGGCGTTTTTCGCCAATCACCTGCTTTCGTATGTGATGAACCGTAACCGGCCGCGCCAGCAGCTGGCGAATATCGGCAGCATGATGTTCTTCCCCTATATCCGCATCGTGCCGATGCACGTGTTCATTTTGTTCGGCGCCTTCACCGTGGCCGGCGGCCGCGGGCTGGTGTTCTTTTTGATTATGAAAACCATTGCTGACGAGGTCATGCACGCCATCGAGCATCGGAGTGTGACGTTGTAGCTCGCAGGGTGGGTTAGGCGCCTTCGCGGCCGCGCCGTCGATTGCTCCCTATTGAATCACATTGAACGCAATGGAGCCGGCCCCGTTTAAGGCCGGGGGGCTACAGCGGCAACATCGACGAGGCTCTCACACCAAAGGATCTGTATTGTTATGAACAAGCGTTTGATGTCGCGGCTCGTGGGGCCCGCATTGGGTCTTGCAATGCTCGCAGGTTTTCTGGCCGGCGCGCCGGCAGAAGCTCAACCGGCCTGCGCGGCGTTGACGATTACCGGCCATCCGTCCTATCCGCCGGTCGCCTGGACCGCGCAGGGCAAAATCGTCGATGCTGCGCCCGCGCTGGTGAGCGGGATCGCGGCCAGGCTCGGCGTCAAGGACGTGGTGTCGAAAGATTTCGGCACATGGGAGGGCGCGCAAGATGCGGCGCGCAAGGGCGAGGCTGACGTGATCTTCGGCATCTACAAGAACGACGCGCGCGCAAAATATCTCGACTATGTCGAGCCGCCTTTCATGACCGATCCGGTGGCGATCGTCGTCCGCAAGGGCGCAGGTTTCGCCTTCGGCGAATGGAGCGACCTCAAGGGCCGCAAGGGCGTGACCAACGCGGGCGAGAGCTTTGGCGACGCGTTCGACGCCTTCATGACGAAAGAGCTCACCGTGGCGCGTGCCGCCGGCGTCGACAAGGCCTTCGCGGCGCTCGTCGCCGGCAAGGCCGATTACATGATCATCGGGCTTTATCCGGGCCGCAACGAAGCCAGCAAGCTGGGCATCGCGCGCACGGTCGAATTCCTGCCCAAGGCGCTGGTCTCGGCCGGAATGTATGTCGCCTTCTCCAAGCAGTCCAAATGCGGCGCGCTGCGGGCGGGGTTTGGCGCGGCGATCAAGAAGGCGGTCGACGGTGGCAAGGTGCGGGAGTTGTTGGAGGCGGGGGAGAAGGAATAGCTCGTAGGGTGGGTTAGGCGCGAAGCGCCGTAACCCACCATCGAATTCGCAACTAGGTGAGCGGGGTTACGCGCCTGCGGCGCTAACCCACCCTACGGGCTAACCGGCCCTATGGGGGCCACCTACAGCTAGTACTTCAGCAGATTGCAGATTATTCGGCTGGTCGGGATGGATTGGGACCAGGAGAAACAACGCGAGGTTGCAAATCCAGCGGGCATCGGCATATTCTGATAGGGAAAAAGCTATTTAAGGTTGAATTGAAATTGCCATGGGTAAATTGATTTTCGTTGCAAGCAGCAAGGAGGCGCGAACTAAAGCGCAAATAATTGTCGATGCGCTTAACAGTGCGGGCTTTTCCCCGTTGCCGTGGTGGGATGAACAGAATGCGTTTAGGTTTGGCGATTACACTTTTGATCGGTTAGGACAGCTCAGCCGAACGGTCGACGCCGCAATTTTCCTTGCCACAAAGGATGACCGCATCTGGTACCGCGGGACCGAAAGCGGCGCGCCTCGTGACAACGTAATTTTGGAACTTGGCCTCTTCGCGTCGCAATTAGGAATTAAGCGTAGTTTAATTCTAGCAGACTCTGAAATAAAACTTCCAAGCGATTTGTTAGGCCTCACATACGCGGAAATCAAAGGAATTGATATTGTCGCTGCTAATGCCGTGACGCACCTAAGAGCCGTTTTCGCGCTACCTCCGCCGACCTCGCCGACTTTAATTATTTCAGATCGTGATTTAGTCCCCGTGTTGGCTGGCGACCCTCCAAGCGGATGGCTAATGCGGTCCTTCTATTTCGGTACCGCAGGCGCACGCGCGTGGCGGTCTGTATCTGGCGACTTGAACTATCAGGACGATCCAGAGCGATCTCCGCTTAAAAGTACAATTACCAGTCTGCTATCGTCTACGCCGAGTGTAAGAACCTTTGTTTCTCTTGGCCCAGGGGACGGGCGGCTTGACGAGGGCCTTGCCGTCTTTTTGCGAACGCTTGAGCGCGAATTAAATTATGTGCCCGTAGATATTAGCGACGGTCTACTTTTTAATGCAGCTCGAAAAATTAGTTCTCGTGTTGCGGTACCTATTGGAATACTGGCCGACTTCGAAGAGAGGTTTGATTTTGTAGTCGGCAACCTGCGCGATTTCGTACGAGGTCCGTACCTGTATGCACTGCTTGGAAACACTTTTGGAAATTTAGACCGGAGTGAAAGTCAATTCATTCAAGGACTATGGAATCATTTGGATCCCAACGACGAGGTTATTATCGACGTTGCGATTCAAAAGAAAGACAATGCTGTGATTGACGTTAGGGATCTCTCCGCCGGGAACATTGAATTTTTGTCTCACGGTGCCGCATGCCACTTGGGCGTTCCCGCGTCTGAAATAAAGGCGAATTTTTATGAACGTGTTGGCTTTGACCTAGTGAAGAATGGTTCAGAAATCCCCAATACACAGACATTTCGTTTCTTCGCGAGAGAAGGTGCACGGAGACGTACTTGTGCTCGTATTCGTCGGTTTCATTACGAGAGCCTAATCAATTGGTTGAAGGAGCGTCGCTGGCATATCCGCGCGGAAAAAATAGAGGAGCAGGGGCCCTATGACACGGCGGTATTGCTATTGAAACGTCAACAATAAGAATATTTCTCACTCCGCCGCCTGCGGGCCCTTCCGCCGCTTATTCTCTCTCCGCCCCAACACCGGCTTCAAAAACGCGCCGGTATACGAGCGCCCCACCTTCACAATATCCTCCGGCGTGCCTTGCGCGACGATCTCGCCGCCGCCGTCGCCGCCTTCGGGGCCGAGGTCGATCACCCAGTCGGCGGTCTTGATCACTTCGAGATTGTGCTCGATCACCACCACGGTGTTGCCGGTTTCCACCAGCTCGTGCAGCACGTCCAAGAGCTTGGCCACGTCGTGGAAATGCAGGCCGGTGGTCGGCTCGTCGAGAATATAGAGCGTGCGGCCGGTGGCTCGCTTGCTCAGTTCCTTGGCGAGCTTGACGCGCTGCGCCTCGCCGCCTGAGAGCGTCGTGGCCTGCTGGCCGACATGGATGTAGTCGAGCCCGACGCGGTGCAGCAGCGCCAGCACGTCGCGCACGCGCGGCACCGCCTTGAAGAATTCCAGCGCCTCTTCCACCGTCATGTCGAGCACGTCGGCGATCGATTTGCCGCGGAACAAAACCTCCAGCGTCTCGCGGTTGTAGCGCTTGCCTTTGCAGACGTCGCAGGTGACGTAGACGTCGGGCAGAAAGTGCATCTCGATCTTGATGACGCCGTCGCCCTGGCAGGCCTCGCAGCGGCCGCCCTTGACGTTGAACGAGAAGCGGCCGGGCTCGTAGCCGCGCGCCTTTGATTCAGGGAGGGCCGCGAACCATTCGCGGATCGGCGTGAAGGCGCCCGTGTAAGTCGCCGGGTTGGAGCGCGGGGTGCGGCCGATCGGCGACTGGTCGATGTCGATGATCTTGTCGATGTGCTCCAGTCCCTCGATGCGGTCGTGCGGGGCGGCCGCAAGCGAGGCGCCGTTGAGCTTGCGCGCCACCGCGTTATAGAGCGTGTCGATCAGCAGCGTCGATTTGCCGCCGCCGGAGACGCCGGTGACGCAAGTGAACAGACCGAGCGGAATTTCGGCGTCGATGCCTTTGAGATTGTTGCCGCGTGCGTTGACGATCTTGAGGGCGCGGCGCGAGCGCGGCTGCCGCTCCGGCACCGGCACGCTCAACTCGCCGGACAGATATTTGCCGGTCCATGAATTAGGTGCGGCGATAATGTCTTCGACCGAGCCCTCGGCGACGACATGGCCGCCGTGGATGCCGGCGCCCGGCCCGATGTCGAGCACATAGTCGGCGCTGCGGATGGCGTCCTCGTCGTGTTCGACCACGATTACGGTGTTGCCGAGGTCGCGCAGGCGTTTCAGCGTTTCCAAGAGGCGCGCATTGTCGCGCTGGTGCAGGCCGATCGAGGGCTCGTCCAGCACATAGAGCACGCCGGTCAGGCCGGAGCCGATCTGCGAGGCCAGCCGTATGCGCTGGCTCTCGCCGCCCGACAGCGTGCCGGAAGCGCGCGCCAGCGTCAGATAGTCGAGCCCGACATCGACCAGGAACTTCAGCCGCTCGCGGATTTCCTTCAGCACACGCACGCCGATCTCGTTCTGCTTGGGGTTAAGATCCTTCGGCAGATCGGTGAACCAGGCGCCGGCGCGCTTGACGCTCAACTCGGCGATCTCGGAAATATGTTTGCCGGCGATCTTGACGCAGAGCGCCTCCGGTTTGAGCCGCGCGCCGTGACATTCGTGGCAGGGCACGTCGGTGAAATATTTCTGCAAATCCTCGCGCGCCCACTCGCTCTCGGTCTCCTTGAAGCGGCGTTCCAGGTTCGTAATCACGCCCTCGAACGGTTTCTTGGTGGTGTAGCCGCGCAACCCGTCGTCATAGACGAATTTGATGTCGTCCTCGCCCGAGCCGTACAAAATGGCGTCCTGAATCTTTTTCCCTAAGTCCTTCCATTTGGTGTCGAGCGTGAAGCGGAAATGTTTCGCCAGCGCGTCGAGCGTCTGGATGTAATAGGGCGAGCTCGATTTCGCCCAGGGCGCGATGGCGCCCTTGCGCAAGGTAGCGTCGCGGTCGGGTATCACCAGCTCGGCATCGATATGCTGCTCGACCCCGAGGCCGCCGCAGGCTGGACAGGCGCCGAATGGATTGTTGAACGAGAACAGGCGCGGCTCGATCTCCGGCAGCGTGAAGCCCGAGACGGGGCAGGCGAATTTCTCGGAGAAGATGAGGCGCTCGGCATTGGCGTTGCGGCCGCGGTTCGCCGCCGCACTGCTGGCTTTGGTGTCCGCCAACTCCACCACCGCCAAGCCATCCGCCAGCTTCAAACATTGCTCCAACGAGTCCGCCAGCCGCGTGCCGATGTCGGATTTCACCACCAGCCGATCGACCACCACGTCGATGTCGTGGGTGAATTTCTTGTCGAGCGGTTTGACGTCGCTGATTTCGTAGAAGGCGCCGTCGATCTTGACGCGCTGGTAGCCCTTGCGCATGAAATCGGCGAGTTCCTTTTTGTATTCGCCCTTGCGGCCGCGCACGACCGGCGCCAGCACAAAGATGCGCGTGCCGTCGGCCAGCGCCAGTACGCGGTCGACCATCTGCGACACGGTCTGGCTTTCAATGGGTAATCCAGTCGCCGGCGAATAGGGCACGCCGATGCGCGCCCAAAGCAGGCGCATGTAGTCGTAGATCTCGGTTACGGTGCCGACGGTGGAGCGCGGATTTTTCGAGGTGGTCTTCTGCTCGATGGAAATGGCCGGCGACAGCCCGTCGATCTGATCGACGTCCGGCTTCTGCATCATCTCCAGGAACTGCCGGGCATAGGCCGACAGGCTCTCGACATAGCGGCGCTGGCCCTCGGCATAGATGGTGTCAAACGCCAGTGAGGATTTGCCCGAGCCCGACAGGCCGGTGAAAACGACCAGTTGGTCGCGCGGAATCGTGACGTCCACGTTCTTCAAATTGTGCTCGCGCGCGCCGCGGATGGTGATCTGGCGGGCGTCGCGGACTCTTTTGCTGGCAGGATCGGTCATGCAATCAGGAACGTAGTGAGAACGGCGGCGTTTCGCCAGTCCCCGGGACCGCTTGCATTCTGTGCAGTGGGGATAACCGGAATTCGGTCGCTGCCGGCGCGTTTCAAAAAGCAAAGGGCCGGCGCAATGGCCGGCCCCAGCTTTAAGTCTCGCGACGGCGCGATACCGCGCCAATGGTTCAGAAGCGGTAGTTCACGCCGGCCCGCACGATATTGGTGTTGTATTTGACGTCGATGCCGCCGGCGGCAAGGCAAGTGGCCGAACCACAGCTCGTCTTGCCGAGATCGACATAGAGATATTCGAGCTTGGCGGACCAGGGGCCACTGAAGGCGTATTCGACCCCGAGCCCGGCGGTCCAGCCGAACTTGGTCTTCGCTGTGTAGGTGTCGGGCGACGGCGGCGTCATCTTTATGCCGCCAACCGCCGCGCCAGCGGTGGCATAGGGCAGCCAGCGGCCCATGGCATAGCCAATGCGGGCACGGCCGGTTCCAAGCCACGTGTTGTTGGTTGTGCAACCCGTGCCACCGCAAAAGGTGGTTACGGTGCCTTTCATCCAACTGGCGTCCAAGTCGCCTTCGAGGCCCCAGACCCACAACCCGGTTTGCATATTGTAGCCGAGCGTGCCGCCGGCCAAGCCGCCTTTGGTGTCAAAGTCGCCGGTCGATAAACCTGCAACGGAAGTGGTCCAGCGCGATTTGCCGAAGCCGTAGCCGCCATTGATGCCGACATAGAGGCCGGTCCAGCTGAACGGCGCGGCATAGGCCGGCGCCGGCGCTGCCTTGTAAACCCGCCTGGAAAGGTCGGCTGCCAACGATGACGAGGCCATCGCGGCAGTGAGCAAGCCAATGCTCGCCATAAAACTAAAACGTTTCATCATAAAACCTCCGGGTCATTAGGTCGCTGCAACTCCTACTGGCGGCGGAAGCTATATGTTTCGGCTGATTCGATCTGTGGTAATTGCGCAACAGAAAGTCGAAATTCTTCATTAGAATCAACTGCCTAAATGGTTAATATTAGCAGGAACAAAAAAAGAACAAGACTGCGCTTCCGGATTGCGCTACAACCTGGCAAGGCAGCGGAAGCCCCTGTGGATTAAGCCCAAACGAGCTTGCCGCGTGGTGGCCGAGGGCTAGGGTGAAAAGTTAATTTTCGGGGCGTGCGCGCGCGGCGGCGCCCCATTACCGGCGACCGGCAGCGGCTTTGGCGATCAGTTTTGCAAAAGCCGCGCGACCGCAAGTCGCCCTCTGGAGAGCATCATGGCGGGTAGCGTCAATAAAGTGATCCTGATCGGCAATCTTGGCGCCGATCCCGAAATTCGCCGCACCCAGGACGGCCGGCCGATCGCCAATTTGCGGGTGGCGACTTCGGAAAGCTGGCGCGACAAGACCACCGGCGAGCGCAAGGAAAAGACCGAGTGGCATCGCGTCGTCGTGTTCAACGAAGGCCTGTGCAAGATCATCGAGCAATATCTCAAGAAGGGCTCGAAGGTTTATCTGGAAGGGGCGCTGCAGACGCGCAAATGGCAGGACAAGGAAGGCCAGGACCGCTATTCGACCGAGGTGGTGCTGCAGGGCTTCAACTCGCAGCTCACCATGCTGGATACGCGCGGCGGTGGCGGTGGCGGCGGCGCGGCGGCCGACAATGCCGACGGCGACTTCGGCTCGGCCGGGCCAAGTGGGGGATCAAGCGGCGCGCGCAAGCCGGCGATGGCGGCGGCCGGCAAACGCGACGACATGGACGACGAGATTCCGTTCTGATGACGGATCGGCGCTCACGGTTTCTACCGCTCGTCCCCGCGAAAGCGGGGACCCAGCGCTGGAATTCGCTGACTCTAACAGCGTGACACTGGATTCCCGCTTGCGCGGGAATGAGCGGTGTTTGGGTTCACCCCGCCAGTGCCGCGCGCACGCCATCGATCACATATTGCACGGCGAGTGCTGCCAGCACGATGCCGAGCAGGCGCGACAACACGGTGTTGGCGGTGGTGCCGAGCCATTTTGCGATCTGCGCGGCGAGCAAGAACACAACGAAGCAAAGCGCCAGCACGGCGGCGATGACCGCCAGCAAGATCGCAAGGCGCAGCGGGTCGCCGCCGCTGCGTCCGGAAAGCAGCACGGTGGCGGTGATCGCGCCGGGGCCGGCCATCAGCGGAATCGCGAGCGGGAAGGCGGCGATGTTGCGCACGTGCTCGTCGATTGCCTCCTTGGCCTGGCGCGATTGCCGTTCGATGCGCACGCCGAACACCATTTCCGAGGCGACCGAAAACAGCAGCAAGCCGCCGGCAATGCGGAACGCGGGCAGGCCGATCGACAGCGTGCGCAGCAGCCAGTCGCCGGCGAGTGCGCTGCCGGCCAAAATCGCTGCGGCGATCAGGCAGGCGCGCAGCGCCACGCTACGGCGGGCCGGCACCGGCAGACCGTGCGTGACGGCGAGGTAAGACGGCACCAGGCCGACCGGATAGACCACGACCACCAGCGTGACCAAAGCTGCGATGAGGAATTCGATCGGCATGGCTGGCGACAACATTACCTCTTTTGCCGGTGAAATGGCGTTCGAAACGGCCGCGCGCAGGCAGCGTTTTGCGGTTCCGTCGGCGGCCTTTCGAGTGGCAGTTAAGTCTTTGAAACGTCGTAGGAAAATAGCCTAATTTGAGCGGCTTTTAGGGTGGCGGCGGCAGCTTGAATCGGTTAAGAAAATTGCTCGCTTGAGCATGAGTCGGAAAAGCCGGAAACCATTTTCGGAACGGCTCGTGCGCCGGCATTTAAAGAGCGCGGGAACCCATTCTTGGCCGACGTTGAAAACCCAAAATCGGGGGACGGAAGTCCCTCCGACGTGCGCCCCGTATCGATCACGGAGGAAATGAAACGCTCGTATCTCGATTACGCCATGAGCGTGATCGTTTCGCGGGCGCTGCCGGACGTGCGCGACGGCTTGAAGCCGGTGCACCGGCGCATCCTCTATTCGATGCACGAGCAGGGCCATACGCCCGACAAGAAATACGTCAAATCGGCGCGTGTGGTCGGCGACGTGATGGGCAAATATCACCCGCACGGCGACCAGGCGATCTACGACGCGCTGGTGCGCATGGCGCAGGATTTCTCCATGCGCCTGATGCTGATCGACGGGCAGGGCAATTTCGGCTCGGTCGACGGCGATCCGGCAGCCGCCATGCGTTATACCGAATGCCGGCTGGCGAAGCCGGCGATGGCGCTGCTCGACGACATCGACAAGGACACCGTCGACTTCCAGGAAAATTACGACGGCAGCGAAAAAGAGCCGGCCGTTCTGCCGGCGCGCTATCCGAACCTCCTGGTCAACGGCGCCGGCGGCATTGCCGTCGGCATGGCCACCAATATTCCGCCGCATAATCTCGGCGAGGTCATCGACGCATGCATGGCGGTGATCGACGATCCGGCTATTACGGCGGACGATCTGATCGCGATCGTGCCGAGTCCGGATTTCCCGACCGGCGGCATTATCCTCGGGCGCGCCGGCATCCGCAGCGCCTATCATACCGGGCGGGGCTCGGTGGTGATGCGCGGCAAGGTCGCCTTCGAAACCGTCCGCAAGGAACGTGAAGCGATCATCGTCAGCGAAATTCCCTATCAGGTGAACAAGGCAACCATGGTCGAGCGCATCGCCGAACTGGTGCGCGACAAGAAGATCGACGGCATCGCCGACCTGCGCGACGAGAGCGACCGCGACGGTTACCGGGTGGTGATCGAGCTCAAGCGCGACGCCGAGCGCGATGTGGTGCTCAACCAACTCTATCGCTTCACGCCGCTGCAATCGAGCTTCGGCGTCAACACCGTGGCGCTCGACGGTGGCCGTCCGCTGGTGATGACGCTCAAGGACATGCTGGTTGCCTTTGTGGCATTCCGCGAAGAGGTCGTGTCGCGGCGCACTAAATTCCTGCTCACCAAGGCGCGCGATCGCGCTCACGTATTGGTCGGCCTCGCCATCGCGGTCGCCAATATCGACGAGGTGATCAAGCTGATCCGCGCCTCGAACGACGCCAACGAGGCGCGCGAGGCCTTGATGGCGCGCGAATGGCCGGCCACCACGGCGGCGGCGCTGATCGAATTGATCGACGATCCGCGCCACAAGGTTTCGTCCAAGGGCACCGCGCGGCTGTCGGTCGAGCAGGCCAAGGCGATCCTCGATCTGCGCCTGCAACGGCTCACTGCGCTTGGCCGCGAGGAGATCAAGGCCGAACTCGACAAGCTCGCCGCTGAGATCGCGGACTATCTGGATATATTGCGCTCGCGTTCGCGCATCCAGGCCATCATTAAGCACGAACTGATGACTTTGAAATCCGAATTCGCCACGCCGCGGCGCACCGTGATCGCCGAGGAAATGGGCGATGTCGACGACGAGGACCTGATACAGCGCGAGGACATGGTCGTCACCGTTTCGCACCTCGGCTACATCAAGCGGGTGCCGCTCTCGACCTATCGCTCGCAGAAGCGCGGCGGCAAGGGCCGCGGCGGCATGCAAGTGCGCGAGGAGGATTTCGTCTCGCGCCTGTTCGTCGCCAATACGCATACGCCAGTGCTGTTCTTCTCCTCGGCCGGCCAGGTCTACAAGGAAAAGGTCTGGCGGCTGCCGCTGGCGGCGCCGCAGGCGCGCGGCAAGGCGCTGATCAATATTCTGCCGCTCGATCCGGGCGAGACCATCACCACGATCATGCCGCTGCCCGAGGACGAGAAGACTTGGGGGCAGCTTGACGTGATGTTTGCCACCACCAAGGGCACGGTGCGGCGCAACAAGCTCAGCGACTTCGTCGATGTGCGCCGCTCCGGCATCATCGCCATGAAATTGAGCGAGGGCGAGGCGATTGTCGACGTCGCGATCTGCACCGAGAAGGACGACGTGCTGCTCACGTCCGCCGGCGGCCAGTGCATCCGCTTCGCGGTGCCGGAAGTGCGCGTGTTCACCGGCCGCACTTCGATGGGCGTGCGCGGCATCGCGCTCGGCAAGGACAACAAGGTGATTTCGCTGTCGATCCTGCGCCATGTCGAGGTGACGGCGGAGGAACGCGCCGGCTATCACAAGCGCGCCAGCGCGATACGGCGCGGCGCCGGCGTCGAGGAGGAGGCAGCAATCGATGCCGAGGAAGCGGTCGTGGGCGCGATCGAGATCGGCGAGAAGCGCTATGTGGAATTATCGGCGGCCGAGCAGTTCGTCCTGACCTTGTCCGAACGCGGCTACGGCAAGCGCTCGTCATCCTACGAATACCGCACCACCGGCCGCGGCGGCAAAGGCATCGTGGCGATGGCGCTGACCGCCAAGACCGGCCCTATCGTCGGCTCGTTCCCGGTTGAGGAGGGCGACCAGGTCATGCTGGTCACCGACGCCGGCAAGCTGATCCGCACCACGGTCGCCGGCATCCGCATCGCCGGACGCTCGACGCAAGGCGTGATCGTGCTCAACACGGCTGATGATGAACACGTGGTCTCGGTCGAGCGGCTCTCCGAGGACGAAGGGGAGTAGTTTCTGCGGTCGTCCTCGCGACCCGCCTACGCCCGCTTTGCGAGCTTCGGCGCGTTTGAGGTCCGTCGAAGCGCGGAGCGCGAAGGCGGAAAGCGGGGATCCAGCAACCCCGGACCCAGTTACTCCGGCCTTGCAATGATCTGACAGACAGGGATTACTGGACCGTCCGCTTGCGCGGACGATGACGTGGGGCGCCATGAACTACCAGCTCTTCTCCGCCTTTCTGCTGATCACGGTCGTGCTGTTCCTTACGCCGGGACCGATCGTGACGCTGATCATCGCTACCGGCGCCAGCCGCGGCACGCGCGCGGCGCTACTCACGGTCGCCGGCGCCAGCAGTGGCAATGCCGTGCTGTTGACGGCCATCGCCTTCGGTCTCGGCTGGATCCTGAAAACATCTGCGGATGTGTTCGATGTGCTGCGCTGGGTCGGCGCCGCCTATCTGATTTGGCTCGGCATCCAGGCATGGCGGCACGCGGGGCAAGCCGCAGCAGTTGTGGCACCGGCCGGCCACGTGCATGCGCGGCGCGGCTTCGTCGTCGCCATCACCAATCCCAAGACCATCGCCTTCTACACGGCGTTCCTGCCGCAATTCGTCGATCCGACGCTGCCGCTCGGACGCCAATTATTCGTGATGTGCGCGGTCTCGGTGATGATAGGCGCGCTGCTCGATGCTGGCTGGGCGGTCGCCGCCGGTTATGGCCGCAACTTTTTCATGGCGCGCGCCAACGGCAAATGGCTGGGTCGTACCTCCGCCTTGGCGCTGATCGGCGGCGGCATCTGGCTGTCGCTAGCGCGAAGGCCGGGGTAAGGCTCTAACGCGCGCCCGCCTGCTCGAGAATTCTCACCATTTTCGCATAGCCGCGCGCGCGCGCCAAAGTCAGCGGCGTGGCGCCGGCGCGATCGGCCAGATTGACGTTGGCGCCGGCTTTCACCAGCGCTTCGAGGCACGCGACATGGCGCTTGCCGCCGTCGCCGAGCACGATCGACTCGATCAGCGCGGTCCAGCCCAGATTGTTGACGTGATCGAGCGGCGCCTTGGCGGCGATCAATGTGCGTACGACCTCGTCGTGGCCGAGATGGGCCGCCGCGATCAGCGCGGTCCCCTCATAGGGACTGGTAATATTGGCGGCCGAGCCGCCGCCGTCGAGCGCCAGCTTGAGCATCGGCACGTCGTCGGCGACCGAGGCGATGGTGACGATGTCGTATTTCTGCGCTTCCAGGGCGTTGGGATCGGCGCCGTGGCGCAATAGCGCGCGAGCGGCGGCCGGCTGTTTGAGAAATGCCGCCACATGAAGCGGCGTGCGACGATGGCTGTCGCGGCCTTCAATGGCCGCGCCGCCGGCGGCCAGGCGGTCGATTGCCGCGCTATCGCCGGCGGCTGCGGCGGCGTGTAGCCCGCGATAGGCGGCAATCTCGGTAGCGCCCGGTGCTATTTGCGCGGAGGTGGGTAGGGCCAAGGTCAGAAAGAGCAATGCCGACCAGACTGTCGTTTTCGCCGTCATGATGCCGCCTGCGTTGGTTACGTCAGGCTTACTAACACCGCGCCGGCGCCGGCATTCGAGGGGTGGCTGCGTCTATTTGCCCCGGTGGTCGGTGCTGACCAGGCGGATGCGCGGGTTGCCGAAAGGGGTGCCGACGCAGTGCAGGTAAGGCCAGGGCTGGTTGACGCAGGCCTTGAGGGTGGCCTCGGCCGGCTTGGCCAGCGGGCCGGCATCGACCGGGTCGGGTGCCGAAAGCACGGTCACGGCCGCGGCGATCGCTGCGGCGGTCATAATAGCCGAGATGGTTTTGAGCATGGTCGTCCCCAGTCCTTGACGGTCTCGACCATGGGTCGGGCCCGCCTGGCAAAAGGTTCAAGGCTTGCGAAGGTTCGCAGCATCAACGGTCGAGCGGCCGAAAGGTTCAGAAGCGGAAGGGCGGGCTGACGGCCTTGCAGGGCACAAAATGGCGGGCTAGACCCCGTTTCATGCCGCGAACCGCGCTTTATGCCGGGTCATTCGACCCCGTTACCAACGGCCATCTCGACGTGGTTCGCCACGCGGTGCGGCTGGCCGACAGACTGGTGCTGGCGGTCGGGGTCAATCCGGGCAAGGCGCCGCTGTTTTCCGCCGACGAGCGCCTGGGGATGCTGCAGGAAATCTGCGCGCCGCTGGCGCGCGAGGCCAAATGCGAATTGGCTTGCGTCACTTTTTCCGGGCTGGTGGTCGAGGCCGCGCGCAAGGCGGGTGCGACCCTGCTGATCCGCGGCCTGCGTGACGGCACCGATTTCGACTACGAAATGCAGATGGCGGGCATGAACGAGACGATGGCGCCCGAGATGCAGAGCGTGTTCCTGCCGGCCTCGCCGATGGCGCGCCCGATCACCGCCACATTGGTGCGCCAGATCGCCGGCATGGGCGGCGACATATCCGCCTTCGTGCCGGCCACCGTGGCCGCGCGGCTGACCAAGAAATTCGCCCGCTAAGCACCAACTTAGAACCCGGAGATTCCATGTTCCGCATTCTTGCTATCGTTATTGCGCTGGTATGCGCGGCTCCAGCTGTCGCGCAGGTGCCGAATGAACCGGCGCCGGCGAGCTACAAGGTGAAATTCGACACCAGCAAGGGCGCATTCGTGATCCAGGTCACTCGCGCCTCGGCGCCGCAAGGGGCCGACCGCTTCTACAATCTGGTGAAGAGCGGATTTTACGACGACGTTCGCTTCTTCCGCGTGATCTCTGGCTTCATGGTGCAGTTCGGCATCAATGGCGACCCGGCGGTGATGGCCGGCTGGCGCGGCGCGCCGATCAAGGACGATCCGGTCATCCAGAGCAACAAGCGCGGCACTATTACCTTCGCGATGGCCGGGCCGAACACGCGCACCTCGCAGGTATTCATCAACTTTGCCAACAATGACAGGTTAGACGCGTCGGGCTTTGCGCCGTTCGGTCAAGTGGTGTCGGGCATGGATGTGGTCGACAAGCTCAATGCCGAATATGGCGAGGGCGCGCCGCGCGGGCGCGGTCCCGACCAGGGCCGCTTGCAGAGCGAGGGCAACCCCTATCTGGCGAAGGAATTTCCCCGCATGGATTTCGTCAAGAAGGCCACGATCGAGCGCTGACGCTTTGGTGCGGCCCGCGAACCGACATAACAAAAGGAAACGACAGAAATGGCTAAACCTGAAGACACGCTCACGCTGGAAACTACCAAGGGCAAGGTGGTGATCGCCATGCGGCCGGATCTGGCGCCGCTGCACGTCGCCCGCATCAAGGAACTGGTGAAACAGGGCTTCTACGACGGCATCGTGTTCCACCGGGTGATTGACGGCTTCATGGCGCAGACCGGCTGCCCGGAGGGCACCGGCACCGGCGGCTCGGGCCAGAAGCTCAAGGCCGAGTTCAATTCGGAGCCGCATGTGCGCGGCACCGTGTCGATGGCGCGCGCGGCCAATCCCGACAGTGGCGACAGCCAGTTCTTCATCTGCTTCGACGACGCCGGCTTCCTCGACCGGCAATACACCGCTTGGGGCAACGTGATCGAGGGCATGGACAACGTCGATAAGATCAAGCGCGGTGAGCCGGTGGCCAATCCCGACAAGATCGTCAAGGCGACTATGGGGGCGTAAAAGGCCTAGGCGATGTCGTTGCGGCGCTGCCACAACGTATTGCGCCGGCGCCAGATGGCGTAGGCGACCAGGATGAAGGTCGCGGCGGCGCCGGCGTCCATGACGGCGTCGAAGAATGCGTAACCGCGCCCGAGTGCGCCGAACGCTACGGTTGCCAGACCGACGCCGATACCCGCCACCATGACTGGGCCGAAGCGCAGAATGTCGTTGCGCGCGCGGATGGTCAGATGAAGGAAATAGGCGACGATGATGGACGCCAGCAAAGCCGTTGACGCACTCATGACACGCAACCCCTACACAACACGGCGGGACGCTTGGACTTGGGCCGATCATTAGACTTGGGCCGATCATGGCCCCGACGGGCTAACGCCGCCTTACTGTCCGCAATTCAATTAGAACATCGGGTGTTCGGCCCGGAAAGGCCGATTTTGGCCCTTCTGGGCAGCCAGCGCGATTGCCTGGCCCGGCCCGGGGTGGCACTGAAGGGCCATGCGCACGGACCTATTCGACTTCGACCTGCCGGCCGACCGCATCGCCTTGCGGCCGGCGGTTCCGCGCGACGCTGCACGGCTGCTGGTGGTGCGGCCAGGGCAGGGCCAAAAGCCGGAAGCGCTGGACGACCGGAAAATTGCCGATCTGCCCGACCTGCTCGCGCCCGGCGACTGCCTGGTGGTCAACGACAGTAAGGTGATCGCCGCCCGGCTGAAGGGCCGGCGCATCGGGCGGGGTGCGGCTGAGCCCGAAATTGAGGCCACTCTGCACAAACGTTTCGACGGCTCGCACTGGCGCGCCTTCATTCTCGGGGCGAAGAAAGTGCAGGTCGGGGACGCGCTGCGCTTCGGCACCGAGGGCCGTGCGTGTTTCCTCGGCGAACTTGACGCTCAAGTTTCACAGAAAGATGAAGGAGGCGAAGTAACCCTTTCATTTTCCTTCCATGGTCCGGTGCTCGACCAAGCCATCGCCGAGCGCGGCGCGATGCCGCTGCCGCCTTATATCGCCTCCCGCCGCGCGCCGGACGAGCAGGACCGGGCCGATTACCAGACCTTGTTCGCCCAGCCGGAGGGCTCGGTGGCGGCGCCGACCGCGGGCCTGCATTTCACCGAAAACCTGTTGGCGCGGCTCAAGCAGCGCGGCATCGCCTTGTACAAAGTAACCCTGCATGTCGGCGCCGGCACCTTCCTGCCGGTCAAGGCCGAGGACACCAGCGGTCACAAGATGCATGCCGAATTCGGCACGGTTTCCGCCGAGACGGCGGACGCGCTCAATGTCGCGCGTGCCAAGGGCGGCCGCATCGTGGCGGTCGGCTCGACCGCACTGCGGCTGTTGGAATCGGCGGTCGGCGAGGACGGCCAAATGCGGGCGTTTTCCGGCGAAACCGCGATTTTCATCACGCCCGGTTACCGCTTCCGCGCCGTCGACCTGATGCTGACCAATTTCCACCTGCCACGTTCGACTTTGTTCATGCTGGTTGCGGCCTTCAGCGGGCTCGATGTCATGCAGCGCGCCTATGCGCATGCGATTGCAAGCGGCTATCGCTTTTATTCATATGGCGATGCCTGTCTGCTTTACCCTGAGAGCCAATGACCGAACCCTTTTCCTTCAGTCTTCTAAAAACCGATGGCGGCGCGCGGCGCGGCGTGTTCATCATGACGCATGGCCAGGTGCAGACGCCGGCCTTCATGCCGGTCGGCACGCAGGCGACCGTCAAGGGTCTGGCGCCCGAGGCGGTGGCCGCGACCGGCGCCGAGATCGTACTCGGCAATACCTATCATCTGATGCTGCGGCCTGGCGCCGAACGCATCGCCGCGCTCGGCGGCTTGCACAAATTCATGAACTGGCCGCACGCCATCCTGACCGATTCCGGCGGTTTCCAGGTAATGTCACTGTCGGAACTGCGCAAGCTGACCGAGCAGGGCGTCACTTTCCGCTCGCATCTCGACGGCGCCATGGTGGAGCTTACGCCCGAACGCGCCATCGAGATTCAGGCGCTGCTCGGTGCGGACATCTCGATGCAGCTCGACGAATGCCTGAAGCTGCCGGCGCCGCGCCAGGAGATCGAGCGCGCCATGCAATTGTCATTGCGCTGGGCCGAGCGCAGCAAACGCGCCTTCGAGGGCAGGGCGCGCGACGGCTACGCTCTGTTCGGCATCGTGCAAGGGGGCGACGATCCGGCGTTGCGGGTGGCAAGCGCGCAGGCACTCGTCGATATTGGCTTTGACGGCTACGCCATCGGCGGCTTGGCGGTGGGCGAGCCGCAAGACGTGATGCTCAGAATCGTGGCGGAGACCTCAGCCGTGCTGCCGCCAGACCGGCCGCGCTATCTGATGGGCGTCGGTACGCCGCACGACCTCCTGGAGGCGGTAGCGCGCGGCATCGACATGTTCGACTGCGTGCTGCCAACGCGCAATGGCCGCCATGGCATGGCCTTCACGCGTTTCGGTTCGGTCAACCTGTCGAATGCGCGCCACGCCAATGACCCGCGCCCGCTCGACGCGCAAAGCGCGCATCCCGCCGCGCGGACCTATTCGCGCGCCTATCTGCATCATCTGACCAAGGCCAACGAGATCCTCGGCCAGGTGCTGCTCTCCACCATCAATCTGGCTTATTACCAGGAGCTGATGGCCGGCATGCGCGAGGCCATTGCCGCCGGGCGGTTCGCCGAATTCCACGCAGCCACTTTGGCGCAATGGCAACAGGGTGATCTTCCGCCGGTTTGAATTCTAGCCGGCAACGCGCGATAAACAGCCTATGCCCCTGACTTTGAAGGTCAACGGCAAGAGCGTTTCGGTGCCGGCCGAGCCCGACACGCCGCTGCTTTATGTGCTGCGCAACGATCTGCAGCTCAACGCCGCCAAATTCGGCTGCGGGTTGGGCCAATGCGGTGCCTGCACGGTGCTGGTTGACGGGCGCGCGACCCGCTCCTGCGTGACGCCGGCCGGCAGCGTCGGCAATGCCGAAATCACCACCCTGGAAGGGCTCGGCACGCTCGACAATTTGCACGCCTTGCAGCGCGCCTTCATCGAGGAGCAGTCGGCGCAATGCGGCTACTGCATCGCCGGCATGATCATGAGCGCCAAGGCGCTGCTCGACCGCAACAAGCGCCCCAGCGAGTCCGAGGTGCGCGAAGCGCTCGCCGGGAATCTCTGCCGCTGCGGCACGCATCCGCGCATCGTCGCTGCGGTACTGCGCGCGTCACGTCAAATGGCAAAGACGCCATGAAAAGAAACAGGGACCGCGCCGTTCTCAGCCGCCGCGAATTTTCCGCCGCTGCCGGCGGCCTCGTCATCGCCTTCTCATTGCTCGGGATTGCCGGCGCGCAGCAGCGCGCGAAGCTGCCCGGCAGTCTGGGGCGCAACCGCATGCTCGACGCCTGGCTGCGGGTCAATCCCGACGGCAGCGTGACCGTCTTCACCGGCAAGGTCGAACTCGGCCAGGGCATCCTGACGGCCTTGGCGCAGATCGCGGCCGAGGAACTCGACCTGCCGCTCGAGCGCATCGTCATGTTGTCGGGCGACACCGCGCAGACGCCGGACGAAGGGTTCACCTCGGGCAGCCAGTCGATCGAGCAAAGCGGCGCCGCCATCCGCATGGCCTGCGCGGAAGCGCGCGACGCCTTGATAGAACTGGCCGGCAAGCGGCTCGACTGGTCGGCGGATGAACTCAGTCCGCAGAACGGCGACATCTACGCGCCCGGCTTCCGCAAGCTGAGCTACGGCGAACTCGCCGGCGAACTCGATCTGCGCCGCGAGGCGTCCGGCAAGGTCGCGCCCAAACCCTATCGTATGTACAAGCTGGTGGGCACGCCGGTGCGGCGCCGCGACATCCCGGGCAAGGTGACGGGCGCAGCCAGCTTTGTGCAGGACCTGCGGCTGCCCGACATGCTGCACGGGCGCATCGTGCGGCCGCCGCGCTATGGCGCCATCCTCGCAAGCGCCGACGAAAGCGGCGCCAAAGCATTGCCGGGCATCGTTTCGGTGATGCGCGACGGCAGTTTCCTTGGCGTGATCGCCATGCGCGAGGAACAGGCGATCCGCGCACGCGAGTTTCTACTCGACAGCGCCAAATGGATCGGGGGCGAAAAGCTGCCCGATCCGCACACGCTGCACGACCGAATGATCGCGCAACCAAGCGAGGACAGCGTCGTCAGCGCGAGGAAGTCCGCACCGCCGGGGGCTATCGCGCGG
>JBBRAL010000083.1:0-19519 GCA_038206805.1 Hyphomicrobiales bacterium | reverse complement strand
GAGACCAAGTCGGACCGCTCATTCTTCATGACGCGCACCGAGGTGCACTGCAGCCGCTGCCTCGGCCATCTCGGCCATGTATTCGACGACGGCCCCAAGCCGACCGGCCTGCGCTACTGCATGAACGGCGTGGCGATGAAGTTCGTGCCGCAGGCGGGCGGGCAGAGCTAAAGCCGATCCACGTTCCGCTCATTCCCGCGCAAGCGGGAATCCAGGGTCACTACCGCAGATCCGGCCTGGGTCCCCGCTTACGCGGGGACGAGCGGAAGAATGGGCATCACCCCTAGACGACTCAGCGGGGCTTTTTTAACCCTCGGCAGGGGGATTGTGCCGAGATGCCGCAGCCTTTGCCTAAGCCCGAATCGGTCAACGTGCCGCAGGCCCTCGCGCAGGCGCTGCAACTGCATGAGCAGGGCCGTCTGGCGGACGCCGAACGGCTTTATGCTGCCATTCTTGCCGTCCGACCCGACAATATCGACGCGCTTCAGATGATGGGGCTGGTCAAGCTGGCGACCGGCCAGCCGGCCGAGGCCTTGCGCCTGGTATCGGCGGCCATGCAGGCCAGAAAGCCGTCGCCGCAAATCCTGCTGAATTACGGCATCATTCTCCATGCACTCAAGCGGCACCAGGAGGCGCTCGACAGCTTCGATTTGGCGATCAAGCTGAAATCGAAATACGCCGAGGCGCACAATAATCGTGGCGCGGCGCTGGGGGCGCTGGGGCGGGACGAGGAGGCGCTGGCGAGCTACCGCAAGTCGCTCAGCCTCAAGCCGGATTACACCGAGGCGCATTACAATTACGGCAGTTCGCTGCGCACCCTCGGCCGCCACGAAGAGGCACTCAAATGCTTCGATCGTGCGCTGGCGCTAAAGCCGAACTATGCCAAGGCGCACAACAATCGCGGCGCCGTACTGGAGGCGCTCGAACGCCTGGAGCCGGCACTGGCCAGCTACCAGCGGGCGCTCGCAATCGATCCGGGCTTTGCGGAAGCCGGCGTCAATCGCAACCGCGTGCTGTGCCTGTTGAACCGGTTTGACGAGGCGCTGAAGAATTTCGATCAGGCTTTGGCGCTCAAGCCGCAGGACGCCGACGCCTATTACAATCGCGGCAAAATCCTTGTCGACCTCAACCGCAATGACGATGCGGCGGTAGATTTCCAGAAAGCGCTTGCGATCATGCCGGCGCATGCCGAGGCGAGATTTGCCGCCTGCTTTGCCCAATTGCCGATCCTGTACGCGCAACCGGATGAAATACCAAGGCGGCGCGCGGCCTATCAGCAAAAGCTGCGCGCGCTTTACGACGATGTCGAAGCGGAAAAACTGCCGGGCGATCCGGTGAAGGGCATCGGGGCCAAGCACCCATTCCTGCTGGCCTATCAAGGATCCAACGATCGCGATCTGCAGGAACTTTACGGCACCCTGGTGTGCCGCATCATGGCGCGGCAATATCCCGCCGCCGCGCTGGCGCCGCCGCCGGCCGCCGGCGAGCCGGTGCGAGTGGGCATCGTCAGCAGTTTCTTCCATCTGCATTCCAACTGGAAAATCCCCATCAAGGGCTGGATCGGCCAGTTGGATCGTGCCCGCTTCAAGATTTTCGGCTACCACGTCGGCACAAGGCGCGACGCGGAGACCGATGTTGCCGCCGCCATGTGTGACCGCTTCGTGCATCGCGCAATGGATGTCGCGGGCTGGCGCCGCGAGATCCTGGCCGACGCGCCGCATGTTTTGATCTATCCCGGACTGTTGATGGACAATACGTCGCTGCTGCTGGCCGCGCAGCGGCTTGCTCGCGTGCAGTGCAATTCATGGGGCCATCCCGAGACCAGCGGCATGCCGACGCTCGATTATTTTCTCAGCAGCGACGGCATGGAGCCGCCGGATGCGGCCGGCCATTACAGCGAGCGGCTGGTGCGGCTGCCCAACCTGTCGATCTATTACGAGCCGGTACACACCCAACCGGTGCCGATGAGCCGCGCCGAGCTCAAGCTGCGTGCGGATGCCACCGTGTTCTGGTGCGGGCAATCGCTGTTCAAGTATCTGCCGCAATACGATTGCGTGTTCGCGCGCATCGCCAAACTGGCGGGCAATTGCCAGTTCGTGTTCCTGCGCCACGGCGGCGGCCCGCCGGTCAATGAGTTGTTCCAGGCACGGCTGGAGCGGGCGTTCGCGGCGCTTGGTCTCAAGGCCTCCGACCACTGCGTGTACCTGACCCGTTTAAGCCTGAACCAATTCGTTGCGGCCATCGGGCAGTGCGACGTGTTTCTCGACAGTATCGACTGGTCGGGCTGCAATTCGGCCTTGGAGAGTCTGCAACAAAATCTGCCGATCGTGACTATGCCCGGCGCGCTCATGCGCGGCCGTCACAGCGCGGCCATCCTACGCATGATGGGCATCACCGAGACGATCGCCGATACGACCGACGACTACGTGGCGATCGCGGCGCG
This sequence comes from Hyphomicrobiales bacterium, assembly GCA_038206805.1. Lineage (GTDB taxonomy): Bacteria > Pseudomonadota > Alphaproteobacteria > Rhizobiales > Xanthobacteraceae > Pseudolabrys. The sequence continues at coordinate 17,076 of JBBRAL010000083.1, read as the reverse complement.
CCTCGCAAACAATCCCGGCGAGCGGGCGGCGCTTAGCGCCAGAATGCAGGCGTGCCAGCACAAGGTCTATCGCGACCGCGCCTGCATTACGGCGCTGGAGGATTTCCTCGAGCGGGCCGCGCGGCAAGGCGGCGAGGCGGAAACGATCGCGGCGCCTTCGGCCGCTTGAGCGGCCGGCAAAATTTGCCGCCGGCGGGCAGAAAGAACCCTGTGCCGCGTCCGCGGCTAGCGCATAAACCATTGAAATAACTACATATTTACGATGGCACGCGGATTGCGATGCTGTCGGCGGGATCGTTTGCGCACCCCATAAGGGGGCGTTGCGCGTAACGAAGTGGAGAATAGTCATGGGTCTTTTCGGTGCGCTCAACTCGGCGGTCGGTGGTATGCGGGCGCAGGCATATGCGCTGCAGAACATCTCCGGCAACATCGCCAATTCACAGACCACGGCCTACAAACGCATCGACACCAATTTCTGGGACATGATGGCCGACAACAATCCGCGCCAGCAAACGGCCGGCAGCGTCGTCGCCAATTCCAACTCGACCAACACGGTGCAGGGCGACATCCAGAGCGCGTCGGTGTCAACCTTCATGGCGATCAATGGCCAGGGCTTCTTCGTGGTCGAAAAGCCCGAAAATTTCAGCGACAACCGCCCCACGTTCAGCGGGGTCGATATGTACACACGCCGCGGCGACTTTCAGGTCGATCAGAACGGCTACCTGGTCAACGGCGCCGGCTATTACCTGATGGGCATCCCGATCGACGCCAGCACGGGCAATCTCGCCGGCAGCGTCCCGCAAACGCTGCAATTCCAGAACGGTTTCCTGCCCGCGCTGGCGACCTCCGAAGTCGACTATCGCGCCAACCTCGCGAGCTATCCGCTCACCGCCGACCACGACTCGACGGTACCCGGTTCGGAACTGCTCAATCCTGCGAATTTCTCCGCCAATCCGGTGGTGGGCGCGCCGGCTGTCGCCAAGATCATCGGCAACGGGGCGACCTTGTTGCCGGATGCGGCCGCCGTGCTGACTGGCTTGCTATCCATTGGCAGCCTGACCTCCGCGGGTGGCACGCTGGTTGTCAACGGGACTTCGATCGCGATCGCTGCCGGCGACGACGCCACGGCGATCCAGGCCAAGATCAACGCACAGACCGGCACCACCGGCGTTTCGGCGAGTCTCGACGGCTCCAATAATCTCGTTTTCACCGGCGCCGATGCCAAGACCAATATCACGATCGGCAGCGGCAGCACGCTGTCGCTTCTGAGCGAGCTCGGACTGTCGGCCGGCACCACCAACGCCACCAATCTGCTGACCCAGAGTGCGGCCGCAGCCGGGCAGACCCTGACCGTCACCGTCGGCAGTAATGCGGCTCTGTCGATCACTTTCGGCACCGGCGCCGGTCAAGTATCGACCATGGCCGAATTGAACGCGGCGCTTGCCGGTCTGACCGGCGGCATCGCGTCGGCCGATTCCGCCAACGGCGATATTTCCATCACTGCCGCGGGCGTCACCGATTCAATCACCATCGGCGGCACCGCCACCGCGCTCAATTTCGGCATCCATACCGCCACGGCGGTACCCTCCAATGGCACCGTTTTGGCGCAGGACGTCTCTTCGTTCCTCAATGAAACGATCGCCGGCGGAGCGGTCACCACCTACGACACCTCCGGCTCGGCGGTGAACATGCAGCTGCGTTGGGCCAAGATCGATTCATCGGCGCTCGGCGCCGGGCACGCCGATACCTGGAATTTGTTCTACGAGACCAATTCTAGCGCCACCGGCACCGAGGCCGCCTGGCAAAATGCCGGCGTCAATTACACCTTCGGCGCCAATGGCCAGCTCAATCCCGCGGTCAATTCCGTGACGCTGTCGAATGTGACTGTGGATGGCGTCGCGCTTGGCAACGTCCGCATCGTGCACAGCAACAATGGAATTACCCAGTTCGCCGATTCCAACGGCAATGCGCAGGTCAACCTGTTGCAGCAGAATGGCTTTGCCGCCGGGCAGCTTGAATCGGTGGCGGTGAGCGACAAGGGCCGCGTTGTCGGCACCTACTCGAATGGCCGCACCATCGATCTGGCCGAAATCACGCTCGCCAGTTTCAACGGCGCCAACATGCTCAAGCAAGCCGATGGCGGCGCCTTCGAGCAGACCGCGGAGTCGGGCGGACCGACCTATGGGGCGCCGGGCAAGATCGTCGGCTCTTCGCTTGAGGGTTCAAATACCGATATCGCCGACGAATTCACCAAGCTGATCGTCACTCAGCAGGCCTATTCGGCCAATACCAAGGTTATCACCACCAGCAACCAGATGGTTCAGGACCTCCTGAACATCATGCGTTAACCGCCGCGGTGCGCGGGCGCGTTAGCAGGAATAGCGGCCGGCCATGAGCCTATCCCAGGCACTTTCGTCGGCGATTGCCGGACTGAAGGTCAATCAGTCCAGCCTCGCGCTGGTCGCTGCCAACGTGGCCAATGCCGATACGCCCGGCTACGTCCGCAAGATCGTCAACCAGGCCGCCACCACCGGCAACAATACCGGTATCGGCGTCGCCATCAGCTCGATCCAGCGCGAACTCGATCAGTATGTGCAGCGGCAATTGCGGGTGGAGAATGCCGGCGCGTCCTACGCCGATACGCGCGCGCATATGTATCAGCAACTGCAGAGCGTCTATGGCCAACCGGGCTCCGCCAATGCGCTGGAGACGGTGTACAACAATTTCACCAGTGCGCTGCAGGCGCTGTCGACCAGCCCGGACGATAACGCAGCGCGAAGTGCGGTCATCAGTACGGCGCAACTGCTGGCGCAGCAGTTGAACCAAATGACCGGCAGCATCCAGACGCTGCGCGGCAATGCGGAGCTCGACATCGCCGATTCGGTGACCAAGGCGAACGAGGCGATGAGTCAGATCGCCAAGCTCAATAAGCAAATCTCCTCCTCGACCTCTGTCGATAGCGCCACCACGACGCTGATGGATCAGCGCGACAGCTATATCGATCAGTTGTCGCAACTGATGGACATCAATGTTGTCCAGAACGGCAACAATCAGGTCTCGGTCTTCACCAATTCGGGCGTCCAACTGGTCGGCGCGCAAGCCGGGAAGTTGAGCTTCGACGCGCAGGGCACCATGACGGCGGCCTCGCGCTGGAGCGCAGATCCGTCGCAACGCACCGTCGGGACCCTCACGCTCACCTCGCCCAACGGCGGTTCGATCGACCTGGTGCAGTCGAAGTCCATCCGCTCCGGCCAGATCGCCGCCGATTTGCAGATGCGCGACCAGGATCTGGTGCAGGCGCAGAGCCAGCTCGACGCTATCGCCGCCGGCATGGCGAGCGCGCTTTCGAACAAGACCACCACCGGCAGCGCGGTGCCTTCGGGCTTGCAGAACGGCTTCGAAGTCGACATCGGCAATTTGTCGGCCGGCAATACGATCACTGTCAACTACACCGACTCGCTGACTCATACCGCGCGCACCATGACGCTGGTGCGCGTGAACGACTCCTCCGCCCTGCCGCTTGCCGGTAGCGCTACCGCCGGCGCGAACAGCAAGGTGGTCGGCATCGATTTTTCCGGCGGGATGAGCTCGGTGCTGACGCAGATCAATGCCGCGCTCGCCAATACCGGCATGGTGGCGTCGAATCCGATTGGCAACACGCTGCGCATTCTCGACGACGGCGCCGGCAATATAGTGGACGTGAATTCGCTATCGACGACAACCACCGCGACGTCGCTGTCCGGCGGCAGCGCCGAAATGCCGTTCTTCATGGACGGCAGCCAGACCTATAGCGGCTCGATCTCGGTGCTGGGCTCCCAGAGCCTAGGTTTTGCCGGCCGCATCACGGTGAACGGCGCCTTGTTGAGCGACCCGTCCAAGCTCGTGGCCTATCAGGCCAGTACCTCGGCTGGCGACAGCACGCGCCCGAACTTCATCTATCAGCAGTTGACGGGAACTTCGCAGACATTCTCGGCCGATACCGGCATCGGCGGTGGCGGCTCGTCGTTTTCCGGCTCGATCACGACATTCCTGCGCCAGGTTATCAGCCAGCAGGGCGAAGCGGCCAGCTCGGCCACTAACCTGCAGCAGGGTCAAGACGTGGTGCTCAGTTCGTTGCAACAGCGATTCAGCGATGGCTCAAGCGTCAATGTCGATCAGGAAATGACGAACTTGCTCAACCTGCAAAATTCCTACGCTGCCAATGCGCGCGTGCTTTCGGCGGTGAACGACATGTTCACAACTTTGATGAAGATGTGAGGACGGTATGAGTGTCTCAGCCATCGGTAGCCAATCGGCGCTCGCCATCCAGCAACTGATCAGCATGCGCGCGCAATTCGACGACTTGCAGCGCCAGCTCAGCACCGGGCAGAAATCCAATACCTATTCCGGACTTGGCCTCGATCGCGGCGTGACCGTCAGTCTGAATGCGCAATTGTCGGCGATCGGCGGCTATGACAGCAGCATCAGCAATGTGACGACCCGCATCAACATCATGAACACCGCGCTGACCCGCATGTCCGCCATCGGCAGCACGGTAAAATCCGCAATGGTGCAGGCCAGCACCACCGGCAGCGGCGGCGGGCCAAGCCTGACCCAGCAGACCGCGCAATCCTCGCTCGACGAACTGCTCGGCCTGCTCAATACCCAGGCCGGCGATCGTTACCTGTTTTCAGGCCGCGCCACCGACCAGCCGGCGGTCGGTACAATGGATCAGATTCTCAACGGCACCGGCACGCAGGCAGGCCTCAAGCAGTTGATCTCCGAACGTAACCAGGCCGATCTCGGCGCCAATGGCCTCGGCCGCCTGACAATCGTGCGGGCCCCCATCAACACGGTTACGGTTGCCGAGGACTCGGTCTCGCCGTTCGGATTCAAGCTGGCTTCGGTCAGTTCAACCCTGACCCACGGCACCGTAGCCGGCCCGACCGGATCGCCGCAGTCGCTTTCGATCCGTTTTGTTGGCGGCGTGCCAAATGCCGGCGATACGATGACGCTGCGTTTTAACCTGCCGGATGGCACCAGCCAGAACCTGACGATGACCGCGACCACCGATTCACCGCCGGGCGCCAACGAATTCACCATCGGCGCTAGCGCGGGCGCTACCGCGGCTAATCTGCAGAGCGCGCTCACCACGTCGGTCGGCAAGCTTGCCGGCAGTTCGCTGACGGCGGCGTCCGCGGTCAAGGCATCCAACGATTTCTTCGACGCCGACAGCAATAATCCGCCGCAGCGGGTTGCCGGCCCCCCGTTCGCCACCGCCACCGGCATGACCGCCGGCAGCGCCGCCAATACCGTGATCTGGTACACCGGCGAAGCCGGCAGCGATCCGGCGAGTTCGACCGCCACCGCGCGCATCGATCCGTCGCTGACGGTTTCCTACGGCGCACGCGCCAATGAGGACGCTATCCGTAACATGGTGCAGAACATCGCCACGCTCGCCGCCGTGACGGTTTCCCCGAACGACCCCAATGCGGCGGACCTGAGCAACGCGCTCAACCAGCGGCTCACCGCCAACATGAGCGAGCCCGCCGGCACCCAGACCATCACCGATATCGAGACCGGGCTCGCCACGGCGCAATCCTCGCTCAAAGCGGCCACCAGCCGGCATCAGCAGACCAGCGCGACGTTGAGCGACTTCCTGCAACAGGTGCAAGGCGTGTCGAACGAGCAGGTCGGCACGGAGCTGCTCACGCTGCAGACCCGCATGCAGGCCTCGATGCAGACCACGGCGATGCTGTTCCAGACCAGCCTAGTCAATTATCTCCCGCACGCATAATCCTTGCAGGCATGCGCTGATTGGTGTTCCGGCTGATGCGCCGGGCCCGCCGGCACGCGCAAAAAAAAGCCGCGGCGAGGCCGCGGTCTTTCATAGTAGCTCTGGCGTTTCGTTCAGGCGTGCCCGAGCAACCCGGCCGCCAGCTCGCGATTAATGTTGATGAGCGAGCCGAGTTTCTCCGGCTTCGGATCGGCCAGTACCGCCATTGTCTGCTTGAACACGAAGATCCCCAGATTGGCGACGTTCTGGCGCAGGCCGGCGGGCAATGGATTGTTCGGGCTGGTCGCGGAATCGACGAAGATCGACCACAGCTTGCGGTTAAAGGTCAGCGCTGCGTCGAGTTCGGGACGCCCGCCCGCCGAGCCGTCGCGGATCGCTTGCAGACGCGCAGCCGCGCTCAGCAGCAGGTCGGCCTCCAGCTCACGCGGATTTTCGGTCTGTTTCGCCATCGCGCTTTGGGTGTGTGCCGCGTGTTGCATGGACAAGCAGTTCCTTCTCGTAGGCAATAAGGGCCTTGGCGCATTTAAGCGCCTTGTACATTTCACCGGCCATGATGTGATTGCTCACCAACTCGATATGCGGCCATGTGCTGGGGACGGCCTGCACCAGTTCGCGCATCAGCGTGAAATAGCTTTCATGGTAGGCGATCGGATCGTGCGAGGTGTACATGAGCTGGACGGCGAGATAGATGCGCTTGGCCGGCGTGTCAGCCAGCTCCGGCGTCATGATGTCCTTTTCGCGCAGAATTGCCGCCTGCCCCTCGATCAGCAGCCGCGTGCGTTGATCGCCATTGGTGACCAGACAGTCGCCGAGGATGAATCGTTCGCCGGGTTTGAGTTCGACTTTAAGGCCCATGGGACGCCGCTCCTTGCGGCAGATCGTCAGTCACGGTGGGCGTCGAGAAGTTCTCCGGCCTCGGCGCTAGAGTCTGATCCAGTCAGATTGAATCAGTTGCGTCCCTAACATTTTGTTTGCGCATGATCTTATCCGAAAACCGGTTCCCACTTTTCGGGATCATGCGCTAGCTCTACCCGCTTACTGGAATAGCCTCAGCACGTTCTGATCCGCCTGCGCGGCGAGCGACAGCGCGGTGGTCGACAATTGCTGACGGGTCTGCAGGGCGAGAAGATTGGCGCCTTCCTCGTTGCTGTCGGCAAGCGTAAGGCCGTCGGCGCCGGTATTGAGCGTGTTGATCATTGCCTTGGTGAAATCCTGCCGGACCTGCACGGTCTGCAGATTGGCGCTCAGCGTCTGCGACTGCGACCGCAAGGTTACCAGCGCCGCGGTCAGATCGGAGGCCGCGGCGGTGACATCGCCGGCGCCCCCCCAATTGTTGGCCGATGCGTTGATCGAAAGGGCGCCGGCGGTCGTGTCGTCGACGCCAGAGATGACCACGGACGATGAAGCGGTTTCATTCAACGTGATTGTGAGATCGTTGTTGCCCAGCAGATTGATGCCATTGATGCCGGAGTCGCCGGCGAGCTGGTCGATCTGACCGCGAATGCTGTCAAATTGCGCCGCGAGATTGGCGCGGGTGGTCGTGTCGGTCGTTTGCTGGGCCTGGCTGATCAGCGATTGCGCCGATTGCACCAGCTTGGTGAGCGATGTGATGCCGTTGTTGGCGGCTTGAATGGTGTTTATACCGGTCGACATGGTGTCGAGCAGGGCATTGAGGTCGTTGGCGCGCCCGGACAGGCTCTGGGCAGTGAAATAGTTGATCGGATTGTCGAGCGCCGAGTTGACCCGCTTGCCGGTGGCCAGCTTGGTCTGCGTCGAGGTGATCAGGTCCGATGTCTGCTGCAATTGCAGAAGGTTTGAACGAACGCCGCTCGAAAGAACAATGTCACTCATGGCAATCTCCTGCCTGAATTCGAATAATCGATCCGTACAATCATGGATTGTTAGGGTTGACAGACGGTTAACGCCGCCCGGCCATCTACATCCAGATTATGAAAAAACAAGAAACCGATGTTCGAAAGCCCTTTTGCCTGGCCTTTTCCAGGCTTCCCGGCGGCCGAAAGGGCATGAAATGACCGAATTTGTCGAAACTTATGGTTAACACTTCCTATTGGATAATGACCGGACGGCCCGCTGTTCGGCCGATACGGCCTTTACCTCCCAGGGCGGGGCTCGGCGTCCGATGAACCCTTCCGAAGGAAATATGCAATGTGCGGAATCGCGGTGGCGATCGATTGGCCGGACCGCGAAGCGGTTGTTGGGCGACTAATCGCAGGGATCCTTCACCGCGGCGATATTACCGACCCAATTGTCTCGCCGCGCCCCAATAGTGCGATGTGCACGCGCCGTCTGCGCATTGTCGATGCTGCAAACGCCATTCAACCTCAATTTTCGGCCGACGGGCGCATCGCGGTCGCATTCAACGGCGAACTTTATAACTACCTCGACATCAGACGCGATCTGCAAGCGCTTGGCATAATCTTCAAAACGGTGTCCGACACCGAAGTCCTAGCAAGCGCTTTGCAGGTCTGGGGACCGGCAGCGCTCGGCAAGTTCGTTGGGATGTTTGCGTTTGTTGCCATCGACACGGTCACCGGTAGTTTTCTCGCGGCGCGCGACACATTTGGCGTCAAGCCGCTATACGTCATTCAATCTCAAGCTGGCTACTTGTTCTGCTCCGAAATGCGCCCGCTTCTTGAGGCCGTCGAGGTTGGCGATGTCATGCTTTTGCCACCCGGCTACATGTTGACGCGTAATGGCTGCACTCCGTTCAAGACCTCGATTGGCATACCGACGCTTGCGCCCTTGCCAGGCACCGCGCGATCGCTCGATGGCCTTCTCAGCGATGCGGTGCAATCGCGCCTGCCGATCGGCCTTCCGGTCGCAACCATGTTCAGCGGCGGCATCGACAGTACGCTGATCGCGCACTACGCACGCCGTTTTCGTCCGGAAGCGCCGGGTTATTTCGTCGGCGGCGAAGATGCGCCGGACTATCGATACGCCGCCGCATATGCCGATCAAACCGGCTTCGACCTTAGATGCGTGCCGTTCGATGCCGAGAGCGACCGGGTGTTTTCGCTGATCGACGATGTCGTGGAAATCACGGAATCATTCGAGCCGAATCTGGTTCGCGGCGCCGTGTGCTCGCTGGCGGTTTCGCAGAAAATTCATCAGGACGGATTTCGAGTCGCATTATGCGGGGAGGGGGCAGACGAGTTGTTCTGCGGATACCCGCCGCTCGAGATCGCATTCCAGGATGATCTTACCGTCGGTCAGGCCCTTAGAGACGAATGCCTCGGCTTCATGCATCGCATCAGCTTGCAACGGGTCGACCGATGCTCAATGCGCTATCAAATCGAGACGCGCGAGCCGTTTCTCGATCCATCGATCGTGAATTTCGCGTTGAATGCCGATCCCTCCGCCCTTGTCGGCAATGTCGGCGGCAGGGCCGTTGGCAAGCAGGTTCTGCGCGAGATCTACAATCTCTATCCCGACGAGCTGCCGGCCCTCATACGCGACCGGACAAAAGTGCCGTTCGGCGAAGGGGCAGGGCTCGATGCGACGCCTGAGAGTTCATCCTGGAAGCGTCGCTTCAACGACGCCATCGGCGAGCGGGATTTTCAGGACGGAAAAAAGGAATTTGCGGCGTTCGGCGTGCAAACCCGAGAAGAGCTCTTCTATATTCGCAAATTAGCCAAGGCCATGGATATCAATCGCGTGCCGCATCTGCGCGGCCGCGCGTCCATATCTTTCCCGATTGAGAAATATGGCGACAAGCTAAAGGCCTACGCCTACGCCAGTCTTTAACAGTATGGCGTCTGCACAGCGGGCCATTCACCCGCTCGCCTCACCATCGAAATATTTGAAAGTCGTGCGTTAAGCGGCGCTGGCGGTCAAGCCGGCGGCTAGGTTGCGATTGATTTCGATCAGGGTCGAGATCTTTTCCGGCTTAGGTTCGACCAATATTTCAATCGTGCGCTTCATAACGAAAATTCCCAGGTTCGCCACGTTTTGTCTAATTGCCTTTGGCAATGGGTTCTCGGCTTTAGTTACCGTCGATGCGAAAATTATCCAAAGCATGCGGTTGTAGCGCAGCGCGTCGTCAAGCTCGCTTACGCTCCTAGAATCCCAGTTGCCTTGAACCTTCTGCAACCGACAGGCGGCTTCCAGGAGTAAATCGGCTTCGGTTGCGCGCGGCGACGCAATTTTTTCCGAAACGGCTTTATAGAGACGCGCAGCACTGTGCATAAAACGATTCCGGCGTTCGATGGTTAACTCGGATTGAACGTATCACCGTATTATTAATAATTAATTCTGGGCCGCCGCCGAACCGCATCGGATTGATCGTGAACCGCTGAGATAACCTTCGTCGACGTTCGACCGGCGCGCGCCCATTCCGATCAAAAAAAACGGAGCCATTAAATGGAATTCGAGGATTACAAATTGTTTAACGGCTGTTAATCGATTGTGCAGCCGATGACACAATGACAATCGCGAATTTGAACGAAAAAAAACGGCGGCCCGGAGGCCGCCGTTTTCGCGTAGACTTTTCCGGAAGTTTACTGGAACAGCCGCAGCACGTTCTGGTCGGCCTGCGAAGCGAGCGACAGGGCCGTCGTGGACAGCTGCTGGCGGGTCTGCAACGCAAGCAGGTTGGCGCCTTCTTGGTTCGAATCCGCCAAAGTGAGGGCGTCCGAGCCGTTCTGCAGCGTGGCGATCGTCGCCTTGGTGAAGTCCTGGCGAATCTGTACGACCGACAGGCTGGCGCCCAGGGTTTGCGATTCCGAACGCAGCGTGGTGAGTGCAGTGGTCAAGTCGCTGCCCGAGGCTGCGATGGCGGTGCTGTCCGCCCAGTTGTTGGTCGAGTTGCTGATGGCCAACGCCGTACCGGTCGCGTCGGTATAGTCAACGCCGGTCACGGTGCTGGTCGATGGGGTAGCTTTTTCATCCAGCGTGACCGTCAGGGTGTCGCCGCCGAGCAGGTTGGTGCCGTTGAAGCCGGAGTCGCCGGCGAGCGAGCCAATCTGAGTGAGCAGTGCATCGAACTGGGTGGCAAGGCTGGCGCGGACCGTGGTGTCGGTGGTCTGCTGAGCCTGGCTGACGAGCGACTGGGCGGACTGCACCAGCTTGGTGATCGACGTAATGCCGTTGTTGGCCGCCTGAATCGTGTTGATGCCCGTGGACATGGAGTCCAGCAGGTTGCCCAGGTCGTTGGCGCGGTTGTCGAGCCCCTGCGCGGTGAAGTAGTTGTTCGGATTGTCGAGAGCGGAGTTGACGCGCTTGCCAGTGGCAAGCTTGGTCTGGGTGGTGTTGATCAGGCTCGAAGTCTGCTGCAACTGAAGCAGGTTCGAACGAACGCCTGCGGAGAGGACGATGTCGGACATCTTAAGGTACCTTTCTGGTGACTTTGCCGTACTGGCAGCTACGCGTGTCGATCCCTTGGATCAGCGCCTGTAATCGCACACGCCTCCAAATAGCCCGTAAAAGAACGTGGTTAACGAGTTATCACCCCGTTTCGAAGGCCGGTTGCATTCGAGTCAAATTCTATGGATCGGACGGGCCGGTGCAGCCGCCGCTTCCGGCGTGCCGGAAATGGCGCGCCAGAGCGTTGAAAGCGCCTGAAAAATCGAACGAATTGGCCGTGGTAATTATTTGGTAACGGTCGGGTTTCGTTAACGCTCTTGCCGTATTGTTCGGCGGCCAAAAGGTGCGTGTGGATGTCGTCCGTTACTAGTTCATCGTCAAAGAATTATACGGCGCTTTTTAGTCAGAGCGCGGTCCCCAATTGGCTCGACAGCACTTATGCCGCGATTCGAAACGCCAATAACGCGGGCGGTCTTTTTAGCATGTTGAAAAACGCCGGCGGCGACGGCAGCGTCAGTAGCTTCCTGGGGCAAAGCTCCACCTTTGCCAATAATTTCGCGACCATTTCGCAAAATGGTGTGAGCAATGCGTCCAGCTTTTACGCGCAGATGGCGTCGCAGAATATTCAGAAGACGCAGGTGAAAAAACTGCAAGATGCGCTGAACCAGTTAACTGCAACCCAACAGATGGTGCAGCCGAAAAACACTCTCGATCCGGTCATATACTTCGCCAACGGCTCGACGCTCGACACCAACGCCAATATCATGACGATGGTGGATGGAACGCAATACGATACCAAGACCGGGGCGAAGTATGTGGACCCCGCTTCCATCATCCAGATGGCCAATGGCGCCTATCTCGATACCAAGAACAACATCCTCACCATGGGCGACGGTACCAGGATCGATACGGTGACCGGCTTGAAGATTTCGGTGACGGCTTAGACGCGTTGAAAAGCTGCGCGTGCCGCATTGGCGGCCGCAGCCATCATCAAGAATAAATGGCTAGAGTCTGATCCAGTCAGATTGAATCAGTTACGCCCCTAACATTTTGTTTGCGCATGATCTTATCCGAAAACCGGTTCCCACTTTTCGGGATCATGCGCTAAAGCGTGCGGCTGACCGCCATCGGCTGGCTTGTTTTGCTGCTCGGCGCATTGGCGCGGCCGGAAGCGCCGTAGGTCGAAGGCGCCCGCTTGCGGGCGAGCTCACCGGAGACGCCGCGGATGATGCCTTCGGATACCGCATGCGCGGTTGCCAATACGGTCAAGTTTTTCTGCAGCAGTGTCTGGAACGCGTCATGGCGCTGGCGCAAGCGGTCGAGTGCCTCGGGCAGCGACTGGGCGATGAGGCCGCGGGCGGATTTTACGCGTTCGCTTTCGGCGGCATAGGCGCGGGCGAGTTCGACCTTGGCCTCGTCCAGCTCGACCGCGTCATGCAGCCGACCGGCGCGCACGCGCGCGGTCTCTTCCTCGACCGTTTCCATCAGCCGGTCCATGATCTTGTTCAAGTTCGCGATCGCCTGCTCGGCCTCGCCATGGCTGGCGATCGGGACACGGGCGTCGGAGCCAGGGGCGCTCATGAACGGGCTTCCTGCTGCGCGGCCAGGGCTTTGTAGACCTGATCGGCGATGCCGATCCCGCCAGCTTTGGCGAATGATTTGGAATATTCATCGGTCAGGAACGAGCGCCAGACGCCGGTCGCGCCTTTGCCGCCGAATGGGCCATCGCCCTCGATGTCGGTGAACATCTGCTGGAACATGGAATTGAGGAACACGGCCTCGAAATCCTGCGCGGTCGCGCGCGCCTTTGTCTTGCCGGCCGCGGCAGGATTAGCCGCCGCCGGCGTCATGGCGTTGCGCATATCGAGCGGGCTCAGGCCGGGCATGGGAATGGAGAGGGCGCTTGCCATCACATCACCTCGATGTCGGCCTGGATCGCGCCGGAGGCCTTGATGGCCTGCAAGATCGAAATCAGGTCGCGCGGGCCGATGCCGAGCGAATTGAGCCCATCGACCAGCTGCTGCAACGAGACGCCGTCCTTGACCAGTGCCAGTTTCTTGCCGTCTTCCTGCACGCCGATGCGGGTGCGCGGCACAACTTTGGTGGTGCCGCCGCGCGAGAACGGCGCCGGCTGGCTCACCTGCGGCGACTCGGTAATGGTAACGGTGAGGTTGCCCTGCGCCACCGCCACCATGGACACGCGCACATCGCGGCCCATGACGATGATGCCGGAGCGCTCGTCGATTACGATCTTGGCCGCCTGATCGGGCTCGACCTGCAATTGCTCGACCTCGGTGAGCAGCGAGATCACGTTGCCGCGATATTGCTGCGGGATGGTGATGCCGACGGTTCCGGGATCCAGCGGCTCCGCCGTCGGCATGCCCAGGAAGTCGTTGATGGCGGCGGCGATGCGTTTGGCGGTGGTGAAGTCAGGATTGCGCAGCGCCATGCGCAACTGGCTCAGCTTGTTGAGGGTGAATTCGATTTCGCGCTCGATCAGCGCGCCGTTGGCGATGCGACCGACCGTCGGTACGCCGCGCACGATCTTGGCGGCGTCGCCTTCGGCCTGGAAGCCGCCAATCGCGACCGAGCCTTGCCCGACCGCGTAGACATTGCCGTCGGCGCCGAGTAGCGGCGTCACCAGCAGGGTGCCGCCCTGCAGGCTCTTGCTGTCGCCGAGCGCGGAGACGGTGACGTCGATGCGGGTGCCTTGCGTGCCGAACGGCGGCAGGTTGGCGGTCACCATTACGGCGGCGACATTGCCGGTGCGCAAAGTCTGGCCGCGGATATTGACGCCGAGCCGTTCCAGCATCGCGGTCAGCGACTGCTTGGTGAAGGGGATGTTGTTGAGGGTGTCGCCGGTGCCGTTGAGGCCGACCACCAGGCCGTAACCGATGAGCTGGTTCTGCCGCACGCCCTCGATATTGGCGAGGTCCTTGATGCGCGAGGTCGCGCCCGCGTGCGCGATGGCGAACGCGGTCATAAGCACGGCCAGAATTACGGCTCGCAACGTCATCGTCATCACTGCTCCCCAATGTGACGGTTGGCTGCCAACTGTTATGCGAACGCCATGCCAAGCCCGGATTGAGCGTCAAGACTCTGAAAACACAACCGTTTCCGGATCGGCGTGGCGCCGGCGCGTGGCCCGCAAGTGGGCATGAAAGGTAACCGCCGGCAATTTTTGCCGGGGTCTTTACGCCGGGTTAACCATAAAGCCTCAGTCTTACGGTACTCGGGGACCGATTGCGTCTTCGGTTGGGGTTTTTCGCCATGCGCATTTACGGGTCGAACGGAGCCGCGCTTGCGACCGCACCGGCCACCGCACGCCGCGGCGCCAGCGGCAGCTTCTCGCTGAGCGAGCAGCAGGCGCCGCGCAATGCCGCCGCCGCCGGCTCGCTGCGCTCGATCTCGACGCTCGATGCGCTGATGGCGCTGCAGGGCGTGGAAGACCCGGCCGAGCGCAAGAAACGCACGGTCGCCAAGGGCCGCAAAGCGCTCGATCTGCTCGATGCGCTCAAGCTCGGAATGCTCGATGGCAGCGTCGATAGCTCCACGCTCGCCCGCCTCAAGGTCGCGGCCGATGGGCTGACCGAGCAATCCGGCGATAGCGCGCTCGACACGGTGATGGGCGAAATCGACCTGCGGGTCGCGGTCGAACTGGCCAAAGCCGGCATGCGCTAGCCGCGAAAAACCGCCTTCCGCGCCATAACCGATTGAAATACCGATATAATCAGGCATGACCAGGGCCGCGCGCCGACCCCTACTTGGATATTGTCGGGACCTTGGCGCGCGTATATAAGCCAGCCGCGCGGCAGGGGCGACTTCGCGTATTCGGCAACAAAGATAATAAAAAGCCAGGGAGTCAGTGGGGATGTTGGCCAAGGTCAAGGTCTATCGGCCGTCCGACAAGGAGCCGTTCATGAACGAGCGCCAGCGGGACTATTTCCGCTTGCGGCTACTCGGCTGGCGCGAGGATATCCTGAAGGAAGCCAAGGAAACGCTGCTGCACCTGCAGGAAGAAAACCAGAACCACCCCGACATCGCCGACCGGGCGTCCTCGGAGACCGACCGCGCCATCGAGCTGCGCGCGCGCGACCGCCAGCGTAAGCTGATCGCCAAGATCGACGCCGCGCTGGCGCGCATCGACGACGGCACCTACGGCTATTGCGAGGAGACCGGCGAGCCGATCTCGATCCGCCGCCTGGAAGCCCGCCCGATCGCCACGCTGTCGGTGGAAGCGCAGGAGCGCCACGAGCGCAGAGAGCGGATCTACCGCGACGATTGAGGTTTCTTATCCCTCCCCCGCTCGCGGGGGAGGGCAGTCGCGAGCACTTGCGAGCGGCGGGTGGGGGCGCTTGCAAATTAACCCCACCCCGATCGCGCTTTGCGCGATCGACCCTCCCCTTACAGGGGAGGGATAAGCGCGCGATCCGCGCTTCTTCGCATCCCCGATTCTCTTTTCAAACAGCCGGCCTTCGCCCTGCGGGCTTCGGCGCGCGGGCCCGGCCTTCGCTGCGCTTCGGCGCGGCAGGCCGCGCGGTGGCATCGTTCGTCGTCAGGGCCGCGCGTGACGGCGCGGCTGCGGCGCGTCGCGTTGCGGACCGCGCTGCCCCAGCATGGCGAGAATATCCGCCCGCTCCAGGGTCGTGCGCAGCGCCTCGTCGGAGACGTGGGTGTAGATCTCGGTGGTGGCGATGCTGGAATGGCCGAGCAGCCGCTGCACAAAACGGATATCGACGCCGGTTTCGATCAGCAGCGTCGCCGCCGTGTGGCGCAGCATATGCGGCGTGACGCGGCGGGTGAGCCCGATCTGGCGCGAATAGCGGCGCAGGCGCGAACGGATCGACTGCGGCTTCATGGCGGCGCCGTGCCGGTTGAGAAACAGCGCGCCATGCGCCGGGCCGCCGCACCGGCGCTGCTCGACCAATCGCTGCAACGCGCCGCGCAACGCGCTGTCGCCGATATAGACGACGCGGTCGCGCGAGCCCTTGCCGTGGATGCGGCAGGTCGCGCCATCGGGCGATACGTCGTCGGCCGCAAGCTTGCACAATTCGCCGACCCGGATGCCGGTCGCCACCATCAGGCTGACCGCGCTCGCCAGCACGCTGTCGTCGGCGCCGCGCGCGCCGGCGAATAAATTGAGCGACGTCATCAGTGAGGAAATTTCCGGCCGCGACAGCGTGCGCGGCAGGCGCTTGCGGCGCGGCAGTTGCAGCTTGAGCGTCGCGAACGGATTGCCGGTCTGCTCGCGCTCCGAGCGATAGCGGAAGAAGGCGCGCAAACAGGCCAAGCGCCGGCGCGCGGTGGCGGCGGTCAGTTTGCGCCGGCTCAGTATGTCTTCGAGATAGCCGGTGAGCGTGGCGGCCGAAATATCGGCGGGCGCGGTATCGGGGCTGAGGAATTTGCGAAAATCGGCGAGGTCGTTGGCATAAGCCCGCACCGTGTGCGCGGAGAGCTGTCGCTCGATGGCGCAGTGACGCAGGAAACTACAGACGCTGACGCGGAATTGCATGGGAACGCGCTCCGGGTACGAGGGAGCGGGGAGTGTGGGGGAACGCAGTAATGAAGGATATGTCTACCGGAAATTGAAGTGGGCGCTTTCGCGCGCAGCCGCTGCATAGATAACCAGGAATTATGCATTGATTTCTTGGAGGCAGCTAAACCGGCTCCTCTCTCCGTCGATGAAGTCATCGATCAATAATGTTGCCTTGTGCAAAAGCTCTACATAGATGGCGAGGTTTGCAACTATCAATCGGTTCTCGTGGTTGAAATCCCCCCCGGAAAGAAGATAACCCCAAGCAACAAGGAGTGGTCTAAACCTCGACCCTGCCTGCAGCTGGGGATGCCCCAGAATTTGTTGAAGTAGGTGAAGCAGGCATTGCCGTGGATCATGCTATGCGGCGTTGGCTTGCGGTTCAATCTTCTTTGTGACGAGTTGCTTGGCAGCGTGAGCGACGAGCGCAGCCCTGAGGATCGGG
>JBBRAL010000082.1:0-19782 GCA_038206805.1 Hyphomicrobiales bacterium | reverse complement strand
CCACCTTCGCTTTGAAGCCCGGTGTGTGGTTCCGGCGCGGTCGTCTTGGCATGGTCTCTCCTGATTCGCAGGGCACAGCGTGCCCGCCGTCAGGCAGAAACTCCACTTATCGTCCTGTGCAGATTTGCGGGACCGGCTCTGCCTGCCACGCTGCGATTTCGGACTCGAGCCAACCAACGGCCCCGCCGCTAAGCGGAACAGGTTTTGGAAATTCACCACAAGCCATTTTGTCGTAAAGTGTGCTGCGGGCGAGCCCCGTTACGCGCTCGACCTCGCCTCGTCGCAGAAATCGTTCCAGCGGTCGTATGGCGCTGGCTTGTACTCGTTCCATTTTGCGCCTCGTTCCATTTCCGACCCGATTCGGGTGGACTGGAACGGAGCTAACGCCGCCGGTTGCGATGGTGCGAGGAAAATGAAATCAGCTGTTTATAATTCAATCGCGTGACACGCCGTGCGGTGTCGGATTTAGCATTGCCATAAACCAAGGGTGTTGCGCGCAGGCTTTGTTGTAACGTCGCCGCACAGTTGATGTATCTACATCTCTACCTGCGGCAATCAGTATGATGGCCTTTTGCTCAGGGCTTTTGGCGGTTTGCAATTCCAACACAGTCTTGGGGTGTAATTGTTTCGCCATCGCGGGTGGCACGAAAGTATTAGGATATTGGGACCAATGCATCGAAAGCGTGGTGACTTCTCGGATCAATCTTATTGGATGAAAGAAGGCCGAATATGCCTTCCGGCGCTCATACTCGGTGTGCCCCATACCCAGCGGTATAACAGGCCGTCCGCGTTTTTTTACCGATCCGTCAAGACATGCAACAAGGTAGGCGCGTGCGCGCTTCGGAATTGATGTAGTTCGTTTCACGGCCTTTATAAGATCGGCAGGCTTTGGTTCGCCGCCGTCCGACAACAACCGCTCGATACCCGGCCAATCATTCGATGGATAGTCTGGGCGATTTGCCATTAGTGCCTCGCTCGTATTGGCACGACGCTCGCGCTCTTTTGCGGTGGCATTTGGCAATATGCAGCCCAATCCGCCATCAACTTGCGTCGCTTTTCCAGCATGTCACTACGAGCATATGCGGCCACCGTTTTATCGGAGACGATGTGTGCGAGCGCCATTTCCAAAAGCTCGTGCGGATAGGCCGTTTGTTCAGCACTCCAATCGCGGAACGTGCTCCTAAACCCGTGCGTCGTAAGGTCCCCTCGCCCCATCTTTTTGAGCATTTGCAACATCGCCATGTTCGACAGTGCAGTTTCCGGCTGTCGACCAGGAAAAACAAATTCACCCTCGCTCGGTAACGTCGAAAGAATTTCAAGGGCACATTCCGAAAGCGGCACGCGATGCTCGCGCCCGCTTTTCATGCGCGCGCCGGGAATGATCCACATGCGATTTTCCAGGTCGAATTCCTCTCGGCGGGCCCCGATCACCTCGCCCGTCCTGGCCGCGGTCAGGATCGTAAAGTCAAGCGCTCGGGCGCTGACGCCAGGGTGCGCGCGCAGCGCGGTCATGAACACCGACAATTCCTTGTACGGCAGTGCCGAGTGATGTTTCACTCGGCCAAGCTTGGCCCGGCTGGGCAGCAATTTGTCGATATGACCACGCCACTGCGCCGGATTGTCCCCGGAGCGATAGGCGCGTGCTGTCGCCCAGGCCAACACGAGTTCGATACGGCCCCGCAGCCGACCGGCCGTGTCGGGGTGAGCCAACCACAGCGGTCTTGGCTTCTTCGTCTTGTCGAGAACCTCCTGCTCCAGCACCTTCATGACGGCGGTCGTATCGACCGACTGCACCGGCAGCGCCCCGATAATGGGCTTGGCATAGGTGGCGAGCGTTGCCTCCCATTGGGCCGCGTGTTTGGCGTTTTTCCAGCCTTCCTGATGCGCGGCGATGTACTTCTCGGCACACTGATTGAAAGTGATGGTGCGAAGGGCTTCGGCTGCGGCATTGGCGCGTTCGGCCGCCCGCGCCTCAAGTGGATCTATTCCGGCCAATAACAGCTTTCGGTATGTCAAAGCCCGGTCCCGGGCCTCAGCAAGCGAAACCAGCGCCAAAGGCCCCAGGCCCATCTTGCGTGGGCGCCGGGCGAGCATGTAACGGAGAATCCAGGATTTCGTGGGACCCTCTTGCACCTGCAGGCAGAGGCCGCCGCCGTCGGCATAGAGGCCGGGCTTTTTCAATTTCCTAATCGCGAGCGCCGTCAGCCTGTTCGATTCCCGCATTGTCCGCCTAACTCCAGCGCACGAATGGACGTACGAATCAGAGCTGGATTTTGCCGGAAGCGACCGGAACCATCAAGACAGCGATTAGACGAAAATTGTTGATAACATTATAGTTTCGGAACATCCTGGAAGGCACAGGAATCGACTAAAAAAACACCCCTTCCGCCAGCCTTCCGCCAGAAACTATTTTAAACCTTTGATATAGCGATATGATTTCTATTTGTATGTCTTCCACCCTCGTTTCTGCCCACGATAAGATAGCGGCGCCTTTGCGAGCCGTCCGGTAGCAATTCCGCGGGCAATCTCGTGTCATTCCCGCAAGCCCAACCGCTCGCCGTCCCCTCCCTACTAGCCCATGGCCTTTGCGATAACCGCCCGGCCGGCGGCGTGGGAGGGTTCAAACCCAAAACGCTCACGTAGGGAACGCTTTAAATTCGCTTCTCGCTTAGCCGAAGACAAATGCGATGGGCGAGAAAGATTGGGGTCCGATATTCCCCGCTTCTATATGCAAATCAGCCCTATGTGCGAAAATCACATAGAGCTGATTTGGCGGCGAACGCACACTTAATCCTCACCGGCTTTCAATCTCGGATCCCCACCAACAGGGAACTCTATCGGTCAATATTAAGCTCGGCGCTGGATGAGCATCTAGTGCGAACAAGCGAACATAAAGACGCGAGGAACCGGAAACTTGATTATATATCCAGCGGTTTAGCGCCGAATCTACAAAAAGGCTTCCGCTCGCGCTCTAAGTTCGTCGAGCCCCGGTTCGTTTACATTTCGGGGCTTACCTGGATGGATGATAGAGATTTGGCAGTTCTCCGCCGCTTCCACCAATTGCCGATAAGTCCCCGCATCCGGACTCGCGATAAAGGCCTGTTTATTTGCGTCGTATACAAACATCTTATCGTTAATCTGGGTGCATTCATTGCAACTGGTGCACCGGGCCGTCTCAATATAGGGATCGTCCGACTTTTTCTCAGGCGTCGCTTCAGCAATGCTGGGCACGGAAGCTGCAGCTGGCGCGGCCGGAATTTCGGCCGGTGATGCGATGACCGCACCCGTCTGCTTCGCCACAGCCTCGGTGGCCAGGCGAGATTGTTCTGCCCAAACTTTTCGTTCCTGTTCGACCAGCCTGGCCGCATGCGAATTATGAACACCGCCGAGTTCCTGCAGGCTGCGCCACGCCTCGACGCAACGGCGCGCTTCCCGCACTAGTGTGTCGTTGACGATCACTTTTTGCAGGTGATTGTCGCGGTCGACCATCAGCAGGCATGGTACTTTATCGGTGAGATCTTTCAGTTCGCGCGTCAGGAATTCGGATACGGGCTGTAGATTGGCTGTCCATTTTGCGCGCGGCACCTTGGCGAAATAATTGGCGCAACGTGGGTCGGTCGCCGCGAAGTCGACGAGCGTGAAGGCGACGGTTTCCGATACCGTTTGGCTGTCCGCATTCTCGTAGTCGAGACGCTGCGACGACCAATCGAGGTCGACCTGGTTGTTGGCGTCTAGCGAGAAGCGCGACGCCCAGTCGGCCCCCGCCGACGGATCGTAGGCGAATGCTGGAAAAGCCCGACATTCCGCGGCCGCCGCGGCCGCCAAATAGGGCGGCAGGCTACTTCCGTTGGCGCCGGAGAAAACGCTGAACAGCGCCGGCCCGCGATAGGCCAGCCCGCGCAACACCCGCTCACGCAGTTGGAACAGGCTGGCGCTGCTCGACTGCAACACATAGACCGCGCCAAATCCGATCGCGCTGCTGGCAAGTTGCCGGCTGCGCACCCCGGCGACCAGGTAATCGTCCGTGATCGGCGATTGCTCAAGCAGATCGTCGGTCTGTACCAGAAGCTTCGCCGGCATGCCGCCAACGAAAGCCCGCAGGATCAAGTCCGAGTCCGCCGCGCTGAAGTCGGCTGCGCGCAGGCAAATCAGGTAGTCCGGAAATTCCGCGATGTCGTCGGCGTCGAGGCCATTATCGCCAAAATCCGCGAAGAAGGCGTTGTGACGCGCTTCGTTGTATTCCCCTTCGGTCTCGAGCTTGGCGACCGCCATCGCTTTGGCCAGTTCGGTCATCTTAGGGAGCCGCTCGCGATAGGCCGCGACCGCGTCGGCGCAGTTTTCGAACTTGAAGGAATAGGGCTCGGCGACGCCAATCCATTTGTCGGTTTCGGCTGCCGGCGGAAAGAAGCGCTGTGTCCGCAATGTCGCGAGCAAGGCCCGCACCCGTTGGCGGCGGCTTTCCGGCATCGGCGCATTGACCGAGGCTTCGGTCAGCATACGCGACATCGCGGTAAAATCGAAAGCGTCGCGATGGACCGCGCCGATCGAGGCTTGCAGCCTTTCCGCGCTCATCCCCTCCTTCGAATGGCCGAAATCCGCGCTCAGGATGTCGGACAGTTTCATGATCAGTCTGTTGATCTCGGCGCGGAATTTCTGCGCCTTCTGATCCTGCAAGGCCTGCCAAGCGTGCTGAATCAGCCGGAACGGCATTGCCTTGTCGCAGTCGATGACCTCGCCGTCGCTTTTGAGCCCGGCGCGTAGACGGCTGAGGCTTTTCTGCAACTGCTCGTCATCCTTGACGTCGATGCGGGCAGTGGCGAGATCGCAAAGCTCATATAACGTACCCGTCGTACCTTCCGCGACCAATTTTCGGATCTCGTGCTCGAGTCGTCCGGCATGTTTACGGGCGCGTTCGGCGTCGCCGTTCGCCGGCGCTTCCTTGATCATGCCATCGAACAAAGCCGTAAGCGACTGCACCGATTTTTCGTCGCTGGCTTTGCCGACGAGCACGAGCGGGAAATCGTAGCGCAGCGCCGTAAGATCGCGATAGCCGGCGAGCAGCGCAGGCTGCAAATCGCTGCGGCCCAGCGCTCCGCCCTCGCCCGGGGGGATTCGGCCCGTGAGATGAAACGCGATGTGCGCTTGAAGTTCTACTTGCATGCTGAAATCGCCTTAGTCGTTTTCGTCTGATCTATCCGATCCTCAGGCGCCTGGTTGAGCTTTCGTGTTTGCGTCCTGCGGCCAGACCGTGAACTTGTCGAGTTCCGATTCAAAACCTGCCTTGACGTATTTGGCCGACCGCTGCTGCCCGGCGTTGCGCAGGTCTTCGTAACAGGCGACGTCCGGATTGTGATAAAGGATACCGACCGGGATGGGATCGGCGAGCGAGGCGATCTCGCGCGCCCGGTTGATGTTCGCAGGATCGTGCTGTTCCTGGGTCTTGTAGACCTTGGACAGGTTCGGGCTGAGAGTAATGCCGTTCTCGTGGGTCAGAAGCATCGTCCTAAGCGGATCGTGCACCCACGGATCGAGCATTTTCGGCAGCCATTCCGGGCATCGCTGCAGGATGCGCACGAACGACAGACCCTTGTGGTGATAGGCTGCCTTGATGATGTCGTAGAGCACTTCCGGTATCCAATCGACCGCTTGCGCGACGAAGGAAACGTTCTGTACGCCGAGGGTCACGGTCAAAGGATTGAGCCCGTCCAGATAACTGCCTCGCGGCGTGGTGTTGCTCTTGATTCCGCGCGGAGACGTCGGCGACGCCTGCATCTTGGTCAACCCGTAAATCTGGTTGTCGTGCAGCATCACCGTCATGTTCATGTTGTAGCGGATGGCGTGAATCCAATGCGCCGCGCCAATGCTGCAGCAGTCGCCGTCGCCGGTATTCACAAACACGTTTAAATCCGGCCGCGCCATCTTGATGCCCTCGGCCACCGGCAGCGCACGGCCATGAATGCCGTGGAATCCAAAGGTCTTCATGTAATGCGGGAAACGGCTGGAGCAGCCGATGCCTGAGACAAACATGGTTTTCTCGGGCCGCAGATCCTCGTCGCGGCACAGCCGCTGCACCGCCGCCAGAATGGCGTTGTCACCGCAGCCGGTGCACCAGCGCGGCACGCCGCTCTGATAATCTTCGAGCTCGTAATGCTGATCGTGCAGCCGCAAGAGGCATTCGGTGGCATGAATTGTCATGGTCGTTATTTCTGCTTCAACTTTTCGAGGATAACGCGCTGGATTGTCGCCGGCTTGATCGGCTGACCGCGCACTTCGCTCCAGCAATCGACGTCGATGAGGTAACGCGAGCGCAGCAGCATCGCGAGCGCCGAATAGCGGCGGTTGCTCTCGTCGATGATCTCGTCCTTCGGGTCATCGCTCCAATTACCCTCGATGGTAATGACCTTCTTGAACCGCTGCATGATCTCTTTGATTCCCGGCGCCATCGGCTGCAAGAAAGTGAGATGCAGCGACGACACCTTGCGGCCTTCGGCGCGAAGTTTTTCGACGGCCTCCTCGATCGCGCCCTTGGTGCTGCCCCAGCCGATCACCAGGAGATCGCCCTTTGGATCCCCGAATACCGACGGCGTCTTGAGAGCCCGCTGCAGCGCGGCGAGCTTGTGGCTGCGCGCGCGCATGCCCAATTCGTTACTGTCAGGGTCATAGGCAACGTGGCTCAGCCGGTCATGTGCGAGGCCGGTCAGGGTGTGCATGCCGCCGGGCTGGCCCGGAATGAAGCGGCGTGCCAAGCCGGTCGTGGCATTCCAGTCGTAGGGCTTGGCCCCTTCCGGCACTTCGCTCTGGTCGATCGGTGGCGCCAGCCAGGCTTCGCTGAACTGCGGCCGCGGGAACGGCTGCTGCGATGAGGCCAGACTGGTGTCGGTCAGTACGACCACCACCATATTGAAGGTTTCGGCGATCTTGCGCGCGGTGATCACCGAATAGAAACAGTCCTCGATCGTACCCGGCGCGATCACGACCTTGGGCGCGTCGCCGTGGCTGCCGAAGATCGCAGTCAGCATGTCGCCCTGCTCGACCTTGGTCGGTTGTCCGGTCGAGGGGCCGCCGCGCTGCACGTTAATGACGACGAGCGGAATTTCGCCCATTACCGCGAGCCCAATCGCCTCCTGCTTGAGCGAATAGCCTGGTCCGGAAGTGACGGTGACCGCACATTTGCCGGCGTAAGAAGCGCCAATCGCGAAGGTACAGGCCGCGATCTCGTCCTCGGCCTGATGCACGATGCCGCCGACCTTCTCGAACACGCTGCTCAGATAATGCGAGACCGACGTGGCTGGCGTGATCGGGTACATGGCGCAGATTTCCATGCCGGATGCGAGCACGCCAAGTGCCAGCGCGGTATTGCCGTTGACCACGATTTGCGGCTCGGTGCTGCGGACCGCCGGGATACGATACTTGAAGTCGAGATTATTCTCGGCCCAGTCGTAGCCGGCGTCCAACAACTGCACGTTCGACTGAACGACGCTGGCGTCTTTCTTGCCGAAGGTGACGGCGATCTGCTTGTGTCCATGTTCCCGATCGAAGCTGAATATATTGCAGAGGATACCGAGCGCGAACATGTTCTTGCCGCGCTTGGCATCGGCCACGATGGTCTTGCACTCACGCTCCATCGGAATTTCGATGACCTTGTAGCCGGCCTTCACCAACTGGTCGTAGGTCTCGATGTAGGACTCAACGATTTTCGGGTCCTTGCTCTCGCGCCACATGCTTTCCAGCAGAATGATGCAGTCGGGTTTGAGTTCGCCGGTGCGCACACGGCCGAGCAGCACCTGCTCGTTGAAGGCGATGACGAGGTCGGTTTCGTTGCCGGCATTGGTAACCCGGCCGGCGCCGATGCGGATGCGATTGCCGCTGCCGCCGGCGACGCTGCGCGCGGGCGGACGGATTTCGGCGGGGATGATCTCCTCGGTCCACACGCCATTGCCCATTTGCGAGGCGATAGCCCCGAAGGTCTGCCCGCAGCGTTGTGCGCCCTCGCCGGAGTCGCTGACGATTTCGACGATATGCTCGCTTAATGTGACCGCCTTCTTGCCGCTTTGCGCGGGGCGAGCGGCTTTGCTCGCGGGCGGGTGAGGCTTCAGGGTAAGCTCGGCCATGGTCTCAGTCATCTTGCTACCTTAGGCGGCGCGAATTCGCGCAAAATTGCGTTCCCGCAGATCTATCCCGAGGAACGTGCCAAAGCCGGGTTTGCTGGCCTCGTCGTCGCTGGAATCACGGATTCTCAAGTAGTTCTTCATGCTGCGCGCGGCTTTGCGGCCGGCGCCCATCGCTTCGATTACAGTCGCAGCGCCGGTGACGATATCGCCGCCGGCAAACACACCCGCCATCGAGGTCGCGAGCGTATCGTCAGCCGCGATGTAACCGCGCTTGTTGAGCTCAAGGTGCGAGGTCTGGCCGATGATTGGGTTGGCGTTGGTTCCAATCGCGAATACGATTTGATCGCACTCGAATTCGAATTCGCTGCCATTCACTGCGACGGGACGCCGCCGGCCAGATTCGTCCGGCTCGCCCAGCTCCATCTTGATGCAGCGCATGGCGCGCACATTGCCCTTGCCGTCATCGAGAACTTCGACCGGGGCAGTGAGCCAGTTGAACTCGACGCCCTCTTGCTCGGCGTGATGAACTTCTTCGGCGCGCGCCGGGCATTCCGCCCGCGAGCGCCGGTAGATGCAGTACACTTTCTCGGCGCCGAGCCGTAGGCTTACGCGCATTGCATCCATCGCCGTATTGCCGGCGCCAATGACGGCAACGCGCTTTCCGAGTGGAAGCGGCGTATCGAAATTCGGAAATTCCTTGGCCCGCATCAGGTTGCAGCGGGTCAGAAGTTCGTTGGCCGAAAGCACGCCATTGAGTGAGTCGCCGGGAATGCCGAGCATCGAGGGGTAGCCGGCGCCGGTGCCGATGAAGACGGCGTCGAAGCCGAACTCGTTGCGCATCTGTTCGATGGTGAACAGGCGCCCGACCAGCGTATTGCATTCGAACTTGACGCCAAGCTTGCGTAGATTCTCAATTTCCGCATCGACCACCGTGTTGGGCAGGCGAAAATCCGGGATGCCGTATTTGAGCACGCCACCGGCCTGGTGGAAGGCTTCAAAAACCGTCACCTCGCAACCGGCTTTCGCCATATCCGCCGCGCATGCCATGCCGGCGGGCCCCGAGCCGACGATGCCGATCTTGAAGCCGGTCGCCTCGATATAGGGGACGTTGCTCCACTTCTCCCTGATGGCGGTGTCACCGACAAAGCGCTCAAGTCGCCCGATCGCGACCGGCTCGAGCGTTTCGCCGACTATGCACACGCCCTCACATTGCGTTTCCTGCGGGCAAACTCGGCCGCACACCGAGGCCAAAAGGTTGCTGGCGGTAATGACGTCGTAAGCGCCGCGCAGATCCTTGGCGGTGATTGCCTCGATGAATTTCGGAATGTTAATATTGACCGGGCAGCCGGCGATGCACCCCGGCTCGGGACACAACAGGCAACGCTCTGCCTCGTTGAGCGCCTCGTTCAGCGAATAGCCGCAATTTACTTCTTCGAAATTCTTTACTCGCGCCTTCGGGTCCAATTCTCGCACAGGTGTCCGCTGCTGCGGAATGCTGCGGATTGTTTTTTTCTTCTTTGCGGTCTTAGCCATATTCCGAATCCCGTACAATTAGCGCCGCGTCGATAGTCGATGGCGGCGCCAGCTAGCCTCCTAGCGCCTCTTCGAATGGATCGGGCAGGCCCAATGTCGGTTCTGCCGTATTCACGGTCGGGGTCTGCTTCATGATTCGGCAGCTTTCCGACCACCGATCCAGCGCGGTCTTTTCTTCTTGTTTGTATCGCCCCAGGCGCATCATCAGGTCGCTGAAGTCGACCTTGTGGCCGTCGAAGTCGGGGCCGTCGACGCAGGCAAATTTCACGTCGTTGCCGATCTTGACCCGGCAGCCGCCGCACATTCCGGTGCCATCGACCATGATCGGGTTGAGGCTGACGATCGTCTTGATTCCGTGCGGGCGCGTGGTTTCGGCGCAGGCCTTCATCATGATGGGCGGGCCGATCGCGACAACCTCATCGATATCGCTGTGCCCGGCGATGGCGAGCTTGATGCCGTCGCTGACGAAGCCCTTGATGCCGGCGGAGCCGTCGTCTGTGCATACGATCAACTCATCGCAACAATCCCGGAACTTCTTCTCCCAGAACATCAATTTCTTGTTGCGGAAGCCGACGACGCCGATCACGTAGGCGCCATTCTCTTTGAAGCCGCGGGCCTGCGGATAGATCGGCGCGACACCAAGGCCGCCACCGACACAGACGACCTTCTTCTTTCCTGTGAGCGGGCTCGGTACCCCCATGGGCCCCACGATCCCATGGAGCTTGGCGCCGACCTGACAGAACTGCTGCATCTCCTTGGTCGACTTGCCCACGGCCTGAACGACCAGGGTAACGGTGCCTTTTTCGCGATCGAAGTCCGCGATGGTCAATGGTATCCGCTCGCCGGACTCATGCGACATCACGATGACAAATTGACCGGGCCGAGCTGCTTTCGCCATCAACGGATGGAGGATGACCAATGAATAGGTCACATCGGAAAAGTCTTCCCGTGCCAGAATTCGGAAACCTGCCGCAGGGCTTGCTTCGGTCATCGATTTGGCTCGTGAGCGTGATTGAAATTTGCACCTAAACTACTAATTGACCGGCCCAATCGCCGTTTTGACATAGCGCAATGACCGGCGTCGATTTGGCGCTAATCTTCAGCACAACTTGTAAGAATGCCGTCTAGATGGGCCTGTTACCTGCCCATCACGATCTTATGTCGATATACGCGCGGCCGATATCGATCGATGTCAAACATCATTCAGATTTTGCTCGAAGAGCATCGCAACATCGATAAGTTGCTTTTGGTTCTTGAGCATGAATTGGAAGTCTTTGACCGCAGAGAAGTGCCTGATTACGAGATTTTGCAGGCCGTTATCCAGTATTTCCAAGACTACCCCGAGAGCTGCCATCATCCGAAAGAGGATATGGTCTTCGAAAAGCTGAAGGTGCGAGATCCGGCTGCCGTTTACCGCATAGGCGACGCCGAAGCCGAGCATCTAGTCGAAGCGCTGCGCTTGCGCCGTCTGATCGAGGCGATCGAGGAAATTGTGGCGGGGCGAGAGTTCTTGCGGCAGACATTCCACGATGTCCTGCACGATTTCATTACGCATCAGCGTCAACACATGGACAAGGAAGAGCGGCTGCTGTTTCCGGCCGCCGTCCAGCGCTTACGGCCAGAAGATTGGGCGGACATCGATGCACGATTGAACGACCGGAAAGACCCGTTGTTCAACGGCATTATTGAAACGAGATTTCAGGCCCTGCAACGGACGATCCTGCGTTGGCAGGGAGAGACCGAAGCGAATCGCCTGAAAACGATTCGCGTTCAAAATTAGAAACTGCCGCCAACGTGGCGACTTGCATCACTTGACCTCGTATTTGGCGATGCTCGCCTGCGCGATCCCAAATCCGCGCTTGAGACATTTTGAGCAACCGCTGGTTCGCTTCCGCAAACGCATCAAAAAAGTATGCAAAATCTTCGATAAGGGATGGGGGCGGAGGGAGTGCTACTGGAAACTAACCTTCTCCAGTGTGGGCCAGCGTATTCCAGTGAACTCATGCGTCTTGGATGAGATTTTCGGCGCACACAGGAGCTATCCGCGGCCAGCGACAGCAGATTGAACGGGCCAAGCCCCATTTGCCGCTCGCGGCCTGCGCGCTCGAAACGGAACAGCCCGGATTTCGTCCGCCACTTGCCAACCTGCAGGTAAAGCCCGCCGCCGTCCGCGAATCGGCCGGGGGTGTTTAGCTAGGCCGCCTTGATCGCGGTCAGCGAGTTGGCTTTTGCCATGGTCGTTCAAAAACCTTCCGCCAATCAAGTTGAAAATAAGCAGCTCTTACTCTTAATATCATCGAATTGATCCGGCTTCGCGCTCCGGCAGCTTGACGCGTCCAACGGTGAACAGGTCAGGCATAAACCCCGCATGGACATCGATTATCAAGGCCGCACGGCGGGGGTTTCGATCGGCAGGCCGCGGGCGCGCCACATTAAATAAAGCTCCAACGACACATACTCCGGCGCGCCGTAATCATATGGCTCGGCGCGCAACCCGATCATGCAATTGCGCAGGCGTCGCTGCAAAGAGCCAAGCGATTGCCATTCCAGCCGGTAGAGCGGGTAGCCGGTCGGATGCGCTTGCGGAATGATATTGCCAGCCAGCCGCTTGCCCCAATTGTCATCGTGGCACTGGCCGCACGACAGATTGAGCTGACCCTGGCGGCGGTTGAACTGCGCGCGGCCGGCCTCGAGAAAAGGCCGCAGCCGCTCATCGGCCGGTGGCGCAATCGGCAGGCCCCGCGACTGCTTGCCGACGAAGGCTGTCAGCGCCAGCAACTGCTTGCTCTCAAAGGCGAAGGGCGTCGCCTGCTGTCGCTCTGCCCGGCACAGGTTGATCCGCTGCTCCAGATTGATCGGATGGCCAAGCTTGGAGTCGAAGGCCGGATAGCGTGCCGCGACGCCCTTCATGCTCGCGCGCGCGTCGCCGTGGCAATCGGCGCAGGCACGGTCCGCCGCACCGGTCTTGGCGCTCCAAAGCGCTTCGCCATCGAGCGCCCACAGCATGCCGGGATTGGCGGTGTCGTCGTCCTGCATCGCCTTGGTCTCGGGCCCAAGGTCGGCGTAGCCGGAACGGCGTTCCTTAAGCGCAATCTCCGCGCGTGCGGACATCACCATGGCCAGAGCCAGCAGCACGGCAGCCGGTGCAAGCCATCGCGTGCGTTTGCGTCTGGCGCTCATTCGACGGCGATGTTGACCGTTTCGGTCGCGGAGAATCCATTATCGCCCTGCCACATGAACGCGATTGTGCCGCTCTCGGTTGCGATCGTATTGAAAGTAATGAAAGGATTGGCCGTGATGGCTGGATAGAGCACCGCCTGGAATATTTCCTCGCCATTGTAGGTGCAAACGAATGACGTAATGATGTCGCGCGGGATTTTGGCGCCGAACTGGTCGTGGCGAAAGCCCGACTCCATGACGTGCGAGATCAGCGTCTTGATCGTGATAATCTCGCCGCGCTTGGCCTTGGCTGGAACGTTGATCAGGGCCCGCGCCATCAGGTAACATCCTCTAGGCAGGCACCGAGCGTGACGATGACTGTGGCGGTATCCGACCAGAACGAGCCGTCACTCATTTCGGCAATCGCGATCACGCTTTGCGTGTCGGCAAGCCGCATGCGGGTCGAGATGTCGGCCCGTCCGGCGCGCGCCCCAAGTCTGACGCTGGTTACATAGGTTTGCGGATTTTTTTCGGTCAGGACGTGGATAGCCTTCACATAATTCGTGGAAGTCATCGGGCTGTCGACCGAGACTCTCAGCGACACCGAATTGCCGTTCTCGCTCAGCGGCGGCACGTCGAGCTTGACCTTGCCCGGCTTCAACTTCGCTTCGCCGACAATTCTGCGGATCGCGGACGCCATCGGCGACGCCGGCGACTTCAACTGTGTTTGCGCGACGGCAGGGGGCGCCAATCCGAGCCCGCCGATCAAACCGCCACCCACAAGACTCCCGGCGGTTGCAAGCACGTCGCGTCGGGTGGCAAGTATCTTCGGACGTTTGTCGGTCATGGCGTTTGCCTATTCGCGTAACGTTGCGAGATACGCTACCACATCCTCGATCTGTTCGGCCGAAAGGATAGGCTTGCCGCGCCAGGCCGGCGCGACGCGATTGAGACCGTCGACTCGATAGTAAGATGGCATGATCGTTGCCGGATTAAGGCTACTCGCATCGACCAGCCGCAATCGCAACTGCCCTTGTGTCAAGCGCCCCCCTGCCCCCCTCAAATTGGGCGAGAGATCACCCTGAAACCGCGCCTCGGGGAACGGCCCGGAATGACAAAGCAGGCAGGTGTTCTCGCGCTTGACCACGATGGCCCGGCCGCGCACGGGATCGCCGGCCGCGCCGGTCAACGGCGAGGGAATCGCGTCGCCCACAATTACATAGGGCCGAAGCGTCTCCTGCCCGCTCGCCGCCGTGCCGGTGGCTACGCAAAATAGGGCAACAATGACGTAGCGCCGTCCGTTCAAGCGAATACCTCGTTGGTAATTTGTGTGAACCAGCCGTCCGCGAGCTTTGCCTCTTCCGCGCGCCGTGACTGCGGCGCCTCGAGCGGACTGGTTCGGCCGGCGTCCTCGATCTCGATGAACTGTCCGTCCACCGGGTGATATCTTCCCGAGATGGAAATCGCGTAACCCGGCGCCAGCAGGCTGTAGCAGGTACTCGTCAACTCCGGTTCGCGCGGTTTCGCGCCGGCGAGCAACTGCGCAATTGCCGCGGCGCATAGTTTGCCGGCGGAATTCGCCGCGGAAGCCGATTTCGGCATTGCGCCAGCAATCGCGGCGTCGCCAATGACGTGGATATTTGTTTGTAACTTCGATTCAAATGAAATCGGATCGATCGGGCACCACCCGGTACGGTCGGCAACACCTGCGAGCGTGGCGACGCCACCCGCCTTTTGTGGCGGAATAATATTGGCGACATCCGCTCGATAGCTGTCGAAATCGGTCTTGATCGTCTTGCTCGCGACATCGACCGACTCGATCTGACCGCCCGACGATAATGGCACCCATTCGAGCAGGCCGGCATAAAGTTCCTTCCATGCCGATTGAAACAAGCGCTGCATGGAAAAATTCTCTTTAGCATCGAGCACAATCAACTTCGAGCGCGGCTTCGTGTTCTTGAGATAATACGCGATCAAGCTGGCGCGCTCATAGGGCGCCGGGGGACAGCGGGCGGGCGCCACCGGCACGGCCAATACCACGGTGCCGCCGTCGGGCATGTCGGTGAGCTGGCGGCGCAGCAGATCGGCCTGTGCACCGTCGTTCCAGGCGTGCGGCATTTTTTCGGCCGCGGCGCGATCGTAACCGGGGATCGCGTCCCAGCGCAGATCGATGCCGGGCGCAAGAATAAGTCGGTCGTAGGAAAGCGACTCTCCGTTCGCCAACGCAACTTGGCGCGCTTGCGGATCGACCGCCGTCGCCGCCGCGATGACGACGTCAATTCCGGCCGCGGCGACTGCGCGATATTCAAATTGTTGCTGACCGATCTTGCGCAATCCCGCGACAACGCCATTGCTCATCGGTAGAGCTGTGAAGGTCTTGTTGCTCTCGACCAGCGTCACCGCGACATTCGGCTCGATCTTCTTGAGCGCGCGCGCGCAACTGACGCCGGCAAACCCGCCGCCGATCACGACCACCCGGGCGGACGGCCCGGCGCATAACGCGGGCATTGGAATGACCGCTGCCGTGGCGGCAGCCAATGTGGATCGGGAAAAGGTGCGGCGATCGATCCGGCCCGCGGTCATGTCAGACATCCGCAAAGCGCCTCATGCAAAAAGACGATGTGCGTGCGATGCCGTCCCGGCGCTGGAAGAATGTAGCGGCGGCTTTTTGGGCCGCCGCTTGTTTTGCGTCAGGCAATCTGCAGCTTGTGATTCTTCAGCGGGAACGAGCGGACGCGCTTGCCGGTCGCGTTGAAGTAGGCATTGAGCACCGCCGGCGCCGCCACCAGGATGGTCGGCTCGCCGACACCGCCCCACGGCGTGTGACCGCTCGGCATGACGATCGACTCCACCTTCGGCATCTCCGCGATCCGCAGAGAATTGTAGGTGTCGAAGTTGGTCTGTTCGATGTAGCCGTCCTTGACGGTGCATTCGCCGTAGAACAGCGCCGACAGGCCGTACACGAACGAGCCGGCGACCTGCCGGTCGATCTGCGCCGGATTGACCGCATAGCCTGGATCCGTCGCACCGATGATGCGATGGATCTTGATCTTGTCGCCCTCCACCGAGATTTCCGCTGCGCCAGCCACGTAGCTGCCGAACGCCATCATGTGCGACAAGCCGCGGAAGACGCCTTTCGGCGCCGGCTTGCCCCAGCCGATCTTCTCCGCGACCGCATTGAGCACCGCCAGGTTCTTGGGGTGCTTGGTCATCAGCTTGCGCCGGAACTCAAGCGCGTCGACACCGATCGAATGGGCAAGTTCATCCATGAAACATTCGACGTAGATGGCGTTGTGGTTGACGTTCACGCCACGCCAGAAGCCGGCCGGAACATGCGGGTTGCGCATGGCGTGGTCGATCAACAGATTCGGCACGCTGTAGCCAAAGGCCGTCTCGCCGGACGGGTTGAGACCCTGGAACGTGACCGGGTCGCCGCCGTCCTTGCGCATGCGCGCCGGGGCGACCGTCGCAAGGATCGACTGGCCGGAAATGCGCATGTGCAATCCGGTCAGGTTGTTGTCCTTGTCGAACGCGCCGGTCAACTTGCACATGGTGATCGGGTGGTAGGAGCCGTGCTGCATGTCCTCTTCGCGGGTCCACAGCATCTTTACCGGCGTGCCCGGCATCTGTTTGGCGATCTGCACCGCTTGCGTCACGTAATCGGAGCGGCCGCGCCGGCCGAAGCCGCCGCCGAGCATGACCTTGTGCACGTCGACTTTGTTGGCCGGCAGGCCCGACGCCGCGAGCGCCGCTGCAAATGCGGCCTCGCCGTCCTGCGTGCCGCACCACACCTCGCACTTGTCCGCCGTGTAGAGCGCGGTCGCGTTCATCGGCTCCATCGGTGCGTGGTTCTGGTAGGGATAAGAATAAACGGCCTCGACCTTCTTGGCCGAGCCGGCAATCGCGGCTTTGACGTCGCCGTTCTGGTTGCCGACAAAGGCCTGCTCGACATCGAGGCCGGCCTTGAGGAACTCGGCGATCGAGGCGCTGTTGTGCTTCTCGTTGCCAAGGGTGTCCCAGACGATCGGCAGCGCATCGAGCGCAGTCTTGGCGTGCCAGAAGGTGTCCGCCACCACGGCGACCGAGTGGTCGTCGACCTGCAGGACCTTTTTCACGCCAGGCATTTTCTCGATCTTGGCGGCGTCGTAGCTCTTTAATTTTCCGCCGAACACCGGACACTGTTTGATCGAGGCGTTGAGCATCCCCGGCAGCTTGACGTCGATACCGTAGGTCATTTTGCCGACGACCTTGTCTGCGGTGTCGAGGCGCTTGAGCGGCTTGCCAGCGATCTTCCAGTCCTTCGGATCCTTGAGCTTGACGTCCTTCGGCACTTCGAGCTTGGCGGCGGCCTCGGCCACCTTGCCGTAGGTGGTCTTCTTGCCGGATTTGTGAGTGATCGTGCCTTTCGACGCGCTGCATTCTGACGCCGGTACTTTCCAGGCGTTGGCGGCGGCCTGGATCAGCATGGTGCGCGCCGCCGCGCCGCCCTGCCGAACATATTCGTGCGACTCGCGAATGCCGCGGCTACCGCCGGTCGAGAACGCACCCCAGGCGCGCTTGCGGGCGACACTCTGACCGGGAGTCGGATATTCGGTCGTCACCTTCGACCAATCGCATTCAAGTTCTTCTGCGACGAGCTGGGCGAGCCCGGTGAGCGTACCCTGACCCATCTCGGAGCGTGCAATGCGAATGACGACCGTATCGTTGGGCCGGATCACCACCCAGACGCCGATTTCGGGTGAGCCGTCGGCGGCGCGCACGACTTGCGGGCCGAGCGGCAGTTCGAGGCCGAGCGCGAGGCCGCCGCCTACCGCGGCAGTGCCGATGACGAAGGAGCGACGATTGATTTTCGAAACGAAATTCATGATGCCCTCCCCTACGCTTTCGCGGCGGCGTGGATCGCCGCGCGCACTTGTTGGAAGGTTCCGCAACGACAGATGTTGGTTATGGCGTTGTCGATGTCGGCATCGGTCGGCTTCGGTTTGTTCTTGAGCAGATCGGTCACTGCCATGATCATGCCAGACTGGCAGTAGCCGCACTGCGGTACGTCGTGCTCGA
The DNA here is from genome assembly GCA_038206805.1 of Hyphomicrobiales bacterium. GTDB lineage: Bacteria > Pseudomonadota > Alphaproteobacteria > Rhizobiales > Xanthobacteraceae > Pseudolabrys. The sequence continues at coordinate 1,921 of JBBRAL010000082.1, read as the reverse complement.
TCCAGGCTTTCTGCACCTTGTTCAGCGTGCCGTTCTTGGCGAGGCCTTCGATGGTAGTGATCTTCTTGCCGACCGCCTCGCTCACCGGGACAGAACAGGAGCGGGTCGCGACGCCGTCGACGTGCACCGTGCAGGCACCGCACTGCGCGATGCCGCAGCCATACTTCGTGCCGGTCAGACCGACGTTTTCTCGAATCACCCAGAGTAGCGGGGTGTCGGCTTGGACATCCGCGTTGTAATCTTTTCCATTGACGTTGAGACGCACCATGATTTCCCCCTCATCGGCGTTGCGGCCACGTCACTCCGGGCCGCCTACGCTCGCATGACTCAACTCTAATTAGATCGCTTCAAACCAACAATCGGCCTGCCGACATATTCCATCATCAATCACAGACAATTCATTGGTCGGCGGGACACGGTTCATGCGCAAACGCGCGCACGCCGCAATGGCTCCGCGTTGCTGCAAGTTGTTCTTATCGCCATCGATTTGGGTTCATACCGCGGTGCAATAACGAATGCCGCGGTGTAGGCGACTGGCGTATCTGGTAGGGAATGGAACCGCGGTAGTTCCGTTAGAGCCATTATCGACCGCGCCATTCAGCGCCGCCTTCATCACCGGGCCACGCCCTATTCCCAAGGCATGTCGATCGGCAGTAGCGGCCCGCCATAACTGCGGCATTGGCGCTGGCAATAGCGGTCGCAGGCGTCAGTGAGCCTGAGACAATGCCCCTGCGCGTTGCGCTCAAGGCATCCGGTCTGACCCCAGGCGCAAAAGGAGCCGCATTCGCTCCAACAGGCGCCCGACGCCCAGACCGACTGCGCCCGCTCGCTGCGCGGGAACGGCAGTTCCTGGCTAGGCCTGGTATAGCGCCATATTTTGCCATCGGCAGCGGTCGCCGGCGCCATCACCGGCAGCACGACTGACATCAAAATGCCGGCCAAAAGCATCGCAACCAACAAGATCGATCGTCGCATGGCACATCCCGTCCGGACGCCACGATAGCGCGCTTTCGGGGGCAAGGCCAACCGCCCCAGAAGCGGTCTGGCGCAGCCGCCGGCCTTGCTATCGCCTAGGATCGCCGTTAGCTCCTAGCCTCAATGCTCGATAAGCCAGCAAAAGACGATACCGCCGCGCCAAAAGTGAGCTTTGTCTCGCTCGGCTGCCCGAAGGCGCTGGTCGACTCGGAGCGCATCATCACCCGCCTGCGCGCGGAGGGCTATGAACTCTCGCGCGACCATGCCGGTTCGGATCTGGTCATCGTCAATACCTGCGGCTTTCTCGATAGCGCCAAGGCGGAATCGCTTAGCGCCATTGGCAAGGCCCTGAAGGAAAACGGCAAGGTTATCGTCACCGGCTGCATGGGCGCCGAGCCCGAGAACATTTCGGCCGCCTACCCGCAGGTGCTGGCGATCACCGGCCCGCAGCAATACGAGTCGGTCGTCAACGCCGTGCACCGGGCGCTGCCGCCGCAGCACGACCCGTTCCTCGATCTGGTGCCGCCGGAGGGCATCAAACTGACGCCGCGGCATTACGCCTATTTGAAGATTTCCGAAGGCTGCAACAATCGCTGCACCTTCTGCATCATTCCGAAACTGCGCGGCGATCTGGTGTCACGCCCAGCCTCCGACGTGCTGCGCGAAGCCGAGAAACTCGCCACTGCCGGCGTCAAGGAACTGCTGGTGATCTCGCAGGACACCTCAGCCTACGGGCTCGACATTAAATATGCCGCGAGCCAGTGGCGCGGCCGCGAAGTGCGGGCGAAATTCATCGACTTGGCGGGCGCTCTGGGCGAACTCGGCATCTGGGTGCGGCTGCATTACGTCTATCCCTACCCGCATGTCAACGATGTCATTCCGCTGATGGCCGAGGGCCAAAAGAACGGTGGCGTGCTGCCCTATCTCGACATCCCGTTCCAGCATG
>JBBRAL010000081.1:0-19980 GCA_038206805.1 Hyphomicrobiales bacterium | reverse complement strand
CCTCGATGATTGAGTATGCGCCCTAGCTCGCCCGCCCGAAGCGGTCGTCGAGCGCATAGCCGGCCCCGCGCACGGTGCGGATCGGGTCGGCGGATTGGCCGCGATTGATCGCCTTGCGCAGGCGCCCGACATGCACATCGACGGTGCGCTCGTCGATATAGATCTCGTCGCCCCACACGCCATCGAGCAGTTGCTGGCGCGAGAACACCCGGCCCGGGCGCTCCATCAGGAACTCCAGCAGGCGGTATTCGGTCGGCCCCAACTCGATGGCGCGGCCGCCACGCAGCACCCGCTTTTTTTCGCGGTCGAGTTCGATGTCGCCGATGCTCAGCACGCTGGCGATCCGTTCCGGGTTGGCCCGGCGCAGAAGAGCGCGCACGCGCGCCAGCAGTTCCGGCACCGAGAACGGCTTGACGATGTAGTCGTCGGCGCCGGTCGCCAGCCCGCGCAGCTTTTCGCTCTCCTCGCCGCGCGCGGTCAGCATGATGATCGGCAATTGACGGGTTTCCGGGCGCGCGCGCAGCCGGCGGCACAACTCAATCCCCGACAGGCCGGGCAGCATCCAGTCGAGCACTACCAGGTCGGGCGCGCGTTCGCGCAGCCTGGTGTCGGCCTCGTCGCCGCGCGCGGCGGTCTCGACCTCGTAGCCTTCCGCCTCGAGGTTGTAACGCAGCAACATGCTGAGCGGCTCCTCGTCCTCGACGATCAGGATGCGCGCGCTCATAAAATGCCTCGCAATGCGCTCCATCGTCCGCTCGTCCCCGCGTAAGCGGGGACCCAGCGCGAAAATGATTGGCCTTCAATGTCGCCCCTGGATTCCCGCTTGCGCGGGAATGAGCGGTGTGACTGGTGAGCCATACGCTAGCCCCCGGCGCGCAAAGCGGCGATGGTGGTGGTGTCGCCCTTCGGCCGCGTCTCGGCGATCGGGCGGCCGTCGATGATGTAGTGCACGGTCTCGGCGATATTGGTGGCGTGGTCGCCCATGCGCTCGATATTCTTGGCGCAGAACAACAGATGGATGCAGAACGTGATGTTGCGCGGGTCTTCCATCATGTAGGTGAGCAATTCGCGGAACACCGAGGTGCACATGGCGTCGATTTCCTCGTCGCCGCGCCACACCGCCATCGCCTTGGCGTCGTCGCGGCGGGCGTAAGCGTCGAGCACCGCCTTCATCTGCCCGAGCACCAGATCCGCCATGTGCTCGACGCCGCGAATGAGCTTGGGCGGCGGGAATTCGCTGTTGAGCGCGATCACCCGCTTGGCGATGTTCTTGGCAAGGTCGCCGATGCGCTCCAGATCGTTGGCGATACGAAGCGCGCCGACAATGTCGCGCAGGTCGACCGCCATCGGCTGGCGCCGCGCGATGGTGAGCACCGCCTTTTCCTCGATCTCGCGCTGCAAGGCATCGATAGCGACGTCGGCGGCGGCAATGCGTTGCGCCAGCGCGCTGTCGCGTTTGGCCAGCGCATCGACCGCATCGGCGATCTGCTTCTCGGCCAGCCCGCCCATTTCGGCGACCATGTGCGCGAGCGCCTGCAAATCGCTGTCGAAGGCCTTGAGCGTATGCTGATCGGACATCGCATTTATCCTTGAGGCGTTCAGCCGAAACGGCCGGTTATATAATCCTGGGTACGGCGATCGTTAGGCGTCGTGAACATGCGCGTGGTATCGCCGTATTCGATCAGTTCGCCGAGATACATGAAGGCGGTGAAATCGGACACGCGCGCGGCCTGCTGCATGTTGTGGGTGACGATGGCGATGGTGTAGTCGTGCTTGAGTTCGTCGATCAGCTCCTCGATCTTGGCGGTGGAGATCGGATCAAGCGCCGAGCAAGGCTCGTCGAACAGGATCACCTCCGGCTGCACCGCCACCGTGCGTGCGATACAAAGTCTTTGTTGTTGCCCGCCGGACAGCGACAGCCCGTTGCTGGTGAGCTTATCCTTCACTTCGTCCCACAGCGCGGCGCGCTGCAGCGCATGCTGCACGCGGCCTTCCAGCTCGGACTTCGGCAGCTTTTCGTACAGCCTGATGCCGAAGGCGATGTTCTCGTAAATCGTCATCGGGAACGGCGTCGGCTTCTGAAACACCATGCCGACCTTGGCGCGCAGCATATTGAGATCCTGCGACGGCGACAGAATATCCTCGTTGTCGAGCCGTACATCGCCGCTGGCGCGCTGGTTGGGATAAAGGTCGTACATCCGATTGAGCACGCGCAGCAGCGTCGACTTGCCGCAGCCGGACGGGCCGATGAAGGCGGTCACTTTGCTCTGGTATAGCGACACATTGATATCTTTCAGCGCGCGATTGTCGCCGTAGAAGAAATCCAGATTGCGGATCGAAATCTTCTCGCTGAGGCCCACCGCGCTTGACGCGGCGTGGGCGACGGTCGGCACCGTATAGGCGGCTACGCTCATGACGATTTTCTCGGCGCTGCAAGAATGCGGGCGATGATGCTCAGGGTCAGCACCGCCAAGGTGATGATCAGCGCGCCGGTCCAGGCCAGCTTCTGCCAGTCTTTGTAGGGGCTGAGCGCGAACTGGAAGATGACCACCGGTAGGCTGGCGACCGGCGCATTGAGATTGAGGCTCCAGAATTGGTTGTTGAGCGCGGTGAACAGCAGGGGCGCGGTCTCGCCGCTGACGCGCGCGACCGCCAGCAGCACGCCGGTGATCATGCCGGCGCGCGCGGCGCGGTAGGCGATCTTGCCGATCATCAGCGCGCGCGGCAACCCGATGGAGGCGGCCGCCTCGCGCAGCGTATCGGGCACCAGCGTCAGCATGTCCTCGGTCGTGCGCACCACCACCGGCACCACGATCACGGCGAGCGCGACGGCGCCGGCCCAGCCGGAGAAATGTCCCATGGTGGCGACCATGATTTCGTAGACGAACAAGCCGATCACGATCGAGGGCGCGCTCAGCAGGATGTCGTTGATGAAGCGCACCAGCGACGTCAATTTGTCGTAGCGCCCGTACTCGGCCATGTAGGTGCCGGCCAGGATGCCGAGCGGCGTGCCGATCGCCACCGCGATCACGGTCATAATCAAGCTGCCCATGATCGGATTGAGCAGGCCGCCGGCCGCGCCCGGCGGCGGCGTCATCTGCGTGAACACCGCCAGCGACAGCCCGCTGAGGCCTTGCCACAACAACTCGCCCAGGATCAGCACCAGCCAGCTCAGGCCGAACGCCGTCGCCGCCAGCGAAAGTCCCATGGTAATGACGTTGCGGCGGCGGCGCTTGGCGTAGAGCGGGGTGGAGGTTTGCGAAGCCATCGTCACTTCCCGATCCGCGCGTTGAGACGCATCAACATGATGCGCGCGACCGCGAGCACGATGAAGGTGATGACAAACAAGATGAGGCCGAGCGCGATCAACGACGAGGTATAAAGGTCGCCGACGGCTTCGGTGAATTCGTTGGCAATGGTGGCCGAAATCGTCGTTCCCGGCGCCAGGATCGAGCCAGAAATGCGCTGCGCATTGCCAATCACGAAGGTCACCGCCATGGTCTCGCCGAGCGCGCGGCCAAGCCCCAGCATGACGCCGCCGATAACGCCGACGCGGGCATAGGGCAGCACTACATAGCGCGCCACTTCCCAGGTGGTGCAGCCGACCCCGTAGGCTGCCTCCTTGAGCACCGGCGGCACCGCATCGAACACGTCGCGCGAAATCGAGGTGATGAACGGCAGCACCATGATGGCCAGGATCAGACCGGCGGTGAGAATGCCGATGCCGTAGGGCGGGCCTTCGAACAGCGTCGACAGCACCGGCACATTGCCGAACAGGCCGATCAGGAACGGCTGCACATATTGCTGCAGGAACGGCGCGAACACGAACAGGCCCCAGATGCCGTAGATGATGGACGGGATGCCGGCGAGCAATTCGATGGCGATGCCGATCGGGCGGCGCAGCCAGAGCGGACAGAGTTCGGTGAGAAACAAGGCGATGAACAGTCCGACCGGCACCGCGATCAGCATGGCGATGATCGAGGTGACCAGCGTGCCGTAGATCGGCGCCAGCGCACCGAATTTTTCGGTCACCGGGTTCCAAGTCTCGCTGAACAGAAAGCCAACGCCGAAGCTGTGCAAGGCCGGCCACGCGCCTCCCACCAGCGAAACGATTATGCCGCCGAGGATGACGAGAACGGCGATGGCGGCGGCGCGGGTGATCTGGCGAAATACCGCGTCGCCCAGGCGCAGGCGTTTGAGAACCTTGGCGCGATCGACTTGGGCCGCGACCGGGATGGTTCCGCCCTGCAACGCAACGTCAACCAAGGGTCGCCTCCCGGCGGATTGCATCCGGCGCTCCCTCCAGCTTGCCGCCGTTCCAGGGAGCCACTCAAGCGGCCTCACAGCCGCAACACAAGTCCACTTCCTTGCCGCCCTGTGAGTGGCGGTGGAAAAGGAAAGGGCGCCCAAGACTTACGCAAAAAACCGGGCGCCCCTTCCCCACTTTTATCGGATCAGAACACGGGCTTGCCGCTCGCGTCCTTGACCTCGGCCTTCCAGGAGTTCTCGACGTCCGCAGCCACTTTGGCCGGCATCGGCACATAGTCGAGGGCCTCGGCCATCTTGGCGCCGTTCTTGTAGGCCCAGGCGAAGAACTTGAGCGCTTCGCCGGTGGCCGCCGCATCGACCGGATGCTTGTAGACCAGGATCCAGGTCGCCGCCGTCATCGGCCACGATTTGTCGCCGGGCTGGTTGGCGAGGATCACGCCGTAACCGGGCTGCGATTTCCAGTCGGCGTTGGCGGCCGCGGCCTGGAACGCTTCGGATGTTGGCGCTACCGTCTTGCCGGCCTTGTTGACCATCTTGGTGAAGGTCAACTTGTTCTGCAGCGCATAGGCGTATTCGACGTAACCGACCGAACCCTTGGTGTTGCCGACGTTTTGCGCGACGCCTTCGTTGCCCTTGGCGCCGATGCCGGCCGGCCATTGCACCGACGTATTGACACCGACTTTCGACTTCCAGTCGGCGCTCACGTCCGCCAGGTAGTAGGCAAAGTTGTACGTCGTGCCGGAGCCGTCCGAGCGATGCACGATGGCAATGGCCTGGTCGGGCAACTTCACGCCCGCATTGAGCTTCGCGATCGCGGGGTCGTTCCACTTTTTGATGTTGCCGAGGAATATCTGGGCGAGCGTCGGACCGTCGATGGTCAGTTCGCCCGGCTTGATGCCGTCGAGATTGACCACCGGCACAATGCCGCCCATCACCATCGGGAACTGGGCGAGGCCAATCGCGTCGAGGTCCTTGCCGGAAAGCGGCGCATCGGTAGCGCCGAAGGTCACGGTTTTGGCCTTGATCTGCTTGATGCCGCCGCCGGAACCGATCGACTGATAGTTCAGCCCGTTGCCGGTTTCCTTTTTATAGGCGTCGGCCCATTTGGCGTAGATCGGATAGGGGAATGTGGCGCCGGCGCCGGAGATGTTGGCGGCACTGGCCGGGGTGAAAGCAGCGGCGGCCATCAGGCCCGCGGCTGCCAATGTTGTAGTCCAATGTTTCAAGGGCTCTCTCCATTTTTGCGTCACGACTATCAAAGTCGGAACCAGCCCTAGGCGTTGCATGTCACCGTTCTATAAAGCTTAGGTGACAGTCGCATGACAGCGTAACGCGCTGATATTGATGCAAATTTGCGCCTTCGCGGCGTTCAGCCGGTGGGTAAAGGCAGGTGCATAATGAAGCTGGCGCCCTGCCCTAGCGTGCTCTCGATTGCGAGCCTGCCGCCATGCCGGTTGAGCACGTGCTTGACCAGCGCCAGCCCTAGCCCAGTACCGCCTTGCGCGCGGCTATCGGCGACATCGACCCGGTAGAAGCGCTCGGTCAACCGCGGCAGATGCTCGGGCGCAATGCCCGGACCGTAGTCGCGCACGCTGAGGCGGGCCTCGGCCAAGCCGGCGCGGGTCTGCGCGCGCGTGAGCGCGATGTCGACCCGCTTGCCGGCCTCGCCGTATTTGAGCGCGTTCTCCACCAGGTTCTCGAGCGCGCGGATCAATTCGTCGCGGTCGCCGAGCACGATGAGCGGCTCGGACGGCGCGGCAGTCTTGATCTCGACCTTGATCTCCACCTGGCGGTCGCGCGCCAGCGTCTGCAAGCCGTCGACCACTTGGCGGATGATCGGCGCCAGATCGACCGGTGTGTTCGGCTTGAGATGCGCGTTGAGCTCGATGCGCGACAGCGACAGCAGATCGTCGATCAGCCGCGCCATGCGAGTCGCCTGCCCCTGCATGATGGCCAGAAATTTTTCGCGTGCAGCGGGGTCGTTCTTGGCGGGTCCTTGCAAGGTCTCGATGAAACCGAGCAGCGCCGCCAGCGGCGTGCGCAGCTCGTGGCTGGCATTGGCGACGAAGTCGGCGCGCATTTCCTCGACCCGGCGCAAGGGCGAAAGATCGTTGAACGTCATCAGCAGAATATCGGATGACGCATCGCCGCCGGCCGCAAGCCGTACCGGCGTCACGAAGGCCTCGAACCAGCGGTCGTGCGGCACGCGTTCGAAGAATTCGACGTGTTGCGGCTCGCGCCGTTTGCCGGCGCGCCGGATCGCATCGACCAGTTCCGGCATGCGCAAGGTGATCAAGGCCGGCTCGCCGCGGCGCAAGCCGGGCGCTATGCCGGCTGCCGCCGCGTTGAACGCGATCACGCGCGCCTCGCGGTCGAGCACGATGGCCGGCGCCGGCAATCCGCCGATCAGCGATTCAATTAATGAGCCTTGCAATGAGGCTTGCAGTGAATTTTGCAGTGCGGCTTGCGGCAAGTTTTGCGGATGCGCGGCCGCGCGATCGGCCGCCGGCGGCGCATAGCCGCGCAACGCCCGCCAAGCGCCGCGCAGCCGGCTCGGCCAATCGGCGCGCTGCGCAGTCATTGGGCGGTCATCGTCCATCGCCATGGTCAGCCGGCGTCGGTTTTATCGACTTCTAACTCGCTGCGGATCGGAGCCGTCGCCGTCGTCACCGCTTTCAACTTCGATTTGACACGCACGCCGCGCATGTTGAGCCATATCTCACGTATGCCCAGAATGACCAGCGCGATCACGAAGGGAACCAGATAATAGAGTATCCGGAACAGCAGCAGTCCGGCCAGCACCGCTTCCTTGTCGAACTGCCACAGTGCCACCAGCATGGCGGCGTCGAACACGCCGAGACCGCCGGGCGCGTGGCTGGCGAAACCGAGCAGCGTCGCCGACACGAACACCACGGCCAGCGTTATGAAGCGTATATTCGGTTCGTCCGGCAGCAGCATATACATGGCGAGCGCGCAAAAGCCGAGGTCGAGAATGCCGATGCCGATCTGCAGGATGGTGGACGGCCCGCTCGGCAATTTCACCGTCCAGCCGCCGCGGCCGATCTCGCGCGGCGCGCTCCAGACCCAGCCGATATAGGATGCCAGAATAACCAGCAGGACGATGCCGATGAGGCGGTTCGGCAATGTCGGCAGCTGGTCGATCCAGCTGGCGGCGATCGGGTCCATGGTGATGCCTAGGCCCAGCACGGTGACATTGCCGAGCCAGAACGTCAGCCCCGCCACGAAGCAGAGCTTCGCCACCTCGACCGCGTCGAGCCCGTGGGCCGAATAGATGCGATAGCGCACCGCGCCGCCGGTAAACACGGTGGCGCCGATATTGTGGCCGACCGAGTAGCTGGTGAAACCGGCCAGCGCGGCGGTGCGGTAGGGAATTTCGCCGCGGCCGATGGCGCGCAGCGCAAACCAGTCATAGAAGGTGAGCGTGAAATAGCCGCCGGCGACGAAAGCGGCGGCGGCGGCGATGTGGTGCGGCTCGGTCGCCCGCAGCGCCGCATAGACCTCCTCGACATCGATCCCGCGCAGCATGTGGACCAGCACCGCCACCGCCACGCCGATGATGGTCAGGCTCAGCAGCACGCCGATGTGATTCCAGCCGATTTTAGTCTGGAAAAAGCGCGCCACCGCACGCAACGAATTAAGCATCGTTCCTCCGAAACGGCGTCGAATTGACCTCGACGTCGCGCGCCATGACCAAGCGCTTGAGCCGACCCACTAGAGCCGTATCGCTTTGAATTGAATCAGAAGCAGGCCCTAACATTTTGTTTGAGCATGATCTTTTCCGAAAACCGGTTCCCGCTTTTCGGGATCATGCTCTAGCAGAACTCCCGCACCGGCGCGAGTGGACTGCCGCCGGTATCGGCGACCTGCTAGACTGCCGCAAATACGGCCATTGGCCTAACGCGATACGCGCCAAGGCCGCGGTGGGGATAGCAAACCCTACGACATTGCGAGGTTATGCCCATGCGCGAATCCGGTCATGCAAAGTTCCGTATTTTTCCCCGCCGAACCGTCCTTAAAGGCGCCGGATGGGGCGTCGGCGCCGGGCTACTGGCCGGCATGTCGATACCGGCGGCGGCGGCCGAGGCGATCTGGAGCGCGGAATATTGGGCCAGCAAGGGCGGCGTGAAACTCAATCTGTGGCGCAAACGCGTGGCTGAGCCCCGCCCGGGCGAACCGCCGCTGCCGGTCGTGTTCCTGGTGCACGGCTCGTCGAACTCGGCGCGCTCCTCGTACGATCTCAACGTGCCCGGCAAGGGCGAATATTCGCTGATGAACGTACTGGCGCGCTACGGCTACGACGTCTGGACCATGGACCATGACGGCTACGGACACTCCGGCTCATCCGGCAATAATTCCGACATCGCCAGCAGCGTCGAGGACCTCAAGGCCGCGATGCCGGTCGTCATGAAGGAGACCGGCCAGCAAAAAGCGCATTTCTACGGAACGTCCTCCGGCGGCATTCGCGCCGCGGCCTATGCGCAGGCGGAGCCTGGCCGCGTCGGCCGGCTGATCCTGGCCGCCTTCACCTACAAGGGCAATGGCGCGGCCGAGATCGAACGGCGGCGCAAGCGCATCGACCAGTTGCGCGCCAGCCCACGCCGCAAGCGCGACGCCGCGATGATCCATTCGATCTTCACCCGCGATGGCCACGCCTCCGCCTACGACCCGGCGATGATCGAGGCGCTCATTGCCGACGAGATGAAATTCGGCAACGAGATTCCGAGCGGCACCTATCTCGACATGGCGGCGAACCTGCCGATCGTCGATCCGGCAAAGATCGTGTCGCCGGTGCTGATGCTGCGCGGCGAATTCGACGGCAACTCGACCAACGACGATCTGCTCGATTTTTACCGGCAACTGCCGAACGGCGACCGCGCCTTCACGATCCTGCCGCAGACGGCGCACAGCGCCGGCTACAGCAAGAACCGGCACTTGCTCTATTACGCGCTGCGCAACTTCCTGGCCGCGCCGGCGGCGATGGGGGCGTAGCCTATCTTCACCTCTCCCATAGGGAGAGGTCGACGCGCCATAAGCGCGTTTACGCGCGTCTTCGACGCCTTATGGCGCGTCGGGTGAGGGGTTATAGCCTATCGAGAGTCAGTTGCCCCCTCACCCCAACCCTCTCCCCCCAGGGGAGAGGGAGCGCGCCGAGTTTGCCGCGCCGCCTGACTTACAAGATCCTATTCTACGGCAGCGTCACCGGTCCGCTGGTCACCACCCGCAGCTTCCAGTCCTGCGCCGGCGTGCCGGCCAGGCTGAGATTGCCCGCAACGTAATACAGCCGCTGGGTGTCGGCGCTCTTGGAAGTGCAGAAGCGATCCTGCAGAAAGAACGGCGGCGTCGCCTGATAATAAAGCGTGGCCTGCACCGCGGCCGGCTTGGCATTGCCAGTGAGCGCGGCGAGCGGAACGCGATAGACCAGAGAATCGCCGCCGCCGCTCACATAGTCGGGATCGTTGCCGACACCGGCCGCGTCGCTGTCCTCCGCCATGGCGTCTGTGGCGCCGAGCGCATGGGCAATTTCAATGCGCTTGGGCAGACTGAGGAAGCCGTGCGGCAGCAGGCGGTTGTCTTTCACCTTGCTGCAGATCGACAGGAAGCTGGTGGTGAGCTGGCCTTGCGGCGGCGCGTGCGGTCCGCACGTCGCCGCGGCGTTCGGTGGCGTCGCCACCAGTTCCTGATAAATCTGCGCCTGGTCCTGCCGGGTGATTTCCTGATAATGCGGCTGATGGATGCGCGCATTCGGATCGATGCGCGCCGAGCAGTCGTTCTTCCACCACAGCTCGCCGGCGACCGGCGCGCCTTTGTCGTCGACAATGACGCCCGTACTGTCGGTGCGGCCGGACGACCACAGCACCTTGTTGTTGACGTCGAGCACGTTGAATTCGATGAAGGCGCGGCGGAAACCGACGCCGGAGGGGAACTTGTGGCCGGCGCGGTTGATCACCGTGACCCGCGCGGTCAGGTTTCCGCTCGCGACCTTGACGTCGCCCACGGTGACGGTGGCGGTCTTGTTATTCGCCTGATCCACCATGGCCGCCTTGGCGGCTGGAATTGAATCGATACCCTTCTTGGTCAGCATCGGATCGGCAAGGAGGATGCCCATGATATCCGGGAACTGCGAAGCCATTTCGAGCAGGAACACGTTGAGACCGACCAGCGTGTGCTTGCCGAAGCCGGAACGTTCCTTGAGATCGATATCCTCGGGCGGCAGCGTGTTCTCGGCTTGCGGAAAATTGCTGTATTCCTGGATCGAGGCGATCTTGCTGCGATACGGCTTGCCGTCGGGATCCTTGTTCGGCATGTGGCAGCCCTGGCAGGATTGCGCCTGCGGGCCGGAACCATATGGCAGCGCGCCGTCAGGTGAATCGCCGGTGCGGTAATCGCTGAAAGCCCATTCCGGATAAGTGGTCTGTTCGTAGGTGTGGCCGATGGTCTTGTCGCCGAACAGGACCGGCAGGTGCACCGTGTGGCAGCTTCCGCACATTTCGGAGGACAGCACGTTCTGGCTGTGCGCCGGCTCGATACCGAGCGCGTTCTTCATCGGCTTGAGCTTGGGATCCTGGAACGGCCCATAGACCTTGTCCGGCGGCCCGACCAGGAAGCTGCCGGTGGCGGTTTTTGCAAAGCCCTTGAGACCGGGATTGAGCGCGTCCTGGCGCTGCTCCACGCATTTGTTCTGCGGATCGTTTTTGTATTTCGCCGAATCCTTGTCGCCCAGCACCATGTGATGGCAGGCGGCGCAGGAAATGCCGTCGCGCGCCAGCGCGCCGTAATGCGCGAGCGCGACCACCGATTTGTCGGCCGAATCCGGAACGGCATTCAAGGTCGTGCGCGGGAACGGTTCGCACTTGCCGTTCTTGGCCAGCGTATCGATCGCATTCTGCCGCTGACCGAGAATACCGTGGCAGCCGAGGCAAGTGTCCTGCACGAATGGCGACTTGCCGGGATGGAACGCGCCGGTTTCGCTCGCGAGCTGCGCGAAGAAGATCGGATCGCGGCCGGCCAGTCCCATCGGCGAACCGCGCCAGCTGCCGTATGGCGAGATATTGAGCAGCTTGTCGGCGGTGCCGGGCTGCGTCATATCGAATTGCAGGCCGGTGCCGCCCGCGCTGTGGCAACCGACGCATTGATCCGAGGTTATGAACTGACTGGCCGGGCTTAAGGGTCCGGCCTTGACCCAGACATTGTCGTAAGTTGCCGGCGGCATGTTGACGACCGGCGTCGTGGGCGGCGGTCCGCCGTGCCAGGGAAACAGTTTGAGGAAGCCGGGATCGTAAGTGCGCGCCGCCATCGCGGGCGCCCCGGTCACCGACTGCATCATGCGCGTCTGCTGGCTCTGCCAGGACGGATCGAGGAAGAAGTTCTGACTGAGAAACACCAACGGCTGGCCGGGCTCGCCCTTGATGTTGTTGAGCGCGGCGAAAGTCTGGTTGTCCTTGGCCGAGGCGTGACAATTGGTGCAGTACTGGCCGAAGCCCATGAGCGGATAACCGCTGCTGCTCAAGGCCGGCCAGTCCGGCGCCCAGCCAAAGCCGGGCCAGCCGTACCAGCCCCAGAACCAGCCGTCCTGCGCCACCTTGCTGTCGCGCACCATGATGGCGGCGCCGCTGGTGCCGGGCAGCAGTTTCATCGGATCGACGCCGTCGCAGGCGGCGGCCGGCGCCGAATACATTTCCTTGACCATGATGGCGCCGTCCGGCACCGCTGAGGCTTTGAGTGGGGCCGCGCCGTTTTCCGGCCGATTGGCTTTCAGCCAGTCGTAGAAATCCGGCGAGTACCAGACCATGACCGGCGCGTGCGTACCGCGATACTGGCCGCTCCACTTGCCGTCGCTATAGGTCCCGGTCCAGGGCCCGGTGTCGCGCACGCGCTTGTCGACGCGCCAGCCATGGTCGAGATCGCGATGGCAGAGATTGACGAAGAACTCGTTGAGCGTCTTTTCGTATTCGTCCAGCCGCATGCCGCCGGGGTTTCGCACAAGCGGCAACAGCCGCTTGCACAGGTCGAGGTCTTTGGGGAGCTGCGCGGTGGCATGTTCTTCCGGGCAGGTCGGCGAGGCAAGCGCGGCCGGGTTCGCCAGTAACCCCGCGCAAATGGCCAGCGCGGCGACCGCCGATGGCGCACACGTTGCAAAGATTCTCATGGCATCCCCCCATCCCAGGAGCGTCAAGATTATCGAGACCGGCCGTGCACTACAATGTGAGAGAGCGTGTATTATTTGTATCAACTTATAGTTGAATTACCTGGCCGGGCGTCCGTGAAGAACCCGCGCAGTGCCGCCGTCGTCTCGGCCGGCGCTTCGTCGGTGAGGTAATGTCCACAGGGCAGCGCCTGCGCGCCGACGATATTGGACGCATAGCGCTGCCAGATTTCGCGGGGGCTTGGTTTGCTGTTGCGCCCCACCCCGCCGGTCGCACCCCACAGCAGCAGCAGCGGCGTTTCGATTTTGCGACCGGCTTCGAAATCCTTGGTATCCATGTCGAGGTCGACGCCGAAAGTGGCGCGATAGTCCTCGCAGATGGCGTGGATGGTCGCCGGATTGCGGAAGCAGCGCTTGTATTCGGCAAGCGCAGCGGAATCGAAGAAGCTCAGGCCCTGTTTGGTTTTGGCCAGCTTCTTCTCGATGAACCAGTCGGGATCGGCGCCCATCATGCGCTCCGGCATGTCGAAGGGCTGGATGTTGAACAGCCAATGCCAGGAGAAGCGGCCCCATTCGCGCGTCATGTTGTTGAGCAGATGATGCTGCGGGATGATGTCGAGGATCGCCGCGCGCGTCACTTTTTCCGGATGATCGAGACACATGCGGTGCAGCACGCGCGCGCCGCGATCGTGGCCGGCGGCATAAAACTTGTCGAAGCCGAGCGCCGCCATGACCTCGACCTGGTCCTGCGCCATCGTGCGGAACGAATAGCCGGAATGATCCTCGCCACCCGGCGGCTTTTCCGAATCGCCATAGCCGCGCAAATCGGTGGCGACCACGCTGAACTCGCGCGCCAGCGTGGGCGCAACTTTCGCCCAAGACAAATGCGTGAACGGATTGCCGTGCATCAGCAGCAACGGCGGCCCGCTGCCGCCGGTGACGGTGACGATCGCCGCGCCGCTGGTTTTGATCTCACGGCGGGTAAAACCTTCGAGCATGGTAGAACCTATGTTGCTGTCATGGCTGGCATGGCATTGAGAGGTCGGGCGCGAAATTCAAATTCCAAGATACTCCGAATATTTCCTCTTGATCTCTCGGCCGCCGCTTCCTGCGCGACCTTGATATCGCCCGCCGCCTTGTCGCCGGCCAGCATAACAAATTCCCGCGCCGAGTTTACCCTCCCCCCGCGAAGCGGTGGGGAGGGTCGGTTCGTATCGCGTCAGCGATGCGAACCGGGGTGGGGGCGCTTTGAAATGTAAAATGAGTTTCGTACGCCACATGTTTTTGCCCCCCCACCCCTGACCCCTCCCCACCACTCGCAAGAGCTCGTGGGGGGAGGGGAAACCGGGAAAACCCCGGCTTCGCGTCAGCGAAGCCGGGGCTATCGGCAATCCATTGATTAACTCGCTTATTGCTTGCGCATGACCTTGACCGAAAACCGGTTCCCATCCCCGATCGGGGTCGAGGACATGCTTTTCGGGGTCATGCGCTAATCGCAGACCGCGACGCGGCGCACGCGCACTCGGCCGTCCGCCCGCACGAAGGCGCGCTTGACGACGTAGCAGCTGGAGGGGGCGACATAGGCTGGGGCGAACAAGCCGACGCCGTAGCCATAGCCGTAACCGTAGCCGAACCAGTGGCCGTGGCCGTGAATATGGGCGGAAGCGGCGGTCGGAACGAGCGCGGCGGCGCCGATGGCGACGGTGGCGCCGAGGGCGAGAATGAGCTTGCGGATCATGGCGGTTTCTCCGGTTTGGGGTCTGGGTTCAAGGCGATGTGAGTTTCACATCCTGCCCATAGGTCGCTGGTGGCGCGGAACAGGTTCAAACCGCCAAATCGCCTGAAATGCCGCCTCGGAAGGGCCGGCTGGCGGCCCGGCGGCCATTTTTAGGAAAAAACCACCAAAAGCCGGCATTTGCCCAGCTTCGGCTTGCCCCGGTGCGCCGGAAAAGAGGAAACTGGCGCAACCTGCCCTGCGTCGGAGTGCGCCAAGCGAGATTCCCTTGAGTTCCCTTGAACCTGGGCGCCATCCCGAGCGACCCACTCACACGAGCCGACTAGCCTGCGATGCAAACAACAACGGATGAAGTTCTGATTGCGCGGATCGCCGGCGGCGACCGGCTCGCCATGCAGGTTCTGTTCGCGCGCCACCATGTCCGGGTCTACCGGTTCGTGCTGCGGCTGGTGCGCAACGAGGCGACGGCGGAAGACTTGATCAGCGAGGTGTTCCTCGATGTCTGGCGGCAAGCCGGAAAATTCGAGGGCCGCTCGGCCGTCTCGACCTGGATGTTGAGTATCGCGCGCTTCAAGGCCCTGTCGGCACTGCGACGCCGGCCGGAGCAGGAACTGGACGACGAAATGGCGGAGCGGATCGAGGATCAGTCCGACGATCCGGAAACCGTTCTGGCGAAGAAGGACAAAGGTGCGGTGTTACGAAAATGCCTGACTGCGTTGTCGGCGGAACACCGGGAGATCATCGACCTCGTCTACTACCACGAGAAGTCGGTGGAAGAAGTGGCCGGGATTGTCGGCATCCCGCAAGCGACCGTGAAGACGCGCATGTTCTACGCGCGCAAGAAATTATCGGAGCTCCTGAAGGAGCAAGGAATCGATCGAGGTTGGCCATGAACACGACAAACCAAGACGCCCCCGGCGACATCGAAGAGCTGCTGCCCTGGCACGCGGCCGGCACGCTGAGCCGCAGCGAGGCGCGGCGCGTCGAGGAGGCCTTGGCGCGCGATCCCGAACTCGCCCGCCGCTACGCGCTGGTGCGCGACGAATTTGGCGAGACCATCCATCTCAACGAAACGCTGGGCGCGCCGTCGGCGCAAGCGCTGGAGAAACTGTTCGCCAAGATCGACGCCGAACCGGCGCGCAAGCAGGCCATGTCGCTCAATCTTGGGCCGCGCCTGGCCGAGTTCTTTGCGAGTTTTTCGCCGCGAACGCTGGCCTTCGCCGGCGGCGCGGCCGTGCTCGCCATCCTGCTGCAAGCGGGAATTATCGCCGGCGTCATGCTGAAGGAGACCAAGACGAGCGGCTATGAGACCGCCTCGGCCCCGAGTTCCGAATCCGGCACCGGCGCCGGCAGTTTCACGCTCATCCGCTTTGCGCCGCAGGCCACATCCGACGACATCACCAAGTTTCTTGCCGCCAACAAGCTGTCGATCGCGGCCGGACCGATGGCCGGCGGGCTCTACCGGGTTCGCGTCGCGGTGACCGGACTGCCGAAGGCGGACCTTGCCGCCGTCGTCAAGCGGCTGCAAGCCGACAAGGTCGTCACCTTCATCGCCACCACCGAGTAAGCCTGCGACCGTTCGATCTGCTTGGGAGGCCGTCTTATGCGCGCGCTACGAAATGGTCTGCTCTGCCTCGCGGCGGCCGCGACGCTGACCTTGGCGGCGCTTGACGGCGCTAGCGCGCAAAAATTACCCGGCCGCGGCGCTGCGCCGAACATCGGCGTCGGCAGGCCCATGGCACCAACCGGTTTGGCGCCGACCGGTTTGCGCGGCGGCTGGGGCGCGGCCGTGCCCGGACTCATCATGGCTATCCCGCAAACGGGTGCGCTGCGCGGCGGCCAAATCATCGACAACGCGCCGCAAGACCGCCGCCGTCCGCCGCAGCGTACGACACGCCGCGGTCCAAGCGGCGCGCCGCCGGCCAATGAGCGCCGGCTGGTGCCCGATGAAGTGCTGATCGAGGTTGCCAATTCAGTCAGCCCGCAGACCATCGATGTCCTGCAACGCCGGCACCGGCTGGCGCGCATCGAATTCCGCACCTTCCAGCTATCCGGCAGCACGATGCTGCGCTGGCGCATTCCCGACCGCCGTTCGGTTGCCACGGTGGTGCGCGCGCTCGAAGCCGACGGCGTTGTCGCATCGGCGCAGCCGAATTATCTGTTCGCTTTGCAACAAAGCGAGGGCAAGGCCGCGGCTGCGAACCTGGCCGGCGACACCGCCGCGCGCGAAGGCGACCCGGCGCAATATGAGCTGGCCAAGCTGCGGTTGCCGCAGGCGCATGGGCTCGCCAAGGGCGACAATGTCCTGGTCGCGGTGATCGATTCCGGCGTCGATGTGTCCCATTCGGAACTCGCCGGCGCCATCGCGCTGACATTCGACGCGTTCGATAAGCCGATGACGCCGCACAAGCACGGCACCGCCATCGCCGGCCTGATCGCCGCGCATGGCAAGCTGATGGGTGCGGCGCCGGGCGCGCGCATTCTCGCCATACGCGCCTTCGATCCCGACGGCGCCAGCGCGCAAGGCACCACCTTCAGTGTCCTCAAAGGCCTCGATTGGGCGGCGGCGAATGGCGCGCGCGTCATCAACATGAGCTTTGCCGGGCCGGCCGATCCGGCGCTGCACCGGAGCCTGGAGACCGCGCACAAACAGGGCATCGTGCTGGTGGCAGCGGCCGGCAATGCCGGGCCGAAATCGCCGCCGCTGTATCCCGCGGCCGATCCGAACGTGATCGCGGTAACCGCGACCGACGCCGACGACAACCTGTTCCCGCAGGCCAATCGCGGCCGCCACATCGCCGTGGCGGCGCCGGGCGCGCAAATTTTGGTGGCGATACCGGATGGCGGATACGAACTGTCCTCCGGCACGTCCTATTCGGCGGCCGAGGTCAGCGGCATTGCGGCGCTGATGCTCGGCCGCAATCCCGGCCTCACCCCCGCGCAGGTGCGCGGCATCCTGCTGGCAACCGCCAAGGATCTGGGCCCCAAGGGCCACGACAGCATGTTCGGCGCGGGACTGGCCGACGCCTATGGTGCGATCATGGCGCAGGCGGCGCCGGTCGCGGCCGTGAGCCCTCGCCCGGTCGAGCGCGTGAGCACCGGCACGCGCTGAGGCAAGCGGCTGCCTACTTGCCGCCGGCGCGCAAAGTTGCCACTTAGTTGCGCATGATCCCGCACCATGCCTTCCCGGAGATGCAATGACCGCAGCCGAACAGCCGCAGACGATGCCGCTGCGCGTGACGCGTAACGACAGAATCGCCGATGGCATCCACCTGCTGGAATTCCGCGACGCGGACGGCAAGCCGCTGCCGCAATTTTCCGCCGGCGCCCATATCACGGTGCATGTGCCGAACGGCATGTTGCGCAAATATTCGCTGTGCAACGATCCAGCCGAGCGCGACCGCTATCTGGTGGCGGTCAAGCGCGAGACCTCGGGACGCGGCGGCTCCACGACGCTGATCGACAGCGCCAAGCCAGGCGACGAGCTGATGGTGACCGCGCCGGTCAACGATTTCGAGCTGCCGCAGCGCGCGCAGGATTTCCTGTTCATCGCCGGCGGCATCGGCATCACGCCGATCATGGCCATGATCCGCGAGGTGCAGCGGCAAGGAAAACGCTTCCGGCTGTACTACTGCACGCGTTCGCCGGAGACGACGGCGTTCATCGACGAATTAAGCGCGCCGGAATTCAAGGACAAGGTCACCATCCACCACGACCACGGCAATCCCGCCAATTCGCTCGATCTGCGGACGGTGCTGCTAGAGCGCAAGAATCGCGAGCACTTGTATTGCTGCGGGCCGCGCCCTTTGATGGAAGCGGTGCGCGACATGACCGGCCATTGGTCGTCGGCCGCGGTGCATTTCGAGGCCTTCAGCGATGCCGATATCCACAAGGCGACCGACCGGCCGTTCAAGGTGCGGCTGGCGCGATCCGGCGACATGCTCGAAGTGCCGGCCGACAAGACGATCCTGGAAGTCTTGCGCGAGCATGGCCTCGATGTGCCGAGTTCGTGCGAGACCGGCACCTGCGGCACCTGCCGCACCAAATTGCTGGCCGGGCAAGCCGACCACCGCGACCTGGTGCTGGCCGAGCCCGAGCGCGCCGACAACATTATGATCTGCGTGTCGCGCGCGCGCACGGATGAGATCACTATCGAGCGTTAAAATCGGCCAATCATCCGCTCGCTTGCGCGGGAATGAGCGGATGTCGTCCTACTGCTGGATACTTCGCAGATAGGCGACGGCGGCGCGGGCATCGACTTCGCTGAACTTGAATTCCGGCATGCCGGGGTGGCTGGACGAGATGCCGCGTTCGAGCCTGCTGGAAAGCCGATCGAGATCGAAAGTGCGGCCGAGCGTGCGGAACGGCGGCGCGTTGCGTAGCGGGCTGCGGCCGGTTTTGCCGATCGCATGGCAGCGCGCGCAGAATTCCTTGAGCAGCGCGCGGCCGTGCCGGCTGGGGTCCTGCGCCTGCGCGGCGGAGGCAAGGATCAGAACCGCCAGCGCGCAAGCGATCGGCGGCAAGATCGCCATGGGCAGACGTTTCATTGGCAACCTTTTCGTATGCGCTGTGCGGCCGCTGGCGCGCCGGAAGGGATTCGAACCCCTGACCCCCAGATTCGAAGTCTGATGCTATTATCCGACACGATTACGCTCAAGCCGCCATAGTCCACAAGAATCAAGATAAATCAAGATATTTTGACGTCAGCAATCGCCTTGCCCCGCCACCAATTCGCGGTACTGTGGTTGCTAGCTGGTAGCTAGCTAGGTTAAGGACCATGGCATTAAGAGGCATTACAGTTCGAACAGTTCAAGCATTGAAGCCCGGCGAGACGATATGGGACGCCGGTCACAAAGAGGCCGTGAAGGGCTTTGGTGCCAGACGGCAGCGCGGCGATGCCGTCTACGTCATCAAGTATCGCGTCTTTGGCCGACAGCGTTTCATCACGATTGGTCGGCACGGTTCACCATCTGCACCCGACACCCAGATCGAAATCGTATCATCGTTTTGCTGTCGGTGAAGGCTGGAATGCGGGCGGGCGAGATTGCCAATTTGACGTGGCCCATGGTGACGGATCCGACCGGCGATATCGGAACTGTCATTGCTCTGGAAGACCGGATCGCAAAGAAGAAAAGTGGCCGAGTCATTCCTATGCATCGCGACTTGCGGGATGCGCTGGTGACGTTGCGAGATGTAAGCGGCGGTGACGGCCCAGTGATCAGGTCAGAGCGCGGCGCGCCGATGACGCCGGTGAGCATCGTAAATTGGTTTGCGACCGCCTATCGAGCCATTGGCGTTGTTGGCTGCTCATCCCATTCAGGGCGAAGAACTTTTGTCACCCGCGCCGCTCGGATCGTCCATAAGGCTGGCGGGTCATTGCGCGACGTTCAACTCCTTGCTGGCCATCGGTCGATCCTGACGACCCAGCGGTACATCGACGGCGACAGCGACGCCCAACGGCGATTGGTCGCGTTGCTCTGACGTGCCACGACATTCGCCCATTCGCCGCACCACCTCAGGAATGAGGTACGCCCGCTCGGTTGTTCAGCGGGTGTGCGACATTGCTGGCGAGGGTACATGGATCGACGACCTGCAGAATCGTGCAGAGAGGAACGGCCTTATCGCCGCAGTCGAGACCCATGATACCGCGACGATCTACGATTGGTTGATATGGGAACTGAGCTTCCAAGGGATCTCCGACACCGTGGCCGAAGGGTACATGGCCCAGCACGGGAACGTGACGTGGGCGGAGATTGAGAGCTCGCTCGGCGCCGACCCCAGTTGCAACAAGCTCCACGGGTATTGGGCATTT
>JBBRAL010000080.1:0-20482 GCA_038206805.1 Hyphomicrobiales bacterium | reverse complement strand
GGGCCAGTGCCAATTTTCTTGCCGGGGCCAGTGCCGAGCTTTTTGCCGGTGCCAGTGCCCGTGCCAGTGCCGACCTTCTTGCCGGCGCCGGTACCCGTGCCAGTGCCGACCTTCTTGCCGGCGCCGGTGCCCGTGCCAGTGCCGACTTTCTTGCCGGTGCCGGTACCGGTGCCAGTGCCGACCTTCTTGCCGGTGCCGGTACCAGTGCCAACCTTCTTGCCGGTGCCGCCGCCGGTGCCAACTTTTTTAGGCCCGCCGCCGCTGCCAACTTTTTTAGGCCCGCCGCCGCCGCCAACTTTTTTAGGGCCACCACCGCCGCCGCCAACTTTTTTAGGGCCACCACCGCCGCCGCCGCCTACTTTTTTAGGGGCGCCGCCGCCGGATGACTTCTTTGGCGCGGCCGCCGAAAATTCCGATATCAGCCCCGCATCCAAGCCGATTTGATCTGACAGATTTACGATTTGGGTCGCCTCTTGAGCGCCCGCGCGCGTGGGTGAATACGCCACGATTATCGCGGCGGTCACAAACATCGCGGCCAGCGTTGTCGCCCTGCTGAGCATGATACCCCCTTGAGTTTTAGTCGTTGTACGTGAGGTACAACAAATCGGAAGTCGCCCATTGGCTCCCGTAAGAGCCTAAATTTTTGCGCTTTTTCGGCCTTTTGGCAAGACAGGCCGGCGGCGCGGACGACCCTCATGGCGGCACAGGGAATTACCGCGACCGGATGCCACGCGATCTTGGCGATCCAGCATAAAGTGCTGATATCGATATCTAAATCCGCGTGCGCCTTGCGGAAATCAGTGCGCCCTCGGGACAACGCGGGTTTAAATCACAAAGCGCACATTTCCGGTCTCACGCAAATCGTAGCCAGCCATTTCTCGCGCGCGCACGACAAGCTCATCCGAATGCAGAAACTTGAGCAGCGCCTGCAGCGAGGGGCGGAAGTAATCGCGCTGGCGCATCACCAGGTCGAACGGCTCCCAGACGATCGATACGAAATCGAGTCCGGCGGAATTGGCGACCGAGCGCGTCGCTATCCCGCTGTCGGCGCGTCCGGCGCGGATCGCCTGCGCGATATCGGGACCGGTCGGGCAGAGCGGACTGACGGTGACAAGTTTTTCGGGCGCGGCTTTCGCCCGTTGCAGCAAAGCCTGCAGCAGTAATTGCGCACCGGCGCCCGGCGGACGCATGGCGATGCGCGCGCGCTTGGCGATCACGTCTTCAATCGAGCCGATCTTGAGCGGATTGCCCGGCGCCAGCAGGAAGCCCTGCTCGCGCCGGCAGAACGCGATCATCACCGCGTCCTGCATATCGCCCCGGTTAATCATTGCCGCGACATTGGCGTCGGCTTGCGGATCGTCGAGCGCATGCAGATGCATGGCAGCAGCGATAGTCTCGCCGGCGGTGAAACGGTGAAGCCCTACCTCACTGCCGACCGCGAGTGTGGCAAGGCCCGAGCCGCTCTCACGCAAGGCCCATTCCAGCAGCGGATCGTGGCTGCCGCCGACGATCGGCGAAGGCTCCGGACGCGCGAGCCCTGCCGGCCGCGACACACTTGTGGCCAGCCAGTGATCGAGCTCGGCCTTGGGAAACAGCCAGCGGCCGGTAACCTTGGTACACGGCACCGAACCCTCGGCCACCATCTCATAAATTTTTCGTTCCTTGAGACGCAGATAACTGGCTGCTTCGGCCGTTGTGAAAAGCTGCATGCGGTTTACCTGCACTCTTATGCATCTTTTTTGAGGATGCCAAAAACTACAGAAAAAACAAGGCGGAGAGCAATCACGCTGGGCTGAGCCGTTGACATGCATCAAACGATCCCGTCCCGCGATTGAGTTATAGACGACAGGCCGAACCAACATGAGCAGTTGGCGCGGGACAGGGAGGCGTTTCGACTGTGCTTTCGCGCATTCTCGATCGGCTGATGTGGGGAATCGAACGCGCGCTCGCCTATGCCTTCATCGCCGCAGTTGCCCTCAACTTCATCAACGTCGTCGGCCGCTACGGCTTCGGCAGCAGCATCCTAAGTGCCGACGAGATGCAAATCTTCATCATGGTGTTCATGACCTTCCTCGGCGCCGCCGTGGTCGCCTGGCGCAATCAACATTTGCGCATGGACGTGGTGGTGAACGCGCTGCCGCCGCCGGTCCGCCGGCTGATTAAGATTGCCGAACTCACCGCGATCGTCGTCCTCACCGGTTTCGTACTGTGGAATTCGACCGATTACGCCGAGCAAATGTTCAAGATCGGCCGTGTCAGCGATATGGCGCAGGTGCCGATGTGGATTCCGCATGGCGCGGTGGCAGCGGGCTTCGGCCTGATGGCACTGGTCGGCTGCCTGCGCCTGGCTCAGTTCTTGACCGGCGCCTGCCAGACGCCGGCAATTCCAGCACGGAGAAGTGAGCCATGTCGTTTGCGCTCGGGGTAGTGCCCGTCGTTCTGCTGCTGTTGGGCTTCCCGATATTCATTGTCCTGCTGGGATCGGTCACCGTCGCGCTTGTGTTCTTCATGCACATGCCGATCGCGGCGCTGCATCAGACCATGTTCGGATCGATCAATGCCTTTGCGCTGCTGGCGATTCCGTTTTTTGTCTACGCCGGCGAACTGATGGGGCGCGGCAGCGTTGCCCAGCGCCTGGTCGATTTTGTCCAGGCCGGCGTCGGCTCGGTGCGCGGCAGCCTCGCCGTCACCACGGTGGGCACTTCGGCGATATTCGGCGCCATTTCCGGGGTCAGCGCGGCCTGCGTCGCTACCATCGGCCGCATAATGTATCCGGCGATGCGTCGCGCGGGCTATCCGGAGCACTTCGCCGCCGGCCTGGTCACTGCGGTCGGCGCCATCGACATCATCATCCCGCCCAGTATTCCGATGATTGTCTACGGCGCCACGGCGGAAGAATCGGTACCGCGGCTTTATGCGGCCGGCGTGGTGCCGGGCCTGATGCTGGCGCTCATGCTCTCCGGCTATGTCATGTGGTTTGCCCGGCGCAACGGTATCGGTGCCGGCGAGGCGTTCAAACTCGATCATTTCCTGCATGCGAGCGTGCGCGGCATCTGGGCGCTCGGCATGCCGTTCATCATTCTCGGCGGCATCTATGGCGGCGTGTTCTCGCCGACCGAAGCGGCGGCGGTCGCATGCATTTATGCCGCTTTCGTCACCCGGTTTATTTTTCACGAACTCGGTTGGCGCGATATTGTCGAGGCCGCCGCCGTCACGGTGACGTTTACCGCGCAGATTCTCATCATCGTCGCCTGCGCCGGGGTGTTCTCCTGGCTGCTGACCGTCAATCAGATCCCTGCGACCATCGTCGCCTGGCTGCAATCGCTCAACATTTCCGCCTGGATATTTCTGCTGACCGTGAACCTGATCCTTCTGGCGGTCGGCTGTTTCCTCGACCCGCTGTCGGCGATTTTGCTGTTGACGCCGCTGCTGGTGCCGCTGGTCAAGGCCTTCGGTATCGACACCGTGCATTTCGGCATTGTGGTGACGGTGAACCTGGCGATTGGCCTATTTCATCCACCGTTCGGGATGAACATCTTTGTCGCCCAGTCCGTGCTCGGTCTCGAACTGCGTTCGATATACCGCGGCATAATTCCATTTCTGGTGATCTACCTGATCGCACTCGGCCTGATCACCTACATCCCGGCGATCTCGCTCGGCGGCATGCGCCTGCTGCTCGGGCTCCACTAAATACAAAAACGCGGCGTCATGCCGAAGCGATGACGCCGCAATTCTTGCCGTAGCGGTTGTCTTGCCGTTAGTTTCCGGCTGAGTGGCCGGAATTTTTCTTCGACACCGCAGTCATCGTGTCGTAGTCTTTTTTCATTTGCGCATTGGTCGCCAATACAGCCGGGATCACCGAGGTGATGTCCTTCAGATAGATGGCGGCTTCGGCGGGCGGCAAAGTGATCGCTTCGCCGCCGTTCTTGAGCCAGATTTTCCTGGTTTGCTCGACGTCGACAACGCCGAGTGTGGAAAATACGATTTCGGCCTTGCGGGCTTCTTCCCGCACGATCGAGGCAAGCTCCGGCCCGATCGACTTCATGAAGTTGCGGTTCACCACGCCAGCAACGAACAAATACGACGCCGGCAAATAAGTCGCGGTCTTGGTCACGTCATAATACTTGAAGTGGGTTAGAACGTTGAACGAGGAGATCGACGCATCGATGGTCTTGTTCTGCATTGCCGGCAGCACCTCGCCGAGCGGAATTGAAAGTGGCAGGGCGCCCAGCTTCTTGAACGGTTGAATGTGCAGTGGCGCAGGGCCAGGGACGCGGATCTTCTGTCCCTTGAAGTCCTCGACCGTTCGGATCGCCTTATGCGATGCTACCATCAACGGACCGTTGTTGCCCATCACCAAGAGCTCGATGCCCTTGGCTTCGCCGAAGCTCGCAAGCCGCGCTCGGACGGCGGGATCTGCAAGCACCTTCTGACTTTGTTCGACGCCGTCGAACAGGCCGGCGGCATCGAACACCTGGAAGCGCGGCTCCAGCCCGATGAGGAAACCGACGGCGGGAATGGCAAACTCGATAGTGCCGAGCGCTACGCCGTCTACCGTCGCAGGGATTTGCCCGAGCTGACTCGCCGGGTAGATTTCAACCTTGATGCGGCCGTTGGAGCGCTGCTCGACGCCGGCCTTTAACCGCTTCATCCATTCATGCGGTGCATCATTAGCCGTCGGTGACGACAGCTTCATGGTGAATTGTTGCGCGTTCGCCACGCCAGCGAAAAGAAACGCGGCCGCCATGGCAGCCAAACGAAAGACCCCGTTTTTCATCGTGCACTCCCCATTTTTTGCATTCGCATGACCGGACATTCTCCGGTCGAAAATTTCCGAAACGACAGCATTCAGCGCTGGCGCAAACGGCAAGCTGCCGGTTGTATGCCAGCGTCGACGAATTCAGACCGGCAAATTCAATATTCGCGCCGGCAATTATGTTTGGATGAACCTTCTATATATGCTGACCGGCTATATTGATTTGGATCAATTCAATTCGCGGCTAAGGTTTTCACTATACAAATGCTGCCCGCTTATTCCCGCTCCCGCCCGGCGATCTCGGCCTGCCAGGGCGCCACCTTCCGCTCGACAAATCCGATCAGGCTGTTCAAGCCGACCGCCATCAGCATCAGGAGGATGATCGGCACGAACATGGTGGCGGTGTCGAAATTATTGGCGGAGTTGATGATCACCGCGCCCAGCCCCGAAATGGTGGTGAAGAATTCCGCGATCACCATGGCCACCACCGCGCGCCCAACCGCCAACCGCACGCCGGCCATGATGTAGGGCAGCGTCGCCGGCAACACGATGCGGCGCAGGATCACCAAATCGGGCGCCACAAACGACTTGCCGACCTCGATCAACGTCTTGGGCACCGCGGTGACGCCGAGCCAGGTGTTGATGCAGATCGGGAACAGCGCCATCAGGAACACCACCGCAACCTTGACCTTGAAGCCGAGGCCCAGCCACAGGATCAGCAGCGGCACTAGCGCCACCAGTGGCATGGCATAGCCGGCGGTGATGTAGATTCCGAAGGCTGCCTCCGCCACGCGGAAGCGGCCGATGATGAGGCCGAGCGGCACACCAATTACAATTGCCAGGCAATAGCCGGCCATGAACGGTTGCAGGCTCTCCAACAGTGCCGCCCACAATTGCCCGCTGACCAGCAGTTCCCAGAACGCCACCGCGATCGCGCTCGGATAGGAGCCGAACACCGGATTGACGTCGCGGCCGAAGATTTCCCACAAGCCCAGCATGCAGACGATCGAGCCGAGCGTGATCGCCCAACGCGGCAGCGGACGGCGCTCGCTCGTGCCGGCGTCAGGCACATTTGCCACAGCGGGCTTGTTCTGGATGTCCGTGATGTCTGCCATCAAGCTTTTTCCTGGCGCATGATCTTATCCGAAAACCGGTTCCCACTTTTCGGGATCATGCGCTAATGCACCGTCACGTCGTCGTGCAGCGCGCACCAGACCTTGTAGCGGGTCTCGGCAAACTCGGTGGAGCCTCGCACCAGCCCGAGATCGGGACGCGGGCGGGCGAGCGGCACGGTCATGATATCGGCCACGCGGCCGTCCCGCATGACCACGATGCGGTCGGCGATCAGCACGGCCTCGTCAAGATCGTGGGTCACAAACAGGATGGTCTTTTTCGTGCGGGCGTGGATGTCCATGAGCTCGGCCTGCAGCGATTCGCGCGTCTGCGCGTCGAGCGCGCCGAACGGCTCGTCCATCAGCAGGACCTTGGGATCGATGGCGAGCGCGCGCGCAATGCCGACCCGCTGCTTCATGCCGCCCGACAATTGATGCGGGCGGCGGTTCTGCGAGGCGGCCAAGCCGACCAGTTCGAGATATTTTTCCGCGGTGTCGCGCAATTCGCCGCCGCGCATGCCCTTCATCTCCAGGCCGAACATTACGTTCTGCCGGGCGGAAAGCCACGGCAGCAATTCGGCGTGCTGGAAGACCATGCCGCGATCATGGCCGCAGCCGTGCACCTCGCGTCCGTCCACCGTCACGCGGCCGCCATTGGCCGGGTCGAGCCCCATGGCGACCCGCAACGCCGTGGTTTTGCCGCAGCCGGACGGTCCGATCAGCACCACGATCTCGCCATCGGCGACCGTGAAGCTCACGCGATCGAGCGCCTGCACGTGATGAACCTCGCCGTCCACGCGCAACGAGAAACGCTTCGACACGTCGAGAAAACTCACCTCACCCATGCGGGTCTCCGCGATCTAAACCGGCATTGCCCGATTGGCCGTGTATTTGCCGCACGATAATCAGTTCCCCACATCGCCGGAAGCCGACTTGGTTTGGCTGACCATATGCCCATCCCAGCGCTTGGCAAACGGCGCCGAGATACCGAACTGGTCGAGCACCCGCGCCACGATATGGTTGATAATGTCGTCGATGGACTTGGGGTGATTGTAGAAGGCCGGCATCGGCGGAATAATCGACACCCCCATGCGCGCCAGCTTCAACATGTTTTCGAGATGGATTTCGGACAGCGGCGATTCGCGCGCCACCAGCACCAGCCGTCGCCGCTCCTTGAGAACGACATCGGCCGCGCGATGCACAAGATGCTCGCCGTACCCGTGGGCGATGCTGCCCAGCGTGCGCATCGAACAGGGGATCACCACCATGCCCTCGGTGATGAACGACCCCGACGAAATCTCAGCCGCCATGTTATTTGCATTGTGGTAGACTGACGCCAGCGCGCCCACCTGTTTTACGCTGTAGGGCGTCTCATGCTCGATCGTGCGCTGCGCCCACCGGCTGATGACAAGATGGGTTTCCACTTCACTGTCCTTGAGCGCCTCAAGCAACCGCACGCCGAGAATGGCGCCGGTCGCACCTGTCAGGCCAACGATCAGGCGTCGCATTTGTCGTCCTTCCTCGGCCGAACTGCCGCCATTCCGCACGTATTGTTGCAAAACGCGCGCCCGCACATCGTTACATCGCCCGCCGTCTAGGGAGAAATTTCAAGCGTCTCCTTATGGCCAAAGCCCTTGGTATTGTCGATCAAAACGATGCGGGCCGGCTGCAAGCGATAGACAGCGGTCCGCGCATAGGCTTCGCGCAATTTCGGTGGCCCAGCCGCCAATTGCCGAAGGAAAGGATAACGCGCCTCAAGTTGCGCAAGATGCCGCATACTTTCGTCCGCTGCCACGATCCGGCGCCCTGTGCCGGCGATCTGCACGCCTCGAATGACCGCAAAATCCGAATAATCCGGCGCCACCGTGGCCGCGACCCGCGGATCGGCTTCGAGGTCGCGGGAATGTTGCGTGTCAGGGTCCGATACCCAGACCGGCGCCAGCCCATCGCAGGCGTAAAACAGGTTTGTGGCGTGCGGCCCGCCGGACCCTAAGGTGGCAAGCGACATTACGTGGTGGGCGCTCAGAAAATCGCCAATTTGCCGGCTGAGTTCGATAGTCATGATCGCCCAACGCCTTACCGCGCAGCCCGGCAGCCTCGGCAACCGGGGCCGTTCGCGGCGCCTTCGCCAGGCAGCATGCGCCAACCTTTGCCGCTTTGCATTCGCCGCAAAAAGCGGTATCGTAATATTCTTAGACGGATAAGGATATTGATTTTCGCGAATTGGCGCAAGCAGCGGCGATTGGAAGAGCGCGGATTCAGGGTTAAAATGCACTGGCGAGCGACGCGATGGGTGCGATGCCGCGGGACGTTTTCGACATGCAGTTGAGCCAAAAGCCGTTCGATCTCGAAGTGCCGGACGCGACAAATCCGCGGCCTGGCGCCGACAATAATTCAGACGAAGTTATCGTCGTCGACGCACACGACGTCCCGATCGGAACAGCCACCAAGCTCGCGGCGCATCGCAACGGATTGCGCCACCGCGCCATATCCGTCGTCATCGGCGATCGAAACGGGCGAATGCTGCTGCATCGGCGCGCGGCAGGTAAATACCATTCCGCAGGACTGTGGACCAATACCTGTTGCAGTCATCCACGCCCCGGCGAGTCGACAATCGACGCCGCCGTTCGACGGCTGCCCGAAGAGATGGGTATTGTCTGCCCTCTCAGTTTTATCATTTCGATGAATTATCGCGCCGAGTTCTCGAACGGTTTGATCGAAGACGAGATTGTGCATGTTTTCGGCGGCCGCTTCGACGGCGCTCCCGTTCCAAATCCGCTCGAAGTGTCGGATTGGTGCTGGAAGCCTTTCGGCGAAGTCGAACGGGATGTCGATGCGCGGCCCGACGCCTACACCGTCTGGTTCCGAAAAATCCGCGACGAATTCTGGAGCGACGTCGTCGCGTCGCTTAACGGCCGCGGCTCCGGTGTCGAGCCGAAGCTTCCCACATCCAAGCCGTCTCTCGACAGCGGCATCTAACAATCGAACAGCTTTCCGGAGCATTGGAGTTCGGACATCATGCAAAAACCGCTGCCCAAAGAAAAGTCCCAATCGGACACCGCCGATGTCATGGATCTGCGAAAAACGCTGGAATGGCTGAAGTCGCAAGGCGATTTGATCGAAACCGACAAGCCGGTCGACCCCGATCTCGAAGTCACCGGGCTGCAGAAACATCTGGATGGCGGCTGCCCGGTTATCTTCAACAACGTCAAGGGCAAACCTAACCACCGGGTCATCACCAATCTGTTCGGCGACATCAATGTCATCAACAAGATGTTCGGCTGGAAGAACGATATCGAGCGCACGCGCAAGATCGCTCAGGCGTTCCGCAAGCCGCTCAAGCCGGTGATCATTCCGCAGGAGCAGGCGCCGGTGCAGGAGCACGTCATCCTCAATCCCGATGACGTCAACAAGTACATGGTGCCGATCCGGCATACGACTTACGAGACCGAGCTCACCGTCGGTTCCGGCATTCGCTGCGTCAGCTTCGACCAGTTCGATGGCGGCACCGATCTCGGCTACAACCGCATGAACTTCCGCTGGGGCAATGTCGGCACGTTCCAGATTTCGCCCGGCTCGCACATGTGGCAGGTGGCCAACAAGTATTATGCGGACGACAAACCGATCCCGATCTCGATGTGCTTCGGCGTGCCGCCGGCCTGTACGCTGCTCGCCGGCGCCGGTTTCGACTACGCCATTCTGCCGATGGGCTGCGACGAGATCGGCATCGCCGGAGCGGTGCAAGGCAGCCCAATTCGCATGGTGAAGTGCCGCACCGTCGACGCCTATACGCTGGCCGACGCCGAGCTGGTGCTCGAAGGCTATATCCACCCGCGCGATCGCCGTTACGAAACCAAGGAGTCGGAGGACGCCGGCGTCCAGGGCCGCTACCATTTCCATCCCGAATGGGCCGGCTACATGGGCAAGGCCTACAAGGCGCCGACCTTCCACGTCACCGCCGTGACGATGCGCAAGCCGGAGACCAAGCCAATCATCTTCGCGCTCGGGGTGCATACCCTCGACGACCACAATATCGATACGACTGTGCGCGAGGCGGCGATCTTCGAGCTGTGCGAGCGGCTGCAGCCCGGCATCGTGCAGGACGTCGTCATCCCCTATTGCATGACCGATTGGGGCGGCTGCGTCATCCGGGTCAAGAAACGCCACCAGATCGACGAGGGCTGGCAGCGCAACTTCCTCGGCGCGGCGCTGTCGTGCTCGCAGGGCATGCGGCTGGCGATCGCGGTGAGCGAGGACACCGATCCCTATTCGATGGACGACATCATGTGGTGCATGACCACGCGCGTTAATCCGCGCACCGACATCCTCAACCCTATACCCGGCGGGCGCGGCCAGACCTTCATGCCGGCCGAGCGCATGACCGCGGGCGACAAGCAGTGGACCGCGTCGAATACCCAGTTCGAGGGCGGCATGGGAATCGATGCCACGGTACCGTTCGGCTATGAGAGCGACTTCCTGCGGCCGGTCTATCCGGTCGACCGGGTCAAGCCGGAGGACTTTTTCACCGCGAAGGATATCGAGAACGCCAAATCGCGCATGGTCGGCTGGGTCCACTCCTTGGCGCGGACCGGCCGCTGAGGCGTCATCATGCGCTGGTTGAGGCTAAATGCCGGAAGCAACTGAGTTTGGGCCAAACCTGCTTCGACACTGGATCGATCGCGCGGCCGAGCGCGATCCGGGCAAGGCCTATATTGTGTCGGCCGACGACCGACGCACGATCAGCTACGGGCAACTGCGGCGGCTGACCCGGCAAATCGCTGCGTTTCTGGCCGCGCGCGGCATCCGCAGCAACGACCGCGTCGCGCTCCTCGCCGGCAACTCGATCGAGCATCTGGTCTGTTATCTCGGCGTGATGGCCTATGGCGCCACCATCTGCACCATCCACGTCGAGATGACCCGCAGCCACCTCGCACGGATTCTGCCGACGCTGAATCCGCGGCTCGTCGTGTTCGATGCGGGCTTGGAACTCGATGACATATTGGCAACGACATCGGCGCCGTCCCTGCCGCTCGGATCGTTCGACGGCAATGCGGACGCTGGATTTTACCACGCGGTTACCGATTGCGAGCCGACGGACAATAACCTTGCGAGCACGCGGCCGCGCGACGATGCCTGCATCCTGTTCACATCCGGGACCAGCGACCGGCCGAAAGGCGTCGTGCTGACATTTCGCGAACTGCTGTCCAACGTCGAGCCGACCGCGGACGGGCTGGGCATGACCGCCGAGGATCGCATCTATGATTTTCGTTCGTTTAACTGGTGCTCGGCCCAGGTACTGAGCGCATTGGCGCCGCTCAGCCGCGGAGCCACGCTGACCCTGGGACGCAAGTTCACGCGCAGCCGGTTTTTCCAGCATATCGCTGAATTTGGCGCGACCATCGCCGCCGGCAATCCAACCACGATCAACATGCTGCTCAACGGCGACGATCCGCCGAATGTGGCAGCACGGTCGAGCTTGCGCTTCGTGATCTCGAGCTCGGCGCCGCTGTTGAGCGAGGACTGGCGCCGTTTCGAGCAGCGATTTGGAATCCCTGTTGCCCAAAGCTATGGCTGCAGCGAAATCGGCTGGATCGCCACCAATCCGGGCGCCGGCCGGCACATCGGCACCGTCGGCAAGCCGGCGGCTTACCACCAACTGGCAATCGTCGATGACCGCGGAAATGGACTACCGACAGGAGACATCGGTCACGTGGAAGTCGGAGGCTTCGCCGGCAACGACTATCGCTATCTCGCCGACGACGGAACGATCAAGGTTCATGGCCGAGGCCGCCTGCGAACCGGCGACATCGGTTTTCTCGACGCGGACGGCTATCTCCATATTACCGGGCGCGAGAAGGACCTGATCATTCGCGGCGGCATCAATATCTCGCCAATCGAGATCGACAGCCTTCTGCTGCAGCGGCCGGAGATCATTGAAGTCGCCACCGTCGGCGTACCCGATCGCACCTACGGCGAGGAAGTCGTCAGCTTCGTTGTGGCGCGGCCTGGCGCCACGATCGATGTCGATGACCTACTGCGTTACTGCGGCG
The DNA here is from genome assembly GCA_038206805.1 of Hyphomicrobiales bacterium. GTDB lineage: Bacteria > Pseudomonadota > Alphaproteobacteria > Rhizobiales > Xanthobacteraceae > Pseudolabrys. Next base: position 8,564 of record JBBRAL010000080.1, on the reverse strand, counting down.
CGGCCTTGCCCGCATTCAAGGCGCCCAAGCAGATCGTGCTCAGCATTCACCTGCCCAAAACCGCGCGCGGCAAGCTCGACCGCAGGGCCTTGGCGGAGCAATGGACCAGCGACCATCCGGCGTAAGCCGGACATTCGCCGGCTCAGACACGTTTACGCAGCCGCGCGCGGCTAATGCCCTCGGCGTCATGCACCCGCCGGGCCAATTCGCGGGTGGACGGAATGCGCAAGCGCTTGTTCGGCCGCGCCTCGTCGCGCGCCAGGTTTTCGATCATCGTCAGCAGGACGCGGCGCATCATCGCGATGTCCTGCGGATTGACGTTTTCGACCGCGATCCTGTTGACCTCTTCCGCCAGCGGCACCAGTTTTCGCTTCAACAGCCGCCCCTTCGAGGTGAGAAAGACGTAAACCATTTTCCTATTATTAGGCAGCTTCTTGCGGGTCACATAGCCGAGCTTCTCCATCGCCGTGACCGCCGTGAACGTCGTCGGCTCCATGACACCTGCGAGTTCGCTCAGCTCGCGCTGGGTGATCCCGTCTCTCTCCCATAAAATTCGCAAGAACGTCCACTGGCCGAGCGAAACCGAATGCTCGGTCAGCCGCATCTGCAACGCCCGCAGCAGCGCCCGGGTCGCATCCTTGACGAGATGCGCCAGGCGATCGTCCGGCACGGCTTCGCGCCAATGGCGCAATATGACGTCCGTTTCGCGATCTCCCGGTTTCTTCGGCCGCTTCATGATCGCTCCCCGACGGTACGGCTTTCTATCATGAATCGCCGGAGGTCGACATGGCTGCGCCGATCTGCTCTCGATGCGTCCACCACTTGCGAACAGTGGGCGAGAAATTATCCTGGCCTAGAATGCGTCCAATTTCCGTATCGGCCAAACTGGAGCAGCGGCATGACCGACCTGAACCGACTGAAGGAAGATCTCGTCATCGCCAACCGGATACTCGCCGATCAAAACGTGCTCGATTCGTTCGGCCACGTGTCGATCCGTCATCCGGACAATCCCGGCCGCTTTCTCATGGCGCGCGCCCGGGCGCCGATGTGCGTCGAAATTGGCGACATCATGGAATTCACGCTCGCCGGCGACATCGTGGGCGCGCAGCCCGGCAAGCCCTATTCGGAGCGGTTCATACACGGCGCTATCTTGGAAGCCCGTGCGGACATCGGGTCGGTCGTGCACAATCACAGTCCGAACGTCGTCCCGTTCTCGGTCGTGAAAAAGCAGTGCTTCTGCGCTGTCATGCACATGGCCGCGCCGGTCGGCCGCGACGTTCCGAACTGGGACATTCGTGACAAGTTCGGCGACAGCACCAACCTGCTCGTCACCAACATGGAAATGGGGCGCGACCTTGCCAAATCGCTCGGAACGCGCACGGTGGCGCTCATGCGCGGTCACGGTTGCGTGGTCGTCGGCGCCTCGCTGCGCGAGGCGGTATTCACCTCGATCTACACGGAAATCAACGCCCAGATGCTCGGCAAGGCGCTGGCGATGGGCGAGGTCACCTATTTGAGCGACGGCGAAATCGCCGCCAATACCAGGGGCCGCGCCGGCTTCACTCTCGAACGAGGCTGGGAAAACTGGTGCCGGAGCGTGAATCGTCCCTATTATCCGCTATCCTCGGACATGGGGCCGGGCTTTTCGCGCAGCGACAGGTAGCCGCGCAACGGACGACCGAAGGGAGGACAGCAAAATGCGTACACTTCTGGCTTTGGTCTCCGCCACCCTGTTTTACGCCTCCGGCGCCTTGGCGCAGGACGCCGCGGCCAATTATCCCAACAGGCCGATCAGGATCATCGTTTGCGTGCCGGCCGGCGGCGGCGTCGATACCGTCACCCGCATCGTGGCACACAGTTTGGAACAAAAGCTCGGCCAACCGGTGGTGGTCGAGAACCGTGCCGGAGCCGCTGGCAATATCGGCGCCGATGTCGTGTTCCATTCCGATCCGGATGGCTACACGCTGCTCTCCGCGCAGCCGTCGCCGCTCACGGTCAATCCGCTGCTCTACAAGAAAATGAATTTCGACCCCACCCAATTCGAACCGGTGGCGATCATGACCTCGATTGCGAATGTGCTGCTGGTGCGGCCGGATTTCCCCGCCAAGACCGCGCAAGAGTTCATAACCTATGCCAAGGCCAATCCCGGCAAGGTCAACTATGCGTCGCAAGGCATCGGCACCACCTCGCATCTGACCGCGGCGCTGTTCGAGACGGTGACCGGCACCAAGCTCGTGCACGTGCCCTACAAGGGCACGGCGCCGGCGCTCAACGATCTGATCGCCAGCCATGTCGACATGATCTTCATGGAGCTCGCTTCGGCAATCAAACTGCACCAAGCCGGCCGCGCGCACATCCTGGCGGTGGCGACTTTGAAGCGCATCCCAAATCTGCCCGACATCCCGACGCTTGACGAGGCCGGCGTCAAGGGTTTAGAGTCCGGCACCTGGAATGCCATCGCGGCGCCGCCGAAGACGCCGCCGGCCATCGTCGCCAAGCTCAACAAAGCGATCGAGGAAGTGCTGCGTAGCCCCGACGTTCAGGCCCACTTCGCCAAGATCAATCTGCACGCTGCCGGCGGCACCCCCGCGCAGGCGGCAGCCTTCATCAAGAAGGAGACGCAGGTCTGGGGCGCGGTAATCAAAGAGGCGCACGTCCCGGTGCATTGAGCGCGTGGGAATTATGCGCGGTTAAAAACCGCCTCAGCTATTATTTTTTATTCTTGTTCTTCTTGCTCGCCGGCTTCTTTTCACCCGGCTGGCGGCCGGGTTCGAAGCCGCCGACTTCATGATAGGTAACCTTGTTCTCGGCTTCGAACGCCCGCACGGTCGGGATCTGTCCGGGCAAGCCAAGTTCGCTCCATCGCGCGGCAACCTGATCGTAGACCTGCTTGCGCAACGTGGTGCGCTTGGAGAACACCGGCAGGTGGCGGTGCTCCTTGCAGGCATTGATCAGGGCCTTGGAGCCATAAGGCCGCTTTTCCGGCGGATTTTGCGTCGGATCGAGCCAAGTACTCCAGGTGTTGCGCAGGATATCGATATCGTCGATCGGATTGCAGCGACTCGCCATCGCCCAGATGACCTGATCCATGTCGGTCGGGTCGACATCCTCGTCGACGGCGATGATCCATTTAGTGTAGTAGGCGCCGCCGGGAACCTGGGCCGCCAGCGCCAGCACCTGCGCGGCGTGGCCGGCGTAGCGCTGCTCGAGGCTGATGACGGTCATGCCGAAGCCGCCCGCCGCCGCCGGGTGCGCATAGACGCCATGGATGCCGGGGATGCCGAGCTTGTCGAGATCGTCCCAGATCTTGGCGGATCGAATAACCGAGAAGAAACCGCTCTGCTCGCAGGACGGATAATCCGCCATTAGCGCGTTGGTCAGGATCGGTTGCGTGCGGTAATGCACCGCGGTGACATCGACCAGCGGGCAGCCGGCTTCCGGCCGCCCGTAATAGCCGGGGAATTCGCCAAACGGCCCTTCCGCCTTCACCGAATTGGGGCGGATGATGCCTTCAATGACAAGTTCCGCGTTAGCCGGCAGCAGTAGATCAGACTTCTTGCCGCGCACCACCGGGATCGGCTGGCCCTTGATGCCGCCGGCATATTCATATTCGGACACGTTCTTGGGAAATGTCTGCGAGCCGACCAGCATGAACAGCGGATCGATGCCCCAGGCCGCTGCGACGTGGATCGGCTTGCCCTGCTGCCAGGCGCGCGTGATGTGCAGGCGCGCGTCCTTGCCGGGCGACAAATAGAGCCCGACCTGCGACTTGCCCTGCACCATCATCCGGTAAGTGCCGATGTTGAGATAGCCGCTGTCGGGATCGCGGGTAATCACCGCGTCGCCGGTTCCGGCATAACGGCCGCCGTCAAGCGGCCAGTGCCGCGGGATCGGCAGCAGGCTCAGGTCAATATTTTTTCCGGTCACGGTATTCTGGTAGATCGGGGCCTGACCGGCAGGCACCTCAACCGGCGGCAGACGCCGCTTGAGCTTGTCCTTGGTGCGCCGAATCAATTCGACGGTCGGCGTGTTCGCCGGTTCCTCGAGCGTGAGCGCGACACGCTTCACACTCGGTCCCAGAATGTTCCACAACATCTTGGCGCCGATCGGACTCTTGTCAAAACCGCGCGGCCGTTCGAACAGCACAGCCGGGGAAGGCTGCTGCTTGGCGACCAGATAGGAGATCGCGCTCATCTCCTCGTCGCGGTCCACCGGCTGGCTCACCCGGGTCAATTCGCCGATCGCCTCAACGCGCGACAACCATTCGCGCAAGTCGGCAATCGGTTTGCCGCCTGCGGCCGTGGCTGCCGCGGCTTTACGTTGTTCCATGAGCGATACGCCGGCGATCTTGTTCATTTGCCTGCCTCTTCCCACTGAATATCGATGCTTTCACGCACGGCGCGCGCGACCCGTGATGCTAATTCCCGCCAAGGCACTAAAGTCCCGCGTTCGGGCCATTTCCTTGATGAAAATCAAACCAAAACCGCGGCCGCGAAACCGGACGCTGAGATGTTGCCTCGCGCAGCTTCCGCGAACTTGGACAAAATGTTAGCGTTTCCAACGATCCTCGGTCCTTTCGGAATTGTCGTTTGAATACACAGGTTCTCATCGTCGGCGCCGGTCCAGTGGGCTTAACGCTCGCCATCGACCTGGGCCGGCGCGGCGTGCGTTGCACGCTGCTTGAGCAAAAAGCCGCCCCGCAATTTCTCCCAAAGATGGAGCGGTGCAATGCCCGCACCATGGAGATCTATCGCCGGATGGGCATTGCGCAGAAAATCCGCGAGGCGGGGTTTCCGGCCGGTGCGCCGATGGACGTGTTCATCATCACGTCCTTGATCGAGCCGCCGCTGCTGCACCTGCCCTACCCTTCGGTCGAAAAGGCGCAGGCCGAGATCGCGGCCTGCAACGACGCAACGCTGCCGCTCGAGCCCTATCAGCTCATCTCGCAATATACGCTCGAGCCGCTGCTTAAATCGGTCGCCGAAAGCCTGCCGCATGTGGACGTGCGCTACGGCTGCGAGTTCGTCGCGTTCGATCAGGACTCCGGCGGCGTCACCGCGCGCGTCAAGACCGGCGGTCGGGACTTGGAGATCAAGGCGCACTACCTGGTCGGTTGCGACGGCGGCAACAGCGCCGTGCGCCGGCAACTCGGCATCAAGCTGCAGGGCGAAGCCAATCTGATGCAATTCCGTCAGGCCTTGTACCGCTGCGACGATCTGTTCGAGCGCATTCCGATCGGCAAGGGGCGGCACTATCACGTCGCCGACGGTCAGGCGACATTCCTGATCGTGCAGGATTCGACACGCCACTTCACGCTGCATTCGGTGGCCGACAGCGACGCCGAGATGGCGACCATGTTCGAGAAAACCGTCGCCATGCCGGTCAACTATGAGATGCTTTCGGTCGGGCAATGGAAACAGAACCTGCTGCTGGCGGACAGCTACGGCCAGGGGCGCATATATCTGGCCGGCGATGCGGTGCATCTGGTCATCCCGACCGGCGGGCTCGGCATGAACAGCGGCGTCGGCGATGCCGTCGACCTGTCGTGGAAACTCGCCGGCACGCTGCAAGGCTGGGGCGGGCCCGGCCTGCTCGCTTCCTACGGGATCGAACGCCGGCAGATCGGGGCGCGTAATGTGGATGCTTCGCGCCATGCCTCGCGCGGACGGCGGGCCTGGCGCGCGGCCTATCGGCCGAATATTCGCGACCGGACGCCGGAGGGCGCCGAGACACGGGCCAATCTGACGCGCATCGCCGACGTGGAGCAGCGCAAAAGCAATGAGATGATCGGGGCCGAACTCGGCTACCGCTATCGCAGTTCCCCGATCATATGGCCGGAGCCCGGCGAGGGGCCCGAGGATAATTTCATGAAATATGTCCCGACGACCTGGCCCGGCGCCCGGCTGCCGCACCTTTGGCTTGCCGACGGCACGGCGCTGCATGACCGCGTCGGCGACGGCTATACGCTGCTGCGGCTGGCCGGGACGCCAGCCGATGCCATGCCGCTCGAACGGGCCTTCACCGCGTTGGGCGCACCGTTGGCGGTGCTCGATATCGAGGAAGAACGGCTGCGCGATCTCTACGGCTACGATCTCTTTTTGCTGCGGCCGGACCTGCATGTGGTCTGGCGCGGCAACCGGATCGATGAGCCCGCAAGATTGGCGGCCATTGCGACGGGGCAGTAGTATTGTCCGCTCGTCCCCGCGAAAGCGGGGACCCAGGGCTCTGGTTAAGGCGGTTCTGGATTCCCGCTTGCGCGGGAATGAGCGGAGTGTGTGGAGACGTGAATGCCAAATAAACTAAGCCTCACCCTTGCCTGCGGCGACAATGAAATCGTCCGGCCCTTGATCGACGGCAAGGTCGCGGTCGACGGCGTCGATCTCACAATATTGACCGACATGGATTCGGCCACCCGCCATTGGCGCTTCCTGCGCAACGGCGAATTCGATCTGGCCGAAGTATCGAGTTCCTCCTATCTCGCCGCCCGCGACAACGATTGGCCATTTCGGGCCATACCGGTCTTTCTGCACCGCCGTTTCCGCCACGGATTCATGTTCATCAACACGGCCAAAGGCATCGCCAAGCCAAGTGACCTGATCGGACGCAAAATCGGCGTCAAAACCCTGATGACCAGCGCCGTGCTCTGGATGCGCGGCATTCTCCAGCACGAATACGGCGTGCCGCTCAATTCAATCGAATGGTTCGCCGAGCTCAATGACGATGTCGATGTCACTTTGCCCGCCGACATCAAATACACGCGCCTGCCGAGCGACAAATCGGTCGAGACCATGCTGGCCGAGGGCGAGCTCGATGCCGTGCTGCATTCCGATTTCATCAAGCCATTCTTGGCCAAGGATGCGCGCGTCGCCCGCCTGTTTCCCGACAATAAAAAGGAAGAGATGGCCTATTATCAAAAGACCGGCATCTTCCCGATCATGCATGTCGTCGGTCTTCGCCAAGCGCTCGCCGAGCAGCACCCCTGGCTCGCCATCAATCTGTTCAGGGCGTTCAATGAAGCGAAGGCGATTGCGATGGAGCGCATGCGCAATCCACGCATCGTTCCGCTCGCCTGGTACAGCGCGGCCTGGGAGGAGCAGGAGCGAATCCTTGGCCCCGATCCATGGGAATACGGACTGTCGGAGAAGAACCGCAAAATCCTCGAGACGCTGGTCGGCTATTCGCACGAGCAGGGATTGATCAAGAAGCGGCCGACGCTGGAGCAGCTGTTCCTCAATGTCGGCCAAGGCTACAAGCGCGGCGGCGAATACCGCATCTAGCAGCACGCCGAATTGCGGGTTGCAGCCGCCAAAAGCGCGACGTAACCTTCGGCCAATCGATAATTGGCCGCACAGACGGCCCGGCGCCGCGGCGCGCCGCAACAACGACAATTGGAGGAAAGCGTCATGATTGCGCCATCGAAATCGCTGGTTCTCGCGGCCGGCGTCCTGTTCGCCTGCTCTCTCTCGGCGGCAAGCGCGCAAGACAAGGTCTGGAAGCATGGCATTCTGGAAGCCAAGAGCGATGCCGGCTTCATCGCCATGGTCGACAAAGGCGGCTTCGGCGCCAAGCGCGGATTGAAAATCGAGCTGCTGCAGATCAAGGCTGGCGCCACATTGATGAAGGCGCTGATCGCGGGCGAGATCGACAGCGTAGATATGGGCGCGGCGGAATCGATCGTGGCGGGCGTGCGCGGCACCGGCGTCAAGATTGTCGGCTGCACCTGGCCGGGCGTGCCGCAGGTGGTTCTGGCCAAGGCCGAGATCAAGACGCTGGCCGATCTCAAAGGCAAGAATGTCGCCATTTCCTCGCCCGGCTCGCTGCCGGATCTGCTGTTTCGCGGCATGCTGGATGCCGCCAACGTTCCGTTTTCGGACGTGAAACTGGCAACGCAAGGCGCCGATCTCGACCGCTACAAGTCGCTGCTCGCCGGCATCACCGATGCCGCCGTGGTGTCGAACGAGTTCGAAGCGGTCATGCCGCCCACCATCAAGGTGCTGGCGAAAGGGAGTACCGCCGTTCCGAAATTCATCCGTCTTTGCATAGCCACCAACAGCAAGGTGCTTGCCACGCGCCGCGACGACCTCGTGCGCTTTGTCGCGGCCGAGATGGATGCCTACAAATATGCCACCACGCACCGCGAGGCGACGATCAAGCTGGCGCACGAGATGACGCACTCCAAGCCGGACGACAAGCGCGCCGAATTCATTACCGATCAGACGCTGAGCCTGAAACAAATCGATCCGACACTGGCGATCCCGGTCGATCGGATCGAATGGATGCAGAACCTGTTCGTCAAAGCCGGCGTCATTCCGAAAGCCGTGCCGACGGCCTCGCTGATCGACACCAGCGTGCACGACGATGCGGCCAAGCTGGCGGGGAAATGACGCGTTGCGCCAGCGTGGGCGCGGGTAACGAGGAAACGCCTTAAGGGCACCTCGAACAATGATGTTTTCCGCGCGGCGCGGACCGCTGATGCGGCGTGAGCGCCGTTTTCAAGCTTGATGTAGCGCTGAGCGATCTCAGTTTTGTCCGTCCTCATGCAGCGGCCATTCGCTCCAGGATCA
>JBBRAL010000079.1:0-20531 GCA_038206805.1 Hyphomicrobiales bacterium | reverse complement strand
TAGCGCTTCGAGCCGCTTGTTAGTATCGAAGAACCCGAATTGCCCCATAGACCGCTCCCGCTCTCAGACCTTGTGCGTTCCTTGAATCTGATTTGCAGTTCGTCGGCCAGACGGCAGCGTAATTATTCGAGGTGCCCATATGTGCTTATTCCCTCTCCCGGTAAACGGTGAGAGGTGAAAGGATAAGGTTCAAGGATAAGGTTCATGGCACGCACCGATGCGATTGTGCTCGGCGCCGGCATTGTCGGCACCTCGATCGCGCTGCATCTGGCCAAGCGGGGCCTGAGCGTCGCGCTGGTCGACCGCGCCGGCGTGGGCGAGCAGACTTCCTATGGCAATTCCGGCGTGATCGAGGGCAGCACGGTTCTGCCGCCGGCATTTCCCGCCAGTTTGCGGGCGCTGCTGCGGGTCGTGTTCAAGCGCGCCAGCGAGGCCAATTATCATCTGGCCTTCCTGCCGCAGGTGGCGCCCTGGCTGCTGGCGTTCCGCGCCGCCTCGCAACCCAAGCGCCTGGCGGAGACCGCGCGGCTCAATCGTCCGCTGTTCGCGCGCGCTTTGGCCGAACACGAGATCCTGATGGCAGAGGCCGACGCTACGCGTTATCTGCGCAAGACCGGCTGGCTCAGGCTTTATCGCAGCGAGCGCGCCTTTACGGCGCTGCGGCTGGAGCTCGAACTTGCGGCCGAGTTCGGCCTGCCGTTGCAGACGTTCGATACCGCCGGCGTGCAGGCGCTCGAGCCTTCGCTCAATCCGGTGTTTGCGCATGGCGTGTTCTGGCCGCAGGCCGCGAGCCTGAGCAATCCGCTGGCGGTGACGCGTGCCTATGCCGCGCGCTTGACCGCAATCGGTGGATTGACGCTCGCCGGCGACGCGCGCTCGCTGCATCGCTCGGGTACCGGCTGGCGGGTGGAGACCGCTGAAGGCGCGCTCGACGCGCCGAACGTGGTGGTGGCGCTCGGGCCATGGGCGCCCGATGTCTTGGAGCCGCTCGGTCTGCGGCTGCCGATGGCGGTCAAGCGCGGCTACCACCGGCATTTCACGGCGCAAGGCAATGCAGTGCTGACGCGGCCAGTGGTCGATGTCGCGAACGGTTATCTGATCACGCCGATGGAGCAGGGCATTCGTCTGACCACCGGCGCCGAATTCGCCGCGCGCGATGCTGCGCCTTCGCCGGTGCAGTTCGACCGCATCATGCCCAAGGCGCGCGAATTGTTTCCGCTCGGCGCGCGCGCCGACGAGAAGACCTGGCTCGGCAGCCGGCCGTGTTTTCCGGATTCGCGGCCCGTGATCGGCCGCGCGCCGGGTCTCGGTGGTGTGTGGCTGGCGATTGGCCACGCCCATTGGGGGCTGACGCTTGGGCCCGCCACAGGGCGGTTGATCGCGGAAATGATGAGCGGCGAGACGCCGTTCTGCGATCCGGCGGCGTATCGGGCGGAGCGATTTCTTTAGCCTTTAAACTTATCCTTCCAGCCCGGCAGCGCGCCCGGGAACGGCAAGGCCGTCGCCTCGTAGACGCCGCGCGCCACGGCGCGCGCCAGCACATTGGCCGTCACCATGCCGAGTTCGCTCATCGAATAGACCGGATCGGCCAGCGGCGTTGCGCCCGTGGCGGCGGCGAACACGATGTCGCCGTCGAGCGGGCTATGCACCGGATAGATCGCGCGCGCCATGCCGGTCTGCGCCATCACCGCCAGCCGTTTGCATTGCGCCTTCGATAGCTTGGCATCGGTCGCGACCACGGCCAGCGTGGTGCTCTGGCGCGGGCCGCCTTTGCTGCGCAGCGCCAGCGCATCGGCAGAGAATGATTGCGGCCAGCCGCGGCCACCGAATTCCTTGTTGAGTTCGAACGGCGACGCCCAGAAATGCTCTCCATCGCCGACCGTGACGCTGCCGGCCGCGTTCACCGCCACGATGGCGCCGACGGTCAAGCCGTCGCGCGTGCGGCCCGAGGCCGAGCCGATGCCGCCCTTGAGATTGACCGTGGTGGCGCCAAGCCCGGCGCCGACGCTGCCGAGCGCAATGTCGGCGCCGGCGGCCTTTGCCGCCGCGTAGCCGAGTTCGCGATAGGGCGGGTAGCGGCCCCAATCCTTTTCGCCGCCCGAGAGCAGGTCGAACAGGATTGCGCCCGGTACGATCGGCACGCGCGCCTCGCGCACCGCAAAGCCGCGGCCCATCTCGCGCATATAGGCCTGCACGCCGGAGGCGGCGTCGAGCCCGAAGGCCGAACCGCCCGAAAGCACAATCGCATCGATGCCTTCCACGGTCTGCGCCGGATCGAGCAAAGCGGTCTCGCGCGTACCCGGCCCGCCGCCGCGTACATCGACGCTCGCCACTACGGCCTGGTCGAAAACGATTGCCGTGACGCCGGAGCCGAGCCCGGCGTCGCCGGCATGGCCGACCTGCACGCCGGGAATGTCGGTGATGTGATTGCGCAAATTCGCCCTCGCCGAGAAGTACTCAGTTGACCCCCTCCTTGATCCTCCCCCTTTCAGGGGGAGGAAAAGCTAGCGGCGCGTTTCTCCCTCCCCCTGTAAGGGGGAGGGTTGGGGTGGGGGTCCCCTTCAACGACGTATCACAAACGCTCCATCTGGGTCACGGTAACCTTGCCATTGCCACACTTGCCGAGGCATCTAGGGCCCATGAATGGCGATGTCACTTACCTGGCAGCCCTGATCGCGGGGGTTGTCAGCTTTCTCTCCCCTTGCGTGCTGCCGCTGGTGCCACCCTATCTGGTGTACCTGGCAGGGACCTCGCTGGAGCGTTTCGCGGACAAAGAGCCGGAGCCGCGCGTCAAGCGCGAGACGGTAGCGGCTGCGCTGCTGTTCGTGCTCGGCTTTTCGACGGTGTTCGTTGCGCTCGGCGCCAGCGCCAGCGTGGTCGGCTCGCTGATACGCGCCTATTCCGGGACGCTGGCGACCGTTGCGGGCATCGCCATTATCGTCATGGGTCTGCATTTCCTCGGCCTGACGCAGATCGCTTTACTGATGCGGGAAAAGCGGGTCACGGTCGCCAAGCCGGTCGGCCTGTGGGGCGCCTATGCGATGGGCCTGGCCTTTGCCTTCGGCTGGACGCCCTGCATCGGGCCGATCCTGGCCGCGATCCTGGCGGTGGCGGCCTCCGAGCAGACGGTGAGCAAAGGCGCCAGCCTGCTGGCGGTCTATTCGCTCGGCCTCGGCATTCCCTTCATCATCGCGGCCTTTGCGATCGAGCCGTTCGCGGCGTTCCTTTCGCGCTTCCGCAAATATCTGCGCCGGGTCGAGCAGGCCATGGGCGCGCTGCTGGTGCTCACCGGCATCGCGTTTCTTACCGGCAGCATTACGCAAATGAGTATCTGGCTGCTGGAGGCGTTCCCGGTGCTGGGAAGGATTGGGTAGTAACGGCGTTGATCGGCCTATTTCTTCGTCGCCCTTCGAGGCTCGGCGCTTAGCGCCGAGCCTCGAAGGGCGACGGTCCGGGCCGTACATCCTTCGTGGCTCGCTGCGCTCGCACCTCAGGATGACGGGTCGAGTTTTTTGCGTCCAACCTAAAAAGAAAAGCCCGCCAGTGCGGCGGGCTTCTCATCTCAAATCAGCCGACGTGAGTTATTTCATCTTGGAGCAGTCGGAGCCCGGGCATTCGACATAAGTGATCTTGCCGGCGGCGTCCTTCTTCCAGATGTACATCACGTAGTCGAGCTTGGTGAGATCGCCCTTCTTGTCGTAGGAGATGTCACCCAGCGCGGTCTTGAACTTCATGCCGGAATGCATCTTCTCGGCGACCTTTTTCGGGTCGAGCGACTTGGCGGCTTCCGCCGCCTGCTTGATGATCTGCACCGCTGCATAGCTGTAGAGCGTGTAGGCTTCCGGCTCGAAATTCTTGGCCTTGAACTTCGCGACGATGTCCTTGGCGGCCGGATTCTTGCGCGCGTCCGGTCCGTAGGTCATCAGCGTGCCTTCCACGCCCGGCCCGCCGACCGAGGCGAACTCGTCGGTGGTGATGCCATCGGCGCCCATCATCGGCGCCTTGATGCCCTGGTCGCGCATCTGCCGCACGATCAGGCCGCCTTCGGTATGCAGGCCGCCCCAATAGACCAAGTCGGCGCCCGACGATTTGACCTTCGACACCAGCGCCGAATAATCCTTTTCGCCTGTGTTGACGCCTTCGTAGAGCACCGGCTTCATGCCGCCTTTGGCCATGGCCTTGATGGTTTCGTCGGCGACACCTTTGCCGTAGGTGGTCTTGTCGTGGACAACGGCGATCTTTTTGCCCTTGAAGTGTTTCACGATATAGGCGCCGGCAACCCCGCCCTGCTGGTCATCGCGGCCGCAGGTGCGGAAGATGTTCCACATATTCCGTTCGGTGACCTGCGGATTGGTGGATGCGGGCGTAATTTCGAGGATGCCGTTCTCCTGGAAGACCAGCGACGACGGCATGGTGACGCCGGAGTTGAACGCGCCGACCACGAATTTCACGCCATCGGCTGCGAATTTGTTGGCGACCGAGACGCCCTGCTTGGGATCGGAGACGTCGTCGCCGATCATGACGGTAATCTTCTGACCCATGATGCCGCCGGCGGCATTGATGTCCGCGACCGCCTGTTCGGCGCCGTTCTTGAGCTGCGCGCCGAAAGCGGCGTTCGGTCCGGTGATCGGTCCCTCGACTCCCAGTTTGATCTGGGCGGAAGCGGTTCCCGCCATTGCAACAGCGAAACCAAGCGCAAGTCCGAGCGAAGTAATTCTCTTCATCTGTTTCCCCTTTCAACTGGAGCCTGCAAGGTCGACGTGGCCGCAATGCTACTAGATGGCGGCCGGCGGCGCCAGCGCCAGCGCAGACGATTGCTAGTTTCGTTAATCCAGCGATATTGCGTGACCATCTGGGCGGCGCGGGCGGCCCTAAAGCCAAGGAATCCCAAGCCCATGCAAACAGCGCTGTCGACCAGATAATAGTGCGGCGACAACAGGGTGCCGCCGAACAGGCTGAAATGGATAAACCGGACGGCGGCGCCAAGGATGAAACTATAGGCAACAATTTGCCACCAGGGCCGCCAGGTCTCGGCTATGGCGCGGCCGGAGAGCGCCGCCGCCCCGCCGCCAAGGATGACGGTGACCAGCACGAACACGCCGAGCGAGCCTTCCTCGTAGATTAATTCGGGGATCGAGAAGGCTGTGGCGGTCATGCGCTTTCCCTGCCGCCTTCGAGATAGGCCTGCCTGATTTCGGGCCGTTCCAGCAATTCGCGCCCTGTCCCCGACAACGTAATAAGCCCGTTTACCATGACATAGCCGCGGTGCGCGAGCTTGAGCGCGTGATAGGCGTTCTGCTCGACCAGGAATACGGTGAGGCCGTCTTCGGCATTGAGTGATTTGATGGCGTCGAAGATCTGACGCACGATCAGCGGCGCCAGGCCGAGCGAGGGCTCGTCGAGCAGCAACAGCCGCGGCCGCGCCATCAAGGCGCGCGCAATCGCCAGCATTTGCTGTTCGCCGCCCGACAGCGTGCCGCCGCGCTGGCCGATGCGCTGCTTCAGGCGCGGGAACAGCGCGAGCATGCGCTCGAGATCGCGCTCGAAATTGGCCGGCTCGGCAGTGGTGGCGCCCATCTGCAAGTTTTCCAGAACGGTCATGCGCGAGAAGATGCGGCGGCCTTCCGGCGCCTGCGCCAGTTTGAGCCGCGCGATTTCGTGGGTCGGCAGCCGCGTGATGTCGCGGCCGGCGAATTCGATGCTGCCTTCGCGTGCGCGCGGATTACCGCAGACGGTCATCATCAGCGTGGATTTGCCGGCGCCGTTGGCGCCGATCAGCGTGACGATCTCGCCCTCGCTGATGTCCATGTCGACGCCTTTGAGCGCCATCACGCGGCCATAGAAGGTCTTGACGCCGCGCACGGAGAGCAAAGGCGTGGTCATGGCACGACCTTTGTTCTCCCTCCCCCTGTAAGGGGGAGGGTTGGGGAGGGGGTCAGCGCTTGGAGTTGCGAAGCTACGCGGGCGATTTCTTCCAAGACGCCATTCAGATTTCCTAAGACCTCGTTATTCCAAAAGCGGATAACAATGATACCTTTTGAATCGAGCCAAATTGTACGAAGCTCATCGCGACGCAATTTCGCCCCGTCGGCATGCTGGCCGCCGTCCACTTCGATCGCAAGCTGGAGCGAGGAGCAATAGAAATCGAGCGTGTAGGCGCCAATTGGATGCTGGCGCCTGAAGCTCAAACTATCGAGCTGATTGCGCCTCAACGCGCGCCAGAGCTTCGCTTCGGCATCGGTCATATCGGTGCGCAAGCGGCGAGCGCGTTTCGTCATTGCTCCTGTGCGGCTAAAACGCCGCTTTGACCCCCTCCCGGCCGCTTCGCGGCCGACCTCCCCCTTGCAGGGGGAGGTCGGCGTTCGTGGCGCAGTCACAGGCCCACCTCCGCTTCCACCTGGGCTACTTCCTCGTCTGCGACGCCGAGATAGGCGGCGATCACCTTGGGATCGTTGCGCACATCGGCCGGCTTGCCGTCGGAAATCTTGACGCCATAGTCGAGCACGACCACGTGGTCGGATATCTCCATCACCACCGACATGTCGTGCTCGATCAGCAGGATCGAGATGGCGTGCTCATCGCGGATGGCGAGCAGCAGCGCGTTGAGCTCGGCGCTTTCGCGCGGGTTGAGGCCGGCGGCCGGCTCGTCGAGGCAGAGCAGCACCGGCTCGGTGCACATCGCGCGCGCGATCTCCAGCCGGCGTTGCGCGCCATAGGGAAGGTCGCCGGCTGGATCGTCGGCGCGTTCGATCAACCCGACGCGGTCAAGCCAGGTCCGCGCACGCTCGATGGCAGCGCGTTCGGCGGCGCCATAGGAGGGAAAGCCGAGGATGCCCAGAAGCGTATAGCCGGAGGCGAGCATCAGCCGATTGTGCTGGGCGACCAGCAGGTTCTCCAACACCGTCATACCGGGAAACAGGCGGATGTTCTGGAAGGTGCGGGCGACGCGCGCCTGCTGCGTCACCAGATAATCCGGCATGCGCTCGAGCAGATAGAGCGCGTTCTGGCCAAGCTTGGCACTGCGCTTGCCGCTATCGGTGAGCGCCTCCAGTTCGCGCCACATCGCCGCCTCGCCGTGGCAAATCCCGATGCGGCCCTCGCTCGGCTTGTAGAAGCCGGTGATGCAATTGAACACGGTGGTCTTGCCGGCCCCGTTCGGTCCGATCAGCGCCGTAATGTTGCCTTGCCGCGCCTGGAACGACAGATCGTCGACCGCCACCAGGCCGCCGAAGCGCATGGTCAGGTGCTCGACACTAAGCAGGACGTCGGAGGCAGCGACCATATTTTGGCGCACGACCTTTTCCGAAATCCGGTTTTCACTTTTCGGGGTCATGCGCTAGCCGTGGCCTTGCTTGACCGGGTCGGCGGAAGTCGTCTTATCCTGCTTCAGGAAAACCGACGGCTCGCGCGACGAGATCAACCCGCGCGGCTTCCAGATCATGATCGCCACCATGGCGAAGCCGAATATCAGCATGCGATACTGGGTTGGATCGAATGTCGGTCCGAATATCTGCTTAAGAAAGTCGAGTTCGCGCATGATCTCGGTGCCGCCGATCATCGCGATGGCGGCGATCGCGACGCCGATCTGGCTGCCCATGCCGCCGAGCACGACGATCGACAGGATGGTGGCCGATTCCAGGAAGGTGAAGGATTCCGGCGAGATGAATCCCTGTCTGGCTGCGAAGAACGAGCCGGCGAACCCTGCGAACATCGCGCCCATGGCAAAGGCGGTGAGCTTGGTGTTGGTGGTGTTGATGCCGAGCGAGCGGCAGGCGATCTCGTCCTCGCGCAACGCCTCCCAGGCGCGGCCGACCGGCAGCCGCCGCAAGCGCACGGTCACAAAGGCGGTCAGGAAGGCCAGCGCCAGGATCAGGTAGTAGAGGAAGATGGTGCGATAAATCGGCGAAAATTCCAGCCCGAACACGGCGGCGAAACCGTCGTCGTCGGCATTGAACGGAACGCCGAAGAAGCTCGGTCGCGGGATGCCGCTGATGCCGGCATAGCCGCTGGTCAGATCCACCCAGTTGATCAGGACGATACGGACGATTTCGCCGAAGGCGAGCGTGACGATGGCGAGATAATCGCCACGCAGCCGCAGCACGGGGAAACCGAGCAGAACTCCCCAGAAAGATGACAGGATTCCGGCCAGCGGCAGCAGTATCCAGAAAGAAAAGCCGAACTCCTTCGCCAGCAGCGCATAGGAATAGGCGCCGACGGCATAGAAGGCGACATAGCCGAGGTCGAGCAGGCCGGCCAAGCCCACCACGATATTGAGGCCCCACCCGAGCATGACATAGATCAGAATCTGAATGCCGAAATTGTCGACCCATTTCAGCGCGCCGCCGAATCCGGCGGCGGCAATGACAATGACCGGATAGGCGATGACGAATCCGATGGCGAACGGGACGAACCATTTGCCGAGGAACGATCGCCACGCCGGTATCGCCGTGGTCACCGGCCGAAGGCGACGTTGCTTGAGCCAAGGCTCGATCGCAAACGAATAAACCAGGCGGCTGATGCCGACGAGGGCGACGATGGCGAATAGCAATGGCAAACGGGTCGTCAGGATCAATTCATTGCGGATATTGGTGATGGTCTGAAAGCCGATTAGCGGCAGGAACAGGCCGAAGGCGAGCAGCGCGGTGAGTCCCGCATCCCGCAAGGCGCGGGCGGTATCGACCCGCCCATTTTGCGCGCCGCTTTGCATCTCACACCTTCTCGACGTCCGGCCGGCCGAACAGGCCCTGCGGCAGGAAGATCAAGGTGATGGCGAGTACGGAAAAGGCGGCGACGTCCTTGTAGTCGATGGAAAAATAGGCCGACCACATGGTTTCGATCAGGCCGATCAGGATGCCGCCAATAACGGCGCCCGGTAGCGATCCGATGCCGCCGAGAACCGCGGCGGTGAACGCCTTCACACCCGGGACGAAGCCGTCGGAAAAACTGACCACGCCGTAATACATCAGGTACATGGTGCCGGCGACGGCGGCGAGCGCGGCCGCGATCACGAAGGTCATCGAGATGGTGCGGTCGACATCGACGCCGACCAGCGCCGCCATCTTCTGGTCCTGCTCGCAGGCGCGTTGCGCGCGGCCGAGCCGGGTCTTCGCCACCAGATACCAGAAGCAGGCCAGCAGCACCGCGGTGACGCCCCAGATGATGAGCTGCTTGAACGATAGCGTGACGGCGTAATCGTTTTTCGTGAACAGCACGAACTCGCCGCGAATCATCGGCGGGATCGCCTTGTTGCGCGGCCCCTGGCTGACCTGCACGAAATTGGACAGGAAGATCGACATGCCGATGGCGGAAATCAGCGGTGCCAGCCGAAACGAGCCGCGCAGCGGACGATAGGCGAGCCGCTCGATGATCCAGTTGACCAGCGAGGTGAACAGCATGGCCACGATCAGCACGATGAATAGCGCCAGCGCGATCGAGGTGATGCCGAGCCAGGTGGTGAGGATCAGGAAGGCGACCAGCGCGATGAACGCCGACACCATGAACACATCGCCATGGGCGAAATTCACCATGCCGATGATGCCGAACACCATGGTATAGCCGATGGCGATCAGGCCGTAGATCGAGCCGAGGGTAATGCCGTTGATGAGCTGCTGGATGAAAACTTCCATGCGTTGCGCTCACGCCTTTGTGCGGCGGCCGCCCGGCTGACGGCCTTTGCTTCTATCTTAAGGCTTAACAGGGCGTGGCGGGAGCGGCAACGCCGGACGCGAGGCGTGTTATTAAGTCATTAGTCGTTAGGAGAGGTGCCCGTTGTCGCCCAACCTCGAAATTGCCGTCCGCATCGCTGGCGCAGCCGTGGTTTTCGCGGGGATGGCGCTGTGGGAATGGCTGGCGCCGCGGCGGGCGCTCACCATTGGCCGCCGGCCGCGCTGGCCGGGCAATCTCGGTATCCTGGCGGTCGATATTGTGGCGGTGCGGCTGCTGGTGCCGACCGCGGCGGTCGGGGTGGCGCTGATCGCGGCCAGCCGGGGCTGGGGCTTGTTCAACCTGGCTGGTTTGCCGGCTTGGGCTTCGATCGTGCTCGGCGTGATCGCGCTCGACCTCGTCATCTACACCCAGCATGTCGTCTTCCATTATGTTCCAGCCTTGTGGCGGCTGCATCGCATGCATCATGCGGATATCGACATCGACGTGACCACCGGAGTGCGGTTTCATCCTTTGGAAATATTGCTGTCGCTGGCGATCAAGATGGCGGCGGTGGCGGCGCTTGGCGTGCCGGCGCTCGCCGTGCTGATCTTCGAAGTGCTGCTCAACGCCACTTCGATGTTCAACCACAGCAATGTGGCGCTGCCGTCGCGGCTCGAGCCGATCATGCGCTGGATCGTGGTCACGCCGCAGATGCACCAGGTGCATCACTCGATTGTGCGCGCGGAAACCGACAGCAATTTCGGATTCAATCTGCCGTGGTGGGACCGGCTGTTTGGCACCTATCGGGCACGACCCGCGGCCGGCGAGCAAAATATCGTCATCGGCCTGCCGATATTTCGCGGCACGGCGGAGTTAGGCATCGCGCGTCTGCTGACACAGCCTTTCCGCGATGGCGGAAATTCGTAGTCCTAGGCCGTCGTGGCTAATGCAAGCCGCCGAAAACATAGATCAGAAACAGGATGGGAGCGGAACTCCGATCAACCAAAGCAGCGCGTAGCGTCCCATGGCGGCACTCCCGTGTTGTGTTTGCGTTGAGAATTGAACTCGCAAGGACCCGCCTAGTTCCCGCGTGCCGTCACAATCGGAACGAAAGTTTCCATCGGACGTTATTGTATCGGCCGGATTGTCCCGAAGGTTC
Source organism: Hyphomicrobiales bacterium (assembly GCA_038206805.1). Taxonomy (GTDB): domain Bacteria; phylum Pseudomonadota; class Alphaproteobacteria; order Rhizobiales; family Xanthobacteraceae; genus Pseudolabrys. The sequence continues at coordinate 9,727 of JBBRAL010000079.1, read as the reverse complement.
GCTTCGGGCTGTCGAAGCCAACAACGTTGGAGAAACACATAATGAGCCAGAACCAGAATCAGACTCCCGATCAGAAATCGGGCCAGCAACAGCAGGGCAATCAGCCAGCTCAGCCGGGCCAGCAACAGGGCGGCGGCCAGAAGCCGGGCCAGCAGCAGCAGGGCGGCGAACATAAGCCCGGCCAGCAGCAGAGCGGTGGCCAGAAGCCCGGCCAGTCTGCCTAGCAAAGTCAGAGCCGCAATCGCGGCTCGTCTTTATGCGAACGGAAGCCCCGCCGGTTGGCGGGGCTTTCTTCATTTAGCGCCACTGGGTTTTATTTGGCCTGACGCGCGCGCCGGCTTATGCTCAAGGCCATGGCGACCTCCGCGCTTCCGTTGTTCCATCTTTACGGCGATCCGCCGGACGATTCCGCATTCGATCTTATTCATATCGAGACCATTGCATCGCGCTCCTCGGTGCATGACTGGACCATCCGCGCGCACCGTCACCGTAATTTATTCCAGATATTGCTGATCGAAAAAGGCGGTGGCGACATGAGCTTCGAGACGGCAAGCGTGCCGTTCGCGGCGCCGGCGGCGATCCTGGTGCCGGCCACCACCGCGCACGGTTTCCGCTTTACGCCGCAAGTCACCGATGGCTGGGTGTTGAGCTTCACCGAGGATGTCGCCGACGCGCTCGGCGCTCAATCGGGCGAGGCGCTGGCGCGGCTCAAGGCGGTGGCGGCCGATCCGCTGTTGCCGCTCGCCAGCGCCACGGAAACGCGCCGGCTGTCGGCGCTGTGCGCCGAACTGAATGAGGAAGCGTCACTTGCGCGCGAAGGCTATCGCCTGGCCATGCGCGGATTGCTCGCGCTCATTGCCATTGAGGTGGTGCGGCTGGCAGTCAGCCGCGCCCGCAGCGGCGCGGTGACGCTCGCGCGCGCCGATGCGCGGGTGGAGGCGCTGCGCGCGCTGGTGGAGGAGCATTTCCGCAAGGAACGCCAGATCGGTTTTTATGCCGAGAAACTGGCGATGACGGCAGACCGGCTCAACGATCACGTCAAGCGCGCAACCGGGGTAACGGCCGGGCATCTGATCCGCCAGCGCGTGTTGACGGAAGCCAAGCGCCAACTGGTATTCACCGGTCAGCCGATCCACGAGGTCGCCTACGATCTGGCGTTCTCCGACCCGTCGCACTTCACGCGCTTTTTCCGCAAGCAGACCGGCATGACGCCGCAGGCGTTTCGCGAAGGGCGCGGCGGTTAACCTTGAGCAACGCGCTTAACGCGCCCGCCCGGTAAGGTAAAGGTTTGGTTTCTTTTGATATTAGCATTTGAAGCGCTTAGGCGTTGATCTCCTGCTCCAGGAGGAACGCATGCGAAAAGTTTCCGGCGCTACCGTGGCCATGACATTCGGTATCGCTCTCTATTTCATGCTGTTCTGGGGCTACGACGCGCTGCGCCTGCTGACCTCGCCGACCTATGGCCTCGAGGATGTTTGGCGTTCCCAGTTCGTGTTCGTCATCGGCCGTCTGTTTGGCCTCGGGCCCATGGGGCTGATCCAGCTCGCCGCGTTTTTCGCAGCCGTCAAGCTTGCGGTCGCCGGCATCTGCGCCGTGCACGTTGCCGACCGCTTGCGTTGCCTGGCCGGCGGCAAGGCGGATTTGGATATTCTGGAAGGCGGGCTCATTTTGGTGGTGGCGATCAGCATCGCATCGGCCGGACCGGCGGTGTGGTCGCAGAATGCCGAACTGGTGCGCGAAGCGGCTGTTCAGTTGATGCTGGCAGCGGTGGCCACCGCGCTCTGCATGGTCGAGCGCAGCTATGCCGGACCGGCAAGGAACGCCAGGCCCGCCGTAGCGACCGAACTGGCCGCCACGCAGCGCGGGGCGCCCTGGTTCTCGCCGTTCCGCTGACCGGCGCTAGTCAATCAGGCGAACAAGCCACAACGACAATTCCGGCACATAAGTCACGATCATCAGGCCGACAATGCTCACCGCAATGAACGGCCCCAATCCGGCATAGATGCTGCGTAACGGCACCTTGAAGATCGATTGCGCGACAAAGATGTTGACGCCGAACGGCGGCGTGAACGTGCCGATGCTCAGATTGGTCACGACGATAATTCCGAAATGGATCGGATCGACCCCGATCGCCAGCGACATCGGCAGCAACAAGGGTGTGAGCACCAGGATCGCCGAAGCGGTGTCGATGAGGCAGCCGACGACCAACAAAAAGGCGTTGATGGTGAGCAGCACCATCCAGGGCCGCAATTGCAGGTGCTCGATATAACCGACCGCCGCCTGCGGCACGCCATTGGTGGTGAGTAGCCAGGAAAACACGCCGGCAACCGCGACGATCAGGAAAATCTGCGCCGTGAGGTACATCGATGTTACCGAAACATCCCAGAACTGGCGCCAGCCGATCTCCCGATGGATCGCCATGGTGACGAAGGTCACATAGACGCAGGCAGCGCCGGCCGCCTCGGTCGGCGAGAACACGCCGCCGTAAATTCCGCCGAAAATCAGAAATGGCGCGCCGATCGCCCAGGCCCCTTGCTTCAACGCCACCGCAACGGCGCGCCATTCGAACGGATGCCCAGGCTCGACATTTTTATTGCGCGCATAAAAATAGATGTAGAGCGCCATCAGCGCCGCCAGCATCAGGCCCGGCACGACGCCGGCGGCGAACAGCTTGACGACCGATTGCTCGGCCGCCGCGCAGTACAAGATCATCGCAATCGACGGCGGGATGATGTTGTCGAGATAGCCGGCGCAGGTGATGACGCCGGTCGAGAATTTCTCGTCGTAGCCGGATTTGCGCAATTGCGGATAGAACAGCGGGCCGAGCGCAGCGACGGTCGCCGCGGTCGAGCCAGAGATCGAACCGTAAAGCGCCGCGGCGCCGACCGTGGTGATCGGCAAGCTGCCGCGGAAGCTGCCGAACAGGGCCATGACCAGTACGACCAGCCGCCGCGCCATGCCGCCGCGGCCCATCAGTTCGCCGGTAAAGATGAAGAACGGCACCGCCAGCAGGGCGAAATTGCCGATGCTGCCAAACATGATCTGCGGGATCACGGTCGGCGGCACCGCGGTCAGCCACACCACCACCAGTGTCGATGCAGTCAGTAAGACCAGGAAAAACGGCAAGCCCAGCGCCAGCAACGCAAGCGGCAGCACGAACATCAGCCACAGCATCGGCCGGCCTTTCAGAGCCTGGGGTCGGGGGCCGGTTCGGCTGGCGGGCCGAACCAGCGTCGCGTCGCCTCAACGGTCGCCGCAACGGCGATCAGTCCAAAACCGGCGACGAAGGCGCTGTAGGGAACCGTCATCGGGATGCTGGCTGTGATGCTGACCTGGCCGTTCTGCGCCATGATCGCCACGATATGCCAGGCCTGGACGCAGGCGAAGCTCGAGAAGCCGACCATCACTGCAACCGACACAATGTCGAGTATGCGTTGCAGCCGCGGCGGAAATGCCGCGGCGAACAGGTCCATGGCCAAATGCCGCCGGTCATAGGTCACTGCCGAAGCGCCGAGCCCGACGGCCCAGATCACCAGGAAGCTGAGAACCTCTTCCGCCCACGGCAGTGGCGTCAGGAACAGGTAGCGTCCGACGATATTGGCGAAATTGATGGCGATGGCGGCCAGAATAATCGCTCCAATCGCCGCACGTGGAATCTCCCGCAGGATCAGGCGGGTCAAGGTTTGCAACTGCATGGCCCGTGGTCCTAGTGAACGATCAGGCGGGCGCGCTGCGGCTGGCGCCGCAGACGCACCCGGATGATCCAACGTTCAATGCTTGGCGGCAACGGCGCGAATTTTCATCAGGAAGTCGTGCACCGCGGGTTGATCCTTCGAGGTGTCGTCGCCGACGGTCTTGAGCAACGCCGCCATCTTGGCGAGGTCCTCGGGCGGCAGCATGTGAATCTCGCCGCCCATCTCCTTCCATTTCTGCTCGAGCCCCTTGCTGAAGGTCTGCTCCCAAAGGTGCGTCTTGACCTGGGTCGCGCGGCCGGCGTCGATCACCATCTTCTGCAAGTCCGGCGGCAGCTTGTCGAGCCATACCTTGCTCACCACTGCCATCGAGACCAGCATGGTATCGTTGGTCACGGTAATGACCTTGACCACGTCGTTGAACTTGAAGGCGACAAAGATCGAGGTGCCGCTCATGGTGCCGTCGATGACGCCGCGCTGCAGCGAGGGCAGCACCTCGTTCAGCGGCAGCGGCACCGCAGTAGCGCCGAGGCGGCGCATCTTTTCGCGCTCCATGGCGGTGGCGTTGACGCGCAGCTTCTTGCCGGCGAAATCGGCGAGCCGCAGGATCGGCGACTTGGCGGCGTAATTGGAGGCGCCGAGGCCGAAGCTGCCGAGCCCGACCAGACCCTTGGGGATGCCCATGGTCAGGATATATTCATTGAGCGCCGGATCGAGCACGGTGGCGGAGGCGTGATCGTTGTTTTTGAACAGCATCGGTGTGCTGAAAGCGCCGTAGCGTGGATCGACGCCGACGTAGAAATCGGCCGGGCCGATATAGGCCTCGATAGTGCCGATTTGCAGCCCATCGATCATGCGCGGGATTGGCCCTAGCTCGCTGCGCGGATAGACGCCAACCTCGATCCGACCATGGGAGGCGGCTTCCAGGGCCTCCTTGTAAAACTTGATGTATTGATGCTGGGATTCATTGTAGGTGGCGGTGCCAAATTTCATCGTGAACTCGGCGGCCGCGGCCGGCGCCGCCGGCCAAACGCTGAGAAGCGCGAGCGCCAATAACGCCGCTGCGGATGCCCCAATCCGCCAAGTTCGATGATTTGCCATATTCACTTTGCCCTCCCGGTCGCTGGTTTTCGTTTTACCGGCAGGTTAGCGCCCGCCGTTTGCGACAGGCTAACAACGTCGGGCCATCTTGACCAGCGGCGGCATTATTTCGGACGCGCCTCGTGCAGGCCGCGATCGGGCGGCTGCAATTTTCCGCTGCGCCGGTCCTTGACCGCTTGCACCAGCGCGAGCGCCGCATTACGCACGTCCTGCTGGAAATCCTTGTCGTGGTCGAGGTCGTCGTGGCTGGTGGCGTAAGGCGTGAGATAGCCGATATAGCGATCGACCAGGCTCTGATGGCCTGACGGGATCATGCCGATGTCCATCAGCCAGTCGGTGAGAATGCGGCGCAGGTTCTCGGTGCCGGCGGCATCGCCATGCACCACGACCGAGAACACGCGGCCCTCGAGATGGCGCGGATAGTCCCAGCCTTTGAGCTCCAGCGCCTTGGCTTTCGCGGGGTCCTTGCCGCCGGTCGATGTGAAGTCCGGGTTGCCGCCGTCGGCGCAGACCAGGCGGTCGATCATCAGCTTGAGCGAGGAGGGCGCCTGGTACCAGTTGACTGGGCAGACAATCATGATGCCGTGCGCGGCCGTCCATTTCGGATAAATCTCCGCCATCCAATCGCCGGTCTGGCCGAGCGCATGATTGGGATAGCAACTGCATGGCCAATGGCAGAGCGGCTGGGCAGTGGAGACGCAGGCCTTACAGGGATAAATCACCTTGCCGTATTCGGCGGTCAGGCGTGACAGATCGAGGATCTCAACCTCGAAGCCGCGGGTCTTCTCGATTACTTCCTTGGCGAGTGTCACCATCCGCCAGGTCTTCGACATTTCGCCCGGGCAGGTCTGGTCGTTGCGCGAGGAGCCGTTGACGATCAGCACGCGCGAGGCCGACTTCGGATTGCGGTGTCGGAGCGCGGCCGCCTGGACATTCGCGCGCGTCTCCAGCCATTCGATCGGAAGCTCGTGGTCCGGGTCGGAAAATTCCTTGCCGGCTTTCCGCGTGCGCGGGCTCTTGTGATAGCTGTCATAGGTGACCCACGCAGCATCGACGATCTTGTCGAGCTCCGGCATCAGGGGCTCATAATCGGGGTCGTAAAATCGCGCGAGAAATCGCTTGGTGAATTCTTTTTTATCGAGCTGGACGCTCGGCATGCCCTTGCGCACTCTGATCTTCGCCATGGTTTTCCCCCCAGAGCATGACCCCGGAAAGCCTGCCCTCGGACTTGATCCGTGGGTGGGAACCGGTTTTCGGATCAGATCATGCTCAAATACAAAGTGAATGGGCCATAGCTAACATTACGTCGTTTCAAGTCGAAATGACGAGCGCGTAACCGGTGCGTGATAACGCTATTTGGCCTTGGCCAGTTCGGCGATCACCTCGGCGGCTTCCTTGAAAGCGTGGTTGGCGGCCGGCACGCCGCAATAGATCGCTTGCTGCAGGATGATTTCCTTGATGTCGTCTTCGGTAAATCCGCCCTCGACCAGGGCTGCCCGCACATGCAGACGGAATTCGTCCCATTGGCCGAGCGCGATCATGGTGCCGGTCACCAGAATGCGCCGTGTGCGCTCATCGAAATGCGGGCGCGTCCAGATTTCGCCCCAGGCGGCGCGGGTGATGAAGTCCTGGAATTCCGCGTTGAACGGCGTCTTTTTGGCATTGGCGCGATCGACCCATTCATGGCCCAGCACCTTGCGGCGCCGGGCCATGCCGCGCTCATGGCGTTCCTTCTCGTCCATTGCGGTGACCTCTAGCCGTTCAGGAAATTAAGCACGGTTTCGGTATAGGCCTTCGGCTGCTCGATATTGGCGATATGCGCGGCATCGAGGCCAGCGACCTTGGCGCCCTTGATCTGCACCGCGATGGCTTCGCCGGCGGACGGCGGCGTCGCCGGGTCCTGCTTGCCGACGATGACAAGGGTCGGTGCGCCGATGCGCGGATTGGTCTCGCGGAAATCCATGTCGCGGATTGCTTCGCAACTGGCGATGTATCCCGCCGGATTTGTGGCGAGGAACATCGTCTTCATGCGCGCGATGGCCTGCGGCGCGCTGGCGCGGAAGCCCGCGGTGAACCAGCGCTCCATGTTCGGATCGACCAGTTCGGCCAAGCCCTTGTCCTGCACGAATTTGATGCGGTCGGCCCACGGCGCCTTGTCGGCATAATAGAAATTGGTGTTGGAGAGGATGAGCTTGTCAACGCGGTCGGGGGCATTGGCGCCCAGCCATTGCCCGACCATGCCGCCCATCGAAAGCCCGCACCAGTTGGTCTTCTTGATCTTGAGCGCATCGAGAACCGCCAACACATCGCGGCCGAACCGCTCCATGGAATAGGGGCCCTTCGGGACGCCCGATTTGCCATGACCGCGGCGGTCATAACGCACCAGACGGAAATGTTTTGCCCATTCGGCGGCCTGGTCGTCCCACATATGCAGGTTGGTGCCGAGCGAATTGGACAGCATCAAAACGGGCGCGCCTTCGCGGCCTGTTATTTCGACATTGATCGGGCAGCCGTCATCCGCATTGATCATCGGCATCGGTCTTCTCCCTAATAGCTTGTTTTGGTTGTTGCGACGTGGCGGTAACCGACACACTTAAAGCGGTCCGCGCCCGCTGCAAAGCTCTTTTCAGGCGCTCGCCAAGGGCTTAAAGCCATCCGTGGAGTCCCGAGAGTGCGGTGGGTCGAGAAGGAGGCGGTGCCAATGGCGATGGTCATGACCGGTGAGGTCCAGCTTGCCGCATCCCGCGAGGTGGTGTTTGCAAAGCTCAACGATGCCGAAGTGCTCAAGGCCTGCATCCCCGGCTGCGAGGAGCTCAACAAGATCTCCGAAAACGAATTGCAGGCGGTCGCCGTCACCAAGATAGGCCCGGTCAAGGCGCGCTTCAAAGGCAAGGTCCATCTCACCGATCTCGACCCGCCCAATGGCTACCGCATTTCCGGCGAAGGCGATGGCGGCGTTGCCGGCTTTGCCAAGGGCGGGGCGACGGTGGCGCTCACCGAAAAGGACGGCGGCACGCTGCTCACCTACAATGTCGAAGCGCAGATCGGCGGCAAGCTCGCCCAGCTCGGCCAGCGCCTGGTCAATGGCGCGGCCAAGAAGATCGCCGACGATTTCTTCAAGAACTTCGCCGCAGCGGTAAATCCTGCGGCCTCCTGACCAATGTGAAAACCGCCCTGCCGAGGCGGGCGGTTCTCACAATCGGCCGATCGCGGAAAAGCGCGTTTACGTTCTCAGGGGCAAGCTTGCGTACTCAGGGGCAAGGGTGACGATATCCATCGTACCCGAGATAGGTTCCTGAGCGCGGATCGTAGGATTTGAAGCGCGACAGGCAGTAGCCGACCGCGTCACCGCCGACATAGCCGGGCTGGTAGTAGCCCGGCCCGTAATAGTAACGCGGCTGCGCCGCCAGCGCGCCGCCCAGCAGTGCGCCTGCGGCAAAGCCGGCGATGGCGCCACCGCCGCCGTAGTAGCCGCCGTAGTAGCCGCCGTAGTGACGGTGACCGCGCCACTGGGCTTGAGCGGGCGAAACCGCCACTAGAGCCGATGCGGCCAGCACAAGCGCTGCGCCACAAGCCAGGATTTTGTTACGCATTTAAATTCCCCCTTTGTGAGGTGATCTCTCTGGTAAACCAAGGCTTGGGGGCGCCGGATGTTCCGTGAATTCGCCGTAAGGTTCGCCAGCGCTTCGATTGGCCGCCGGCCTTGACCGCATGGCCGGCTGGGGTCCAGACTTATTTCGGTTCCAAGGCTGGGAAACGTCAAAAACGGCTTGATTTCCGATCCCAGCCGCCGCCTATTTCTACTGGAACCGTTAAAAGAGGGCTTTTGGCCCCGAATTTGGGAGGAAGGTCATGCCAGCCGTGTCCATGACGGTGAACGGCAAAGCCGTCACCGGCGACGTCGAAGCACGCACTCTGCTGGTGCAGTTCCTGCGCGAAAATTTGCGGCTGACCGGCACGCATGTGGGTTGCGACACCTCGCAATGCGGCGCTTGCGTTGTGCATGTCGACGGCATTGCGGCCAAGTCCTGCACATTGCTGGCTTTGCAATGCGAGGGCGCCAAGGTCACCACCATCGAGGGACTGGCCGAGCCGAGCGGGCCCCTGCATCCGATGCAGGAGGCGTTCCGCGAAAACCACGGCCTGCAATGCGGCTACTGCACCCCCGGCATGATCATGGCGGCGCTCGATATCGTGCGCCGCAAGGGCAACGATCTCGACGAGCACACCATTCGCGAACAGCTCGACGGCAACATTTGCCGCTGCACCGGCTATCACAACATCGTCAAGGCGATCGCCGCGGGGGCGAAAAACATGGCCAAGGGCGGCGGCTCACGACAAGCCGCTGAGTAGTTTTGCCGCCGAATAGCACCAAGCGTAGAATTTAAAAAATTCAACGGGAGGAGGCCGCCAATGAGCGCAACTAAGAGCGCGACCGGGATCGGCGCGGCGGTGCGCCGCACGGAAGACTTCCGCTTCATTACCGGCCAGGGCCAGTACACCGACGACGTGGTGCGGCCGGGCGAGACCAAAGCGATATTTGTGCGTTCGCCGCATGCCCACGCCAAGATCAAAAGCATCGATGTCACCGCGGCCAGGAAAATGCCGGGGGTGGTCGATGTGCTGACCGGCGCGCAACTGGCGGACGATAAAATCGGAAGCCTGATCTGCGGCTGGATGATTCATTCCAAGGACGGCACGCCGATGCACATGGCGCCGCATCCGGCGCTCGCTTCCGGCAAGGTCAATTGCGTCGGCGACGCGGTAGCGGTGGTGATCGCCGAGACGACCGAGCAAGGCAAGGACGCGGCCGAGAAGGTCAAAGTCGACTACGAAGTTTTGCAGGCGGTGGTCGATCCGGCCAAGGCGCAAGCCAAAGGCGCGCCGCAAATTCATCCCGACATCGCCAACAACACGATCTATCAATGGCACCT
>JBBRAL010000078.1:0-20553 GCA_038206805.1 Hyphomicrobiales bacterium | reverse complement strand
GGGTCACCGCGGCGATGGTTTCGCTCAACGTGCCGATCTGATTGACCTTGATCAGGATCGAATTGGCCAGGCCGTCCTTGATGCCCTTGGCGAGCCGCGTGACGTTGGTGACGAACAGATCGTCGCCAACGAGCTGGCATTTGTCGCCGATCATGTCGGTGACGATCTTCCAGCCTTCGAAGTCGTCTTCCGCCATGCCGTCCTCGATCGAGACGATCGGATAGCGCGCGATGAGGTCGGCGAGATATTGCGCCTGCTCGCGCGGCGAACGGGTTTTGCCCTCGCCGGCATAAACGTAAGCGCCGTCTTTGAAGAATTCGCTGGCCGCCGGATCGAGCGCGATCATCACGTCGCCGCCCGGTTTGTAGCCGGCCTTCTCGATCGCCTGCATGACGAAATCCAGCGCGGCTTCGGCCGACTTCAGGTTGGGGGCAAAACCGCCCTCGTCGCCGACATTGGTGTTGAGGCCGGCTGATTTGAGCGCGGCCTTCAAGGTGTGGAAAATCTCCGCACCGGCGCGCAGCGCCTCGGCGAATGTCGGGCTGCCGACCGGCATGATCATGAATTCCTGGAAATCGATCGGATTGTCGGCATGCACGCCGCCATTGACGATGTTCATCATCGGCACCGGCAGCAGGCGCGCACTGGTGCCGCCAACATAACGGTAGAGCGGTGCGCGTGCGGCGTTGGCCGCGGCCTTTGCCGCCGCCAGCGAGACGCCGAGGATGGCATTGGCGCCGAGCCGACCCTTGTTGGGGGTGCCGTCGAGCGCAACAAGCGTCTCGTCGATCTTGGCCTGCGCCTCGGCCTCCATGCCGCCGAGCGCGTCGAAGATTTCGCCATTGACCGCATCGACCGCCTTGCGCACCCCCTTGCCGCCATAGCGGGCTTTGTCGCCGTCGCGCAGCTCGACCGCTTCGTGGGCGCCTGTGGAGGCGCCCGACGGCACCGCGGCGCGCCCGAGGCTGCCGTCCTCCAGCACGACATCGACTTCGACGGTCGGATTGCCGCGGCTGTCGAGGATTTCGCGGCCGATAATGTCGATAATGGCGGTCATGCATGGCCCCAGTGGCACGGCGGGTATTGGTGCCGCTTCTAGCGCAATGAAGCCGCGCCGGAAAGAGCGGCGCTAACCGGCACTCGCACAAGTGTGACTTGCCGTGCGGCGCTATATCTGGGCAAATCGTCGTAGGAGGCGACCATGGAACGCGGGAAACCTCGCACTTACCCGTCGCTACAATTTCTGGCGACGCTCGCGACCATCGCCATCGCGCTGTTGCCGGTGCCACGCATCGCCTATGCCCAGGCCGTGGCCCAAGCCGTCCTGATCGGAACGTTCGACAGCCCGGTTTATGTCGCCGCCGCGCCCGGCTATCCAAACCTGCTGTTCGTGGTCGAACAATCGGGCCGCATTCAGATCCTGCGAAATGAAGTCCAGTTGGCGCTGCCGTTTCTCGATATCAGCAATATCGTCAATTTCGGAGGCGAACGCGGCTTGCTGTCGATGGCATTCGCGCCGGACTATACGACGTCCGGCCGTTTTTATGTCGCGTTCAACAACAAGAACGGCGCCGTCGAAATTGACGAATTCATGCGTTCCGCCGCCCACGCCACGCGGGCCGACCGTACTAGCCGCCGTATTCTGCTGATAATTCCGCATCCCGGCGCCAGTAACCACAATGGCGGGCAATTGCAGTTTGGGCCGGATGGCTATCTTTATATTTCAGTCGGCGACGGCGGCGCTCTCTCGCCGCCCGGAGAGCCGGCACGCAATTTGGATGACCTGCGCGGCAAAATCCTGCGGATCGATCCGCTTCCCTCCGGCGGGCAGCCCTACGGCATCCCACCCGATAATCCGTATGTAGCGACGGCGCACCGGAAGGAAATTTACGCCTATGGATTCCGCAATCCCTGGCGGTTCTCGTTCGATCTCAATCGAATCGCCATCGCCGATGTCGGCCAATCGTCGCGCGAGGAAGTCGACTTCCTTGACGTTACCAGCGCGAAAGGCGTGAATTTCGGCTGGCCGCAATACGAAGGCGACGTTGTGTTCGACAATACGCGGCCGGGACCCGATCCCGCCAAGTTTCCGATGTTCGTATACCCGCATACCGGCGGACGCTGCGCGATCATCGGCGGTTTCGTCTCGCGTGACCCCGCCATCCCGGCGCTAAAGGGACGTTATCTTTATGGCGACCTCTGTGATGGGGACATCCGCAGCTTCATTCCCAATGTCGCCAAGCAAAAGGCGGGCGACGACACATCGGTGGGCATTTCTGCGCCGGGCTTGACTGGCTTCGGCAAAGGGCGCGGCGGCGTCATGTACATCACGCAGACGTCCGGCGCAGTGTCGCGCATCGCGCCACCCTGACGTTGATGCCCGCTGGCAATTTCGCGCCGGATGCACTAAGAGCGGCCGTCATTCACGGCGGGCTCCATGGGTAAACCGGTGAAATCAACGGCCAAGGTCCTTGGCAGACCCGCGACTATCCCCGCCTCGCCCGGCAAGGCGGTGCTCGATCGCGTGCCCAATCCGCATACCGATACCAATTATGTGGCGCGCTTCACCGCGCCGGAGTTCACTTGCCTGTGCCCGATCACCGCGCAGCCGGATTCCGCCCATCTGGTGATCGATTACGTACCGGGACGCTTCCTGGTCGAGTCGAAGTCGCTCAAGCTTTACCTCAACAGCTTCCGCAATCACGGCGCTTTCCACGAGGACTGCACCGTCGCCATCGGCAAGAAATTGTTCGCGCTGCTCAAGCCCAAATGGCTGCGCATCGGCGGCTACTGGTATCCGCGCGGCGGCATGCCAATCGATGTGTTCTGGCAGACCGGTAGATTGCCGAAGGATGTATGGGTGCCCGACCAGGGCGTTCAGCCCTATCGCGGGCGCGGCTAAATCACTGCGGGTCTTCGCAGCCGCAAGGCGCAAATCCAGCCCGCCGCCGTCAGCATCACGGCCCCGAGCAATAGCACCGGTGTGATGCCGATGCCGTTGGAGAGGGCGAGACCATAGACCACCGGTCCGGCAGCCTGCCCCAGAAAGAAGAACACCGAATGCCCGGCGGTCGCCGAGCCACGCGCGCCCGGCGCCAACTCGGTGACATAGACCTGGATGCAGCCGTGCAGGAAATAAAAGCCGAAGCCGAGCAGCACGAAATTGGCAAACTCGACCGGCCAGGGCGCGCGCAGCGCGATCACCACCAGGCAGAACGCCATTACCATGCCGCCGCTCGCCATCAAGCGCTTCTCGCCGATATTGTTGAGCAGCCATGCGACCATGAACGTGTATATGGCGCCGCCGATGCCGAAACCGGCAATCACGATGCCGGCGATCGAGGCGTGCGTCACGCCTTCGGTGTGCAGCAGCCCGGCCATATAGGGAAATACGCCGAACAGGAACACCGCCTCGACGAAGACCGCGCCGAAGCAGTATTTCGCCATTGGATTGCTGAAGACGGCGCGGTAGTTCGGGATCAGCGTCGACAGATCGAAGCGCCCGGCGGTCTCGTTCATGCCGCGGAAGCCGGGGATCGCAAAGCCGAGGACCACGAGGTCGACGATGCCGGTGGCGAAGAACACGCCGCGCCAGCCGATCAAGTCGCCGATCACGCCGGCGCCCGACGCGCCCAGGAGATTGCCGCTCATCGCCGCGAACAGCAGCTTGCCGATTCCGACCTGGCGCTGCGCCACCGGAACGCGGTCACCGACAACGGCGAGCGCGACCGGGAATACGCCGCCGGCCGCAACCCCCGCCAGCACGCGCAAGACCATCAGCGTTTCGAAATTGGTCGCCAGTCCGCAGGCCAGCGTCGCGATGCCGAGCACCAGCATGCAGACCGAGATCAGCCGCGTCTTGCTGAACATATCGGCGAGCGCGCCGAGCACCGGCTGAATCAATGCATAAGCGAAAGTAAAGCCGGTCGTCAGCAAAGCCGCGGTGGCTGGCGTGACGTTCAGTCCGCTTGCGATCTGCGGAATGACCGGATCCACCGATCGCATGAAAAGCGAGGTCGCGAACACGACGAACGCCATGAGGTTGAGGACGCGGCTCATGCGACTTTTCTATTTCACCTCGCCCCTATAGGGGGAGGGATCATGCGCGGGCCGCGCCGGATCATGCGCGCTTGGCCAGCCGGTCGAATTCGACCAGGCTGCGTAGCAGCGGCTCCATATCCTGCAACGGCAACATGGTCGGCCCGTCGGATGGCGCGCGGTCGGGATCCTGGTGGGTTTCGATGAACACAGCCGCGACGCCGATTGCGACCGCCGCGCGCGCCAGCACGGATACGAATTCGCGCTCGCCGCCTGAAGACGTGCCCTGCCCGCCCGGCTGCTGCACCGAATGGGTGGCGTCGAAGATCACCGGCGCGCCCGTGCTGCGCTTGAGGATCGGCAGCGCGCGCATGTCGGACACCAGCGTGTTGTAGCCAAACGACACGCCGCGCTCGGTCACCAGTACGTTGCGGTTTCCCGCCGCAGTGATCTTGGCCACCACGTTCTGCATGTCCCAGGGCGCCAGGAACTGGCCCTTCTTGACGTTGACGGCTTTTCCGGTTTTGGCGGCGGCAACCAGCAGATCGGTCTGCCGGCAGAGGAATGCCGGAATCTGCAACACGTCCACCGCTTGCGCCACGCGCACGCATTGCCCGGCGTCATGCACGTCGGTGAGCACCGGAATTTTCAGCGTGTCGCGGATTTCGGCAAATATAGGCAGCGCCGCGTCGAGCCCGAGGCCGCGCGCACTGGTGCCAGAGGTGCGGTTGGCCTTGTCGAAACTGGTCTTGTAGACCAGCCCGATGCCGACTTTGGCCGCTATTTCCTTCAGCGCCGCCGCCATTTCCAGCGCATGCGCGCGGCTTTCAAGCTGGCAAGGCCCCGCGATCAGCGCCAGCGGCAAGGTATTGCCGAAGCGCACCGCGCCGATGGCGACCGTAGCGTTAGCGGGCTGATCCAAGACTATCGTCCTCGTGCGGCGCGACCATGAAACGGGCCAGCCGTCCGGTCAACCGGCGGGTCCGAATACCAGCACCGCGCCCATGGCGTCCTGCGGACCGACCACGGCGGCACCGCCGAAAATGATCTCGGGGATTCCTGCGTGTTCCAGAGTCGACTGCAGCGCGGCGGTTCCGTGGACGCCAAAACGCAAGGCCGCCAGTCGTGCACCGCGCGCGGTCTCGGGCGCGGCAACGCCGAAGTGGCGGGCGAACGCCGCAGGCGTCGTCATTTCGACCGCCCCGCGCGGCAGATCGATCGCAAAGCCGTCGCCGGTGTCGCGGCAGCTTTGCGCCCCGGTGAAGGCCAGCAAAAAATCGCGGTGGCGGGCGGGCTCGGCAGCCACCGCCACGACGCCGGCGACGGTCTCGACGCCATTGGCGTGTTTCTGAAACGCCGGGTTCCAGAAATTCTCCGGAAAATGCTGCTGGCAAGTGGCGAAATGGATATCGGGCGCGAGTCTATCGTCGGCGAAGGCGAGCGAGAATCCGACCTTCACCTCCGAGCCGTCCGGCCGTTTCGCCTCGCGTTCGAACCGCATCAGTTCGGAGCCGGCGACTTTGGCGGCGCCGAACGCGGCCACGTCGGCATTGGCGTCACCCGATTCCAGAATGAGCATCGACAGCCCTTCGTGACGCCCGGCGAAATCGCGATTGTAGGCGGCAAACATTGTCGAGAAGCCATCGTCGCCAAGCTTGTCGGGTTCTGCCAGCGTCAACAGTTCGATGAAAAATCCCGGCAGCTGCACGATATAGTTATGCGTGCCCCAAGGATGCTTGTTGCGCGCGCCGACCGTGAAGCCGAGCTGGCGATAGAGCGCCGCCGCCGCGTCGAGATCGCGCACGGCGTGGACGATATGGTCGAGACCACGGGGCATGACTGTCGCTCGGCTACTTCATCGCCGAGAAGGCGGTCGGCTGCAGCATCGTGCTCTTGATGTTGGCGAGGATCGGTCCATCCTTCTCGCTTTCGGCGCGCGCCTTGAGCCACTCGGCGTCGGTCATGAACGCCGTCCATTTTTTCTCGCGATCGGCGAGCGAGTCCCAGGCGAGAATATAATGCAGGTCGTGGTTGCCGTCGCCGATCAGCACGGTCCAGAATCCGACCGGGTTGATGGCGTGTCTTTTCCACATCGTCAGCGTCCGCTCCTCAAAGCGCTTCAACAGCGCCGGAAGCCGCCCGGGCACGCAGGAATAGTGGCGATGTTCGTAGATCATTGGTTTCCTCCGGCAAATTTAATGGGGATTTATCGGCCGCCGGCGGACCAAGCGCAACTGGGCAGCGCTACACCAACCGGCTCTGCTCCACCGCCGCCCCGATGAACGACGAGAACAGCGGGTGCGGCTCGAACGGCCGCGATTTCAGCTCGGGGTGGAATTGCACGCCGATGAACCAGGGATGGTCCTCGTATTCGATGATTTCGGGCAAAATGCCGTCCGGCGACATGCCGGAAAAGCGCATGCCGCGCTGCTCGAGCCGGCCCTTGTAGCCGGTATTGACCTCGTAGCGGTGGCGGTGGCGCTCGGAGATTTCGCTCGCGCCGTAGATTTCGCCGACCCGGCTGCCGCGCGTGAGCATCGCCGGATAGGCCCCCAGCCGCATGGTGCCGCCGAGATCGCCGCCGTCCATGCGCTTCTGCAATTCATTGCCCTTGAGCCACTCGGTCATCAGGCCGACCACCGGCTCTTGCGTCGCGCCGAACTCGGTCGAATTGGCCTGTTCGATGCCGCATAGATTGCGCGCGGCCTCAATGACCGCCATCTGCATGCCGAAGCAGATGCCGAAATACGGCACGTTGCGCTCACGCGCGAACTGCGCCGCCTTGATTTTTCCTTCGGCACCGCGCTGGCCGAAGCCGCCGGGCACCAGAATGCCATTGACCTGTTCGAGGAAGGGTGCCGGGTCCTCGTTCTCGAAAACGTCGGCCTCGATCCAATCCAATTTGACCTTGACCTTGTTGGCGATGCCGCCATGCGACAGCGCCTCGATCAGCGACTTATAGGCGTCCTTGAGGCCGGTATATTTGCCGACAATGGCGATGGTGACGTTGCCTTCCGGATTGCGGATGCGCTCGTTGATGGTACGCCAGCGTGTGAGATCGGGCGGCGCACCGGCCTCGATGCCGAACGCCTGCAGCACTTCGCGGTCGAGCCCAGCCTCGTGATAGGCCTCCGGCACGGCGTAGATGTTGTCGACGTCGCGCGCCTCGATCACCGCATCCTCGCGCACATTGCAAAAGAGGCCGAGCTTGCGCCGTTCCTCCCGTGGGATCGACCGGTCGCTGCGGCACAGCAGGATGTCGGGCTGGATGCCGATCGAGCGCAGCTCCTTGACCGAATGCTGGGTGGGCTTGGTCTTCAATTCGCCGGCGCTCGGAATGAACGGCAGCAGCGTGAGATGAATGTAGACGGCGTGCTGGCGCGGCAGATCGTTGCCCAGTTGCCGGATCGCCTCGAAGAACGGCAGGCCTTCGATATCGCCGACCGTGCCGCCGATCTCGCACAGCACGAAATCGAAGCCGTCATTGCCCTCGCGGATGAAATCCTTGATGGCGTTGGTGACGTGCGGAATGACCTGAATGGTGGCGCCGAGATAGTCGCCGCGCCGCTCCTTGGTCAGGATGTCCTGGTAGATGCGGCCGGTGGTGATGTTGTCCTGGCGCGTGGCCGGGCGGCCGGTGAAGCGCTCGTAATGACCGAGGTCGAGATCAGTCTCGGCGCCGTCGTCGGTGACAAACACCTCGCCGTGCTGGTAGGGCGACATGGTGCCGGGATCGACGTTGATATAAGGGTCGAGCTTGCGCAGGCGCACCTTGTAGCCGCGCGCCTGCAACAGCGCGCCAAGCGCGGCGGATGCAAGACCCTTACCCAGAGAGGAGACCACGCCGCCGGTGATGAAGATGTACCGCGCCATGGGGCCTAACCTGTAATCACGCCGAATCGATTCGACGAGAGCGAAAAGCGAAAACCTGATCTGCGCCTGTGTGCAGATCGAAAACATGTATAATTTGCAAATGCTTGCATCGTTATTTTCATGTCTTGACTGAGAAACGGATTGCGAGCTCCCAATCGGGATCGATCCTGAACGCCGAAAGGCCGGTTTCCCGGCCCCTCATTGAAACTTCTACTTCGACTGTGGCGCTTGCGGCCCCGCAGGGGCGCTCGGTGGCGCCGCGGGCGGACCCTGCAATTGCTTGAGCAGGCCGCCGCCACCGGTATTCAGCGGCGGAGGCGCACCCGGCGCGCCGGGCGCGGTAGGCGCACTCTGGCCGCCAGGAATGATCGAGGTCGGCTTGCGGTTGAGGCCGGCCAGGATCGACAGCACCAGACTGGTCACAAAGAACAGCCCGGCGAGCACCGCGGTGGTGCGCGTCAGCATATTGGTAGTGCCGCGGCTGCTCATGAAGCCGCCGCCGCCGCCGCCAATGCCGAGGCCGCCCCCTTCCGACTTTTGCAGCAGCACCACGCCGATCAAGGCGAGCACCAGCATGAGATGGATAACAATGACTACGTGCTGCATGCGGCTAAAATCCGTCTAATACCCAAGCTCAATGCCATTACCGGTCCAGGCTCTGCGCGCGAGGCGGCACCATGCCGTTGATATAGGAATTCGTCGCGGTCTCTACACGATAGTTCGGGGTATTTCCACCCTTGGCGCTTTGTTGGCGCATGATCTTGTCGGAAAACCGGCAGCCACTTTTCGGGACCCTGCGCTACCCGTAAACCGCTGCAATACCGAGGAAATCCACCGCCGTCAGGCTGGCGCCGCCGACCAGCGCGCCATTCACATGGGCGATGCTCAGCAGTTCCTTGGCATTTGAGGGTTTGACCGACCCGCCATAGAGGATGCGGACATTGCCGCCTTGCGCGCCATAGCGCTCGCCCAGGCGCTTGCGGATAAAGCCATGCACCTCGGCAATGTCGGCGGGGGTCGGCGTCAGGCCGGTTCCAATGGCCCAGACCGGCTCATAGGCGACAACCAGATTCTGGGCGCCGGCGCCATCGGGCAGCGAGCCATCGAGCTGGCCGCCGACAATGGCAAGCGTTTGCCCGGCCTCGCGTTGCGCGCGCTGCTCGCCGACGCAGACGATCGCGATCAGCCCGGCCCGATGCGCCGCCAAGGCTTTGGCGCGAACCTGGGCGTCGGTCTCGTGATGATCGGCGCGCCTCTCCGAATGGCCGACGATAACGGCGATAGCGCCGGCATCTTTGAGCATTTCGGCGGCGATGTCGCCGGTATGCGCGCCGCGGGCTTCGCTATGGCAATCCTGGCCGCCTATGGTCACGCCCGAGCCGCGCGCGGCCACCGCGAAACTGGCGATCAGGGTTGCAGGCGGACACACCATCAGTTCGGCCTTGCCGGCAAACGCGGCGGCGCCATCGATGATTTTGGCCAGCTCGCGCGCTGAGCCGGCAAGGCCGTTCATCTTCCAGTTGCCCGCGACCAGCGGCGTTAAGTCGGCCGACGCCATCTTTAAGTCCTTTTCCGCGTGCGGTTATCAGACCTGCTCGCGGCACGCCAGAGCCGGCCGGCTGAGCGCCGATCCTTCTTGAGTTGCAAGGAGTTGGCCTGCTCCCTATAAGGGCGCGACCAGCCCTTCATTGCGACCTCACGCTCATCCGGGAAGAACGCAGCCCATGCTCCGCGGTATCCACAAAGCCACATCAACCTGGGTCGGCAAGGCCGTCATGGCGGTCGTCATGGGCGGACTGATCGTCAGCTTCGCGATCTGGGGCATCGGCGACATATTCCGAGGTTTCGGCCTCAATTCGGTGGCCAAAGTCGGCAGTAGCGAGATTTCGATCGAGCAGTTCCGCCAGTTTTACACCGAGCGTCTGCAGCAAATCGGGCTTCGGCTTAGCCGAGTAATCACGCCCGACCAGGCCCGCTCGCTCGGCATCGACCGTCAGCTGCTCGGCCAGATGGTTGCCGAGACTGCCCTCGACGAGCAGGCGCGTAATCTGCGCCTTGGCCTTGCCAATGCCGACATCGTCGAGCGCATCACCAGCGATCCGAACTTCCAAGGGCCGAACCGTCAGTTCGACCGTAACCGTTTCGAGCAGGTCATCCGGCAGGCCGGCTTCAGCGAAGGCCGCTATGTCGAGGAACAGCGGCGCGTGCTGCTGCGGCGGCAGATCGCGCAAACCGTCAGCGGCGAGCTGCGCGTGCCGGCAACCGCGCTGTCGGCGATCAATCAATTTCAGAACGAGAAACGCAATATTGAATATCTGGCGCTTGGCCCGGCGCAGGCTGGCGATATTCCGGCCGCCACGCCGGAGATTCTCGGTAAATATTTCGAGGAGCGCAAGGTTCTGTTCCGCGCGCCCGAATATCGCAAAATCACCCTGCTCACGGTCTCCCCGGCCGAAATCGCCAAGCCGGATGCGGTGTCCGACGCCGACGCCAAGATCTATTACGAGCAACGCGCGAGCAGCTATGGCACGCCCGAACGCCGCGCCTTGCGACAGATCGTTTTTCCGAATGTGGAACAAGCGGCGGCCGCGCGCGATGAAATTACCAAGGGCAAGGGCTTCTCGGACCTGGCCAAGGAACGCGGCATAAAAGAGAGCGACACCGATCTCGGCGTAATGACCAAGGCCGATCTCATCGATCCGGCAATCGCCGCTGCCGCCTTCGCGCTCAAGGCGGGCGAGGTCAGCGCGCCGGTCAAGGGAAGCTTCGTCACCGTGCTGCTGCAAGTGGGCAAGATCGAGCCGGGGACGCAGAAGACCTACCAGGAAGTAGCGCCGCAGATCAAAAAAGAAATCGCCGAGAGCCGCGCCAAAACCGAGCTTGGAAATCTGCGCGACAAAATCGAGGATGAGCGCGCCGCCGGCTCCACGCTGGCCGAAACCGCCAAGAAACTCGGGCTCAAGGCGGTCGCCATCGACGCCGTCGATCGTTCCGGCCGCGGCCTCGACGGCAAGCCGGTCGCCGAACTGCCGAAGACGCCGGACGTAATCGCCGCCGCCTTCGCCAGCGATATCGGCGTCGACAGCGACGCGCTGCAAGTGCCGGGCGGCGGCTTTCTCTGGTACGATGTCGCGGGCATCACGCCTTCGCGCGAGCGTAGCCTCGACGAGGTCAAGGATCAGGTCGCCACGCGCTGGCGCGACGACGAAATTTCCAAGCGTCTGCAGGCCAAGACCGACGAGATGGTCGGCAAACTCAAGGCCGGAACGGCGCTGGCGCAGGTTGCGAGCGAATCCGGCCTTGCCGTCGCAACCGCCGCCGACCTGCAACGCCGCAAGGCGGCCGGATTCGTGCCCGCCAAGGTGGTCGATGCCGTTTTCAAAACGGCGAAGGGCTTGCCCGGCAGCGCAGAAGGCGAAACGCAAACCCAGCGTTTCGTCTACCGGGTGACTGACGTGATCGATCCCAAGCTCGACATGGCCTCGCCGGAGGCCAAGCAGCTCTCCACTTCACTGCAAAGTTCCTACGCCGACGACATCGTCGGCGAATATATCGCACGGCTCGAAGACAGTTTAGGCGTCACCATCAACCAGGCGGCATTCAACCAGGTCATCGGCGGCGGCACCGGCAATACCGGCGGCGGCGACCAATTCCAATAGAGTCAGGCGCATGACCTTGTCCGAAAACTTGTTCCCTTCCCCGATCGGGTTCGCGGACGTGCTTTTCAGGATCATGCGCTGATCCCATGCAGATTGAGCCGTCGGAAAGCGCATTCGCGGACCGTTATGGCCGCGGCCAAGCGCAGGTGGTGTGGTGCACGCTGGTAGCCGACCTGGAGACGCCCGTTTCCGCGTTTATCAAACTCGGCGGCGGCAATCCGATGAGCTTCCTGCTTGAGTCAGTTGAAGGCGGCGCGGTGCGCGGTCGCTATTCGATCATCGGGCTCAATCCGGACCTGGTCTGGCGCGCCAATGGCGCACGCGCGGAAGTCAATCGGAATGCGCGCGCCAAGCCGGATGCCTTCGCGCCCTGCCCGGAGCCCCCGCTTGCGGCATTGCGCAGCCTGATCGCTGAAAGCCGCATCGCCCTGCCGGAAAATCTGCCGCCGATGGCGGCCGGTGTGTTTGGCTATCTCGGTTACGACATGGTGCGCCAGATGGAGGCGCTGGCCCCGCCCAATCCGGATCCGATCGGAATTCCGGACGCCGTGCTGGTGCGGCCCACTTTGATCGTGGTGTTCGACGCGGTGAAGGATTCAATCACCGTGGTGACGCCAGTGCGTCCGGAAAACGGCGTCGATGCAAAAGCTGCGCTGGCGCGCGCGGTCGAGCGGCTGTCCGCCGTGGTCGAGAGCCTCGACCGTCCGCTCGACAAATCGCTCGCCGAATTCGATGCCGGCCCGCTCGATGTACCGCCGCAGTCGAATACCAGCGCGGACGAATACAAGACCATGGTGCTCAAGGCCAAGGACTACATCGCCGCCGGCGATGCCTTCCAGATCGTGCTGGCGCAGCGCTTCGAGGCGCCGTTCACGCTGGCGCCGTTCTCGCTCTATCGCGCGCTACGGCGCACCAATCCATCGCCCTATCTCTACTTCCTCGACTTCGGCAGCTTCGCCATTGCCGGCTCCAGCCCCGAGATTCTCGTCAAGGTCGCCGGCGATGTCGTGACCATCCGTCCGATTGCCGGCACGCGCCCGCGCGGCGCAACGCCGCACGAGGACAAGGCGCTGGAGGAGGAACTGCTGGCCGATCCGAAGGAGCGGGCCGAGCATCTGATGCTGCTCGACCTCGGCCGCAACGATGTCGGCCGCGTCGCCCGTATCGGCAGTGTCGCCGTCACCGACCAGTTCTTCGTCGAGCGCTACAGCCACGTCATGCACATCGTCTCCAACGTTGAGGGCAAGCTTCGTCCCGACTGCGACGCGCTCGATGCGCTGGTCGCCGGATTTCCCGCCGGCACCGTGTCGGGTGCGCCGAAAGTGCGCGCCATGCAGATCATCGACGAATTGGAAAAGGAAAAGCGCGGGCTGTATGCCGGCTGCGTCGGTTATTTTTCCGCCGCCGGCGAGATGGATACCTGCATCGTGCTGCGTACCGCACTTATCAAGGACGGCACCATGTATGTGCAGGCCGGCGCCGGCATCGTCGCCGACAGCGATCCTTCCTTCGAGCTGCAGGAATGCATCAACAAGGCCAAGGCGCTGTTCCGAGCGGCGGAAGAAGCGCGTAGATTTGCCAGCGCCGCCAAGCGCGGGCAGTGACCTAGCGAGGGGAAATTATGATGGTAGATTACCCGTCATGACCCTCTTGCATCGTCTCGACCGGCTGATCGGCTTTCTCATCGCCGCCGCGCAGTGGCTGGCGCTGCCGCTGATCGTGCTGCTGTTCCTGCAATGGCCGCTGCGCGATATCGTGCGCCTTTATTCGCGCGAGGCCAACGATCTCGGCCAGGTGATTTTCGCATTCTATGTGGCGGTCAGCATCGCGGCAGCGACCCGCGCCGGCACTCATCTCGCCGCCGATACGCTGGCGCAACGCTATTCCGCGCGCACCCGCCACCGGCTCAAGCAATTCGGCGGCGGGCTCGCTATTCTGCCGTGGGCGTTGTTCGTGCTGTTCGCCAGCAAGACATTTATCGTGTCGTCGGTGCTCGGGTTTGAGGCTTTTCCCGACACAAATAATCCGGGCTATTACCTCATCAAGGCGGCGCTGTGGGTCATGGCCATCCTGATCATCGCGCAGGCCGCCATCGATGTTTTCCGTCCATTGCCATCGGATGATGTTTGATGGAATGGAGCGGCTTTGCACTTTTGATCCTGGTCGGCGTCGGCATCGTTTCCACCGGCCTGCCCGCCGCCTTCGTCCTGATCGCCGTCGCCAGCATCGGCGCGGTGTTGGGTCTCATCACCGATACGATTCCCTCCTCGCTGCTGTGGGCCCTGCCCGGCAGACTGATCAATCTGTTCGACAACGATCTGCTGCAGGCATTGCCGCTTTATGTCACCATGGGCCTGCTGCTCGGCCGCTTGCCGGTGGCCGATGCGCTGTATCGCACCAGCAATGCCATGTTGCCGAAGGGGGCGTCGGCGCCGCTGGTCTCCGGCATGATGCTGGGCGCGCTGCTCGGTCCGATGAACGGTTCGGTCGGCGCCAGCGTGCTCGGCCTCTCGCGTGTGGTGGCGCCGCGGCTTAATGCCGAGGGGGTGAGCGCGCCGACGCGCGACGCCATTATCGCCGTCGCCAGCACGCTTGGTGTTCTGGTGCCGCCGTCGCTCGTGCTCATCCTGCTCAGCGACGCGATGCTGTCGGCCCACACCTATGCGGTGACCGCCACGGGACGAATGGACCGCGTGATCAATACGCAGGACATATTTCACGCCGCCTTGGCGCCGGCCGGTATCTTTCTCCTGCTCTGTCTGGCGCTGGCCTGGCACGCCGGCCGCGGCCAGGCGTTGCCGGCCGACACGCGCGAAAACGTGAGCCGGCAGCAAGTGATCCTGGCCGCCGTTGCGCTGATCTCGCTGCTGGTGCTGCTGGGCGGCGTTGCCACCGGATATTTCTTCGCTGTGGAAGCAGCGGCAGTGGGCGCCTTCGTATTGCTGAGCGCGGGCCTGGTCAGCGGAAGTCTACGCGTCGCCGTTTTGCGCGAAGTCCTGCGCGACGCCATTGCAATCACCGGCGCGCTGTTCTCGCTGCTGATCGCAGCCACCACATTCACGCTGGTGCTGCGCCTGCTCGGCACCGACAAACTGGTCAGCAATCTGGTGGCTGGCATTCCGGGCAGCGACATCCTGGCGACGGCGGTCGTCCTCGGCGTCATCGGCCTGTGCGCCTTCGTGCTTGACGCATTCGAGATCATTTTCGTCATCGTGCCGATCGTGATCCCGCCGCTGCTCATCCGCGTTGCCGACGCGCGCTGGGTAGCGGTGCTGGTGCTGCTCACCCTGCAGTCCAGTTTCCTGCTGCCGCCGTTCGGCTATGCCCTGATGATGGTGCGCGGCGCCACCCCGAATCCGGCCCCGTTCCGCGCCTTCGTGCGGGCGCTACTGCCGTTCCTGCTGGCGCAGTGGATGTTGCTGATGCTGGTGCTGCTGGTGCCCAAGCTCGTCCACATCGGCGAGGATGCCGGCGCCAACAGCCGCAACACGGCGACGCCGGTCTCGAACGACGAAATCGAGCGGCGGATGCGTGAAATGGTCCCGCTGCCCCCCATCGAGCAGAAATAAGGCCTGCTTGACCCCCCTCCGGCCTGACTTTAAGACCTTGAGGGGGCAAGCAAACATGATCGTTCTGATCGACAATTACGACAGCTTCACCTTCAACCTGGTCCATTATCTGGGCGGGCTGGGGGCGGACGTCGTTGTGCATCGTAACGACAAGATTTCTTCTGCCCAGGTGATGGCGTTGCAGCCCGAGGCCATCGTGCTCTCGCCCGGCCCCTGCACGCCGAACGAGGCGGGCATCTGTCTCGACCTCATCGGCAAGGCCGCGAGCAGCATTCCAATCCTCGGTGTCTGTCTCGGTCATCAGGCGATCGGCCAGGCCTTCGGCGGCAAAGTCGTGCGCGCAAGCGTCCCGATGCACGGCAAATTATCCGAGATCCGGCACACGAATACGGGTGTATTCCGCGGCATCAACGGGCCGTTCAAGGCGACGCGCTATCATTCGCTGGTGGTCGAGCGCGCCAGCATGCCACGCGACCTCGCCGCCAGTGCCGAAACCGGCGACGGCCTGGTGATGGGTTTGGCGCATTTGAGCCTGCCGGTGCACGGCGTGCAATTCCATCCAGAAAGCATCGCCTCCGAGTACGGCCATCTGCTGCTGAAGAATTTCCTCGATCTGGCCGCCGCCTGGAACGTGAACCACGGCCGGCGCTCGAGCGCCGCAGCGGCGCGCTCGCCTGGCCCCGCGCAAAAATTTTCCGAACATCTGGCGAGTTGAGGTCAAAGCCGTGGCCGACGATTTCAAAGCGCTCATCGCCAAGGTCGCGACCGGCGCCTCGCTCACGCGCGCGGAAGCGGCCTCCGCCTTCGACCGCATGATGTCGGGCGAGGCGACGCCTTCGCAGATGGGCGGGTTGCTGATGGCGCTGCGCGTGCGCGGGGAAACCGTCGACGAGATCACCGGCGCGGTCACCACCAGGCGCGCCAAGATGCTGGGCGTGAAAGCGCCGCCCGGCGCCATCGACGTGGTCGGCACCGGCGGCGACGCCTCCGGCTCGTTCAACATCTCGACCTGCGCGGCCTTCATCGTGGCGGGCGCCGGCGTGCCGGTCGCCAAGCACGGCAATCGCGCACTGTCATCGAAATCGGGCGCCGCCGACGTGCTGGGCGCGCTCGGTGTCAAGATCGAACTGACCCCAGAGCGGGTCGGGCTTTGCATCCGCGACGCCGGCATCGGCTTCATGTTCGCGCCCGCGCATCATCCGGCGATGAAGAATGTCGGCCCCACCCGGGTCGAACTCGGCACCCGCACCATTTTCAATCTGCTGGGGCCGCTGTCGAACCCGGCGAGCGTCAAGCGGCAAATGATCGGTACCTTCTCCAAGGCCTGGATCGAACCGATGGCGCAGGTGCTGGCCAATCTCGGTTCCGAATGCGTCTGGGTCGTGCATGGCTCCGACGGCCTCGATGAGATCACCACCGCCGGGGCGACCAGCGTGGCCGCGCTCGAGAACGGCAAAGTGCGTACCTTTGAAATCACGCCCGAGGACGCCGGTCTGCCGCGCGCGAAGCCCGAGGCCTTGCGCGGCGGCGATGCCGAGCAGAACGCCAAGGCGCTGCTCGATGTGCTTAAAGGTAAAGCCGGTCCGTTCCGCGATGTCGCCATGCTCAACGCGGCGGCAGCCCTTATCGTGGCGGGCAAGGCGAAGGATTTAAAAGCCGGCGCCGCGCTTGCCGCCAAATCGATCGACAGCGGCGAGGCCGAGGGCAGTCTCGACCGGCTGATCGCGGTGTCGAACGCCGTGGAGGCCTAGCGCATGATCCCGAAAAGTGGGCACCGATTTCCCGCCGGAGCCTGTGCTCGGGCCGGCCAAAGGCCGGACCCGCGTGCGAAGCCCGCTTCGGCGGGTGAAGGAAGGTCGGATAAGGTTATGTGCAGGGAATTGTGATGTCGGACATTCTGGCAGAGATCGCAGCCTACAAGCGCGAAGAGATTGCCGCCGCCAAGCGCGCGCGCCCGCTGGCCACGGTGGAGGCCGCGGCAAAAGCGGCATCGCCGCCGCGCGGCTTCGTCGCCGCGATCGAGCGGGCGATCACGCGCGGCAATTATGCGCTGATCGCCGAGATCAAGAAGGCCAGCCCGTCGAAGGGGTTGATCCGCGCCGATTTCGACCCGCCGATGCTTGCCAAGGCCTATGAGGCGGGCGGCGCCACCTGCCTGTCGGTGCTCACCGATGCGCCTTCATTCCAGGGCCAGCCGGAATTTCTCAGCGCCGCACGCGATGCCGTAGCGCTGCCCATCCTGCGCAAGGATTTCATCTACGAGCCCTATCAGGTGGCGGAATCGCGCGCGCTCGGCGCCGATTGCATTCTCATCATATTGGCGGCGGTCGACGATGTGGCGGTGAAGGAAATCGAGGACGCGGCTTTTAACTACGATATGGACGTATTGCTCGAAGTGCACAATGAGGACGAGCTTGCGCGCGCGCTCAATTTCAACTCGCGTCTCATCGGCATCAACAATCGCGACCTGCGCAGTTTCGAGACTTCGCTTGCGGTGAGCGAGCGGCTGGCGCCGAAAATATCGCGCGAACACATCGTTGTCGCCGAAAGCGGCCTGAACGCGCCAGACGATCTTGCCCGCCTGAAGCGGATTGGAATATCGACTTTTCTGGTCGGCGAAAGCCTGATGCGGCAAGCCGACGTCACCGCGGCGACCCGCGCGCTGCTGGCGCCCGCGCCACGCCGCGCCGCGGCGGAGTGAACCATGGCGCGCGCTAAAAAAACCTCCGTGCGGCGCGTTAAGAAAAAAGCCAAGCGCGCACCGCTGCTTGCCAATGCCGAACTCACTCATATCGATGCGCGTGGGCAAGCGCATATGGTCGATGTCTCCGGCAAGAACGCCACCGAGCGGCTGGCGATCGCGGAAGGCCGCGTGATCATGCGCAAGGAAACGCTCGACCTGGTAATCGCCGGCAACGCCATGAAGGGCGACGTGCTGGGCGCGGCGCGGCTTGCCGGAATCATGGGCGCCAAGCGCACCCACGGGCTGATCCCGCTTTGCCATCCGCTGCCCATCACCAAGGTGGAGATCGATATCAATCCGGAGCATGCGCTGCCCGGCTTCCTGGTCACGGCGACCGTGAAGGTGAACGGGCAGACCGGCGTCGAGATGGAGGCCCTCATGGCGGTCTCGATTGCCTGCCTGACGATCTACGACATGGCTAAGGCGATCGAGAAAGGCATGCGGATCGACGGCATTCGCCTGCTTGAAAAGCACGGCGGCAAGTCCGGCGACTATCGCGCGGAGAGCGCATGATCCCGCGCGAACCGTTGATGCCGGTCGATGAAGCGTTGCGCCGGGTACTGGCCGAGGCGCGCGCCTTGCCGGCGGAAATGGTTGCGCTCAACGAGGCGCTCGGACGCGTGCTCACGCAGGACGTTAAGGCGCTGCGCACCCAGCCGCCGGCCGCGGTCTCCGCTATGGACGGTTATGCCGTGCGCGCAGCCGACGTGACGCAGGCGCCGGTCACGCTCAATCTGATCGGCGAAGTTGCCGCCGGCCATCCGTTCGACGGCGAAGTGGGCGCCAGCCAAGCCGCGCGCATCTTCACCGGCGGCGTCATGCCGGCTGGCGCCGACACCGTTGTGATCCAGGAACTCACCGCGCGCGCCGGCGACACGGTCAGCATCCTTAAAGCCACCGCCAAGGGCCGCAACGTGCGTGGCCAAGGCATCGACTTTGCCAAGGACCAGGTCCTGCTTCGGCAAGGCCGCCGCCTCAGCGACCGCGACCTGATGCTGGCGGCCGCCATGAATCATCCGGCGGTGAGCGTGCATCGGCGGCCCAAAGTGGCCGTGCTCGGCACCGGCGATGAACTGGTGGCGCCTGGCGCTGTGCCCGGTCCGGGCGAGATCGTCTATTCCAACGGTTTCGCCCTCATCGCCATGGCGCGCAACGAGGGCGCCGAAGTGAGAGATTTTGGCATCGCGCGCGACCGCATCGAGGATATCGCCGCCGCGGTCCAGCGCGCACGCGCCTGGGGCGCCGATATCCTATTGACCAGCGGCGGCGCCTCGGTTGGCGAACACGACTTGGTGCAACGGGCGCTGGCCAGCGAAGGCCTCGATCTGTCGTTCTGGCGGGTGGCGCTGCGCCCCGGCCGGCCAATGATGCATGGCCGGCTGGGCGGCATGCAGGTGCTGGGCGTGCCGGGCAACCCGGTGTCGTCCTATGTCTGCGCCTTCCTTTTCCTGGTGCCGTTGATCCGGCGGCTGGCCGGCCGCGCCGATCTTGCCCACCTCGCCGAAACGGCCCGGCTCGGACGCGATCTGCCCGCCAATGACGAGCGCGCCGACTACCTGCGGGCGACGCTTGAACTCGGCCCGGACGGCATCGTGGCAACCCCGCTGCCCTCGCAGGACAGTTCCCTGATGGCGCCGCTGGCCAAGGCCGCCTGCCTGGTGATTCGGGAACCTTATGCGCCGGCAGCCGCCGCCGGTTCACCCTGTGTCATCCTTAAGCTCGACCTTTAGCGGCCTTTCGATTTGTTCACTTCAAATTAAATGGTTGCGGAACACATATAGAACAGATAGTGTTCGTTCATGATTTGTTTGCGGCCGGTTGCCCATTCAGGCCCGGCCAAGAGCTGTCAGGCCGACAATTCCTGCCTGATTTAAGAGGGACCGGGAGACACAGATGCTGACCCGCAAGCAATTCGAGCTCCTGCGCTTCATTCATGAGCGGCTGACCGAATCGGGAGTTCCGCCCTCCTTTGACGAGATGAAGGATGCCCTCGATCTGCGCTCGAAATCGGGCATCCACCGGCTCATTACCGCCCTGGAGGAGCGCGGCTTCATCCGCCGTCTGCCCAACCGGGCGCGCGCCATCGAAGTCATCAAGCTGCCCGACTCGGTCGCCCACGGCATCAGCGGCGGCCGCTCGCGCGGCTTCAGGCCGAGCGTGATCGAGGGTGACCTCGGGCGGGTGCGAGCCGCTTCCACCAATTCCGAGGATGAAGACAACACCCGCTCTATCGCCGTGCCGGTGATGGGCCGCATCGCCGCCGGCACGCCGATCGAGGCGATCCAGACCCGCAGCCATGTCATCAACATGCCGGCCGACCTGTTGTCGGCGGGCGAGCACTTCGCCCTCGAAGTGCGCGGCGATTCCATGATCGAGGCCGGCATTCTCGACGGCGATCTGGCATTGATCCGCCGCTCCGAAGCGGCCGAGACCGGCGACATCGTGGTGGCGCTGATCGACGACGAGGAAGCCACCCTGAAACGCTTCCGCCGCCGCGGCGCCTCGATTGCGCTGGAGCCCGCCAACACCGCCTACGAAGTGCGCATTTTGCCGCCCAACCGCGTGCGCATCCAAGGCAAGTTGGTGGCGTTGTTCCGGCGCTACTAGCTTTCGTCATTCCGGAACGGCCCGAAGGGCCGGACCCGGAATGACAGAAAAATCTAATCCCCCG
>JBBRAL010000077.1:0-20788 GCA_038206805.1 Hyphomicrobiales bacterium | reverse complement strand
TGCCCTGGGCCGGCCATTCGGCCCGCCACGCGCTCGGCGAAATCTACGATCTGATCAAGCACCACAACACTACGCTGGTGTTCGTCAACACCCGCAGCCAGGCCGAATTCCTGTTCCAGGAACTGTGGCGCGTGAACGACGACAATCTGGCGATCGCGCTGCATCACGGCTCGCTCGATGTCGGCCAGCGCCGCAAGGTCGAAGACGCCATGAGCGCCGGCAAATTGCGCGCGGTGGTCTGTACCTCCTCGCTCGACCTCGGCGTCGACTGGGGCGACGTCGATCTGGTCGTCAATATCGGCGCGCCGAAAGGCGCCTCGCGGCTGTTGCAAAGAATCGGGCGATCGAATCACCGGCTCGACGAGCCATCGGAAGCGGTGCTGGTGCCGGCCAACCGCTTCGAGGTGCTGGAATGCCGCGCCGCCATCGACGCGGTGGCCGAAAATGCCCAGGACACGCCGCCCTTGCGCACCGGCGCATTGGACGTGCTGGCGCAGCACATTCTCGGCCGCGCGGTCGGCTCGCCGTTTCTGTCCGACGAGCTTTACGCCGAAGTGCGCTCGGCCGCGCCCTATGCGGCGCTGGCGCGTTCCGATTTCGACGCCGCGGTCGATTTTGTTGCCACCGGCGGCTATGCGCTGAAAGCCTATGAGCGCTTTGCCAAAATCCGTCAAAACAAGGACGGCCGCTGGCGCATCACCCATCCGCGCGTGGCGCAGCGCTACCGCATGAATGTCGGCACCATCGTCGAGGCCGACATGCTGAAAGTCCGCCTGGTGCGCTCACGCAGCCGCGGCGCCTTCATTCCGCGCGGCGGACGGCTGCTCGGCCAGGTCGAGGAATATTTCATCGAGACGCTGAGCCAAGGCGACACTTTCGTGTTCGCCGGCGAGATTCTCAAATACGAAGCGCTGGTCGAGGACGAAGTCTATGTCTCGCGTTCGAGCGCCACCGACCCGAAAGTGCCGGCCTATGAAGGCGGCAAATTTCCGCTCTCGACCTATCTGGCCGCGCGTGTGCGCGCGCTGCTGGCGGAGCCGCAAGCCTGGCGTGCGCTGCCGGCGCAAGTGCGCGAATGGCTGGAAATTCAAGCGTGGCGTTCGCTGCTGCCGAAGGCCGGCGATCTCTTGGTCGAGACATTCCCGCGCGCGGCCAAGCATTATCTGGTGTGCTATCCGTTCGAGGGCCGCCTCGCGCATCAGACGCTCGGCATGCTGCTGACGCGCCGGCTTGAGCGCGCAGGGCTAAAGCCGCTCGGCTTTGTCGCCAACGAATATGCGCTGGCGGTCTGGGGCCTGAGCGATCTTGGTTTGCACATCGGGCGTGGCGACCTTTCGCTCGGCGCGCTGTTCGACCAGGACATGCTGGGCGACGATCTGGAAGCCTGGCTGGCCGAATCCGCGCTCATGAAACGCACATTCCGCAGTTGCGCGATCATCGCCGGGCTGATCGAGCGGCGTTTTCCCGGCGAGGAGAAATCGCGCCGCCAGCTCACGATATCCACCGACCTCGTCTACGACGTGTTGCGCAAACATCAGCCCGATCACATTCTGCTGCGGGCGGCGCGTGCCGACGCCGCCAGCGGGCTGCTCGACATCAAGCGCCTGGGCGATATGCTCTCGCGCATTCAGGGCCGAATCGTCCATAAGACACTCGACCATGTCTCGCCGCTGGCGGTTCCGGTGATGCTCGAAATCGGGCGCGAGACGGTCTATGGCGAGGCGGCCGACGCGCTGCTGGCGGAAGCGGCCGATGAATTGGTCAAGGAGGCGATGAAGTGAATTTCTTTACTTATCCCTCCCCTGAAAGGGGAGGGTCGGATTGCCGAAGGCAATCCGGGATGGGGTCATCTTGGTAGCGACCCCCACCCGGACAGCTTCGCTGTCCGACCTCCCCCTTGCAGGGGGAGGTAAAGAAAAGAATTGCGCCATCTCAATTTCCGCCGTTCCCCTAATCGCCGATCCCTCCGGCGCGCTCTATTGGCCCGAGCACGGCCTGCTCGCTGTCTCCGATCTGCATCTGGAAAAAGGCTCGAGCTTTGCCGCCCGCGGCGTGCTGCTGCCGCCCTATGACACCGCCGCGACGCTGGCCCGCCTCGCCCGCCTGATCGCGCATTATGCGCCGCGCTGTGTGCTGGCACTCGGCGACAGCTTCCACGACGGCGGCGGTCCGGCGCGGCTTGCCGATGGCGACCGCGAGAACTTGCGCGGCCTGCAGCGCGGGCGCGAATGGATCTGGATTACCGGCAATCACGATCCGGAGCCCGCCGCGGGCATCGGCGGCGCGTTCCACGCCACGCTCACAATCGATGCCTTGACCTTCCGCCATCTGCCGAGCGGCGCGGCTAACGAGATTTGCGGCCATCTGCACCCGGTCGCCCGCATCGCGCAACGGGGCCGCACGGTCAGCCGGCGCTGCTTTGCCACCGACAGCAAGCGCATGGTGATGCCGGCTTTCGGCGCCTTCACCGGCGGGCTCAATGTGCGCGACGCGGCCTTCGCCGATCTGTTCGGCACGCTGGCCTTCACCGCGCATATGCTGGGCGAGGGCAGGCTTTATGCGTTTGCGGCCAAGCGGTGTTTGGCGGATTAGAACTTCTTTTCGCTCGCCCGTGCGAACGCGGGAATGAGCGGAATCTGCCTAATCCCTCCTGAACACCACGCTGCCGAACCAGCCGATGATCAGCGCCATCAGCGCGGTCAACAATCCATAGATCAGACCGTGGTCGCGCGCGGCATCGGCGACATATTGCTCGAAGCCCGCCTTGATCACTTCCAGCGCCGAATTGGTGCGCGCGGCCAACGCGCCGCCAGCGAACAGCTTAACGTCGATCGCATAGTTGCCGGTCGGCACATTGGCCGGTAGCGGAATCGCCGCGCGGAACACGGTCGGGGTGAGGAAGGTCACCGCGATGCCGGATTCCCGGTAAAGGCCATACTGGGTTTCCAGCTGCACAAACGCGGCACGGAACGGATCGTCGCGCACGGTGTCGGCGATGTCGGGGCCGATATGTTGCGGCAGCAGAAAGTTGTCCAATCCGACCTGCAATCGCCGCAGGATATCCGGGTGGGCGATCTCGGCCACCGGGCGGTTGCTCAGCACGGCGAGATAGGACGGCACGCGCACGAATTCGCGCGAGTCGACATTGACCCAGATGCCAAGCACGCGCTCCTTGCGCCGCGTGCGCAGTGTCTGACTTGGTCCGGTCACTGTGACCACAAGATCGTAGGCCGGTCGCAACGCGGCCTTGGCCGTATCCGGCTCGATGGTGCCGAACAGCACCAGATCCTCACCGGTGAAACTTGAGGTGACCGCGACCCGATGATTCGACAGCGACACCACCAGCCGTTCGGCGGCGGCTTGCCTTGCGCCGCAGGCCGTCAGCACGATCGCGAGGGTGAGGGCGAGCCGGCGCATCATTCGTTCCCGACATGACGCAGAGAGAACAGATCGTCCGGCTGCACCACCAGTTGGTAGGCGAAGCGCAATCCGACTGCGAATACCAAGAGGCCGAGCAGCAGGCGCAAACGCTCGCCGCGCATGTTCTGGCCGGTGCGCGCGCCGAATTGCGCGCCGATCACGCCGCCGACCATCAGGATCAACGCCAGCACGGCGTCGACCAGATGGTTGGTGGCCGCGTGCATCACCGTCGCCGAGGCCATGGTGACGAGCGTGAGCACCATGGAGGTGCCGATTACGGTCGCGGTCGGCACCCGCAGGAAATAGATCAGCATCGGCACCAGCAGGAAGCCGCCGCCGATGCCCATGATCGCCCCGACGAACCCGATGATGAATCCGATGGCCCAGACCGGTATCGCCGACACGTAGATTTTCGAACGCTTGAACCGCAGCTTGAACGGCAAGCCGTGCGCCCAGGTGTGGCTACCCGGCCGGCGCAGCGTCGCCGGTCCGCCATGGCGCGCACGCACCACCGCGCGCATGCTCTCGTAGATCATGACGGCGCCGACAATCGTGAGCAGCGTGACGTAGGACAGCCCGATCATCAGATCGAGCTGGTCGAGCTCGCGCAGGGCCGTGAACAGCCAGACGCCGGCGGCGGTGCCAAGGATACCGGCGCTGAGCAGCATCATGGCGAGTGGGATGTCGAGTGCGCGCTTGCGCCAATAGGTGATCGCGCCGGTGAATGAGGAAGCCGCGATATGGCTGGCCACGCTCGCCACCGCGACGGCGGGCGAGATGCCGATAAAGATCAGCAGCGGGGTCATCAGGAAGCCGCCGCCGATGCCGAACATGCCGGAGATGAAGCCGACCGCAAGACCCATCCCCAGCACGAGGAAGATGTTCACGGGCAGGTCGGCGATTGGCAGGTAGATTTGCAAGCGACGTCGTCCGGCGTTCGAGGCTCAGGCTGCAGGGCCCGGTCCGCGCTGCCCGGCAGCTCACCTTGCAGTTAACACCATTGCGCGCGGCGTCGTCAGCGATACTGGCCCAAAAATATGCGGCCTGCGACTTGGATCGATCTTAACGATGAATTTGCAGGCGACCCTGGCCTTTGGCCGAAACGCCGCGGTTGTTCACCGTTTTCCCACCGTGAACGCGCCAAGCGATAAAGGTCCGGGAAGCCGGGGCTTTACAAGCGGTGTTGAGGCCCCGCCGGCATGATCCCAGCCGCCGGGCGGTTCCGGAACGACGGTGGCGACCGCCGGCTGCCGCTCGGGCGTGAAGGTGTCGACCGCCTGTTGGGCGGCGGCGAGCGCCCCGGTGTCCAATTGGCTGGAGACTTCGTCACGCTTCTTGGCGGCCTCGTTGTCGCCTTGGGCGGCTGCGAGCGCGAACCACTTGTAGGACTCGTCAAAGCTCTTGGCGGTGCCTAGGCCGCGTGCGCATAGGACGCCGAGATTGTACTGGCTGTCGGCAATGCCTCGCTGCGCGGCCTTGCGGAACCATTGCGCCGCGGCGGCATAGTCCGGCTTGCCCTCGATGCCTTCGGCATAGAGCACGGCGAGATTATGCATCGCCTTGCCGTTGCCCTCGGCCGCGGCGGCAAGATAGAGCCGGCGGGCGTGGACCAGGTCCTTTTTCACGCCCTGGCCCTTTTCTAGTAGGCTGGCATAGCGGAATTGCGCGGGCGCCAGGCCTTTGCTGGCGGCGCGCTCGTACCAGTGCGCGGCTTCTTCCGGATTGGCCGGCACGCCGCGGCCTTCCGCGAAACGCACGGCCACTTCGTAGGCGGCGGCGGCATCGCCGGCGAT
This sequence comes from Hyphomicrobiales bacterium, assembly GCA_038206805.1. Lineage (GTDB taxonomy): Bacteria > Pseudomonadota > Alphaproteobacteria > Rhizobiales > Xanthobacteraceae > Pseudolabrys. The sequence goes on along the minus strand of JBBRAL010000077.1, from coordinate 15,575 downwards.
GGCGGCACTGCGCAGACGGGCCCCGCCGATGGTAATCGGCAGCCGATCGGGATTTTGCGCTTGAGGCGGCGCCGGCGGTCGGGCCGGCCGGGCGCTGCCGGCCGGGCGCGAGATCGACCCCGTGATGTCGGGGTTGGATTGCGCCACCGGCACGTTCAAGACCGGCGGGTTCAGCAACGACGGCAAGCTTGGCGCGGCCGGGCTCAAATCGAGCGGCGTCGTGATGGCGAAGATGCTGCCGCCGATCGGCGGTGCAATCGGCGCGGGTCCGGGCAGCTTCGGCGGCTCGAGCAGGTTGGCGGCCAGATTGGTGGGGGCGTTCGGCCTTTCGGCTGGCGCCATCGCGGCGCTGTTGCTGACGCCCGCGTCGGGGCCATTCGCGATCTTGGCGTTGGAAGTTTTGGAATTGCCCAAGCCGAGGACATTGCCGGCAATCTGGATCGACCCGACGACCACGGCGACGATGCTCGCGGCGATCAGCAGCGATTTGAATCGCTTCATCATCTTGCTGCGCAGCGATGTGGTTCCGGTCTCGTCCGGCTCGATTGACTCGACGCGCGGCGTGCGCTCGCTGGGCATCTGCTCCGCCGCCTGGGCGGCGCGGCGGGCGGCCGCGATGAAACCGGATTTTCCGCCGGGGACCTCGGCCGGCCGGGCGCCGCCGAGGGCCAATTCCGAGGCCGCGATGCGCGCGGCGGGATTGGAGCGCAATGGCGGCTGCCCGGATCCCGGCTCCAGCGGCTGATCGGGCGGCAGATCGGGATTGATCGGCAGGCGTCCGGTTGGCGGAATGCGCTTGGGTGGCGGGGCGGGCGGCGCGGCTTGTGGAATCGCGGCGGCCTTTGCAACAGGCGCCGGCTCCGGCGGCCGAGCCGCGGCTTGCGGCGGCGTATTGCTGACCATCGCGACCGGGGCCTTGCCGGCCGGCTGCTTGATCTCGGTAGTGCCGGAGTCCGTTACCGGTCGCAGGCGCGTTTCGCCGCGAATATCCTTTTCGATCATGATCAGCCGGTCGACGACGTGGCCGAGCGTGCCGTTCACCGCTTCGAGCGCATCCTGGGTGCGGGCGATGTCATGCTTGAGCTCGACGACGCCGGCCGAGCTTTCTGCGCGTAAGGCCCCGCCCTCCTTGTTCGCGCGCATGTCCTCGATATGGACGAGGAGATCGGCCAGCCCGCGCTCGATCGCTTCCAGATGGCCGAGGCGGGAATCGGATGCGTCCAGCCGCTGCACCAGCGTGACGATGCGGTCCTCGAGATGGCCGACCGCGACGTTGTCGCCGCGCGATTGCTGGATCAACTCGATCTTGTCGGACAGCGATTGCACCAACGATTCCAGCATGGGTGGCACCGTGGCGCCGCTCTGCGCACGTTCGGCCAGGGCATCGGAAAGCGCAGAGATGCGATGTTCAAGACTGTTGAGCGCGTCGCTGGCGCCGCTCGACATTGAAATGTGCTCGACCTTCTCGGTCAGCGCCTGCACCTGCGTCGCAAGCCCTTTTATGGCGTCATTGGAAGCAACATGGGTCGCCATATCGCGCAGCGTGGTGATGGCGTGGTCGAGTTGCTGAAGCGTCGCCGGGTCCCTCTGCGCGACGATCAGATCGATCTTGTGCGCGAGAGCGGCCACCGCATCGTTGAACCCGACCAGGTTTTCCGCTGGCGTCAGGCCGTGCAGGGCATCGCGGACTTCGGCGAGCCCATGCTCGACGCCGGCAAGCGCGCCGCTATCGACGCCGGCCTGGCGGCCTTCCGCGATGCGCTGCGAGAGCCCCGCGATTTGTTGCTCGATGGTGTCGATGGCGTGGCGCGGCATCGCGTCGGTGAGTGCGCGGCCGATTTCGCCGAGTTCGGCGCGCAATGCATTGATCGCTTCCTCGACGCCTGGACGCCGTAGCGTCTCGATCTGGGTGGTGATCTTGCGGAGTTGATCCTCCAGTCCCGACAGGTCCTGCGTCGGCACCGGCGCCAAAGCGGGCGAGGGCGGTGGCGCCGGCAAGGGTGCAGCCACAGGTGCAGGCATAGGTGCAGCCATAGGCGCAGGTATGGGCGCAGGCATAGGCGCAGGCATGGGTGCAGCCAGAGGTGCGGGCATTGGTGCAGCTATGGGCGCGGATCTCGGCGCCGCTATCGGCGCCGCCATCGGGTCTTGCGGCTTCTGCCGCGCCGGTTCCGGCACGCCGTTAAGCGCGCGCTGGCGGGCGGCGATTTCAGAGACCGCGCGATCGAATGCAGGCGGCAACTGCAAGTTCGACAAGTTCGGTAATCTCGACGGCGGCATCATCGCCGTTGGCGCCATCGGGCGCGTGGTGTTGACGAATTGGTCGAGCCGCCGGTCAAGACGGCCGATCAGTTCGGCGCTCTGGTCGTCTTGCTCGCGGCTGCGCTTGGGGGCGTAGGCAGCGGGCCCGGTGCGGGTGAAGTTCTCGATGCGGCGCGTGAGATCGTCGAGCCGATGGTGCACGGTTGCGAGTTCGTCGCCGCCGGCAGCGCTATTGCCGTGAGCAAGCGGAGGCGGCTGCACGCCGCCCGCGGCTTGATGGAGGATGATGGAGTTGAGCCAGTCGCCCAACGACATGCCGGACCGGCGCGCCGCTTCCGTCGCTGTCTTGCGAGCTTCGGGCCGTATTCCTTTCACACTCCACGAGAAGCCAAAATTCATGCTCACATCCACATTCGAGGTGGAGGCGAAAAGAGCCTTATTCGCTCTCGTGGAACCGGTGCGCGTTAACGGCGGGTGGATACGCGCTCAGTTCTCAGTCCACACACCGACTTTTTGCCGTTCGCGGTAAACAGGCCGTTAACGTTTGGCCGAAGTACCGGACTTTCCCGGGAAATTCGCGTTATTACGTAGTTCACGGCTTTTAACGCGCCTGTAAGCGGGACGCGTCATTGTGGCGGCAAGCCGCCGCAGTTACGGGTTGGGGAAACCTGTGTCGCGTCTTATATCGGTCGCAACCGCGCATTAGTTAACGAGATGTTAACGGCGCTCGCGTGCTACCGGCCCGCGGCAGAATGTCGGGGAGAAGAAAATGCCGAGCTACAAAGCGCCCGTGGACGATGCGTTGTTCCTGCTCAACGACGTCTTCCACCTCGACCGTTACGGCAATCTGCCCGGCTTTGCCGACGCCTCGCCGGATGTGGTGGAGGCGGTGCTGCGCGAGGCGGGCAAGTTCAGCGAAGAAGCCCTCACCCCGCTCAATCGTATAGGCGATACGGAAGGCTGCACGCGTAACGCCGATGGTAGCGTAACCACACCGACCGGCTTCAAGGACGCGTTCAAGCAGCTGGTCGCGGGCGGCTGGATCGGCATCTCGGCGCCGGCCGAATATGGCGGCCAGGGCCTGCCGGCGACGCTGACCGAGGTGGTCAACGAGTTTCTCTGCTCCGCCAACCAGGCCTTCGCCATGTATGCGGGCTTGACCCAAGGCGCCATCGCCGCGTTGCTCGAACATGCCTCGCCCGAATTGAAGACACGCTATCTGCCGAAGATGGTGACGGGCGAATGGACCGGCACCATGAACTTGACCGAGCCGCATTGCGGCACCGATCTCGGGCTTTTGCGCTCGAAGGCGGTCAAGCAGGCCGACGGCAGCTACAAGATCACCGGCACCAAGATTTTCATCTCCGCCGGCGAGCACGACCTTAGCGACAACATCATCCATCTCGTGCTGGCGCGCATCGAAGGCGCGCCCGCCGGCACCAAGGGCATCTCGCTGTTCGTGGTGCCGAAGATTCTGGTCAATGCCGACGGCTCGCTCGGCGCGCGCAACGGCGTTTCCTGCGGCTCGATCGAAGAGAAGATGGGCATCCACGGCAATTCCACCTGCGTGATGAATTACGACGCCGCCGCCGGCTGGCTGGTGGGCGAGGAGAACCGCGGGCTCAATGCCATGTTCACCATGATGAACGAGGCAAGACTCGGCGTCGGCGTGCAGGGCCTGGCGCAATCCGAGGTCGCCTATCAGAACGCGGCGGCCTATGCCAAGGACCGCCTGCAGGGCCGCGCGCTCACCGGCGCCAAATATCCCGACAAGCCGGCCGATCCGATCATCGTGCATCCGGACGTGCGCCGCACGCTGATGACCATCCGCGCCTTCAACGAGGCGGCGCGCGCGCTGATCCTGTGGACCGCGCTCAAAGGCGACATCGCGCGCCGCTCCGAGGACGGCAAGGAGCGCCAGAGCGCCGACGATGCCATGGGCCTGCTCACGCCGGTGGTGAAGGGCGTGCTGACCGACACCGGCTTTGCCAACACGGTGATGGCGCAGCAGATGTTCGGCGGCCACGGCTATATCGCCGAGCACGGCATGGAACAGTTCGTGCGCGACGCCCGCATCGCCATGATCTACGAGGGCGCCAACGGCATCCAGGCGCTCGACCTGGTCGGCCGCAAGCTCGGCAAGGACGGCGGGCGCGCGCTGATGGCGTTCTTCAACGAGGTCGCAGGCTACATCAAGGACAAGAGCGCCGACGAGGCGATGAAGGTCTACGTGACGCCGCTATCCGCCGCGCTCGGCCAGCTGCAGCAGGCCTCGATGTGGTTCATGCAGAATGCCATGGCCAAGCCGGACAATGCCGGCGCCGGGGCCACCGATTACATGCACATGTTTGGGCTGGTGGCGCTCGGTTATATGTGGTGCCGGATCGCCGAGGCGGCGCTCATGAAGCTGCCGAAGGCGAACGGCTCGGCGCCGCGCTGGAACGCCAAGCTCACCACCGCGCGGTTTTTCATGGAGCGCATGCTGCCGGAAACCGCGGCGCATCTCGCCCGCATACAGTCGGGCGCCGCGAGCACCATGGAATTGCCGGAAGAAATGTTCTAGCGCGCTATGCCTGCGCGAAGGCCGGCCGCCTGCGCGAGCGCAGTAGCAGCCAGGTCATGATCGACACGTTCACCAGGTTCCAGCCCAGCCCATTGAGGAATGCCGCCTGGTAGGACCCGGCGAAGTCGAAGATCGCGCCCGACATCCAGCCGCCCAGCGCCATGCCGAGCAGGGTCGCCATCAGCACCAGCCCAAGGCGGGTGCCGGCTTCCTTCGGCGAAAAATATTCGCGGATGATGATGGCATAGCTCGGCACGATGCCGCCCTGGAAAAGGCCGAACAGCGCCGAGATCACGTAGAGCGAAAACAATCCGTCGAACAGCAGATACAGCAGCAGCGCCAGACCTTGCAGCAGCGAGCCAAGCAGCAGCGTGCGCACGCCGCCGATGCGGTCGGCGATGAAGCCGGAACCCACGCGGCTGACGATGCCGAAGCCGAGCATCAACGACAGCATCTCGGCGCCGCGCGCGACGCCGTAACCGAGGTCGCCGCAATAGGCCACAATGTGAACTTGCGGCATCGACATCGCTACGCAACAGGCGACGCCGGCGATGCATAATAGGACCTGCAACGTCATCGGCGAGAACGGCGTCTCGGCCTGCCGGCGCGCCACCGCGGCATTGGCGGCCGCGCTGTGATGGTGTTCGACGCGCCGGCGCAGCAGGAAGACGAGTGGCAGCATGGTGACGAGCAGGAACAGGCCGATGCCGGTATGGGTGGCGCGCCAGCCGGCGCCGGCGATGAAATGCTGCACCAGTGGCGGCCACACCACGCCGGCGAGATAATTGCCGGAGGCGGCGAGCGCGACGGCGATGCCGCGGCGGCGCACGAACCAATACGAGATTTCGGTCATCAGCGGTCCGAATGTGGCCGAGCAGCCGACCCCGATCAGCAGGCCATGGGCGAGCGCCACCTGCCAGAGGCTGCCGGAATAGCCGACGGCGAGATAACCGAGACCGAGGAAGACGCTTCCGAGCGCCAGCGGCACGGCGACGCCGAAGCGGTCGGCCAGCCGGCCCATCGCCACACCGCCGCAGGCAAAGCCGATCATGGCCAGCGTATAGGGCAGCGCCGCGTCGGCGCGGTCGACGCCGAATTCGGCCTGGATAGCGGGCAGCGCCACCACCACCGACCACATGCCGACGCCGCCGACGGTGCTCAGCAGCACGGCCACGCCCAGGCGCAGCCAGGCGGCGGTGGAATCGGTCGGCGGCTCGGCCGCTATGCGCGAAGCAGTCACGGTGCTGAAAAATCCGGCGGTTATGGCGGTCGGTCGTAACATCGTCCGCCCGCGCAATCCAGATAGGATGCTTTTTAGGCGAACGCCGGAATCACCTCGCTACCGAACAGCCGGACCGAACGGGCCGTGTCGTCAAAACTCATGTCGCCGAATGCCATCTGACACAGCACCGTGTTGACGCCGGTCTCTTCGCGCAGGCGCGCGATATAGTCGCGCACGGTACCGGGTGCGCCGGCAATACCGTGGCCGACCCGCGCCAAGGCGGCGAAATCGTCCGGATAGATTTCTTTCAGCGTGAACTCGACGCCGGAACGCCGCCAGATAAAGTCCATGGCATTGCGCCAGCGCGGATAGGCCGCCTGCGCGATGGCCTGCGCCGCCGCGTCGGTGTCGGCGACAACGATGTGCCGGGTAATGCCGATCGCCGGCAGATCGGCGGCGGCGCGGCCGAGATCGTTCCAGTCCTTGCGGTAGCGGTCGCTGATCGAACGCGCCCTTGACGCCGGGCCGAGCGAGACCACGTTGACGCCGCGCGGCGCCGCCCAGGCGATCGCCTCGGCATTCGGTGCGCCATACCAGAGCGGCGGGTGCGGAAGCTGCACCGGTTTTACCTGAACGACATAATCCTTGTACTTGTAGAACTGGCCGTCGAAATCGAGCACGTCGGATTCGAAGGCGCGCATCAGCACCGCGAAGGCCTCGTGATACATCGCCGACGCCTGGCTGAGTTCGATGCCATAGCGTTGATGCTCGAATAGCGCCCCGCCGCGCCCGACCCCGAGCATGAGGCGTCCCTGGCTGAGATGGTCGAGCATGCAGATTTCTTCGTACAGCCGCAGCGGGTGATAGAGCGGCAGCACATAAACCAGCGGACCGAGCTTGATCTTCTTGGTGCGCTGCGCCGCGGCGGCGAGAAAGACGTTGGGGCTCGATGCCATTCCGAGCGGCGTCGAGTGATGCTCGGCCAGGTGATAGGCGTGAAAGCCGCAAGCCTCGATCAGTTCGACCAGCCGCAACCGCTCTTCGAGAAAGCTGCCCAGCGCTGCGCCATTGCTGTCGAGGTGATCGAATATCGAAAAGTTCAGCACGCCGGCGTCTCCGCCAGGCTGCGCAATCGCGCTGAATTGCCGCGCAAGCTCTCGCTCTCCGGGGCGGCCACAGGCAGGAACCTCATACGAAAAACGATCCTCCTGCACGCGGCGGCAAGTCTGGCAGTAAGCCTTGCGGCATCCTCTGCGAACGCGCGTCAGAACGTCAAGATCGGCCCGGTCCCGCGCCATTCCGGCCGCTTCGCCGCCACCTAGGCGACCGATTTAACGTCATTGCGGGCGCGCGAAGTGGGTTTGCCCAGTGGATGCCCTGGGTCCTTCGCGGCCGGAAAGGGCGATTGGGCGGCCTTTTCCCGCCGACAGGGCCGGAACCGCCCGCTTCCTTATAATCATTCTAAGCTACTGAAATTAAAAGCGATTCGACTTGATTTAGATCAGGGAATGCCCCAGTTGAATGTGTAAATGATAATCATATGCAAAACGCAGCCGTAACCGAGACCGATAAAACGCTCATTGCCGGGCTGGCGGTGCCATTGGGCTTGGCGCGCCGGGGTTTCCGCGGCCGCATCGATTCCATCACGGCGGCCGACGCCCCGTCCGGCGTCGCACCGGCCGAGCTTGAGTGCCGTCTGCTCGAACTGGGATTCGTCGAGGGTGCCAGTATCGAAATCCTGCATGAGGGATTGGTCGGCCGCGACCCCATCGCCGTGCGGGTCAACGATTGCACCATTGCGCTGCGCCGCCGCGAGGCCATGGCGATCCTGGTAACCTGATCGGATCGATCGCCATGAGTGCGACGGCCGAAACAAACTTGTGGCAATTCGCCCTGGTCGGCACGCCGAATAGCGGCAAGACCGCGCTGTTCAATGCGATCACCGGCAGCCGGCAGAAGGTCGCCAATTATCCAGGCGTCACCGTCGAGCGCAAAGCCGGCGTCATCCAGACGCCGGCGGGCAATCGCGTCAACCTGACCGATCTGCCGGGAACCTATTCGCTGCGCGGCCGCAGTCCCGACGAGGAAATCACCCGCGATATTGTGCTCGGCCGTCTGGCCGGCGAGGCGCGTCCCGATCTACTGCTTTGCATCGCCGACGCCACCAATCTGCGCGTCTCGCTGCGCTTGGTGATCGAGCTGAAGCAGGTCGGCTGCCCGATGGTGCTTGTACTCAATATGATCGACATCGCCCGTCATCGCGGCATCGATATCGATCTCGACCGGCTGGCGCAGGAACTTGGCGTGCCGGTGGTCACTTCGATCGCGGTTAGGCGCGGCGGCACCGCGGACTTGATGCGGCGCATGGACGAGTTGATCGCGAATTTCGCCGGCGCAAACGCCGCCAGCACCTGGAAGCCGCCGACCACCTCCGACCTGCGCGCCGCCCAGCGCGAGGCCGATCGCGTTATCGCCGCTGCGGTTAGCTTGCCGGCGCGACCCGAAACGCTGACCGGGCGCGTCGATGCCGTGCTGCTGCATCCGGTCGCCGGCCTCTTGATCCTGCTCTGCGTGCTGTTCGTGATGTTCCAGGCGGTGTTCGCCTGGACCAAGCCGCTGATGGACCTGATCTCGGGCGGCTTCGAATTGCTCGGCCTCGGCGTGCACGATGTGCTGCCGGCCGGCCTGTTGCAGAGCTTCATCCAGAACGGCGTCATTTCCGGCGTCGGCAATGTGCTCGTCTTCCTGCCGCAGATCCTGATCTTGTTCCTGTTCATCCTGCTTCTGGAGGATCTCGGCTATATGGCGCGCGCGGCGTTCCTGATGGACCGCATCATGGGCGGGGCCGGACTGCATGGCCGCGCCTTTATCCCGCTGCTGTCGAGCTTTGCCTGCGCTATCCCCGGCATCATGGCGACGCGGGTGATCGACAACAAGCGCGACCGGCTGACCACCATTTTGGTGGCGCCGCTGATGACCTGTTCGGCGCGCATCCCGGTCTACACGCTGATCATTTCCGCCTTCATCCCGGACCGGCCGGTGTGGGGCTGGATCGGATTGCAGGGGCTGGTGATGTTCGCCCTTTATGCCGCCGGCATCGTCAGCGCGCTCGGCGTCTCGTTCATCGCCAATCACTTCTTCTGGCGCGAAAATGCGACGCCGCCTTTCATGCTCGAATTGCCCGACTACAAGCTGCCGCGCCTGCGCAGCATCGCCATCGGCGTCTATACGCGCGCCATGATGTTCCTCAAGCGCGCCGGCACCACGATTTTTTCGATGATGGTGCTGATCTGGTTCCTGGCGTCGTTTCCGCGGCCGCCGCTGGGCGCGACCGAGCCGGCCATCGATTTCAGCCTGGCGGCCATGATCGGACGCTGGATCGAGCCGGTGCTGGCGCCGGTCGGCTTCAACTGGCAGATAAGCGTCGCCTTGATCCCGGGCATGGCGGCGCGCGAGGTGGCGGTGGCCGCGCTCGGCACCGTCTACGCCATCGAGGGCGGCAAGGAGGCGGCCGATCAGATCGGCCAGATGCTGGCCAACAAATGGAGCCTGGCGACCGCGCTATCGCTGCTGGTCTGGTATATTTTCGCGCCGCAATGTGCCTCCACGCTGGCGGTCATCAAGCGCGAGACCGGCAGTTGGCGCTGGATGGCGGTCACCTTCACCTACATGCTGGTACTGGCCTACGCCGCCTCGTTCATCACCTACAATGTCGCGGTGGCGCTCGGCGCCGGCTGACAAGCAAGATTACCGCTCATCCCCGCCAATGTGGGGCCGCAGGGGCGGCTCTCGCCCGAAGACCTTGCCGGCCCTATGGTGGGCGCGCTAGGTGATTCCGATGGATGCCCTCAATCTGCCGCGTCCGGCCTGGATGACGGAAGACCTCGTGCTGCTCGAGGAGCAGGCGCGGCGCTTCATCGCCGATCAATTCGTGCCGCATATCGACCGCTGGCACGAAGCCGGCATTTATGACCGCGAGGTGTGGACGCAAGCGGGCGCGGCCGGTCTGCTGTGCGCGGCGATGCCGGAGGAATACGGCGGTTCGGGCGGCAGTTTCGCGCATGAGGCGGTGATCAACCGGGAATTCTCGCTCGCCGGCTTCGACACCTTCGGCGCGACGCTGCATTCCGGCATCGTTGCGCCCTACATCCTGCATTACGGCACCGAGGAGCAGAAAAAACGCTGGCTGCCCAAACTCGCCACCGGCGAGATGGTCGGCGCCATCGCCATGACCGAGCCCGGTACCGGCTCCGATCTGCAAGGCGTGCGCACATCCGCCAAGAAATCCGGCAATGGCTACCTGCTCAACGGTGCCAAGACCTTCATCACCAACGGTCAGCACGCCAATCTGATCGTCGTGGTCGCCAAGACCGATCCGAAAGCCGGCGCCAAGGGCACCTCGCTGCTGGTGGTGGAGACGGACGATGCGCAGGGCTTCCGCCGCGGCCGCAAGCTCAAGAAGCTCGGCATGGATTCCGCCGACACTTCGGAACTGTTCTTCGATGATGTGCAACTGCCGGCGGAAAGCCTGCTCGGCACCGAAGAAGGCCAGGGCTTCTACCAGTTGATGAAGGAACTGCCGCAGGAGCGCCTGATCGTGGCCGTGCACGCGGTGGCGATGATGGAGCGCGCGCTCGCGCTCACCATCGACTATACCAAGCAGCGCAAGGCCTTCGGCAAGACCATCATCGAGTTCCAGAACACGCAATTCGAACTGGCCGAGTGCAAGACCGACGTCACTATCGCCAAGGTGTTCCTCGACCACTGCATCGGCCTGCATGTCGAGGGCAAGCTCGACACCGTCACCGCCTCGATGGCGAAATACCGGCTCACCGATACGCAAGGCAAAGTGATCGACCGCTGCCTGCAATTGTTCGGCGGCTATGGCTATATGGATGAATATCCGATCTCGCGCATGTACCGCGACGCGCGGGTGCTGCGCATCTATGCCGGAACGAATGAGATCATGAAGCTGCTGATCGCGCGGAGTTTGTGATTTTACCTCTCCCCGCTTGCGGGGAGAGGTCGGTTTCCGAACGAAGTGAGGAAACCGGGTGAGGGGGGCTCTCTAAGGGTGGAGTGCTTGGAGACTCCCCCTCACCCGGCTCGGTCCTTCGGACCTCGCCACCCTCCCCCCGCAAGCGGGGAGAGGAAGAAAAGGGAAGCAAAATGCCCGACGCATTCATCTACGACCACGTGCGCACGCCGCGCGGACGCGGCAAGGCCGACGGCGCGCTGCATGAGGTGACCGCGCTCAATCTCGCCGCACAGGCGCTCGGCGCCATCAAGGATCGCAACAAGCTCGATCCGGCGCTGATCGACGACGTCGTGCTGGGCTGCGTCGACCCGGTCGGCGAGGCCGGCGGCGATATCGCGCGCGCCGCGGCGCTGGTGGCCGGCTTCGGCGATGGCGTGCCGGGCATCCAGATCAACCGCTTCTGCGCCTCGGGCCTGGACGCGGTAAACTTCGCCGCGGCGCAAGTCATGTCCGGCCAGCACGAAATGGCGATCGGCGGCGGGGCCGAATCCATGAGCCGGGTCGGTATCGGCGCCTCCGGCGGCGCATGGCCGGTCGATCCGTCGATCGCGGTCGAAACCTATTTCCTGCCGCAGGGCATTTCCGCCGATCTGATCGCCACCAAATACGGCTTCTCGCGCGACGATGTCGACGCCTATGCGGTCGAGAGCCAGCAGCGCGCCGGCAAATCATGGGCTGAGGGGCGCTTCAAGAATTCGGTAATGGCGGTGAAGGACTGCAACGGGCTTACCATCCTCGATAAGGATGAACACATGCGGCCGTCCACCACCATGCAGACGCTCGCGGCCCTGCAACCCTCGTTCGTGCAGATGGGCGAGATGGCGGGTTTCGACGCGGTGGCGGTGCAGCGCTATCCGGAGGTCGAGGCGGTCAACCACGTGCATCACCCCGGCAATTCGTCCGGCATCGTCGATGGCGCCGCCGCCGTCCTGCTTGGCAGTGCTGAGGTTGGCAAGCGCGCTAATCTGAAGCCGCGCGCGCGCATCAGGGCTTTCGCCAATATCGGCTCCGAGCCCTCGATCATGCTGACCGGTCCGATCGCGGTGACCGAGAAGGTGCTCAAGAAGGCCGGCATGTCGGTCAACGACATCGATCTGTACGAACTCAACGAAGCCTTCGCTTCGGTGGTGCTGCGCTACATGCAGGCGCTCGACATTGCGCACGACAAGATCAACGTCTGTGGCGGCGCCATCGCCATGGGCCATCCGCTTGGGGCCACCGGCGCCATGATTCTCGGCACCGTGCTCGACGAACTGGAGCGCAGCGGAAAATCCACCGCGCTGATCACGCTTTGCATCGGCATGGGCATGGGCACGGCGACGATTATCGAGAGAGTGTGAGCAATGACCGTCATCCTGAGGTGCGAGCGAAGCGAGCCTCGAAGGATGACAGCCCATGATGGGGCGCGCCATCCTTCGATGACGGCGCTGTGCGCCGCCACCTCAGGATGACGCGATAGAGGAACGCGGAAAAGAAATATGCCCAAAATCGACATCGCCAAGGTGCCGCTCGACACCGCGACCAGATATCCGCCGCCGTTCGACCAGGCGGTGCGCGGACGCGAGCGCAAACGCCTGGGCAATGCGGCCGGGCTCGACCAGTTCGGCGTCAATCTCTGCCGGCTGAAGCCGGGCGCGTCGTCGTCGCAGCGCCATTGGCACAGCAACGAGGATGAATTTGTCTATGTGCTGGAAGGCGAGGTCGTGCTGTGCGAAGACGGCGGCGAGACCGTCCTGAAGCCCGGCGATGCCGCGGCCTGGAAGGCCGGCGCGCCGAATGGGCACTGCCTGATCAACCGTTCGGATCGCGATGTGGTGGTGCTTGAAATCGGCACGCGCGCCGCAATGGAGCGCGCGATTTATTCCGACATTGACATGCAGGTCGTGCGCGATGAACGCGGTTCGCGCTATCTGCATAAGAATGGCGAGCCGTATTGAGTTTGTGGTTGGCAACGATTGCAGGCGCGCTCCCTCTCCCCGTTGGGGAGAGGGTTGGGGTGAGGGGGTCTAGGACTCTCGATACTCCGTGACCCCTCACCCGGCGCACTTCGTGCGCCGACCTCTCCCCATGGGAGAGGTGAAGAAAGAACGAGGAAACGACCATGAGCAATTTCACCTTCGACATCGACGCCGACGGCATCGCGCTGATCACCTGGGACATGGCCGAGCGTTCGATGAACGTCATCACCATGAGCGTGATCGAGGATCTCGCGGGCCTGGTCGAGAAGGTCGCCACCGATGCCGCGATCAAGGGCGCGGTCATCACCTCGGGCAAGGACGCCTTCTGCGGCGGCGCCGATCTCACGATGCTGGAGCGCATGGCGGCGATCTATGCCGATCTGGTGAAGACGAAAGGCGCGGAGGCCGCCGCCGCCTACGTGTTCGAGGAAAGCCGCAAGCTGTCGCAGCTTTATCGCCGCATCGAGACCGGCGGCAAGCCGTGGGTCTGCGCGCTCAACGGCACCGCGATGGGCGGCGGTTTTGAATTGGCGCTCGCGTGCCATCACCGCATCGCCGCCGACAATCCGAAGACGCGGCTCGGCCTGCCCGAGATCAAGATCGGTCTCTTTCCCGGCGCCGGCGGCACCCAGCGCATCGCGCGCATGCTGCCGCCCGCCGACGCATTGCAATTCCTGCTCAAGGGCGACCAGCTCAAGGTGGACCGCGCCAAGGCCATGAAACTGGTCGACAACGTTGTGCCGCAGGCCGACCTGGTCAAGACGGCGAAGGATTGGATCAAGGCCGGCGGCAAGGCCGAGGCGCCATGGGACGCGAAAGGCTTCAAGCTGCCCGGCGGTCCGGTCTATTCCAAGGCCGGCATGATGACCTTTCCGCCGGCCAACGCGATCTACCGGCGCGAGACCTACGACAATTATCCGGCTGCGCGCGCCATTCTGCAGGTGGTCTATGAAGGCCTGCAGGTGAACATGGACACCGCGCTGCGGGTGGAGTCGCGCTGGTTCGCCAAGATCCTGCGCTCGCCGGAGGCAGCCAGCATGATCCGCACGCTGTTCGTCTCGATGCAGGATTTGAACAAGGGCGCGCGGCGGCCGGCCGGCGAGCCGGCGACGAAGCTCAAGAAGATAGGCGTGATCGGCGCAGGTTTCATGGGCGCCGGCATCGCGCGGGTGAGCGCGGCCGCGGGCCTTGCGGTGGTGCTGATCGACCGCGACCAGGACACCGCCGACAAGGGCAAGGCCGCCTTGCACAAGGCACTCAGCGACCGCGTCGCCAAAGGCCGCATGAAGAGCGCCGCGCGCGACGAATTGCTCGCCTTGATCGCCCCGAGCGCCGATTACGGCGCACTGAAGGATTGCGATCTCGTCATCGAAGCGGTGTTCGAGGATCGAAAAATAAAATCCGACGTCATCGCCAAGGTGCAAGCCGCAATCGGCGACACGGCGATATTCGCATCCAACACCTCGACGCTGCCGATCACCTCGCTGGCGTCCGAGTTCAAGGATCCGGCGCGCTTCATCGGCATCCATTTTTTCTCGCCGGTCGACCGCATGATGCTGGTCGAACTCATTCTCGGCAAGCAAACGGGCGACAAGGCGCTGGCCGTCGCGCTTGACTATGTGCGCTTCATCCGCAAGACGCCGATCGTGGTCAACGACTCGCGCGGCTTCTACACCTCGCGCGTGGTCGGCACCTATATCCGCGAAGGCCATCTGATGCTCAGCGAGGGCGTGCCGGCGGCGATGATCGAAAATGTCGGCCGCATGGCCGGCATGCCGGTCGGCCCGCTCTCGCTCAACGACGAGGTCGCGGTCGATCTGGCCTGGAAGATCCTGAAGGCGACCGAGGCCGATCTCGGGCCGGCCGCCATCGATCCGCGCCAGAAGGCGCTGTTGCAGGAGATGGTGGAAAAGAGCGGCCGCTACGGCCGCAAGAACGGCAAGGGCTTCTACGATTATCCCGCGAACGGACCGAAAAAACTGTGGCCGGGGCTGGCCGAGTTGCAGCCGAAAAAGCTCGATCCCGACTTGATCGACGTGCAGGAACTCAAGGACCGCCTTCTGGCCATGCAGGCGCTGGAGACCGCGCGCTGCTTCGAGGAGAAGGTGCTTACCGATGTGCGCGAGGCCGATGTCGGCTCGATTCTCGGATTTGGCTTTGCGCCGTTCACCGGCGGCACGCTTTCCTATATCGACATGATGGGGACGAAGAAGTTCGTCGAACTCTGTCGCAAGCTGGAGAAGAAATTCGGCGAGCGTTTCGCGCCGAGCAAGCTGCTGATCGACCTGGCCGAGCGCAACGAGGGCTTCTACCAGCGCTTCGCGCCGAAGAAGAAAGAGGCGGCGTAAAACCTAGTCTTATGTCATTTGACACAAATCTTGCGCGGGCCATTGCGCTTCCTATTTAGGAGCGATGGCACACACTTATTCAAAGCCCCGGGCAATCCCCGCCGGCCGTCGTTACCAGTCTGAGTTTTCCCGCCGCGCCGCGCTGGAGCGTCTCGACTGGCTGGCGAACCTGATGGATTCCGCC
>JBBRAL010000076.1:0-20967 GCA_038206805.1 Hyphomicrobiales bacterium | reverse complement strand
TGTTACTACATGAATATGTCCTCACCCTATCTAGCTATGCACGTTACACTGGCGCTGGCTCTTGTGGTTTGTGTGTGGGGGGCGCCCCCATCTTATCTATCGTCAGTCACTTGCCCCCTCACCCGACGCGCGTCGCGCGTCGACCTCTCCCCCAAGGGGAGAGGTGAAGCGTAATGCGCGCCGCAGCACCGCGCGTTTCAGTCCGGCTATGGAATAAGTCGGCGCGATAGCCTTCGGGCAAAACGACGTGCAGCTCATATGGGTGTGGCAGGCCTGGCAGCCATTGCTGGCCGACACCGCTTCGAGCCGCGCCGCCTGGCCCTGGTCGCGCCCGTCGTTGACCAGCGTCCAGGCGCGGTTGAGCGCGGCCGGACCAAGATAATCCTTGTCCCACGCCACCACGTCGCAGGCCGCATAGCAGACGCCGCAACCGATGCATTCGATGCCGGCGTCGGCGGCCTGGCGTTCGGCGGTTGCCGGGCGCACCACGGCGAAATCCGCCGCCGGCGCGGGGCCGGGCTCGAAATAGCCTTGCGCCGCTTTCCACTTGTCGAAGAACTGCGTCATCTCGACCGCCAGATCCTTGACCACCGTGAAATTACGCAGCGGCTCCAGCCGCAGCAGGGCAGCCTCGCCGACGACCTCGCTGACGCGGGTGCGGCAGGTCCAGCGCGGGCGGCCGTTCACCACCATGGCGCAGGAACCGCACATGCCGACGCGGCAGGCAAAGCGATAGGACAGCGTGGCGTCGTGCTCGCGCTGGATCTCGGTCACCACGTCGAGCACGGTCTGGTGCGCGCGGCGGGGAATGGTGAAACGCTGAAACTGGCCGGTCTCGGCGCCGCGCCAGACCTCGATTTCCAGCATAGTGCCGGCTGCCGCGACTTCGGGCGTCATCGCTGCATGCCCCACAGATTGACGGTGCGCGCCTCGATGGCGCGGAATATCACCGACTCGATCAGTAGTCCGATTATGATGACCATGAGCAGGCCTGAGAACACGCGCGCGGTATCGAGGTCGTTGCGCGCCTCGAAAATATACCAGCCGATGCCGCCGGAACGCGACGACACGCCGAACACCAATTCGGCCGCCACCAGCGTGCGCCAGGCGAAGGCCCAGCCGATCTTCAGGCCAGCCAGGATCGAGGGGAACGCCGCCGGGATCAGGAGGAGCATGACGTAGCGGGCGCCCTTGAGGCCGACATTGCGCCCGCTCATGCGTAAAGTTTCCGGCACGCTGCGAAAGCCACTCAAGGTGTTGAGCGACACCGCCCACAGCACCGAATGGATGATGACGAACACCATCGACGGCGTGCCGAGTCCGAACCAGATCAGTGCCATCGGCAGCAGCGCGATCGCCGGCAGCGGATTGAACATGGCGGTCAAAGTCGAGAGGATGCGGGTGCCGATTTGGCTGATAACCGCGAAAGTCGTGAACGCCGCCGCCAGCGCCAGGCCGCATCCGTAACCCAGGGCCAGCGTCTGCAGCGACGTCACCGTGCGGTTGAGCAGCAGGCCGCTTTGCATGTCGCCCCAGAACATGCGCACGGTCTCGGTGAAGCTCGGGAACAGCAGGTTATCGTCGAGCCAGAACGCATAGACCTGCCAAATCACGATCAAGGCGAGCAGGATGTTAAATCGCTGCACCGTCTCGTTTTGCAGCATGCGCTCGACGAATCCCAGCGGGCGCTCGACATCGCCGATCGCGCCGGAATCGACGAGCTGGCGCTCGAATTCCGGGCGCTCGGTATCGTGCGGCCGAAGATCGTTCTGGGCGAGGCTCATGCGCTGGCGACCTCGGGCGCGGATGCGCGGAGCGTCTCGTCGCCGAACAGCAATTTGTGAATTCGTTTCGACATCGCGCCGAAGTCGCTCTGGTCGATATTGGCAAAGTTAAAGCGGGCGGCGTCGAGCTCGGCGCGCACTCGGCCGGGATGCGGCGACAGCACCAGGATGCGCGAGCCGACAAGGATCGCCTCCTCGATCGAATGGGTGACGAACAGCACGGTAAAGTGCAGTTGATCCCACAGCGACAACAATTCCTGTTGCATGGCGCGCCGCGTGAGCGCGTCGAGCGCCGCAAACGGTTCGTCCATCAACAGGATATCCGGCTCGAGCGCCATCGCGCGCGCGATGGCGACGCGCATCTTCATGCCGCCCGACAGCATGTGCGGGTAGACGTCGCGGAATTTGGTGAGCTCGACTTTTTCGATCGCGGCATTGGCCCGCGCCACCGCCTCGGCGCTCGTGAATTTCCGCGTCACTTTCATCGGAAACAGTACATTCTGGTAGACGGTCTTCCACGGCATCAATTGTTCGAATTCCTGGAACACCATCATGCGGTCGGGGCCTGGCGCGCCGATGTCGCGTCCGCGGATGCGAATGGTGCCCTCCACCGGCGGCATGAATCCCCCCACGGCCTTCAGCAGCGTGGACTTGCCACACCCTGAAGGTCCGAGGATGACGTAGCGGTCGCCTTGATGAACCGTAAAATCCACCTGATAGGTCGCGGTCACCAGGTGGCGCGGCGTCTTGTACTGCAGCGTGACGCCTTTTACCTCGAGCAGAACCGGAGGGATGGATTGAGACTTTGCTTCTACCATCAGCTGCCCGGCAGATCGTGGACGGCGTCGATGAACATGTCCTTCCAGCTTGCCGGCCGGTTCGGTATCATCTGCGCGTCCGCCATGTAGTCGGCCACCGCCATGGTCCGCAGCGGGGTCAGGGTGAAGGTGTTTTCCGGGTCCTTGACGATGGCGATGGCTTCCTCGACCGGCAGCTTCGACTTGTTGACCGTGACCCAAAGCTTGGCCGAGCCCTCCGGATCGTCCTTGATTTCCTTCATGGCGATCTTCAGCGCCGCCAGGAAGGCCTCCACGATCTTCGGATTGTTCTTGTACATGTCGCCCATCGCCCACACTACGTTGAAGGTGTGCGGGCCGCCGAAAACGTCGTAGCTGTTGAGCACGCGGTGTATGCGCTTGTCCTTGAGTTCGATGTACATGAACGGCGCCGAGGTGAAATGGCCGGTGATCTCCGACTTGAAACTCATCAATTGCGCCAGACCGTCCGGATGGCTGAGCGACACGGTCCAGGGATCGAGCTTGTGCTCGTTGCCCTTGCCGAACATTTTGAGCGCCGCCATCTGCAAGATCACCGCCTGCATCGATACGCGCACCGCCGGCAATGCGATTTTGTCCTTGTCGGTAAAATCCTTGATGGTCTTTACATTCGGATTGTTGGTGTTGAGGTAGAGCGGCATCGAGTTGAGCGCGCAGATACCCTTGATGTCCTGCTTGCCCTTGGTGCGGGCCCAGGCCGTGACCAGCGGGCCGACGCCGCCGGAAGCGAAGTCGAGATTGCCGGACAGCAACGCATTGTTCATCGCCGCGCCGTTCGAGAAGCGGATCCAATCGGTTTTCAAATCGAGTCCGAGCTTCTTGCCTTCGGATTCCAGCAGGTTCTTTTCGTGCATGATCGTCAGCGGCAAATACGAGATGCCGAACTGCTGGGCGATGCGCACGACGCGCGGTTCGGCGCTCGCGGCGGTGGCGGCGAAGACGAAGCTTGCCGCTGCGGCCAGCAGCGGCCAGCGCCACATTTGCCCGCGAGATGTCCGCTGTTTTTCTTGGCTCATGATTTCCCTCCCAGGTGGCTTTGTTGTTTCTTTTGCTTGACGCATCATCCCCCACGATGCGGTAGCGTGGCAAGCAGCCATTACGTCAAGGAGCCGTGCGATGCCGGAACCAGCCCAATCCACGCAAGCCGCGCTTTCCGAGCGTTTCGGCGAGCGGCTCGAAATAGAAGCAGGCCTGCCCGGCCTAAACGAGCTTGCCGGAATCGCCGCCCATCGCGTCATCCGGCGCTACCAGCCGCGCGACGTGGCGCCACATTTGTTGCGGCTATTGTGCGCCTGTGCCCTGTCGGCGCCGTCGAAAAGCGATCTGCAGCAGGCCGACATTCTCATCGTTCGGGAAAAGAGCACGATCGGGAGCATCGCCGATCTCTTGCCCGAGATGCCGTGGCTGCGCCAGACGCCGGTGTTCCTGGTTTTTCTCGCAAACGGGCGGCGGCTGCCGCATCTTGCGCAGATGCGCGGCAAGCCGTTTCCCAACGATCATCTCGACCTGTTTTTCAATGCGACGGTGGATGCGGCCATTGTGCTGGCGACCTTTTTGCGCGCGGCCGAGGCGGTTGGATTAGGCTGCTGCCCGATCAGCGTCATCCGCGACCATGCGCGCGTCATCGGCGAGATGCTCGCGCTGCCGGACAAGGTCGTTCCGATCGCGGGCATGTGCGTCGGCTGGCCGGCGGAGGAGAGCGGCATCACGGCGCGGCTGTCGCTCGGTCTCACGCTACACGAGGAGCGTTTTGCCGAGGGCGACCTCGCCGCGCAGATCGAGACTTACGACCGCCGCCGCGCGGCGCTACGGCCTTACCGCAACCAACGCGATGTTGAACGCTTCGGCCGCGCGGAATTCTATGGCTGGTCGGAGGACAAGGCGCGGCAATACGCGGTGCCGCACCGCGCCGATTTCGGCGCCTTCGTCCGCGCCAAAGGCTTCCATCTCGACTAAGCGCTTTCATCTCGACTAGGCTGACACGCGGGGAAATTTCCGATGGACTTGATTATCCGCAACGCGCGTATCGCTGGCCGTCCCGCCGATGAGACGGTGGACATCGGCATCGAACGCGGACGCATCGCCGCCATCGAGCGCGGGCTTGCTGCCGAGGCGCCGGTCTACGACGCCAAGGGCCTGCTCGCCTGTCCCGGCCTGATCGAGACCCACATCCATCTCGACAAGTCGCGCATCATCGACCGCTGCGCGCCGCAAGAGCGCGCCACGCTCTCACCGGTGTTCGGCGTCACGCCGGTGAAGAAGACGATGACGGTCGAAGACGTGCATGCGCGGGCGGCGCAAACGCTGGAACAATGCATCCTGCACGGCGCTACCCGCATGCGCACGCAAGTCGAGGTCGATCCCGGCATCGGCATGCGCGGCTTTGACGGCGTGCAGGCGCTGATCGACGAATACAAATGGGCGATCGACATCGAAATCTGCGTGTTCCCGCAGGAAGGTCTGATCAGTTATCCCGGCACCGACGAACTGCTGGTCGAGGCTCTCAAGCGCGGCGTCAAGGCAATCGGCGGCGCGCCGCGCTACGACAAGGACGGGCCTGGGCAGATCCACCGCATTTTCGAACTGGCGCGCGAGTTCGACGTCGATATCGACATGCATCTCGATGTCGGCCCGTCGGCCGAGCACATGGACATCCATCTGGTGCGCGAGTTGACCGATAAATATAAACGCGGCGGGCGGGTCGTCGCCGGCCACATGGCAAAACTGTCCGTGCTGCCGCCCGACAAGATGGCGGCGATGGCGCGCGATCTCGCCAGCAGCGGCATCGCGGTGACGGTGCTGCCGGCAACCGATTTGTTCCTGATGGGACGCGACCAGGATCACAATGTCCGGCGAGGGATCGCCGACGCCAATCTGCTGAGCGCGCATGGCGTCACCTGTTCGCTCTCCACCAACAATGTGCTCAACCCGGCGACGCCCTACGGCGACTGCTCGTTGATCCGCATGGCTAATCTCTATGCCAATGTGCTGCAGGTCGACCGGCCCGCGCAGTTGCGCGAATGCTTCGACATGCTGACGGAAAGCTCGGCGCGTCTGCTGAATCTGAAGGATTATGGATTTGCCCCCGGGCATCCAGCCGATGTCGTTATCTTGAATGCGCGGACGCCCGAGCAGGCGGTGGCCGAGATCGCCCAGCCGGTAGCCGCTTTCAAGCACGGCAAGCGGACGGTGACGTGGGATCTGCCGGAACTGCTGCGGCCTTAATTAATTACTTCTTCCTGATCCGAAACGTCATGACGCCCTCGGCCTCGGCCTTGCCTTCCAGCGTGTCGCCGGTCTGGCGCAGCAGGTTAGGGATATCGATAGCCGCCAGCGGATCGGTGCATTCCGCCACGATCAGGTCGCCGGTATTCAGGCTGGACAGCATTTTCTTCACCCGCAGCGCCGGCAATGGGCATTTCAACCCGCGCAGGTTCATGAGTTTTTCGGTCAAAAGCCGCGCTCCTGTCGCTCGCCTTGTTGAGGTAGACTGAATAATCTGAAGCCCACAAGGTCAAGCACCCGAAAATGGCCGCGGCGCCCGAGACATTACAGACGATTGCACGGCTGACACCGCTCGCCGAGGTGCTGGCGACGGTCGATTCGGACGTGAAGCCGGTCACGCCGCGGGCGGTCGACGTCAGCGCGGCACAGGGGCGCATACTGGCCGCCGATGCCTTGGCGCCTGCGCGCCCGGACACCGCGATCGCCTTGCTCGACGGCTGGGCGCTCGCCTCCGATGCAACCGTCGGCGCCGGCGGCTATGCGCCGGTGCTGCTGGCGGAGACGCCGCAGCGTATCGAGGCCGGGCAGCCGATGCCGCCCGATACCGATAGCGTAGCGCCGTTCGATGCCGTGAAGCTGACGGGCGGCGGCGCCGAAGCGCTGATAACCGTCAATCCGGGCGACGGCGTATTGCCGGCGGGCGGTGATTGCGATCCAGCCATCCCGTTGCGGCGCGCCGGCGAGCGTCTGCGCGCCATCGACGTGGCCGCGCTTGCCGCCGCCGGCCTGGCGCAAGTCTCGATATGCGAGCCGCGCATTCGTGTGTTGCCGCTGCGTGGCAGCGGAATCGTCAATGCCGCCGCGCGCCTGGTGGCGAGCGATATCGAACGCCGCGGCGGCTCGGTGCGACTGGACGATGCCGGCCGCAATTTAGATGCCGTGCTGGCGGCGGAAAGCGCGGACGCCATTGTCACCATTGGCGGCACCGGTCAAGGCCGCAACGACACCGGCGTGCAGACGCTGGCGCGCGAAGGCCGGCTCTCCGTGCACGGCATCGCGCTCACGCCGGGGGAAACCGCTGCGCTCGGATTTGTCGGCTCGCGGCCGGTGTTGATGCTGCCGGGGCGGCTGGATGCCGCGGTTGCCGTCTGGCTGGTGGTGGGGCGGCGCATCCTGCAGCGGCTTGCTTCGGCCGCTGCTATTAATGAGAGCGAACGGGTCGAACTGTTGCGGTTGACGCGCAAGGTTACGTCCACGGTTGGCCTTGCCGAGGTTGTGCCAGTGCGGCGCAATGCCGGCCAGGCCGAGCCGCTGGCGGCAAAATATCTGCCGATCGCGTCGCTGGCGCGCGCGGATGGGTGGATCCTGGTGCCGGCTGACAGCGAAGGCTATTCCGCCGGGTCGGCGGTTCAGGTATGGCCGTGGCCATGAGAAATCCGCAATGAGCGAATCTCGCAAGGCAGAGTCGAACGATGCCGAGTTGATTGCGCGGGTGCACGCCGCCGCGCGGCAGGAACAGTTCCTCGACGTTGTGTCGGCGGAAGAAGCGCGCGCCCGTTTTGAGAGGCATCTCGACCTCACGCCGCTTGCGGCCGAGACGGTGCGGCTTGGCGATGCGCTTTCGCGCGTGCTGAGCGGCGACGTTGTGGCCGCGGTCGATGCGCCGCCGTTCGACCGCTCGAATGTCGATGGCTTCGCGCTGCGCGCGGCCGACACGGTCGGCGCCGGCAACGCCAATCCCAAATTATTCCGGCTCAATGCCGAGGTCATCGCCTGCGGCCATGCGCCGGAATTCGAGGTTGCGCGCGGCACCGCCACCACCATCGCCACCGGCGGTGTGATCCCGCGCGGCGCCGACGCGGTCGTAATGATCGAGCAGACCGAACTGATCGAGCGGGGGGCGCCACAAAGCGAAATTTGCATCGAACTGCGCCGCGCCGCCGCGCCCGGGCAGTTCGTCTCCTACGCCGGCTCCGACATTGCGCGCGGCGAGACATTGCTCAGGCGCGGGACGCGTATCGGCTCGCGCGAGATCGGCATGCTGGCGGCCTGCGGCCTGGCCAGCATCGCAGTGGTGCGGCGGCCGAAAGTGGCGGTACTTTCCACCGGCGACGAACTGGTGGCGCCGGGCGAGCCGCTCAAGGCGGCGAACGTCTATGACAGCAACGGCGCCATCATCGCCGCCGCTATCGCCGAAGCCGGCGGCGAGCCGCAGGTCATGGGCGCCTATCCCGACGACGAGGCGGTGCTCGAGGCGGCGGTACGCCAGGCTTTGGCAAGCAGCGACATGGTGGTGCTCTCGGGCGGCACTTCGAAAGGCGCCGGAGATCTGTCGCATACGATCGTGTCGCGGCTGGGCGCGCCCGGCATCCTGGTGCACGGCGTCGCGCTCAAACCGGGCAAGCCGCTCTGTCTCGGCGTGGTCGATGGCAAACCGATCGTGGTGCTGCCGGGCTTTCCGACCTCGGCGATCTTCACCTTTCATGCCTTTGCTGCGCCGGTGATCCGCGCACTTGCCGGCCTCGCGCCGGAAGCCGCGCAAACCGTCAGCGCGCGCGTGCCGGTGCGCGTCGCCTCGGAGTTGGGCCGCAAGGAATTCGTGCTGGTGTCGCTGATCCAAAGCGAGCAGGGCGCCATCGCCTTTCCGACCGGCAAGGGCTCGGGTTCGGTCACCAGCTTCTCGCAGGCCGACGGCTTTCTCGAGATCGACGCGCTCGCCGCATCGCTTGACGCCAACAGCGAAGCGCAAGTGACGCTGATTGGCAGCGCCGCGCAGGCGCCCGATCTGGTCATCATGGGCAGCCACGACGTGGCGCTCGACGTGGTGGTCGGCGCGCTCAGCGAGCGCGGCTTCTCGGCGCGTACGCTGGCGGTCGGCAGTCTCGGCGGCGTGGCGGCGGCCAGCCGCGGGGAATGCGATATCGCGCCGGTGCATTTGATCGATCCGGCGAGCGGACGATATAATGTCCATCTGGCGACGCCGGGCCTGACTCTGGTGCGCGGCTGGGAGCGCATGCAGGGCATCCTGTATCGCCCGGGCGATGCGCGTTTCGAGGGACGCGAGGCGCGCGAAGCGCTCAAAGCCGTGCTGGCCGACAAATCCGCGCTGATGGTCAACCGCAATGCCGGCGCCGGCACCAGGGTGTTGATCGACAAGCTGCTCGCGGGCGCGCGCCCTGCCGGCTATGCCAACCAGCCGAAATCGCACAATGCGGTGGCGGCGGCGATCGCGCAAAATCGCGCCGACTGGGGCGTCGCCATCGAGCCGGTGGCTAAACTTTACGGGCTCGGCTTCCTGGCCGTGGCGCCGGAGCATTACGATTTTCTTGTTGTCGAGAGCAGTCGGGATCGTCCGGCGGTGCAGGCCTTCCTTGCCGTCTTGCGCGACGCTGCGACAAGAAAACGCATCGCCGCCCTCGGCATGCGCCCCGCTGACGGCTAATTTCCTTGCTACCGATGGACGCCCACCGGACCGCCGTCATGTCATTTTTGATCAATCGCTTGTGCATCGTGCTGCTGCTGCCGCTCGGCTTTACGCCGGCGAACGCGCAGTTGCGCGGCCATGGCGGGCCGGTGCGCGCGCTGGCGATTTCGTCCGACGGCAAAACCGCGCTATCCGGCAGTTTCGATTCATCCGCGATCCGCTGGTCGCTCACCCGCAATGTCGCCGAACAGGTGCTGCGCTACCACGATAGCGCGGTGAATGCGGTGGCGATCCTGCCGGACGGCCGGCTCGTGACCGGCGGCGAGGATGGCAAGATCGCGATCTGGCGGCCGGGTCTTGCCGAACCGATCCAACTATTGACCGGCCATACGGGACCCATTGTGTCGCTCGCGGTGTCGCCCGATGGCAATCGCATTGCGTCGGCGTCGTGGGACAGCACCGTGCGGGTCTGGCCGGTGGACGGCGGTCCCGCGATGCTGCTCGAAGGCCACCGGCAGAACGCCAATGGCGTCGCCTTCATGCCGGACGGCAAGGCGGTCGTGAGCGTGAGCAGCGATCCGGAGGTTCGTGTCTGGCCGTTCGGCAGCGGCGCCACAACGATCGTGAAGCTGCCGGCGTCGCTGAATTCGGTGGCGGTGGCGTCCGATGGCGAGATCGTCGCCGGCGGCGCCGATGGCAAAGTATATTTTTTCTCGCCCAACGGCGAAGCGCGCGGCGAGCTACAGGCCTCCGCCACGCCGATCATCGCGGTGGCGGTCTCGCCCGACGGCCATCTGGTCGCTGCCGCCGGCATCCGCGGCTCGGTGGCGGTGATCGACCGCAAGGCGCGCAAGCTCACGCACACGCTGGTCGGGCCAGGCCTGCCGGTCTGGTCGGTGGCGTTCTTTCCCGACAGCCACACACTCTTGACCGGCGGCACCGACCGCATGATCCGGCGCTGGGACGCGGTGAGCGGCGAACCGATCGGCTCGGTGGTGGTGGGCGCGCCCGACGATCCGCTGGCTGCTTACGCCGGCGATCCCGGCGCGCAGGTGTTCCGCGCCTGTGTGGCTTGCCACACGCTGTCGCCTGACGAGGGCAACAAAGCCGGCCCCAGCCTGGCCGGGATTTTCGGCCGCAGAATCGCGACGCTGCCGGGCTACCGTTATTCCGAGGCGCTCAAGCACATGAACATCGTGTGGTCGCCGGAGACGGTTTCAAAAATGTTCGAGGTCGGCCCGATGGCCTACACGCCCGGCACCAAGATGCCGGAGCAGAAGATCGGCTCGGCCGAGGACCGCAAGGCGCTGACGGACTTTCTCGGGCGGGTGACCAAGAAATAGAGGGCGCACTACCAGCGTGCGACCGATCAGGGCTTTTGCTTCTCTTCATATTCGCGCTTGAGCTTTTCGCGGTCGCGCAGATAATCGTCGGTGGTGCGCACGGCCGGACGCGAGGTGGTGGCGAACGGGTCGAAATTCTCCTCCACCATCGCGTTGACGCGGCAGTCGGCGCACATGCGGATGACGTCGAGCCGCTTCTTTGAATCCTTGAACATCCAGTGCTGGCCTTCCAACTTGGCAACCACCCGCTCGATCGTACTTTTCGTACCGAATGGCGTGTTGCAGCGGACGCAGAGGAATGGCTCTTCCTGCTTGATGATGCGGCTCATCGCGGTGGCGCTGCGGAAATCGATTTGCGGCGTGAGGCCGATGACTTTTTCGGGGCAGGTCGCCGCGCACAGGCCGCATTGCACACAGGCGTCCTCGGCAAAGCGCAATGTCGGCCGCTCCGGGTCGTCCGACAGCGCGCCGGTCGGGCAGGCCGACACGCAGGACAGGCAGAGCGTGCAGCCTGCGACCTTGACTTCAAGGGTGCCGAACGGCGCGCCTTGCGGCAGCGCCACGATATCGACCGGCGCGGGCGCTGCCGCATGCAGCTCGCGCAAAGCAAGCCGCACCACGTCGCGCTTGCGGCCTATGGCGGAGAAGGTGGCGGGCTTGGCCGCGCCCTCCGTCGGCGCGATCGCGCGCAGCGCGCTGCCGAGCGCATCCGGATCGTCGGATTCGATGGTGGCGACGCGGCTGCCGGCAAAGCCAAGCCCGGCCAGGATCGGCTCTGCCAGGGCGACGGTCTGGGCCAAACCGGCGACATCGTGCCGCGGCTTGGCGCGAATCAGAAAACGTACCGCCGACGCACCATAGGCAAAGGACGCAGCAATCGCTTCCAGTCCGACCTGGGTCACCTCGTTGACCTCGACGGGCAACACATTGGCCGGCAGTCCGTCGCCGTGGCGGGCGAGCGCGTCAATCAGTTCGGCCCCGTGCTCGGCATCGTGGAACATCACTACAGGCTGCTTGCCCCCGGCCTCGCGGTAGGCGCCGAGCAGTGTGCGCAATTTGCGCAGCAGCGCGTCGGCCGGCGGCAAGGCATAGGCCGCGGCGCCGGTCGGGCAGGCGGCAGCGCATTGACCGCAACCGGCGCAGATCTTGGCGTCGATCGCCACATGGTCGCCATTGGGCGTAATCGCGCCGGTCGGACAGAGATCGAGGCAGCGGCGGCAGCCGACGATTCTGGAACGCGAATGCGCGCACAGATCCTCGGTAAACGTAACGTAGCGCGGCTTGTCGAAGCTGCCGGTGAGATCGCGCGCCTTCAGCACCGCGCGCAACACCGCTGCCGGATCGCCGGGGTCGGCGCGCAGATAGCCGTCGCGCAGGTCGGCGGCCGGGAACAGCGGCGCGCCGCCCGAAAGGTCGATCAGGATATCGCAGCGCGACACCGCGTCATTGCGCGCGGGGCCAAACGCAAGCGCGCCGCGCGAGGATGGGTGGAGCGTAGCGTAATCGTCGATGGTTACTTCGAACCCGCCGAGCTGCCCGCGGGCCGCGCGGATGTTGCCTTTCACGACCGGAAATTCGGTCACCCGCAATGGCGCTACATCGGCGCGCGGCTTGATCAGCACGGTGAGGTCGAGATGGTCTTTCAGCAGATCGGCGGCCTCCAGCACGCGCTCGTCCTTGCCGTAGAGCAGGGTGACGCCTTCGCTGTTGAGGCTGACATAGGGATATTCCGGCATCGGTTCCGCCGCCGCGGCAATCAGCGCCGCCATCTTCGGGCCGGCCGCCTTGGCATCCTTCGACCAGCCGGCGGTCTCGCGAATATTGACGAAGGTAATATCGCTGCCGCCCTCGATCCCGGTCGCGACTTCGCCGAACAGCGGGGCTTCCTGGGTGCAGGCCACCACGACCGAGGCAGCCCCGCTCGCTGCTTTACGAAAGCGATCGAGCTCGGCACGGCAGAGTTGGCGGCCTTCGACCACCACGGAATCGCGGCAGGCGCGCTGCACCGCCTTGCCGTCGAGCGGCATGGTGTCTTCGCAGGAACAGATCAGGATGTGACGCGGCCGGTCGGCCATTGGGCTCTTTAACCTTTAGTATTGGCCCGCCAATTCGGACGAATAAGCGCCGGCCGGGCCGCGGGACTGGCCTCGGGACCATCCGAAGCGTAATTATAAGTGTTCAAACAAGAAAGTAACAGCGAGGATCAATGCCGCAGGGCACGCGGACGCGAGAGAAGACGCCGCCGGGACAGGAACTCGCTTTGCCGCCGCCATTCACGGCCGTGCGCCTGCGCGAAGTGGGCGATGCGTTTGCGCATGCCATATCCATTGCGGGCGAGCAGGGCGCCGGCACACTGGTCTAT
Organism: Hyphomicrobiales bacterium; assembly: GCA_038206805.1. Lineage (GTDB taxonomy): Bacteria > Pseudomonadota > Alphaproteobacteria > Rhizobiales > Xanthobacteraceae > Pseudolabrys. The sequence continues at coordinate 7,993 of JBBRAL010000076.1, read as the reverse complement.
GTCGGGCGCTTTGACCTGGCCGAATTCGCAGTGGTGCTGGAGCCGGAGGAGCCGCTGCGCCAGGCGCGCGGCGCCTTCTATGCCGGAATGGTGGCGCTGGCCGATGCGCTGGCGGCCCATGCGCAGCCGGAAACCGCCATCGCCATCGACTGGCCGGATTCGATGCTGGTCAATGGCGGCCTGGTGGGCGGCGGACGCCTCGGCTGGCCGCAAGGGATTGGAGAGGATCAGACGCCGCCGTGGCTGGTGTTCGGCGCCATGATCCGAACCGTCTCCATGACCGGCAACGAGCCGGGATTGAATCCGATGGTCACTGCCCTGGAGGAGGAAGGCTTTAGCGACGTGATGTCGCACCAGGTGATGGAGAGTTTCGCGCGCCATTTCATGGTGGCGATCGATTCCTGGACCGAGAGCGGTTTTCGCGCGGTAGCGCGAGACTATTTGGCGCGGCTGCCGAACGAAAAAGGAATTCGCCGCGACATCGACGAGAACGGCGATCTCATGGTCCGCCGCATGGGCAAAGTGGAGGTCGAGCGCAAAGCGCTGCTCCCCGCTCTCGCCAAAACCGCATGGCTCGATCCCGCCACCAAGGGGCCGCGGGCATGAAGCTGTTGCGCACCATAAGGCTCGACCCGTCCGATACGTTCGTGTTCGAGAATGCGGCCGAGCCCGGCGAATGGGCGGTGTCCGGCGCCTTCGTGTTCTGGGGCAGTGAGCCGGAGGCGCTGGAAGGCAAGGTGCGCACGGCATTCCGCAGCGGCTTTCTCGGCGTGGCAACGCTCGGCTGGTCGACGCTGGTGCAAATCGTGGAGGCGAGCGCGGACGATCGCGCCGAACTGGTCGAGATGCTGGCGCAACGGCTGGTCGAGCATTTCGGCGCGCCCGACCTGGCTGCCGCGCGCACCGCGGCGGAAGAAGAAATAACTTTCGCCGAATCGCTCGCCACGCAGCCGAAGGATATGCTGGTGGCGGTGCATCGCGTGTTCGAGGACGGCGCGGTGCGCGAATCGTTTCGCACTTTACGTCCGCGCAATGGGCCGAAACCGGTGCGGGTATTTTCCTTCCTCGAAGTCGAGGGCGAGGCGGACGAGCCGCCGGGCGAGCAGGTCGATCTGGCCGCCATGGCCGAGCGGGAGCGCAAATGAACGACTTCTGGATCTCCTGCGGTCATCAATTGCTCGACCGCGACCCAGGCGGCGGTCTCACGGTGACCGACGAGTTCCTCAAGGTCTATCTGGCGCGGCCTGAACTGATCCCGCCGCCAGAGGCCTGCGCGGTTGAGCGCACGCTGCATGGCGCGCTGCTTGCCAATCCGCGCATGGCCGTTGCGGCCTCCGACGTTGCGGCCATTGCCGACGCCGACGCGCGCGAGAATTGGCAATTGCTGATCGGCTTTCGCGACCTGCTGCTGCGCCACAAGACGCTGGAAGCCGCCTATGCCGAATTGATGCGCAATGGGCCCGGCAAAACGCCGCTGTTGTTTGTCAATCAACTCGTGCACGTGATTCTGCGCAACGCGCTCGACGGCGTAAGCGATGCGCGCGTGCTGCGCGCCGCCGAACTGTTCTTCCGCACCCAGCGAGTCACCTTGCATGAGAATTCGCTGATCGCGGCCGATGAAGAGACCATCGGCGGCGTCAATACAACGCCGGTGACGCCGCTGGTGTCCATGCTCGGCATCCCAGCCGAGGCCGAAATCGATATCATCAACGAAGACAATGCCAAGAGCTATTGGGAGCGCAGCGACCGCTTCGACATGGCGATCGATCTCACCGCCGGGCGCGCTGGGCTTGATGCGCTGGCCGAGGCGATGCGGCGCTGGATCGTGCATGTGCTCAGTGTCGAGGTGGTAATCGAGCCGCTCACCGAGCTGCGCGAAGTCAATCTCGCCTGGTATGTCGGGCTCGATGCCGATGCCACCAAGATCGGCGATATGATGTGGAACGGCGAGGAGATCGACGAGGCCACCATGTCGCGCGTGGTTGGCTTGTTCGCGCTCACCTTCCGCGATCCGTCCATCGTGCTCGACAAGGTCAGGGGCGAACCGGTCTATCTGATCCTGGCGATGTCGGACGACAAGACGATTCGCATGAAGCCGCAGAATTTGACGACCGGACTGCCAATTCGCCACCTGGAGGCGGTCGGATGAGCGTCGCTCCTCCGCTTGCCAGTATTGCGGTCGGCGTCTTGGTCGAGCGCACCAAAGGCATGGATCAGTGGACCGATTTCTACTGGCGTCCGGCCGGCGTGCTGGTCGGCCAGCCGGAGACGCCGGCCTGGACCAAGCTCAGCGACGACGGCGAGCGCGCCACTTTCTATGCCGGTACCGCCGAGATTGAATTATACCGCACCGAGACCGCTTATTATCGCAACAACCTCGAATCGGGGACGCCCGCTTTGTGGGTGGCGCTGCGCGCGGCCGACGGCGAGCCGCCGTTGACCGTGGCGGTAGTGACCGCGGACCCGGCGGAAGGCGAAAGCCTAACCGAAACGGCGACCGATCAGGTCGAGCAGGTGCCGATGCCGGAGGCGATTCGCGAACTTGTTGCCGCCTTCGTTGCCGAGCATCACGTCGAGCAACCCTTCGTCAAACGCAAGCGCGACCGCGCCGACCCGGAAGTGCTGGCGCGCCGCACACCGCCGTTGCGCGAGGATAACAAATGAGCGAGCCGGAAAATTTCCTCGGCCGTTGGTCGCGGCGCAAGCTCGAGCCGACGGATGAGAATGCCGCGCCGGACAAGCCGGCGGTAGACGACAAAACGGTGGAAAATCCGGAGGATGCGGCGCTCGCGCGCAAGCCCGAATCGCCGCCGGCGCCGGAATTCGACCTCGCCAGTCTGCCGCCGATCGAATCGATCGGCGCCGACACCGACATCGGCGCATTCTTGAAACCGGGAGTCCCGACGAGCCTGCGACATGCGGCGCTTCGTCGCGCTTGGTCGATCGATCCGGCGATCCGCGACTTCAAGGGACTGCAGGAGAACGACTGGAACTTCAACGATCCGAACGGCATACTCGGCTTCGGCGAACTCGGTCCAGAGCACGATGTTGCAAAAATGGTCGCCCGGCTGTTTGGCGATTCGCCGGCAAGCGAGGCGGCAAACGAGCCGGCGCCGCAGCCTGCAAGAGAGCAATCTGCATCGTTATCAGGCGAGACCAATCCCGCGAGCGAAGCGGTCGGCGGCGAAGAATCCGTCATGCCTCAATCGCAGCAGGTCGCAACAGTTGCGACGGAAGAGAATATATTGCAGCGCGAAGAAAGTTTTGCAGCGCAACAGGACGGATCGTCTGACGCATCGCCGCCGGCCAAAGTCCGCCGTCACGGCGGGGCATTGCCGTAGCGACTTGCCGGAATATTGATAGCTGCCCATAGCCTTAGGCTATTGACCCACGCTTCGGTGGGCCGCTAGGCTTACATCATAATAATTCGAAAAGAAAAAAAGAAGATTCAGGGAGATGAGGGAACCCGGTCTATCCGAAGCCATCCGCGCCGTTGGCGGCGTCGGCGAGCTCGCGCGTCAAATCGGCATTTCCCAACCGTCCGTCTCCAACTGGATTCGAATCCCCGCCGAACGGGTAACTTCGGTCGAGGCCGTCACCGGCGTCGATCGCGCGATCCTGCGGCCCGATCTATACGACGGAAAAAAGATGGCCGGCGACATCGATGAAGTGGATGCGGCGCGCGCGCAGGAATACGCGCTGATCGCAGCACTGCTGACGCGCGCGCCCGATGCGCAACTGTTGTCCAATCTGTCCGAACTGCGCGGCGATGCAAGTCCTCTGGGGTTGGCGCATGTCGCGCTGGCGGAAGCCGCCAGCCAAACCACCATTGCGCAGGTCGAACGCGAATTCTTCGATCTGTTCATTGGCGTCGGGCGTGGCGAGTTGATGCCCTACGGTTCCTACTATCTCAGCGGCTTTCTGCACGATCGTCCGCTGGCGCGTTTGCGCGAGGATCTCGCCAAGATAGGCGTCGCGCGCGCCGACGGCGTGATGGAGCCGGAGGATCATGCCGGAATTCTGTGCGAGATCATGTCGGGTCTGGCGAACTTCGGTCTGCGGGCGCCACCCGATTCCGATCGCCTGATTTTCGAAAAGCACATGGCGCCGTGGATTGGCCGCTTTTTCAGCGATCTGGAACGCGCCGAACTGGCGGATTTCTACCGGCGACTGGGGACGCTCGGTCGCGTCTTCATGGACATCGAAGCGGAAGCGTTCGAGCTGCCAGCCTGATTCAGGCGATAGAGAATAGGCGAAAATTCAAAGAGGGAACGGCGATGAAACAACAAGACAAGTCAAAGTTAGGCCGTCGAGACTTCCTGCGAGCGATGGGCGCCGGCGCGGGTCTGGCGGTGACGGCGGCGGCCCCGCTCGCCACCGAGGCGGTCGCCAGTGAATCCGATACCGAAAAGAAGAAGGCCCGCTACAAGGCGAATTCCGCCGACGTGCAGACCTATTACCGCGTCAACCGTTACCCGAAATAAGGGAGGCACGCCGTGCTGATCAAGAAAACAGAACGTCAGGCACGCCGCGGCCGTCTCGCCACCGCGCTCGCCGATCAATCCGGTGCCGGCCTCGACCGCCGCACCTTCCTGCGCCGCTCGGGCCTCGCCGCCGGCGGTCTCGCCACGCTCGGCGCATTGCCGCTTGCCAGCGTGCGTAAGGCGGAAGCGGCCGGAACCAATGTCGCCGGCGCCACTATCCGCAAGAGCATCTGCACGCACTGCGCGGTCGGCTGCACCGTGACCGCGGAAGTGTCGAACGGCGTCTGGGTCGGCCAGGAGCCGAGCTGGGAATCGCCGATCAATCGCGGCTCGCATTGCGCCAAGGGCGCCTCGGTGCGCGAACTGGTGATGGGCGAGCGACGGCTGAAATATCCGATGAAGCTGGTCAACGGCCAGTGGACACGCATCAAGTGGGACCAGGCCATCAACGAGATCGGAGATAAACTCGGCGAGATCCGCAAGAAATCGGGTCCCGACTCGGTCTATTGGCTGGGCTCGGCCAAGTTCTCCAACGAAGGCACTTATCTGTTCCGCAAGCTGGCGGCGTTCTGGGGCACCAACAACCAGGATCACCAGGCGCGTATCTGCCATTCGACGACGGTGACCGGCGTGGCCAATACCTGGGGCTACGGCGCGATGACCAACAGCTTCAACGACATCCGCAACTCCAAGACCATGCTGATCATGGGCGGCAATCCGGCCGAAGCGCATCCGGTGTCGTTGCAGCACTTGCTGGAAGGCAAGGAGCTCAACAAGGCGAACTTTATCGTCATCGACCCACGCCTGACCCGCACGGCCGCGCATGCCACCGAATATGTGCGCATCCGGCCCGGCACTGACATTCCGGTGCTCTGGGGCATGCTCTGGCATGTGTTCAAGAACGGCTGGGAAGACAAGGAGTTCATCAAGCAGCGCGTCTACGGCATGGACCAGGCGCTGAAGGAAATCGAGAAGTACACGCCGGAAGTCGTCGAGAACATATCCGGCGTTCCCGGCGCGCAGCTCGAGCGCGTCGCCAAGATGTTCGCCACCCAGAAGCCATCGACGTTGATCTGGTGCATGGGTCAAACGCAGCACACCGTCGGCACCGCCAACGTGCGGGCGAGCTGCATCGCTCTGCTCGCCACCGGCAATGTCGGCAAGGCCGGCACCGGCGCCAACATCTTCCGCGGCCACGATAACGTGCAGGGCGCCACAGACATTGGCCTCGATGTGGTGACACTGCCGTTCTACTACGGTCTCGCCGAAGGCGCCTGGAAGCATTGGTCGCGCGTCTGGGAAGTCGACTACAACTGGGTCCAGTCGCAGTTCGATCCGAAGGATCCAAAGAAAATGATGGAGACGCCGGGCATTCCGCTGACCCGCTGGTTCGACGCGGTGCTGCTGCCGAAGGAGCAGGTGGAACAAAGCGACAATGTGAAGGCCATGATGGTGTTCGGACACGCCAGCAACTCCATTACGCGTATTCCGGAATCGACCAAGGGCATGAACAAGCTCGACCTATTGGTGGTGGCCGATCCGCATCCCACCACTTGGGCCTCGCTGGCGGTCGATGCTGGCCGCAAGGACAATATGTACCTGCTGCCGATCTGCACGCAGTTCGAAAGCGCGGGCTCGCGCGTTGCCTCCAACCGTTCGATCCAGTGGGGCGAACAGATCGTGCCGCCGATCTTCGAATCCAAGGACGACAGCGAGGTGGTCTATCTGCTCGCCAAGAAGTTCGGCTTCGAAGACAAGATGTTCAAGAACATCAAGGTCAACGGCAGCAAGGTCGTTGCCGAGGACGTGCTGCGCGAAATGAACCGCGGCAGTTTCTCGACCGGCTATTGCGGCCAATCGCCGGAACGCCTGAAGGCGCACATGAAGTACCAGTCGAAGTTCGATCTGGTGTCGATGCGCGCGCCCAAGGACGTGCCGGAGGTCGGTGGCGATTACTACGGATTGCCGTGGCCATGCTGGGGCACGCCGGAAGTCAAGCATCCCGGCACTCCGCTGCTCTACGACACCACCAAGAGCATCCAGGACGGCGGCGGAACGTTCCGCGCCCGTTTCGGCAACGAGCGCGAGGAGAAGCTGCCCGACGGCACCACCCGCAAAGTGAGCCTGCTGTCGGAGACATACTCCAAGGACTCCGAGATCAAGGATGGCTATCCGCAGTTCACTTACGGCGTGCTCAAGAAGCTCGGCTGGGACAAGGAGCTCACGCCGGCGGAGCTTGCCGTCATCGAGAAGATCGGCGGCGGGCCGGACAAGTCCGACGGCGTCGCCTGGTCGACCGACCTGTCGGGCGGCATCCAACGCATCTGTGTGAAGCATAACGTCATCCCATACGGCAACGGCAAGGCGCGGGCGGTGGCCTGGGACCTGCCGGATCCGGTGCCGACGCATCGCGAGCCGATCTACTCGCCGCGTCTCGACCTCATCGCCAAGTATCCGACCTATCCGGACGCCAAGAAATTCCGGCTGCCGAATATTGGACACTCGGTGCAGAAGGCGGCGGTCGATAAGGGTGTCGCCAAGCAGTTCCCGCTCATCCTGTCGTCCGGCCGTCTGGTCGAATACGAAGGCGGCGGCGAGGAAACCCGCTCCAACAAGTGGTTGGCCGAACTGCAGCAGGACATGTTCATCGAGATCAGTCCCGCCGACGCGGCCGACCGCGGCATCAAGGACGGCGGCTGGGTCTGGGTGACCGGCGCGGAGAACGCCTCCAAGGCCAAGATGAAGGCGCTGGTCACCGAGCGCGTCGGCAAGGGCGTCGCCTGGATGCCCTTCCACTTCGGCGGCTGGTTCGAAGGCAAGGATCTGCGCGCCAACTATCCGGCTGGCGCCGATCCGATCGTGCTCGGCGAAAGCGCGAACACGATCACGACCTATGGCTACGATCCGGCCACGGGCATGCAAGAACCGAAAGTCACCCTCTGTCAGATCAGAGCGGCATAAGGAGCAACGACCATGGCACGTATGAAATTCCTCTGCGACGCCGATCGTTGCATCGAATGCAACGCCTGCGTCACGGCCTGCAAGAACGAGCATGAGGTGTCCTGGGGCATCAACCGCCGGCGCGTCGTCACACTCAACGACGGCAAGCCGGGCGAACGGTCGGTGTCCATGGCCTGCATGCATTGCACCGACGCGCCCTGCGCGGCGGTGTGTCCGGTGGATGCCTTCTACACGACGGTCGACGCCGTCGTGCTGCACTCCAAGGACATCTGCATCGGCTGCGGTTATTGCTTCTACGCCTGTCCGTTCGGCGCGCCGCAATATCCGAAAGTCGGCAACTTCGGTTCGCGCGGCAAGATGGACAAGTGCACCTTCTGCGCCGGCGGCCCGGAAGCCGACCACAGCAAGGAAGAGTACGAGAAATACGGCGCCAACCGGCTGGCCGAAGGCAAGCTGCCGCTGTGCGCCGAAATGTGGTCGACGAAATCGCTGCTCGCCGGCGACGGCGACATGATCGCGCAGATCTACAAGGAGCGTGTGGTCAAGCG
>JBBRAL010000075.1:0-21422 GCA_038206805.1 Hyphomicrobiales bacterium | reverse complement strand
TCGTTTACCGATGCCGCTGGCGTGTTGAGTAAACAGCGCTTTGATTTGCTCGTCGGTGCAACCGTGCTTGCGCAATTGAGCGAAGGCGGATGCTGCGGTGCTAGACGTATCCTCGCCCGGATATGGTGGCGCGGCGATGATCTTCTTCAGGCCGGTGGGCAGGGTGTCAAAAAGCGACGCTGTTTGTTGCGTGGCATCTTTAGGCGGAGCAGCGGGCCTAATGTGAGCCGCGACTGCATCGCGCAATGTTTCCGGCTCGATCAATTCGCCGGTCCATGCCTCGACAACGCGCACCGCCTGCGGCTGGGCCGGCCTATTGCGTGCGAGCTTGGTTGGCGTCGGCCAGTTCAAGGTGCCGGGAATGCGCCAGACGCCTGACACATCCTTGGTGCGCTTATCACAGCCGATTGCGTCGGCAAGCGCGACGGCGATAGGCTTTGCTTCGGCTGCGGACAAAGCGCGCGAGAGCGGGAACACCGGCTGCCGGTTGCCTGCTGAAGTTTCGATGGCATAGGGCGCATCGAGCGGCAGACCCTGGCCAGCTTTGCCGGTGTCGCTGTCGAGATCGCCGACGAACGCGAGCACCGCGACGATGTCGCCCTCTTTGCCCTTTTTCCCGGCCTCCAAATCTCGGCGGAAGATTGCCCAGGGTGCATAGAAATTTAGATGCGGGATGCCGGCGCGCGACATGATGGCATCCACAGTTGCCGCCGTGTCACCGATGGCGAACCGCTCGTTATATATTTTTCCGTCGGCATCGTGCGGGCGTTGCTCAATGCGCGTCAGCACCAGCACGCCGGACGTATTGGCGGTAGCGGCCAGCTTGTGGATCATCTCGATGTGGGCCGTTATAGCATCGCGGTCGAAGGTGGGCGGAACGACCTCAAGCGGCGGCTTGGGTCCGTTCGGTTTCTGCCAATGCGGAACGACGCGCGCCGCTACAGGCTTGCGCAGCCGGTTCAGGGCGTCATGTTGGTTTTCCAAATTCATGAAGTCACCACCTTGCCGGCAAGCGCCTTCAACAGCGCAGCCGTCAGCGCCGTGGAAGGCACGGCATCCGACCAGTGCGAACTCGCGCGGTCTAGGCGTCGAGAAGTTGCGTGGTGGGGGCTTTTTGCGGTAGGGTGCTGCGTCCCGCTAGCACTTCTATCGCTAACCGCCCGGCTGCCGCCAGCAGTCGGCCGGTTTTCGTTTCTCACGCCGCGACCAGATCGCGTTCGGCGATACGCTCGGCAACGATTTGATCAATTTCCGGCTCGGGCCAAACGTCCTCGGCGCCGAGCCCTTTGACGGGAGGCGGAAATTTTTTTGCTTTGATTAATCGCCAGATGTGCGGCCTCGAATACGAGATGCCTTTTTCCTTGAAGCCCCTGTACGGTATAAAGTTCATGGTTTCATCCTCGCGCATGGTTGATTAAGCGCGACGATAAAACCGTTTGTAATGTTAGTTAACGGAAGCAATTAGCCCGAATTATTTTCCGGGGAATTTAATTGCCGGAAATGTTTACCGGCGTTTTTTGGGGCGGTCCAAATAGTCAATAAGCATGCCGGCTTCGTCCTCATGGCCGCATCTGGCCGCCAGCCGTTCGCAAATCTCATCCCGTACACTCACGCGGTTGCCATTGCCGCGTGGGTCGAATTTGGTTCGGCCATTGCGCATCCTTTTCCATCGCGCCAAAATAGATTCAAATTTTACCGCGCTATCGGCTAGCCAATCGAGGCGGAACATAGGTTTTCCGCCGGGGCGCCCTCGCCCGCGCTTGATTTTTCCTTCAGCCAAATCGGCCAATAAATTCCGATCCACTTGCGTGAGCGTGCGATCTGAACGTAGCCACTCAGCCAGCGGCGCAGGATTATTGAAAACCACCGCTTCATCCACGCACAGCCTAAAGTCGGAAAAATCGCGCCGCCGCTTCTTATCTTTTTCGTTCATGTAAATAAGTCGCATATCATCCTCTCGCCTTGAGCGTGACCACGTTCGCCGGCGGCGGGTCTACAATCGACCGCAGCCGCGCGGCCCATAGCGTCAGGGCTTCGCGCTTCTCGTCAAAATACTGATAGCGGTCGTAGGTCCCCGCCATGCCCGGGCGCCTATGTGCGAGCACTGCCTCCCGCACCACCTCTTCGACGCGGAGCCGCGACAACCCCGAGCGAACGGTGCGGCGAATGTCGTGGTTCGTCCAATGCGGAAGCTCCACACTCGCCGGATCATCACCACGGCGACGCGCGAGCGCGCGGAGCGTGCGCAGCATTCGCCGCTCGATCCGGTCCTTAACCTTTGAGTTCATCCAAACCGGCGAGCGGCCGAGGGTAGTCGAGAACAGGAATTTGCCGCGATTGAAGCGTGGCAGATTTTCGAGAATTGCCAGAATGTCGTCGGTCAGCGGAACGGCATGCGCACGCGCGTCACCATTTTTGCCTTTCATTCGCTCGGCCGGGATCACCCATATTTTGTTCGGTAAATCGAACTCAGACCAAACGGCGTCCGCCGGTTCATTCAGCCGCAGCGCCGTCAACGCGAGAATTTTATAGACCTCGCGGTAAGGGTAAGGCAGCCGTTCCGTTGCCCGCAATAGGGCAAACAGTTCATCATCATTTAGAATACGGTCACTCGATTTTTTATTGCCCACAATTTTTTGAGCTTTGAGGTCGGCGCATGGCGATGCGTCCAGGCAGTAGTCGCCGCGATCCAGCGCCCAACTAAAAATCTGTTTGGCGTAGGCCAAAACATGCCCGGCCTGACTGGGTGTGCCTCGGGTCTTGCGCTTTTTACCCTGCTTGATACCGCGTGCCGCAAGCATGCCGTCAGTGCCTAAATCGCGCACTTCCTCGATCAGCGTGCGCACATCAAGGCGCGTGATTTCCGCGACGGGGCGGCCGGCCCAGACGGGGATCAGCGTGCGCCGGATGTCGCCCGCGACCTCATTGCCGCTGCGTTGCTTGGGCTTGGAGGGATCGCTGCCGACCGCCACCTCCCGGATGAAATCCTCAGCGACGGACGCGAACGAGTGGACGATGGCCTTCGTGGCGGCGGCCACTGCGGCCTCGCGTTGCCGGGCCTCTTCGGTGCGGGGGTCAATGCCCTTGCCGATCATCGCCAGCCACCCGCCGGCCTTGGCGCGGGCCTGCTCAAGCGTGATGGCGCCGTACTGGCCCAAGACCCGGCGGGCCGGGTGTGGGCTGCCCGGGTAACGGGTATAGAGAACGAACGCGATCCGCCCCGCCTTGCCGGGTCGGCTCTTGTCGATATCGTCGCCGACGCGGACGCCGAAGCCCGGCAATTTCGTGTCCCAAAGCTCATAGCGTGTAGCCCCAGGGACCAGGGCCTTTAGCGTCCTATCGGTGAGATATCGCTTGTTCGCCATTTTTCGCCTCCTAGGGCTACGCTGGGGCTACAAACCCAGCGTAATACGGTGTAGCCCTATGAAACGGAATAATAGGCTTTGCAACAGGAAAGGCAAGCAGAATGGCGTTTTGTGCAAGTTGATGCAACCGATTGAAATTGTATGTAGTGGGCTAGCGAGCTACTGTTAATCGAAATGTCGCTGGTTCGATCCCAGCCCGAGGAGCCATTTTTTACGCCGAATCGAACTTTTAAAGCCGTCAATTCTGCCGGCGCGGACGGCGGGGGCTTTCGGAAGCCTGGATTTCGCTGTCGCCAGCGGTTCTATCGGATATGGCTCCGAGCGCGCGGCGGTTGAGCAGCCGGATCCCATGGCGGCCGCGCACCTCGATAAACCCGCGTTTCTTGAAATTCGTAAAGATGCGCGAGACGGTTTCACCGGTCAGGCCGAGATAGTCGGCGACATCGCCGCGCAGCATCGGCAATGACAGGAATTCGCCCTTGGCGCTGCGTCCGGCGGCGCGCGCATCGATCGACAACAGAAACCCCGCCATGCTTCCTTCGGCGTCGCGTTTTGCGATCGTCACCACGAGATCCTGCGCGTGCGAAAGATCCTTGCAGACCTCCTTGTAGAGCTTCAGCATGAATTGCGGATCTTTGCCGGCGGCCGCGTAAAAAGCCGCGGTCGGGACGCTGCGCAATTCGGTCGCCGAGATTGCCTGCGCGCTGTAGCGATGGGTCGAGCCATAGTCGAGCGCGACGAAATCGCCGGCAGATTTGAAACCGATGATCTGGCGCCGTCCATTGCTCAGCGTGATGTACAGCCGGATCATTCCGGCCTGCACCCGATACACGTGGCTTCGATCGTCGCCTTGCAGGAAGGCATGTTGCCGGGGCGCCAATTTGCGCCGGTTCCATGAAAGTCCGTTGGTACGATCATTGTCCAAGCAATTCGGCCCCATTAACGCGAGATCGGCATTCGCGCCGCCAACTCCGCTTAGGTTAACCCTGACAATTCCTTGGACGTTTTTGGTTTGTAGATACACGTGCAGGCTTTATTGTTTTGACTTGCGACTGCTTCGCATAGTCGTCGGGAACCGCATTGACATAGATCATCGTTTTACCGCGCAGAGCAGTCATGCCGACGCAGAATAAGTGGCAAGATGACGCAGCTTGACCCGCCCTATCCCGCCAGCCAATCTGCTTGCGCAACGGGAGCACGCTGGAGCCAGCCCCGGAATCGGCATTGATTGCGATTCCGTTCGGCAGACGGCAAAACCTTTGCAACAAACGCCTGAAGCGCGTCCTTTCGGGCGGCGCCAAACCGCCTGCAGCCATGACAAGCTCGAACAGCCCGCTCACCACCGACCTCTACGAGCTCAACATGATCCAGGCCTATCTGGACCGTGACGAGAACGGCGAAGCGGTGTTCGAGTTTTTCGTGCGAAAACTGCCGGCGCGGCGCGGCTTTATGCTGGCCGCGGGATTGAGCGATGCGCTCGACTACCTTGAAAACTTGCAATTCTCCGCCGCCGACATCGCCTGGCTCAAAAGTACCGGCCGCTTCCGCCAAAACCTGCTGGATTATCTTGCGCGGTTTCGTTTTGCCGGCGACGTCGATGCCATCCCTGAAGGCAGCGTCTGCTTTCCCAACGAGCCGCTGCTGCGCATCACCGCAAGTCTGCCGCAGGCGCAACTGGTGGAAACGCGGCTGATCAACATTCTGCATTACCAGACGCTGATCGCCTCGAAAGCGGCGCGCATGGTGCTGGCGGCGCCGGGCAAGGTGCTGGCCGATTTCGGCTTGCGCACCGCGCACGGCGCCGAGGCCGGGCTCTACTCGGCGCGCGCCAGCTACATCGCCGGTTTTGCCGGCGCCGCCAATATTCTGGCCGGCGAGCGTTACGGCATCCCAATCGTGGGCACCATGGCGCATTCCTTCGTGCAGGTGCACGACGACGAAATGACCGCATTCGAGAATTTCGCGCGCTCGCGGCCCGACGGCATTATCCTTCTGATCGACACCTACGACACCGAGGCCGGTGCACGCAAAGTGGTTGCGCTTGCGCCGAAACTGAAAGCCGATGGCATTGCCATCCGCGGCGTGCGCATCGACTCGGGCGACCTGACCGCGATCGCCCGCAAGGTGCGGGCCATACTCGATGACGGCGGCTTGAACGACGTCATCATATTGGTGAGCGGCGGCATCAACGAAGACGTCCTGCAAACGATGACGAGCGAGGCCGCACCGATCGACGGCTTCGGCATCGGCGTCAATCTCGCCGCTTCGCTCGACGTCCCGGCTTTCGACTGCGCCTACAAGCTGCAGGAATATGCCGGCATACCGAAACGCAAACTGTCCGAGGGCAAGGCGACCTGGCCCGGCCGCAAGCAGGTTTGGCGCGAATATGACGCGCAAGGCCGCATGGCCGGCGATATTCTGTCGCTGCAAACCGACCAGCAGAAGGGCGAGCCGCTGCTCGTGCCGGTCATGCGCGCCGGCAAACGTATCGCGCCATCGCCAAGCCTGGCGCAAATCCGCACCCGCGCGGCAGCCGATCTGGCGCGGCTGCCGGAGCGGCTCAGGCGGTTGGAGCCGGGCGCCGACTATCCGGTGAAAGTGGGCGACGCGCTCGTTGCGCTTGTTGCAGAGATGGACGCGAAGAAGCGCAGGTGACTCTCGGTTCCCTCCCCCTGAAAGGGGGAGGGTTAGGGAGGGGGTCACGCTGCAGCGCTTAATTGACCCCCACCCGGATCGCATTAGCGCGTCGAAGACGCGCGTAAACGCGCTTATGGCGATCCGACCTCCCCCTTTCAGGGGGAGGTAGAAGAAACAGCCGTCCCCGCTTTATTCCACCCGCGCGCGCCCTCGCCATATACGTCGTGGCCACTGTCGGTCACCACCATGGTGTCTTCCAGCTTGATGAAGCCGCGGGTGGGATGCAGCAGCGTGGTCTCCACCGACACCACTTCGCCGGCTTCCAGCGGAATGTCGGCGTCGGACGCCGAATAACGCACCGGGCCGCGGTCGGTCAGCCTTGGGGCCTCGTGGCTGACTAGGCCCATGCCGTGGGCGAGGAATTCGAGATGATTGTGGTGCTTTGATTTGGCGCGCAGCGGCTCGGCGGCGGCGTAGATTTCCCGTCCCATCGCTCCGGCGCGCGCCGGCTTCATGGCCGCGCGCTGAATGGCCTCGATCTCGGCCAGCAAGTCGTGCAATTCGGCATCCGGCTCGCCCTGGATCGCCATGCGGCAGATATCGCCGATATAGCCGTGATAATTGCCGCCGCTGTCGATCGACATGATATCGCCCTTCTCCCACTTCTGCTCGGAGGGCGCCCGATTGAGACTGGTGCCGCAAGTGATTAGGCAATATTCGAACGTCAGCCCGCGATTGGTCTCTTCGCGACGAAGCCGCTCGACCACCTCGGCCTTGGTCGTGCCCGGCGCGGACGCGGCGATCGTCGCTTGCATCGAGGCCAGCACGGCGTCCGACGCGATCCTCAGTTTGGCCAGTTCGTCGGCGGATTTTTTCACGCGCTGGCGTTCGAGCACATAGAGCGCATCGACCCAGTCGGCATCGGGAAACGCCGCGCGCAGCACGAGCGAGGCATCGTAGGGCAGAAATCCGAATTCGGCGGCGATGCGTTTGGTTTTCAGACCGGCCTTGGCGATATAATCGACCGCCGTCTGCATGGCATCGGCCGAGCCGTTGGTCGTGGTCTGCGTTTCCGGCGTCCACATCGGCGCCACCTCGCGCTGGAATTTCTCCAAGCGGTGGCCGATATAGGCGGCCTTTTCCGGCGCACCCTTGGGATAGACCATGACCGGCAGATAACGCGTGACGCCAGTGGCATCCATGTAGTCGAAGAAATTGGCGCGGTGGCCGCCAAGCAGATACTGCACATTATGCTTGGAGGTGGCGATCACCACGTCGATGCCGGCCAAGTCCATCAGGCGGTCGAGCCGCGCGTGATCGAACGGGATTTTCAGACCGCTTGTCTGTGGCGCGCTGATATTCATGACCGGGCTCCCTGATGGCCGGCTCTTACCGGCCGGTCGCCGGCGAGCCTAGCGCATGACTGCGAAAATGCCAGTCCCGGACCGGCAGGGCGCCGCCGGAAAATCAACATGTGCGTTTATTGCAATGGCGGTTCTGGGTATAAATATCCCGCTAACCCAGTTCCTGGGATGCAGATTTGGGGGGCTTGAAAATGACAATGCTCGCAAAACTGTTGCTGGCCTGTCTCGTCGCGATGACGTTTACCGCGGCGCCGATGGCCGCCTACGCCAGAGGCGGCGGCGGCAAGAAATAAGCCGCCCCGGTCCATGTTCGTACGATAGCGCGCCGCGCGGAACGGCTCGGCGGACGACGCTACCAGAGTTGCCGGCTCGCTATCCTTGCGCCTTCGGCCAGCGCCTCAAGCTTCGCCCACATGATCGACGGGTGCACCCGGCGGTGGAACGGGCCCTGCGCGAAGCCGCAATCGGTGCCGGCGATGACGTTTTCGCGCCCGACGATCCGGGCCAGCCGCACGATGCGTTCGGCCACCAGTTCCGGATGCTCGACCACATTGGTGGCATGGCTGATGACGCCGGGGATCAGCACCTGCCCCGCGCCGAGCTTGGCATTTTTCCACACCTGCCATTCGTGCTCGTGGCGCGGATTGGCGCCCTCGATCACATAGGCGCCGACTTTCACTTTCAGGATCAGGTCGACGATATCTTTCAGCGGCACGTCGCTGACATGCGGGCCCGGCCATGAGCCCCAGCAGACGTGATAGCGAATGCGGTCGGCGGGAAGCCCTTCGATTGCATAATTGATGATGTCGACCTGGCCGGAAAGCCATTGCCGGTAATCGGCGAATGTCGCCGGCGGCACCATGCGGTCATAGGTCACCGCGTTGCGCGCATCGTCGAGCTGCACCACAAATCCCGCGTCGATAATCATCTTGTATTCGGTATGCATGGCGGCGGCGATGGCCGCCATGATGTCGTCTTCGCTTTTGTAATATTCGTTCTTGCGGTCGGGGATGACGCTGGCCGGCGCCGCCACCGGCAGGAACGCCTCTTCGACTTTCACGTCCTTGAGCGCGGCCTTGAAGTTGTCGATGTCGCGCTGCAATTCGGCCTGGCCGGTATATTGGATCGGCCCGACGCAGATCGCCTCGGTGGTGGTGGCGACGCCTTCGCGCGCGTCGAGCTCGGCGTAGAATTCCGCGAAATGCTCGCGGTCGGCGCCGCGCTTGAACGGATTGGCGGCGTCATGCTTGATCGGCCGGCGTTCGAAGCCGGATAGCCGCTCCAAGGCATATTGCGACCAGCTGATCGACTTGCCGAATTCGCCATCGCTCGGAACGTCGATGCCGGCGGCCGCCTGCTGGCGCACGACCTCGGCCACGGCGCCGGTGAGACAGGCCTGATAGGCCTTCTCGTCATACGGTTTGCCGCCCTGCTTCAAGCGCAGGAAGTCCTGCAAAGGCTGCGGGCGGATCAGGCTGCCGACATGGCTGGTGAGGATGCGGTTGCTGCTTTTTTTCATGCTGTTTTGCTAAGCGAGCGCGCGCCCGAATGCAATGCGTGGGCAGAAAAATGCCTTACGCCTTGGCCACGCCGATGAGCTGTTCGAGCCTGGACGGATCCTCACGCAACGCCGCGCTCGGCCCGTCATAGACGATGCGGCCGCGGTCCATCACCACGACGCGGGGCGCGATTTCGAGCGCCAGCCGCGTGTTCTGTTCGACCAGGATCATCGAAAAGCCGCCGGCTTGCGTCAGACGCTTGAGCGCACGTGCCAGCTCCTCCACGATCACCGGCGCCAGCCCCTCCGACGGCTCGTCCATCAGCATGACGCTCGGATTGCCGATCAGCGCGCGGCCGATCGCCAGCATCTGCTGCTCGCCGCCGGACAATTGATTGCCGCGGTTATTGGCGCGTTCGCCAAGCCGCGGAAACAGCTCGAATACCGCTTCCATCGTCCAGGCGCCCGGCCGGCTGGCCACTTCCAGGTTCTCGCGCAGACTGAGCGAGGGGAAAATCTCGCGTTCCTGCGGCACATAGCCGAGCCCCGAGGTTACGCGGGTATAGGTGGCGAGCCGCGAGATATCCTGCCCGTGCAGGCGGATCGCTCCGCCATGCAGCGTGGTATGGCCCAAGACAGTCGCCAGCAAGGTGCTTTTTCCCACGCCGTTGCGGCCGATAATCGACAGCGTCTCGCCCGCGTTGAGCGAGAGCTGGATATCCTCCAGCACCACGGTCTCGCCGTAGCCGGCGAACACCTTGTCGAGTTCAAGCGCGCGCTCAACCATGACGCCCGCTCTCCTGGCCGAGATAGACCGCGCGCACCTGCTCGTTGTTCATGATCTCGCTGGGTGGACCTTCGACCAGCACCGCGCCCTGCACCATCACGGTGATCTGCTTGGCGAAACGCAGCACCACGTCCATGTCGTGTTCGATGATCAGGATGGCAATATCGGGATCGAGGCTTGCCACCACGTCGAGAATGAGATGGCTTTCCGACGACGGCACGCCCGCCGCAGGCTCGTCGAGCAACAACACGCGCGGCTTCTGCGCCAGCGCGATGGCAATCTCCACCAGGCGCTGGCGGCCATAGGGCAATTCGCGCACCAGCTTGAGCGCGTCGTCAACCAGGCGCAGCGATTCAAGGTGATTGAGCGCCTCGTCAATCACCGAGCGCTTGGCGCCAGCCGAGCGCCACATATTGTTACAGTTGCCGTCGCGCTCGCCAATCGTCATGCAGAGATTTTCCAGTACCGTGAGGCCGCGGAACAACTGATTGATCTGGAAAGTGCGCGCCAAACCCCGCCGGGCCCGGTCGGCCTGCGAGGAAGACGAGATATCCTCGCCGTTGAGCAGCACACGGCCCGACGACGGCTTAAGCACGCCGGTGATGAGATTAACCAGCGTCGTTTTGCCGGCGCCATTCGGCCCGATCAGCGCGCGGCGCGCGCCACGCTCCAAAGTGAGATTGACATCGCAAGTCGCCTGCAACGCGCCGAAGCTGCGGTTCAAGCCCTGCACTTCCAGCGCAGGTTTTTGCAGCGCAGGTTTTTGCAGCGCAGGTTTTTGCAACGCCGCGATCACGGTTGCACCTTCTTTTTGAAATATTTGCCGGCGTCCTCCAGCAGCCCGAGCAGGCCGCGGCGGGCGAACAGCACCGCAAGCACCAGCAGCAGACCGATGCCGAATTGCCAGAAGGTCGGGCTCAATTTCGAGAAATAATCCTCCAGCAACATGTAGACCACCGCGCCGATAAAGGCGCCGTATAGCCGCCCGGTGCCGCCGAGGATGAGCATCACCATCACCGTGGCCGAATTATTGAATTCGAACACGGTGAGCGTCACATAGGCATTGGTCTGGGTGAACAGCGCGCCGGCAATGCCCGCGATCGCCGCTGCAATCGAATAGACCGCGACCAGGCGGCGGTGCACCGGAGAACCGATGGCGTGCATGCGCCATACGTTTTCGCGGATGCCGGTGAGCGCCTGCCCGAACGGCGAATAAACAATGCGCCGCACGAAATAGAACACGATGGCCAGCACCGCCAGCACATAGATATAATTGACATGGCCGTAGAGATCGTAGTCGAACACGCCGAACAGCGGCGAGATCACCAGTCCCGGCAAGCCGTCATAGCCGCCGGAAATGTCCGACCGGAGATTACCGGTCTCCTGCAACATGATGGCAGTGGCGAGAGTGAGCATCAGCAGCGTGAGACCGCGATAACGCAGCAGGAACCAGCCCGACACAAAGCCACCGAGCCCCGCCAATGCGGCAGCGGCAATCAGGCTTGAGATCGGCTCGCTCCAGCCGAAGCGCGCGATCAGGAGTCCGACCGTATAGGCGCCGATGCCGAAGAACGCCGCATGACCGAGAGTCACGATTCCGGCGTAGCCAAGAATGAGATCGAGCGAGAGCGCGAACAACACCATGATCAGCACCTGACCGCCGAAGGTCATGCGCTCGGGAAAAATAAAGAAGGCCGCAATCGCGATCAGCCACGGCAGCGCTTCCGGCCAGTGAAAATAATGCCGGCGCAGCAGATAATCGGCGGCGCGCTCGCGTAACTGACTGCGCTCGGCGCTCGCCGCCACTTTATGGCTGTCACTCGCGGCCATAGAACCCCGCAGGCTTGACCAGCAGCACCAGCACGGTGATGGCGTAGATGAAAAAGCCGCCGGCATCGGCCAGCAAATATTTTCCAGCGGTATCGATAATGCCGACCACCAGCGCCGCCAGCAGCGTGCCTTTCAGACTGCCGAGCCCGCCGACCGCCACCACGATCAAAAACAACACGAGATAGAGCACCGCGAAACTGGGCGACAGGCCGAACAATTGAATGGCGAGGCCGCCGCCAAGCGCGGCGAGCCCGGAGCCAACCGCGAATGTGATCGTGAACAGCAGGTCGACATTGATGCCGACCGATTCCGCCATGCGCCGGTTGTCGACCGCGGCCCTGATCTTGGCGCCGATATTGGTGCGCTCGAAAGAATACCAGAGCACCGAGATCAATACGGCGCCGAGCACGATCAGAAACAGCCGGTAGCTCGGGAAGCTGCGAAAGCCGAGATTGACGTCGCCTTCCAACCAACCCGGCAGCGGCACCGATTTGGGGATCGGACCGTAGAAATAGGTAGCCGTTGCAATCGCCATGAAAGAGAGCCCGATCGTGAGCAGCACCTGCTCCAGATCGGTCGATTTATAAAGTTGCCGGTAGAGGTAGCGTTCGAACACCACGCTGACCGCGCCGACAACGACGGCGGCAATCGGTAGTGCCGGAATAAATCCGATGCCGAGTTGGCGCGTGAGCGAAACCACGACATAGCCGCCCGCCATGGCAAAGGCGCCATGCGCAAGGTTTACAAAGCCCATCAGCCCCATCGTCACCGACAGGCCGACGGAAACGATGAACAGGAACATGGCATAGGCCAGGCCGTCGAACAGAATGCTGACGACAATATTGGCGTAATGCGCCACGAGTTCACCCTAATCTAAGAAAAACGCCGCCGCGTCGTTATGCGCGGCGGCGCCAATCCCTGTCAATTCAAGTCAGGCTATCAAGATAGGCCGTTACGATCCGCAGCGGCCAAGCTTGAGCACCTTGCACTCGTCATGCACGGCCTTGGTGGTGCCGAGGACTTTCTCGCCAAGCTTGCCGTCCGCCTTGCGGTAGACTTCCATGGCGTGCTCGTCCTGCACGATGTCGCGTGTGGCGGGATCGATCATCACGTGCCCACGCGGCCCGTCGGCCGACCAGCCTTGAGCGCATCGACGACTTTTGAGCCGTCGGAGAGATCGCCTTTGAGCTTCTTGATGGTGTCGAAGATGGCATGCATCGTGTCCCAACCGGCCGCCGACATGAAGTCCGGATAGGAGTCTTTGCCATAGGCTGCGTGCCATTCCTTCGCGAACGCCTTGTTGGCGGCGTTGTCGAGATCGACGCCATAGTTGCCCATGACGATGGTACCGATGGCGGCGTCGCCCATGTCCTGCAGCTTGTTGTCGGGGATCAGATCCATCGGGCCAATGAGCTTGATGCCGGCCTTGCGCAAGCCGAGCTCGCCATAGGCCTTCATCACGCCGGTGGCATGCGCGCCGGACGGAATGAACACATACATGCAGTCGGGCTTGGCATCCTTGATGCGCTGGAAGAACGGCGTGAAGTCCGGCACCTGCACCGGCGAGCCCATCGGGATCGACAGCGTCACCTTGCCGCCGACCTTTTCGAAGCCGGTCTTGAAGGCTTCCACCGAATCCTTGCCCGGCGGGAAGTCGGTATAGGCGACCGCCGCGGTCTTGCAGCCGACTTTGTCGTGCGCATAGGCGCCCATCGGATAGCCGTGGTGCCACATGCTGAACGACAACCGCACGATATAGGGCGACAGATTGGTGATCCAGGCCGTGCCGGCATTGGCAATCACCATCGGCACCTTCGACTGCGTAATGACCGGCGCGAGCGCGATAGCCGATGGCGAGAACACAAAGCCGGTAACGAGCGCAACCTTGTCGTTGGTGATCAGTTCGGTGGTCACGGTCTTGGCCACGGCGCCTGTCGGCGGGCCTTCGTCACGCTTGATGATCTCGACCTTGTAGGGCGCGATGTCTTTGCCATGCAGCTTGACGTAAAGGTCGAAGGCCTTGTCGATCTGGTGTCCGAGGTCGGCATTGGCGCCGCTGAAGGGCAGCACCACGCCGATTTTGACCGTCTGGGCTTGAGCGGTTCCTTGGGCGATTCCTTGGGCGGTTCCGCCCACTGTCACGGCCAGGGCTGTGAGCCCAAGCCAGCGCAGAAATTTCATAATGTCCTCCCTAATTTATTGAATTAGTTGGGTATCCCACTAATCCCTGGGCCGGTAATCCTGCCCATTCGTCCCAAAGGTGACTAATTTCGCCGCATTGGTCAATCGCAACCGGCGCGACAAAGCCGCACGCAAGACTGCGGTGCACACAAGCCGCGCGCGGGCCCGCGCTTGGCTTGCGAGCAAAACCCTATGATTGCCTTGCGGAAATTACAGCCGGGCCGTGATCAGGCGGCGCTTTTGGCGGCGATGGTCGCCAGCGAAGTCGCCGAGGATACCGGCGCATCGCCCCGATGCTTGAGCAGCATGTCGAGCGATGCCAGTTCGACCCGGTTGCGCCCATGTTCCTTGGCGAAATAGAGCGCCTGGTCAGCCTGCGCCAGCAACTCGGGCACGTCGAGAACGGCCTCCTGGCAATGCACCAGCCCGATGCTCACGGTGGCGCAGACCGGACGGCCATCGACCTCCTGGGAGGCCTCGACGAAGGTTTCGCGAATCCGCTCGGCCACTTCCATTGCCTTGTCGCGGCTGGTGTCGGCCAGCACCGCGGCGAATTCCTCGCCGCCAAGCCGGCCGATCAGATCGGACGCACGGATACATTGCCGGGCGCAGTCGGTGAACATCTGCAGCACTTGATCGCCGAGCGCGTGCCCGAAGCGGTCATTGATCGACTTGAAATGATCGAGATCGATCAGCAGCACGGCGGTCGGGCGCGGACTGGCGCTGTGGCGCTTGGCGAGCACAGCCGCGTCATGCAGGAAGGCGCGGCGGTTGGAAATACCGGTGAGCGGATCGACCATGGCGGCGGTACGATGACGCAATTCGGTGCGCTCTTTAGCCATGGCGAGCAGGATGAAGGCGATCGAGATCGTGAACAGCAGCGCCTCGAACGACAGCACGGTCAGCCACACGCTGCCGAACATGTTGTTGCTCGAAGACCACGGCAGCATCGCCACCAGCGGAGTGCGCAGCAGGAACAGCGCGCCGTGCGCGAACAGCATGAAGATCGCCGGCCAGCGCGATACCAATTGCTCGCTGCGGCCGCGCCAGAATTCGTAAGCGGTAAGCCAAGTGTAAGCGGTGATGATGATCGAGGCGATCAGCGAGCGCGCATCGACCGCGTCCGTGAGTATCGGCAGCCGGCACACCAGCAGCCAGATCACGGCGCCGGTCACCAGATAGACCGGTTCTATCGGCCGGCCGTCGAACACGCGCGCGCCGGTCCAGGTCACGGCGAAAGCGGTGAACAGCAGGGCGTTGGCGAGATCGATGGAGATCAGGTCGGGCGCCGTACCGTACATGCCGAACAGCACGACCGAGGCGGCGCGGATCAGATGGGCAAAGCCCCACCAGCCGACCGCGCGGATTGTGGTGTTCTGCGCCCAGGCGAACAGCAGCAGCAATCCGAGGATTGCCTCCACATAGATCGTCACCATGAAGAGGGTATTGACGTCGAGGTTCATCGCTCGTTATCGCCCATCTGCGCCGGGGTCCGGGTTTTTCAGTATTTTGCCCCAGGGTCTCGAATAAACCCGGGCGGCAAAGAAGTGGTGAATGTGCCCTGGTACCGGCGAGCAATGCGCGGTTATGGTTTCGAGGTCGTTTACAGGCGCCGCGGCAATTGACTTAAAATCGGTCGTCAGCGCGCCGGACTGGCCGGTCTTGTCGCCCGTTAAGCCCTCTATTAGGGTCGAAACACCCCTAGCAACACCCGGAATCGGGCATGCCAATCCGCGACGGCCTCGTTGAGACAATCGGCCATACACCCCTGATCAAGCTGCGGCGCGCCTCGGCGGCGACCTCCTGCACCATTCTGGGCAAGGCCGAATTCATGAATCCGGGCGGTTCGGTGAAGGATCGCACCGCCCGGCAGATGATCCTGGAAGCGGAAGCGCGTGGCGAGTTGCGCCCCGGCGGCCTGGTGGTGGAATCAACCGCCGGCAACACCGGCATCGGTCTGGCGCTGGTCGCCAAGGCGCGCGGCTACCGCACGCTGATCGTCATTCCGCAGACCCAGAGCCAAGAGAAGAAGGACATGCTGCGGCTGTGTGGGGCCGAACTGGTCGAAGTGCCGGCCGTTCCCTTCAGCAATCCAAACAATTACCAGCACGTCGGGCGGCGTCTGGCCGAAGCGCTCAAGCTGACCGAAAACAACGGCGTCATCTTCGCCGACCAGTGGAACAACCTGGACAACAGCAAGGCGCATTACGTCTCGACCGGTCCTGAAATCTGGGACGAGACCGGCGGCAAGATCGATGGTTTCGTCTGCGCCGTCGGCACCGGCGGCACGCTCGCCGGCGTGTCGCGTTTTCTGAAGGAAAAAAACAAAGCCGTCGCCACCGCCGTCGCCGACCCGCGCGGCGCGGCGATGTATCATTACTTCAAGGACGGCGAGGCAAAGTCGACAGAGGGCGGCTCGATCACCGAGGGCATCGGCCTCGGCCGCGTCACCGCGATCGTCAAGCAGATGAACGTCGACAAGGCCTATCTCATTGCCGACGATGAAGCCGTACCGGTCATCTTCGATCTGCTCGAGCATGAGGGTCTCTGCCTCGGCGGCTCGTCCGGCATCAATGTCGCGGGCGCCATCCGGCTGGCGAAAGATCTCGGCCCCGGCCACACCATCGTGACGGTGCTCGCCGACTCCGGCACGCGCTACCAGTCGAAACTGTTCAATCCGGCGTTCCTGCGCTCGAAGAACCTGGCCGTACCGGCTTGGCTGGAGCGCAAGTCGGATATCAAGCCGCCGTTTGTGAAGACATGATGATTTCTCCCGTTCGTCCCCGCGAAAGCGGGGACCCAGGAAGAAAAATGAGAAAGTGGATTTTTACTCTGGATTCCCGCTTGCGCGGGAATGAGCGGGGTTTGTGATGCCGACCGACTGCCTGTTCCGCGAAGATTCGTATTTGAAAACCTGTGAGGCGCGCGTTGTCGCCATCACCGACAAAGGCGGCATCGTGCTCGACCGCACGGTGTTTTATGCCAATTCGGGCGGCCAGCCCGGCGACAGCGGCACACTCTCGACCTCCGGCGGCGCGTCGATTGCGATCGACACGGCGATCTTTACCGACGCAGCCAAAAGCGAGATCGCGCATGTGCCGGCGCCGGGTTCCCCTGCCCTCAATGTAGGCGACGCGGTGACCGCTACCATCGACTGGGACAAGCGCTACGCCCGCATGCGCATGCACACCGCGCTGCATCTGCTGTCGGCCGTGCTGCCCTATGCGGTGACCGGCGGCGCGGTCGGCGAAGCTGAAAGCCGGCTCGATTTCGATATTCCGGAAGCCGGCCTCGACAAGGACGCCATCACGGCGCGCGTCAACGAGATGATCGCGAGCGACGCCGCGGTCTCCAGCCGCTGGATCAGCGACGAGGAACTCGCCGCCAATCCCGGCCTGGTCAAGACCATGTCGGTGAAGCCGCCGATGGGCACCGGCCGCGTGCGGCTGATCGAGATTGCAGGGCTCGATCTACAGCCTTGCGGCGGCACCCATGTGCGCGCAACGAGCGAAATCGGCGCCGTGCGCGTCAGCCAGATCGAGAAGAAGGGCAAGCAGAACCGCCGCGTGCGGCTGGCGCTGGCTTAATTCACCGCCCGCGCCTCGCGCCTTTCGTAGTGCCGCGAGCGCGCGTCAGTCCGCTTGAGCAGCGCGCGCTTTCGGCGGCACCACGGCGATGGCGTAGTCGGGCCCGGCAAAGGCGCGCGCCATCGATCCTGCATTCTATGAAACTTTTGGCGGTCCCGGCAGTTGCACATCGCGGCCGTATCGCACAATCTGCCGCCCCGCCTTCCCGGAGTTCGCAATGGCCAATCAGACCCCCGCGAGCCAATGGCTCAAATCGACCGAATGGCTCGCGGATCAACTCGGCAAGCCGAACGTCGCCGTGGTCGACGGCTCATTCTATCTGCCCACGCAGAAGCGCGACGCCAAGGCCGAATATCTCGCCGGCCATATACCGGGCGCGCTGTTCTTCGACATCGACGCCATCGCCGATCATTCGAGCGACCTGCCACATATGCTGCCGGGGCCGGCGCAGTTCGGCGAAGCGGTCGGCGCGCTCGGTATCGCCGAGACCGACACCATCGTGGTCTATGACGGCGTCGGCTTGAATTCGGCGCCGCGCATCTGGTGGACCTTCCGCATCTTCGGCGCGAAGAACGTGTTCATGCTCGATGGCGGCCTGCCGGCCTGGAAGACCGAGAACCGCAAGATCGAAGCCGGCGAAGTGAAACGCCCGGCCGCCAAGTTCAACGCCGTCATGAATACCGGCGCG
The DNA here is from genome assembly GCA_038206805.1 of Hyphomicrobiales bacterium. Taxonomy (GTDB): domain Bacteria; phylum Pseudomonadota; class Alphaproteobacteria; order Rhizobiales; family Xanthobacteraceae; genus Pseudolabrys. The sequence goes on along the minus strand of JBBRAL010000075.1, from coordinate 3,485 downwards.
GTCGCCATGCAGTCCGACGTGCAGATGGCGCTCAATAACGCCAGCGCGCAGGTGGTCGATGCGCGCTCGGCCGGCCGCTTTGCCGGCCGCGATCCCGAGCCGCGTCCCGGCCTGCGCTCCGGCCACATGCCGGGCGCGTTCAATGTGCCCTATACCGAGATCGTCGAGAACGGCCGGCTGGTATCGCCCGAGCGCATCGCCGCGGCGTTCAAGAAAGCCGGCGTCGATACCGACAAGCCGGTCATCACCAGTTGCGGCTCCGGCGTCACCGCCGCCATCCTCACGCTCGGCCTCGACGCGCTCGGCAAGAAGCCGGGGCGCATCTATGACGGCTCCTGGGCGGAATGGGGCGGTCGGCCGGATCTAGAGGTGGAGAAGGAGTAAAGTGCTTTTGTTTTCGGTCGAAGCGAGGCCGCGCGCACGGCGCGCTCCCCTCCCCCTCCCGCTGCCGCCTTCGGCGGCGCGGGCACTTTAGTGTGTGGGGAGGGGTTGGGGGTGGGGGTCGAGATGAGATGCGATCCCATCGCCATCTCGCATCCACCCCCCTCCCTGACCCTCCCCCATAAGAGCCTGCCACCGGGCGGGCCGCGCCAGCGGCGCGACCCGGTGGGGGGAGGGAAAAGACCGAGATTGCCGCGGTTCGTCTGCAATATATAAAATGTCGCATATGACGCGTCTCTTCGGCACGAGGCTCTGATGATCTTCCGCCAACTATTCGACTCTGTGTCCGGCACCTACTCCTATCTACTCGCCTCGCGCGCCGGTGGCGAGGCGCTGATCATCGATCCAGTGCTGGAGAAGGTCGACCGCTATCTGCAATTGATCGGCGAGCTCGACCTGCGCCTGCTCAAGGCGGTCGACACGCATCTGCACGCCGACCACATCACCGGTCTGGGCGCGCTTCGCGACCGCACGCAATGCATCACCGTGATGGGCGAGCACAGCAAAGCCGACGTGGTGTCGATGCGCCTTTCCGAAGGCGACAGACTGACCATCGAGGGCATCGCGCTCGACGTGCTTTACACGCCCGGCCACACCGACGACTCCTACTCGTTCCTCATGCGCGACCGCGTTTTCACCGGCGACACGCTGCTGATCCGCGGCACCGGCCGCACCGATTTCCAGAATGGCGACGCGCGCGCGCAATATGAATCGTTGTTCGGCAAGCTGCTGCGGCTGCCCGACGACACCATGGTGTTCCCGGCGCACGACTACAAAGGCGACACCGTCTCCACCATCGGCGAGGAGAAGCGCTACAATCCGCGCCTGCAAGTGAAGTCCGCCGACGACTATGTCGCGCTGATGGCCAGCCTCAATCTGCCCAATCCGAAGATGATGGACGTCGCCGTGCCGTCCAATATGAAGATCGGCCTGGCGCAGCAGGAGATCGCGCGCCGCGGCTGGGCGCTCGATGCCGGCGCCGCGATCGCGCTCATCGGCCGGCCGGATGTCGCCTTCGTCGATCTGCGCGAGACCAGCGAGCGCTTGAAGCACGGCAGCATTCCGGGCGCGCTGCATGCGCCCTATGGCGACCTGCAGGACAATGTGCGGCCCGGCGGCATGCTGCGCGAACTGGCGCGCGCCGCCGACAAGCGCATCGTGTTCTATTGCGCCTTCGGCGAGCGCTCGGCCATGGCGGTGCAGGCGGCGCAGGACGCCGGGCTGATCTCGGCGCTGCATGTCGAAGGCGGCATCGATGCCTGGAAGAAGGCGCAAGGGCCGGTGGCAAGGTGAGTGGTGAGATAAATATAAGCCGCTATTCCTGATCGATCGGTCGCCTGGCGCCGTGGCGCACGCTCAAGATCAGAACCTCGTCGTTCGCCACCGTATAGAAAATCAAATAAGGATAGCGACGTACGGCGATCATCCGAACGCCGGGCTTGTATTTCGGATGGCCCATGTCGGGAAAGCGGCCTAGTTGCGAGGTAATCTCGCGCACGCGCGCGACAACCTGGCCTGCCGCAATTGGATTGCGTTGATGGATGTAGGCAAAAATCGCATCAAGCTCCGCCAGCGCGGGCTTGGTGAACTTGACCTTCATGCCTGGCGGTACTTGGCGAACACCGCCTCGACCTCCTGATCGGTGGCAAATTCGCCCTTGCGAACGGCTTCGAGGCCGCGGTCAATGGCTTCCTTGTCGGCCACGGTCAGTTCGTAAGGTTCGCGCAACTCTTCTTCGATGGCCTGCAATGAGGCCGCCGCTTCCTCCTGTGCCCGTTCCGGCCAGGACTCGACGCGGGTGAGAATTTCTTTCAGTGCTTTTGCGACCATAAAAAAATATACCACGTTCGCTACCGGTCCGTCACCGTGCGCCTTCGGCCGCGTAACCCACCGCATGCCTGCCTCAATTCCGATGGTGGGTTACGGCGCGTGCCGCGCCGAACCCACCCTACAAAATCACGCCGCAGCCGCCGCCAAAACCGTAACGAATTTCCCCGCTCGCTTTTCCCCTTCCCTTTCAATACCTTCCGCTAAGAACAAATACTTATCCCCGCCCGCCCAACTAGGCTTATATTCAGCCCTGCCCGATCCCATGAGGGGACGCGAACCGGTTGCACCGTTCGTGCGGTTCGGGCCGGCGCCCGCGGGCGTGCCTAGCAGGGCACGCGCTCGGGCGGCGACGGGTTCCGCCCGGGGGCATTACGACCCCCCGCGAGGAGCTCGCTGACGGCGGACCGTTGCGGTCTGCCCGAGGCTCGAAGGGCAAGGCCCACCCAAAAGCGGGCGGCGCCCAAGGGCCAAAGGCGGAGCAAGACGAAACGCCGAAAGCGCGGGCCCGGCGCCGATGGGAGAACGCCGCGACGGCGCGCCGAGAGGCGCCGCACCTTGGCAACAAGGTGCGCACATAAGGAATGGCTGCGCCGATTGGCGCGCCGTCCCCCTCCCTTTTCCGAAGGGAGGGCCACACTCTCAAAACTCGGGCGCGTGCGCGCCGCGAGAACGAAGGAGCTTGCCCGGATGAAACACCTGCAACACGCACCGCACTCTCTCGGCCTCATGGTGAAGAGCGCTCCGCAGGAGCGCGTCTCGAACCATGCGGCCGCCCCATCCTTCGAGACGCGGCCTTCGGCCGCTCCTCAGGATGAAGCGGAAAAAGGACACATCCCCTCGCCCGAGCAATTCGCCATCGCGATGGCGCGCGCGCTCAGCAATACGCTGGCATTGTCGCATCTGTGCCTGAAGCGGCGTTGCCGCCGTGCCGGCAAATGCAAGGGCGACCCGCACGATTGCGTCGCCGTCGGCGAGACGCTGCTGTCGCCCGACATCGTCGAAGGCGCCCAGCTCTTCCTCGAGGGGCAGTTCGAAGGCCTCAGCTTCGATCAGGCCCATGCACGCGGGCCCGAGCTGATGGACGCTTATGCGAATTGGATCGGCCGCATCAAGCGAAAATCCGCGCCCCGGCGCTGACGCTATGGCTGGCGCGCGCGGCAATCTCAGCCTGTTCCCTCCCCCCTTGTGGGGGAGGGTTAGGGAGGGGGGTGGCG
>JBBRAL010000074.1:0-21667 GCA_038206805.1 Hyphomicrobiales bacterium | reverse complement strand
GCCCACATTCAAGCCTTGACGGCACGACACCCAATCAAGCCTACTTCACCGCGCTGCCCCTCCGCATGGCAGCCTAAACCCGGCAGACGCTCCACTTATCGACGCGGGAAATCTGTTCAGACAACCGGGACCACCTCAGTCTTGATCCGTTAAAGAAAAAGCTGGAAGACAATCCTAAACATGCAACCACACACGCAAACACCATTCTGGAAGAACTGATCCGCAAAGACCATAAATTGTGGGAGAAGGATCCGATCATCGAGGAGCTAGGCGCTGACTATGGGGATCAGGTCGCTGCTGCATATGGCGATGTGGTCGACGAGCTAGAAAGAGAGGTTCTGGGCTCATTCAAATTGTCCCACCAAGTACGGCAGCAATTGCGGTCAACGGTTCGTTTGATGCACACCAAACAATGTTTCGGCCCCGACGGCGGCAGCGGCGTGGTCGTTGCCGGTATGGGTGAGTCTGATCTCTTTCCGGTTGTTCTGGACTATCGTGTCGGGACCGTCGCCGCAGGAAGACTGAGATACGTCAAGAAATGCGAAGAACGTGTGACCCTCGATGATGATGCATGGATTCTGCCATTTGCGCAGAGAGATACGATCGACATGATCATTGGTGGAATTTACCCCGAGCTACAGGACAAGATAGTCGAGATCATTGCCCGATACCCGCGAGGGACGGCAACAAATAGGGACAAGAAATCTTCGCGCGCCCGAATGGGAAAGGTACGGGAGGCCATCGAGCGCGAGATTGAGGAGAAATATGTGCGACCGCTTATGGCGGCAACGGCGGCGCTGCCGCGACATGACCTTGCGGCAATGGCGGAGGCACTCGTCAATCTCACGGCATTTCGGGCGCGCATGTCGGTTACGCAGAAGGAATACGTCGGAGGACCGATAGACGTCGCCGTGCTCTCGAAGGGTGAGGGATTCGTCTGGGTCAAACGAAAGGACCCGGTGTGGGGGACCGGATCGCAGACGACGATCGAGGTTCTATAGGCAGAATCTTGCATTTAAAGCGCGCCGCCGGTGGGCCAATAAAGAGAAAATGGGGCGGTGCTCAGAAGCCCGGGCGATATCGACGTGTTTGCCGCAGTGCGCAAAGCGGAGGCGACAGGCTGAGACATCCCAGCATTTCGGTCGCCAGTGAGGCGCGGTTTGGCGTATCCTTAGCGAGGGGCCCGCACACCCATGACGTACGGTCGCCGTGACGCAGGGTCGTCATCGGCGGGCCTCCGTGGGGAGCCGATGCGCTACGAAAAGGCCGAGACAATCCTTCGCATTGCGCTCGACATGCAGGGATCAACCGGAGGGCTTTCGCTCGATGACATTCAGCGGAGCTATTCTGACAGACCTTTGAGTCGACGGACCGCTGAACGGTTAAGGGATGCCATCGAACGACTCTTTCCCCAGATCGAGCAGGTCAATCCGGGTGAGGTTCCAAAGCGCTGGCGTCTGCCGGCGGGCAGCAACGGCGCGCTCGCAAACATCACCGCTGACGAACTGGCTGATCTCGCCACTGCGGCTTCAGTCCTGCGCCGTGAAAATATGCACGCGCAGGCCGACAGCACCGAGCGTGCCGTCTCAAAAATGCGTGCGCTGTTAAAACGGCCGGCTATGGCGCGCATCGATCCCGATCTAGAAGCTTTGACCGAGGCCGAAGGACTGGCGATGCGGCCCGGCCCCAAGCCGAAGATTGACGGTCAAATTGTGAGTGCACTGCGCGAGGCCATCATCACTAGGCGCAAAGTGAGACTCCATTATGTCTATCGCGGCTCTGGTAAGCGCGGCTTCGACACTGTTCATCCCTATGGCTTCCTTTACGGCAAGCGCCACTACCTTGTGGCCTGGAGCGAGAATGAACAGGCAAAAGATTTTCGTAGCTTTGTGCTCTCTAACGTTGAGCGGGTTGAACTCCTAGATCGGACGTTTACACGCAAGCGTGACTTCTCTCTGCAGGTCTTCGCCAAGCGCTCTTTCGGAATTTTCCAAGAAAAGCCTTTCAATGTGACCTGGAAATTTATTCCGGAAGCGGCGCGTGACGCCAAGGAGTTTTTGTTTCACCCGACGCAGACTTTTGAGAATCAGCCGGACGGCTCGCTCATAGTGCACTTCCGTGCCGGTGGCGCACTTGAAATGTGTTGGCATTTAGTCACCTGGGGAGACCAGGTCGAGATTCTAAAGCCGATTCGACTTCGCAGAATGCTAGGCGGGTTGGCCAGGAAGATAGCGCGGTCGTGCGGTTCCTAAAGGTGCTCGACAGATCCAACTGAATGTATGTGCAGTTACGAATGCCAAGCGAGCGCTCACTCGTCAGGGAGTGGCGGCCTGACTACCGGAACGCAGATGAAGCAGCGGCGTACCCCCAATGGGGCAATCACGCCGTGCTTAGCTCTTGGTCAACATTGATGCTTGGATGTGCTGCGAAGGCGCTCGTAACGCTGCGGTCGATTGAGCAATGTGGTCAGAACACCATTCAATTTTGATCTGCGTCAATGCGCGGCTTTCCTAAATATTGGCAGATAAATGATATGGTCGCACTGCAACCTCAAGCTCTGAATGCATTTTTTGAGTAGTGGCGAAAATCAAAAATGCCGGCTTCGTTTGCCGAAAAACTTGATCAACTCTTTGCCTCGTTGAATTCGGCGCTGCCCTCCAAGCTGGCACCCGCCAACAGGATAGAGAAAGTACAATACATAGCCCATGCAGGGCATTATCCCGATGAACTTGCACTTGCTCAATTTTTCAAAACTGTGCGCGGGCCGATTGAGCGCGCCCGATCGAACGGTGAATTGCTAAACGTATGGTCGGTAGCCCGCGTGCGAACCGATGAGTTGCGAAACACCGCAATACTAAACTGGCTACTCGATCTCAATGAGAGCCATGGTCGTGGTTCGAGGTTTTGGGAAAGTTTGTTGCGGCGCATTGCCGACAGATTGCCGGCTGGTTTCCCGCATGAGCGCAATTTAACAACGAATTACGTAACACGAGTAGAGGACTACCCGCTTTCGAACTCGATGAACCGTATTGATATCAGAATCGAGAACGACGCCTTCCTAATCTTCATAGAAGCGAAAATTAAGGCATCTGAACGCGAAAACCAAATCAAAGATTATCTTGAGTTGCTTTCTCGATCAGCCGGCACAAGGCACTCTTTCTTGCTTCTTGTCTGTGGATCTTCAGAGGCAATTCCGGCCCGCCCAAATGTGGTGATTATTACCTGGGGGGAAATTGCTAAAATGATCGACGATGTTATTAGCGGAGAAGAGGCTACTTTTCTGAACAAAATTTTAAGACAGCTTTCGGAGCACTTCGCATCGCATTCAAAATCTGTCCGTCGGCGCCGCCGATCAGGTACACCATCAGGGGTATCCAATGACTGAAGAAAGCGCTGCTGCTATCATCATCAGAAACATAAAGCTCCTGGACGAAGCGACGGTGTACGCCGAGCACCAGATAGCTGCAAAATTATTTGGCAAGATTGATCAGCTTGGGATTGAGTGGAATAAGACAAATGAATGGCTCGGTAAATTTAATTACTTCAAGAACGACTGGTTGATGGCGCCGCCAAGTTGGACTACTGACGGGAAGTCTTTGAGTAAGGCGTTCGCCTATGTTGTGTTTGGTGAGGCGCCTGACGATGATTTTGGCGACAGCCCGAACAGCGCCTATCTTTGCCTGACGAGACTTTGTGGTGTTAAGAACCCGATGAGATTAAGTTTCAAGGTGTACGCACCAAGCCTCAGAGTGAAAAAGAAGGGTTGGACGGCGCTTCTCATTAATAAAGCGGAGCCGTTCCAAAACAAAGGATTTAAGCTCGATCCTGATGAGGGTCACCTGTATTTCCCATTTGAGATCGACCCCGAAAAGCTCATCCAGGCACTGAATACAGACGGCCTCGACGAGCTTTTTGAGCCGTTTGCTGGATACTTAGCAACGATTTCTGAGATGAAGCCGATGTTTGACAAACTTCTTGCGGATGCACGATAGAAGGTGGGTGCGCCAGTTTGTGCTGCATTAGTCGCAACTCAGTACTAATCGATCGAGCAGTTGCGAACCCTGATGGAGGGCGGGCTGGATGCCTGAACAAAGCATTATTTCTGACGACATGAACCTGAAGCGGCTGTTTCAGGATTTCTATCGCGTGCCCGATTATCAGCGGGAATACGTTTGGGGCGAAACCAATCTAAAAGGTGAAGGCGGCGAGGAGGTCGATCAGTTTCTGACCGACATCTACACCGAGTATGACAATGCCACGACGGATTTTGCGCCGAGTATTTTATTGGGACTATCGTTGTTTGTAAGGACAATAATGAGGTTTTCGAGCTGATCGACGGGCAGCAGCGCAGCACTACGGCCTATCTGACGCTTTGTGCACTACGGGATGCGCTGTCTGAGTTGGGCGAGGCAACCCCAGAAGAGCTTAAGAACCAGATTGCCTCCAGCACCGTGGATTGGCGGGGGGAATGCCCGCTAGATTTTAGAGTTTACGCTCTGGCCTCACCGTCCCCTCTTTTTCAGCAATTAATGCGTGACCTCCAGTCGCTTGCCGCGGTCACAATATGGCGGACGCAGTGTCCGCCAAGTAATCTCCTAGGCCGTTGATACTGAGGCTATTTCAATAGCCGGCGGCTTGCGATCCATAAGGCGACCCACAACCGACGGGAGGAGTGTGTCCAAATGCCAGGGAAAATGGCCAGATCAGACCCTCGAACACCGCCCGGGCCGGCCGGCGCGTTGGTAGCCGTCCGCACCTTCGAGGCCGTCTTGCGAAAAGGCCGGAAAAGCAATAAAATTTGCGTCCGTTCGGGGTTCATCTGGGGAATCCCTGATAATATAATCGGGGAAATGGGTCAGGGGGCGCTTCGCGCGAAGCGAGGCGAGTGGGGAATGTCGATCCGGCAAATTGCGCGATATTTTTTTGCGGTTGTTTGGCTCTCACTCGTTCTGCTGAACGTCACGCCGGCGTCGGCCGACAATCCAACGTGCACCTCGGGCGCCACTCCTTGCTTTCAATTGCTCGGGACCCTTCCCAATCCGGGCCTAGCGCATGGCACTCCGATCACCTTCCCGCACGCGATCAGCGCCGACGGCAAAGTTGTGGTCGGAGAAGCCCTCAATTCGGACGATCTTTATGAGCCGTTCCGTTGGGTCAACGGAACAATGACCGGCCTCGGAAAAATCCCTGACGCATATCATGGGATCTGCCTAACCTACTCATGCGGCTATGCGAACGGCGTAAATTCGGACGGCTCCGTGGTCGGGGGAGATGGGTACACCTCCGCCGGGCGCCCATGGGTCTGGAGCGGCGGCACAATGACCCCGTTCAGCATGGGGGCCCTCTGCGATCCGCAGGACGGATCGGATTCTGCTGGCGCAACAGCCATGAGCGCCAACGGTACGATTGTTGTCGGTAGCTATCTCTGCCACCAGGTCGGAATGATCCATCCGTTCCGCGCGGTCAATGGGGCCATCGCCGATCTGGGATTGTTGGGAACCAAGCACACCGGCGCATCGGCCGTGAGCGCCGACGGTTCTGTCGTGGTCGGAACGGCATTCAACCCTTATGAAGCATTCCGTTGGGCCGGTGGCAGCTTGACGAGCCTCGGCTTTCTGCCGGGCGATACCGAGAGCACCGCTACCGCGATCAGCGGCAATGGCGCGGTTATCTTCGGAACGTCTGGGGCGCGGCCGGTCCGATGGGTCAACGGCGTGATCGAGGCTATTGGTCCCCTCAACCGGAACCCGCAGACGAGTTCCAATACCGACGGCACGGTTGGCTTTGCAGACTCGACCCGGTGGAGCACCACGGGCGGTTTTCACGATGTGGTCACTCTGTTCCGCGGCTGGGGGTTCAGTTTCCCGGCCGATCAGGGCCTCAGCGTGAACGCAATATCGCCGGACGGTATCACCATCACCGGCACCGTTTTAGGCGACGATACCAATCCGGGTTTCATCGCGCGGCTGCCGCTGGAGCCGGGGGCTCCGTCCGCGAGCGCGCCAAGCGGCATTGGAGGCTCTTTCTTCACTGCCAAGTGGCTGGCTTCGCCGACAGCGACGGGCTATCGGATCGACGTGGCGACCGACAGCAGCTTCGCCGCCCTCGTGTCTGGCTACAGCGATGCCGACGTCGGGAATGTGCTCAGCACAGAGGTCACTGGCCTGCAACCTGACACCACTTATTACTATCGCGTCCGCGCCTACAACCCGACCGGGCCCGGCGGCAATTCAAACAGCATCACGGCGAAGACACTTCAAGCGACGACGGTCGCCGTTAATGGCTCGCCGAACCCCAGCGTCTTCGGCCAGTCGGTGACCTTCACGGCGGCGGTGACGTCGGGCGCCGGCACGCCGACCGGCACGGTCACGTTCAATGACGGCGCCAACACACTCGGCAGCGGTACCCTATCTGGCGGCACCGCCACGCTCGCGATATCCACGCTGACTGTCGGTAATCACACCATCACGGCGGCCTATAACGGCGACGCCAGTTTTTCAGCCTCGATATCACCCAACTTAGTGCAGGCGGTCAACAACGGTGCGACCACAACGGCAGTCGCCGGCGCGCCGAACCCGAGTGTCTTCGGCCAGTCGGTGACCTTCACGGCGACCATCGCGGTGACATCGCCCGCCTCCGGCACGCCGACCGGCATGGTCACGTTCAATGACGGCGCCAGCACACTCGGCACCGGTACCCTATCTGGCGGCACCGCCACGCTCGCGATATCCACGCTGACTGTCGGTAATCACACCATCACGGCGTCCTATGGAGGCGACGCCAGCTTTGTAGCCTCGGTATCGTCAGGCGTAACGCAGACGGTCAATGGATCTTACACGATTACGGTGAGCGCCTCGCCGCCGGCCGGCGGCACCGTGGGTGGCGGCGGCACGTTTGCGGGCGGCAGTTCGCGTACGGTTACCGCCACGCCCAACAGCGGCTACAGTTTCGTCAACTGGACCGAGGGCGGCAACCAGGTCAGCACATCGGCCAGCTATAATTTCACGCTCACCGTCAACCGAACTCTGGTCGCTAATTTTAGCTCGCCCGCGCAGGTTTACGATGGGATCATCGTTCCGACGAATCGCGCCGAATGCCCTTCCGACACGCCGATTTTCTGGCCGGCAACCTATCGCCCCTACGTGTCGGATGCCGCCTCGGGCGCCGGTCAGCCGTCGCAACTGGTCGTGTTCCACAACCATGGTCGAGACGGCATCGGGCTTCGGCTGGCATCTGCCACCACCAACAATCAGTTCAACGGTAACGTGGACAAGCAAGCCGGCTTCTACGTCGTCAACACCGACGTCCAAGACAAAACTCAATCGAATACCGGTAACCAACCGCCGGGCGTGAACGGCCGCACCATTCATATGGTGCAAGTGCCGAATAACGTGACTGCCTTAGACGTCCCCGCGAACAGGTGGATAAAGATCACCGGGACGGTCGTGATGACGTCGGACGGCACCAGTCCCGGATTGTTCTGCGCCAAGTCCATTGTCGGCGTGTTCGTGCGCCGGCCACACTAAGGAGGCAACCCTGAAGCTTCAGGGTGTATCCGGCTTTCCAATCGCGCCAGCGTTTGTCCGCTTATGGCCGATACTGTTGAAAAAAGATTTTGCGGGGGCCTCCGAGCAATATTGATTCAAGGCGAGCATCGAACGCGTAATTTCGATTCAAAAATCTAACTGTTCGAATTCGATTGTTTCAAATTCTAATTCCACACTTTTATTTTGGAGACTTTTTCAACAGCATCGGCCCTTCGCGTCAATTCGCGGCATTGCAGCGAACGTCCGCTGTTCACCCAATAGATGGGGTAATCGGCCATTAATCCGGTTTTGCCGGGTAGCGTCCTCGTCGGCTACGTAATCAACCGAATATCGCCGATAGGCGATGGTTTGCTACCATCATCATCGCGGAGCAAGGGCGCTGGTACCCCGACGCTACTCAACTCACCTGGCTGCTGGAACGCCATCCCGAGGTCGACGACAAGATGGGCTGCGGGGTGGAGCGGTTCATCCCGTCGGCGCGCAATGCCCGCACGCACAACAATGCGCAGATCGCGGAGATCGCCGGCAGCATCCAGGCCTTTGGATTTTCAAATCCGATACTCGTGGGTGCGGACGGCGACATCGTCGCTGGTCATGGTCGACTCGCGGCCGCACGCCTATTGGGCCTCAGCGAGGTGCCGGTCGTTGTCTTGAGTGGACTGACCGACCTGCAACGGCGCCAACTGATGCTGGCCGACAACCGCATTGCGCTCAACGCCGGCTGGGATCTCGAAATGCTCCACCTCGAGCTCACCGATTTGTCCGTGCTCGGGGCCGACCTGGCAGCCTTGGGCTTTACGGCTGATGAGCTTGCCAAGGCACTCAATCCCGCAGGCACCGGCGGCCTCACCGACGAAAATGAGGTTCCGGCGCTACCTGAAAAGGCCGTCACCGCCGTCGGTGATATTTGGCTAGCGGGCTCTCATCGGATTGCCTGTGGTGACAGTACCGACGCCGCTGCAGTGGCGGCGCTGCTAGGTGGCCTGGCACCCGAACTCATGGTCACCGACCCGCCCTATGGGGTTGATTACGACCCGGCCTGGCGGCATCGCCTGGGGGTGAACCGGTCGGCCCGGCGCGGCAAGGTCCGCAACGATAACCAGGCCGACTGGGGAGCCGCCTGGGCGCTGTTCCCCGGCAACATCGCCTATGTCTGGCACGGCGCCCTGCACGCCACGACCGTCGCGGAAAGTCTTGTCAAGCAAGGCTTTGCTATCCGCGCGCAGATCATCTGGGCCAAGGAGCGGCTGATCATGAGCCGCGGAGATTATCATTGGCAGCACGAGCCCTGCTGGTATGCGGTGCGCACGAAAGGCCATTGGACCGGCGATCGCAAGCAGACGACGCTTTGGAGCATTGCCAGCGGCGGCCAGGACGCCGAAACCCCGCACAGCACCCAGAAACCCGTCGAGTGCATGCGCCGGCCAATGCAGAACAATTCCAATCCCGGCCAGGCGGTCTATGACCCATTTCTGGGCAGCGGCACGACGCTGATCGCTGCCGAAACCAACGGCAGGCTCTGCCTCGGAATGGAATTGGAGCCGCGCTATGTCGATGTCGCGGTGCGGCGCTGGCAGGCGTTCACGTGCAAAACGGCGTGCCTTTTCGCTGACGGCCGTCCATACGACGTGATTGCCGCTGAACGTCTGACTGACCTTCAAGACGCAAATTCTAGTCCGGCTCCGGCACAGCCGGTCGAGACCGCAATCAAGAATGATCCAGCGGCGGCATAGGGTGACGCACATGCAAGAACCAGAAACCAAGCCCAAGGGCCTGAAGGAGATCACGTCCAGTCAGCACAATCTCCCGCCTGAAACGAAAGAAACAAAGCCGTCTCGCATCCTGGAATGCCCCCCAGAGCTGGGGCCGGTCGCGCGGCAGGAATGGGACCGAATTGTCGGCGAACTTACTTCGTTGGGTGTGTTGAGCAGCTTCGACCGCGGCCCGCTTGCGGCCTATTGTACAGCCTTTGCTCTATGGATTGATGCGATGGAGATGGTTCAGAAACACGGCGCGATGATCAAGTCTCCGAACGGATTTCCAATGCAATCGCCCTATCTTTCGCATCTAAACAAGCAGGCGGAAATAATGACGCGAATTGCTTCCGAGTTCGGCTTCACTCCGGCAAGCCGCAGTCGCATCTTTTCATATTCGAAGAGCAATTCGATGCTGTTGGAGATCGTGGAAAAGCCTGACTATGGGCTGCCAAAATGGTGAATCGTGTGACTAATGAGAATGTATGATTTTTTGACCGACGCGTAATATTAATTTATTCGCTGCTCAACCAAACAGTAGGAGCCGATCTTGAACAAAGCCGCCGAGTCTCAGTGAGAGCCGCAGCGGCGAGGGAGTACCATCCTTCGCGACGTGGTGGATGCTTGTTTGACGCCCCGCGAATTCCTGTGGAGGGCAGGGGACCAATGCATAGTCTAAGTCAGACCTGATTTTGGGAATGCCCTAATCAGATCGATTGACCGCCCAAGGACTTGCCCCCATCGACGAACAATATCTGTCCGGTGATAAAGCCGGTAGCGGGTGAGGCGAAGAAGGCAACTGCTGCAGCTATCTCGGTCGGTGATGCCGCCTTTCCGCGCGGCTCAAGTTTCTCCCATGCAGCAAACATATCCTCAGGCGCCGATCGTGTCATCGGAGTATCAGTGAAGCCAGGAGCTACCGAATTCACCTGGATACCGGCATCGCGCAACTCGATCGCCATAGCACGTGTCAATCCGACCACGGCTGCCTTCGAGGCCACATAGTGCGCGAACCGCGTGCCTCCGAGCGCACCCCGTGACGAGATTGTCACGATTCTGCCGCCGCGCTGCATGCGGCGTGCCGCTTCCTGCGCGATAACGAAAGTCCCAATCACATTGACTTCCATTATCCGACGGAAATCATCCTCGGTCAGATCGAACAGACGACAATCCCAATAGAGGCCGGCCGCCGTAACGACGACGTCGACGCTAGGCTCCGCATCGAGACATCTGGCAATCGCCACCCGATCGCAAACATCTGCACTCTTACCGACCACATCGTATCCAGCCGCACGAATGCGATCTGCTTCTGCGTTGATCTTTTCTTCATTTCGGTCCAGGGCGACGACGCGAAAACCGTCGGTAGCGAGTTTCTCGACGACTGCAAGACCTATTCCTTGCGCGCCACCGGTTACAAAGGCAATGGGACGACTGGATGCCCGCGAGCTATTACTCTGTACCATCTGACAATCTCTGCAAGCTATGACATTCCCGATATTAGCTCTCGCGCGGTCGTGCCATGACAGACGCACGAGACGGCACTGGCGATATTACGATCTTTCTTCTGTTTATATTTACATCATTCCTGAGGCTCGTGGCAGCCAGAGCACGAGGTCGGGGAACAACGTTACGGCAATCAGGACAATGACCATCGTGGCAACGAATACTGGGACTTCTCGAAAAATTTCAACGAGCGGCGTTCCAAGCAGGCCGCTCATCACGAACAGCAGCAGGCCATGCGGTGGGAGCGCCAGGCCGACCATCATGTTGAGAACGATTACCACGCCGAAATGCACGAGGTCGATCCCGAGGCTATGAGCGACAGGAACCAACAGCGGCACGATGACGAGCAATATGGTAATTTCGTCTACCACGACGGCGAGCAGTAGAAAGAGAACGTTTACGCAGAGTAGAAAGGCGATCGGCGACAAATGCCATCCGACCAGTGTGTCGCGAAGCAGTTGCGGCACATTCTCGTTGGCGATCGCATAGTTGAACACGAAGGCGCCCGCCATGATTAGGCCGATCATCGCGGTGGACCGCACGGTCTCTGAAATTGCGCGCGCGAGCTGAGCAAAGGTCATCGACCTGTACACGATAAACGCCAGAACGAGCGCATAGGCCGCGGCGATCGCGGCGGCCTCAGTCGGGCTCGCCACGCCGGTATAAATGATCCCGAGCAAAATCACCGGCAGCGAAAGCGGCGGCAGGGCGCGCACAAAGATTCGCGGGGCCTGCCGCCATGGCAGCGGAGTCTCCGCCGGAAAACCGCGCCGCCGCGCGATGACTGTGATGCAGACCATGAGCGCGATCGCCATCAGGAACGCAGGCACGATGCCCGCGAGAAACAAGGCGCCGACTGACGCGTTGGCGATCAGAGCGTAGAAGATCATGGCGATGGACGGCGGCACCAGCGGGCCAATGGTGGCTGAGACGGCGGAAGTCGCCGCGGCAAAGCCGGGTGGGTAGCGCCCGTTACGTATCATCATGCGGGCAACGATCAGGCCGGGACCCGCAGCGTCGGCGATGGCGCTGCCGCTCATGCCGGAGAATATTAGATTGGCTACTACGTTGACATGCGCGAGACCGCCGCGAAATCGCCCAACCATGGCTTCAGCGAAGGCGAGCAGCCGCTCGATCACGCCGCTCGCGTTCATCACATTGGCGACGAAAATGAACAGCGGTACCGCGAGCAGCAGGTAGCTGTTGTACAAGCCGTTCATGGTCTGACCGACCACCAGGCCGACATCTTGATGCGTCGCCAGAAGATAGCCGATGCCGGCCGCGATCATGCATTGGCCGACCGGCGCGCCGAGCAAAGCGGTGCCAAGGAAGATCGCGATCAGCGTCCAGAGGCCGAATGACACGTCGGATTCCCTCGCCTGTATCAGACGTGCCGCCGCCAGCCCGGGCGAACGAGATCGACGATGTGCCAGGCCGAACGGAACGCGATCGCGGCGACAAAAATGCCGAAACAGGAGTAGACGTAGTCAAGGCGCATTCCGAGCACTGGGGTGCGTTCGCGCCACAGGAAGAGAATGTAGTCGACCACGCCGGGAAGCGCCCACAGAAACAGGCCGCCGACGACGAGCGACCGGATCATCGCGGCCGCGCGGCGTCCGCCCGCCGGCAGTTTTCGGTAGATCAGATCGAATTTGATCTGCCGTTCGTCCTCCAGGACAAAGGCGTTTCCCCAGAACAGGATCCAGACGAAAAGCACTACCGAGACTTCGTCTCCCCAGGCGACCGGATCGTCGGCCAGATAACGCATGACGATTTTGTAGGCGAACACCAGGAAAACGCAGCCGAACATCAGCGAGGAGACGAGTGCACCGGCCTGTTTCACAAGATGCCACAGGGTCGCCGGAATCCTAGCGTCTTGGGATCGCGTTTCATCCGCTTCGATCCGGTGTTGCGGAGTCATCCCGGCCCTACCGGTTCTAGCGGGTGTCTACGACTTGCTTCATCAGTGCCGAATTCCAGGATTTTGCCAGGTCGGAGTCCCGATAGACCTGGTCGGCGCGGGCGTGGAACGGAGCTAGGTCCACCTTGTCGACCGCGAGGCCGCGCGCCTTGAGGTCGTCAGCCACCTTCTTTTCGTCAGCCAGCCGGCCATCGTCGTTGACCTTGGCGGCGTCTTTGGCGGCGGATTCCAGCACCTTCTTTTGCTCGGGCGAAAGCTTATCCCAGAACGGCTTGGCAATGCTGAAGAACACAGGCTGGAGCATATGTGCGGTCAGGACGACTTGCTCGGTCACTTCGTAGAATTTTGCTGCGTTCAGAATTGATAGCGGGTTCTCTTGTCCGTCGATCGAACTGGTTTTGAGAGCTAGATAAACTTCTGGCATGCCGAGCGGGACCGGGCTGACACCGAGCGTGCGACCGAGAAGCTGCCATTCCGGTCCTGCCGGCATGCGCATCTTGACACCCGCGAGATCGTCAGGGCCTTTGACGCTGCGTTTTTTTCTAAGATTGACCTGACGGGTACCGAGATAAGCGACGGCAAGATTTTCGATGCCCATTTTTTCGGCGACAGCGCGGCGGTAGGCCACGCCAATTGGGCCGTCGAATACATGGCGCATGTGATCGTAATCACGGAATAAATAGGCGCGGTTGAAGAATCCGTATTCGGGCATCTGCTGCGCAACCTCGAACGCAGTCATCGTGCTCATTTCGAGATTGCCGCGCTGAAGGGCGGGAACTTCTGTACCCTGCTTGAACAGTGTCGAGGCCGGATAGGTCTCGACCTTCACCCCGACATTAGCCTTCTCGACCTCGGCCTTGAACATGTTGAGCGACTTGGCCAAAAAATCCGACGGCGGTGCCGCGGTCGAAAATCGTACCGTCACATCGGCAGCATGCGAAGCGCCCAACCCAAGAAGCAATGATACGGCGGCCGGGACGGCCCCGCGCAAGATTTTCGATACGAAATTTGTCATTTAACCCTCCTGTTCGTTGCTATCTCTGGAACATTAGCAATGCGGTCACTGGGGAGCGATCGTCACACTGAGCTTTCCGATGGCATCGATCTCCGCATCGACGCGGTCGTCGACAGCGAGGAATGTTCCTTTTGGCACGCCGACGCCGGCCGGCGTTCCGGTGAGCAGTACGTCGCCCGGATCGAGTGTCATGATGCGTGAGGCAATCGCTATCTGCTCGGCGATCGAGAAGATCATGTTGCTCGTGCTGCCATCTTGCTTCAATTGGCCATTAACCGAAAGTTTGAGAGCTATGTTTTGCGGATCCAGGATTGCCGACGCGGGCACGAAGCGTGGCCCCAACGGACAGCAGGTGTCGTTGGCTTTTCCGGCGACCCAGTCAAATTTGTAGAAAGTTTCGGGCGCGCGATTATGATCGCGCGCAGAAAAATCGATTGAGACCGTATAGCCGGCAACGTGAGCAAGCGCGTTTTCAATCGACACGTCGCGGGCAGTCTTGCCAATCACCGCAGCGAGTTCGATCTCCCAATCGAAAGCCTTGGTGCCAATCGGCATGCGAACGGTCTTGCCCTCGCCAACGACGGCGTTACGCGACGGCTTGAAGAAGAAGAACAGCCTCTGAGTTTCCTTTTTGGCTCCCGGCATCCCCATTTCGGCAAGGTGGTCGTAATAATTGGCACCGGCACAAAGAACCTTGCCAGGATACAGCAGCGGCGCTAGCCGGCGCCCTTCGGCGACCGCGTCCGCTACATCGACGGCCGCGGCGGCCGCTTCGAGCGCGGTAAGCGACCGATCCCAATCGGCAAAAACATCAATGACCGCGGCGATACCGTGGGTGCCAATTCGAGCAAGCGAGGGTTCAAGCCGATAGAGCTTACCGTCGACTTCGAGACAAGCCAGCGCGTGGCCGCCGGATTCGATCGTCGCCAGAGCCCAGGTTGCGCGCCGGTTTGTCATAAATAGCTTACCTTGTAATAATTCTTATAAATATACTATTATTTTATAAAATCATTGAGTCAATATAAAAGTTCGCTTATAGGTTTTCCATGGACGCTTTGACCGACAGCCGCTCCCTCGCCGACCGAGCGTATCTCCGCCTACGCAGCGAAATCATCGATGGCAACTTGATACCGGGTGACCGGCTCCGGGCTGCCGAATTGCACAAACGGTTCGGGCTGGGTCTGACCCCGATCCGCGAGGCGCTCATGCGGTTATCCACCGAGGGGCTTGTTGATGCCGAGAGCCGCCGGGGACCGCGCGTTATGCAAGCGTCGATCGCCGAGCTTGCAGATATCATGGCGACGCGACGCGAAATCGAGCGTCTTTGTCTTACGCGCGCTATCGAATACGGCGATGCTGCATGGGAGGCCGAGATCGTGGCCTCGCTCCATGTCCTGTCGCGGACACCTTTGCCTGACTTGCCGGACGACCGCGGGGCCGCGGTGCAATGGGAAGCTCAGCATCGACGCTTTCACTTCGCACTCGTTGCCGCCTGCGGCTCCAACTGGTTGCTGCGGTTCTGGAATTTGCTTGCGGATCATTCGGAACGCTATCGCAAAATTAGGCTTGTGAATCATCGGGTCGAGGAGGCCCAGGTGCGCGATATAAACGCTGAACATACAGCTATCATGGAAGCGGTTGTCAGCCGCGACAGCGCGCGCGCCAATGCCCTGATGGATACCCATTTGCTCGCGACCGAGAAAGCCGTGGCACAGCTATTCAATTCCGAAGCCGGCAAGTTGATGGAGAATAATCGGTGATCATTCGGTCCGCCTATCTCGAAGGTACCGTCGCGGAAGCGGATCGCGAGGGCTTCGATCGACACATGACCGAAACCGTGCTGCCGGCTATTGCCACCTATCCCGGAATCAAATCCGTAAGATTGCGGCACATTGTCGAGGCGGATCAGGGCACGCCGCCAGTCTACATGATTTTCGATCTTTACTTTGATAGTCTCGATGCCATGAACGCTGCGCTCGCCAGCGACACGCGGAACGAAGTCCGCAAGACAATCGCAGCCGTCATGCCGATGTTCAAGGGGCGCGTCTATCACCTCGTGTCACGTGAAGACGCCTAGCGATCGAGCGCCGGGATGACCACGCTCGTCACCGGCGCCGGCATGGTCGGCCGTCATACCGCGCAATTGCTATGTGAGCGCGGGGAAGCGGTTGTGATCGCCGATGTGCGGCCGCAGGCCGAGCTTAATTTCGAAACAATGCACGGTATTGCCTACGAATGCTGCGATATCACGGACTGCGCCCGTTTGGCCCGTATCGTCGCGGCCAATGACGTACGCCGAATCGTGCACACAGCGGCGCTGCTCTCGACGGCCATCAGAAAGGACCCGGTCCGTGGCGTGACCGTCAATACGGTTGGCACGGTCGCCGTTCTCGAAGCGGCACGACTGAACGGGGTCGGTCGGGTTGTTTTGGCGAGTTCGACGACCGTCGGCTACACGACGTTTGGTAATCGCGGCAGCGGCCCGATCGAAGAGGACTTCCCATACCGGATCGTCAGCCAGCGCCCGGCGAGCATCTATGCCGCCAGCAAGATTGCCGCCGAGCATCTGGGATTGCTTTACACGGATCTATACCAACTCGACGTAGTCATCCTGCGGTATGCGGCGGTCTTAAGCGCGGGTCTTGAGCCGCCGTCAAGCGTGCCGGCACGGTTGCTGGCGCGCCTTCTCGATGGCGGTCGTGAAAGCTGCGACGTTATCCTGGATGATCCGTATCTGTCGTGGGCCGGCGGCGAGGAGTTTGTCGATGTTCGCGATTGCGCGAGGGCTAATCTCCACGCGCTCGACGCCACGGCGCCTTTGCAGCGGGTTTATAATGTCGCGACCGGCCGGTCATATTCGCTCGACGAGTTTGTTGAAGTTGTCCGGCTAATCTATCCAAAACTACGCGTGGATCGGGCCCTCAAGGTGGCGACCGGCTTTGCCGGTTTTCCGTACATCCGCCCGGCTCCCTCAGACGTTGGCGCCGCTACGCGCGAACTCGGCTTCCATGCGATATACTCGCTCGAAGATACAATTCGTTACTGCACCGAGACTCACTAATCACAGTTGCCTGGTACCGACGCCGCTGCAGTCTCTATCGCCTAACCAATCCGGCAGTCACGACCAAAAAAGTGCGTCGCTTCATGGCAACCTCCAGCATGGGTGTTGTAATTCCACCACCTCAGCGCGATCAGCGCAACTACCTAATATCACGGCTGCTACCCGCGAATGGCTCACTGCCGGATCAACCTTTTGGAGGACTGGCATAACTCCGGCGTTGAAAATGGCCTGTAACTGTCAAATGGAGTTCGTCGCAGCACTGGCAGACCGACGGCGGTGGAATGTTTCCCGTTGCTTACCGATATTTACCATTTTATGTTCTGAATACGTGCCTAGAATCCGGCGCGGGTGCGCTTGACCGAATACGATTATGTGGTCCAGGCATTCCCGGCGGATCGAGCCAATGAGCCGCTCAACGTAAGCGTTTTGCCAGGGGGATCGAAACGCAATCGGCCGATCTCAATACCCATGGCGCGCAGACGCTGCACGAAGACTGGCCCATACGAGATGTCCCGATCCCGAATAGGGTATCGCGGCTGTGTGTACCGAAAACCGCATCCAGCGCGCTTGAGGTCGCTGGACTACGCTGGCTTGCCTGGAGAAGGTTAGTTTCCAGTTCCTCTCCCTCCGCCACCATCCCCTCGCGACGGGCTCTTAGGCGTGATTTTGTTGCGAGAAATCGCCAGGAATTTGCAGCATCTTGAGAGCGACCTCTACACCTTGGAACGCGGCTTTTTTAGAAATCCGTTCTCCGAGACGCCACTTTCTCTGAAGCGCTGTACTTTCTTCTAGAAGTACGGTTTCGAAGAAGCCAATGAAATGTGTGTTTTTGAGCCCTCCGATGAACGTCGAGTTTGAAATGAACTCGCTCGACCGACATTTTGATAAGTCATTTGAATAGAGCAACGGTTTCCTAAACCGAAGGTCGGAGAGCGGATAATTTTCCAGTCGGATTGCCGCATGGGCTTCTCCCCAGTTCCGGGTATCGCGCCGGCAAGGCCGGCAATCTATTGCCAATGCCGCTCCGGTGACTTGATAAAAAGCAAACCAAGGTAATGCTTAAATCAAACGACTAGCCGACTTAAGTAAAGCAAAATTGTCGCGGAGAGAATCGAAGATCAATTGATAAACGTCAAAGCATTCGTGGCGAGTTCCGGGTTTTGTCGGCGCGGACAATTTGCGATCGACAGTAACGGGGCGCCACCATGCAAGCCAAAACTATCACGCGCGTCGCAGGCCAAAGCCGCGCTCTCTGGATGTCCACCATCGCCTTCACCGTGTGCTTCGCGGTGTGGACCATCTTCGCCATCATCGGGATCCAGATTAAGCAGCAGCTTGGCCTCAACGAGACGCAATTCGGTCTCCTGGTCGGCACACCCATTCTTACCGGCTCGCTCGTCCGCATTTTTCTCGGTATCTGGACCGACCAGTATGGCGGACGCCGTATCTACACGGTGGTGATGCTGGCGGCCGCGCTCGCGACCTTTTTGCTCGTTTACGCCCATACCTACATCCAGTTCTTGATTGCCGCGCTCGGCATCGGCATCGCCGGCGGCTCCTTCGCGGTCGGCATCGCCTATGTATCGCGCTGGTATCCGGCCGAGCGGCAGGGCACGGCGCTCGGCATCTTTGGCGCCGGCAATGTCGGCGCGGCGGTGACGAAATTCTGCGCGCCGTTCGTGCTGGTCGCCTATGGCTGGCAGACCACCGCGCAGGTCTGGGCGACGGCCATCGCGGTGATGGGCGTTGTGTTTTGGTTCACTACCAGCGAGGACCCGGTCGAGTTGGAACGCCGCGCCAAGAACGTGCGGCCGCGCAGCGTCTGGCTCGAGCTTGAGCCGCTCAAGAACGTGCAGGTCTGGCGCTTCTCGCTGTACTATTTCTTTGCATTCGGCGCCTTTGTTGCCTTGTCGCTGTGGCTGCCGCGCTATCTGATTGGCGTCTACAAGCTCGACATTGAAACCGCCGGCATGCTGGGCGCTGCCTATTCGATCCCGGCGAGTCTGTTCCGCGCTTATGGCGGCGTTCTCTCCGACCGCTATGGCGCGCGCCGCATCATGTACTGGATGTTCGGCGTATCGGCGCTGATCACTTTCGTCCTGGCCTATCCACCCACCGATTACATCGTGGAGGGCATGAATGGCTCGTTCCACTTCCGCATGGCGACCGGCGTTGTCACCTTCACTTGTCTGATTTTTGTGCTCGGCTTTTTCATGAGCTTAGGAAAAGCCGCGGTCTACAAGCACATCCCGGTCTACTATCCAGACAATGTCGGATCGGTCGGCGGCCTAGTCGGCATGATCGGCGGTCTCGGCGGCTTCGTTCTGCCGATCACCTTCGGTGCGCTCAACGATCTCACCGGCGTCTGGACCAGCTGCTTCATGCTGCTGTTTTTGATCGCAGCTGGTTCTTTGGTGTGGATGTATCTCGCCATTCAGCGGATGGAACGCGAAGCGCTCGCGCCGGGCTTGCGCAAATTGCCCGAGTTCCCGGAAATGGCGCCAATTCACGAGGAGAAGCACGTCGGCGCGCTGTCCGAACGTGTGCTGGCGGAATGGAAGCCGGAGGATGCGGCGTTCTGGACGAGCCGAGGCCGCGCCATCGCAAGGCGCAACCTTTGGATATCGATCCCGGCGCTGCTCTTGGCTTTCGCGGTCTGGATGGTGTGGTCGGTCGTGGTCGCCAAGCTGCCGGCGGTCGGATTCAAGTTCACCACAGATCAGTTATTCTGGCTGGCGGCGATGCCCGGATTGTCGGGCGCGACGCTGCGCATCTTCTATTCATTCATGCCGCCGATTTTCGGCGGCCGGCTGTGGACCTCCGTCTCGACCTGGTCGCTGATGGTGCCGGCGGTCGGCATCGGCCTTGCGGTGCAAAGCCCGGAAACGCCGTACATCATCTTTCTGTCGCTGGCGCTGCTATGTGGCTTTGGCGGCGGCAACTTCGCCTCCTCAATGGCGAATATCAGCTTCTTCTTTCCCAAGGCGGAGAAAGGCAACGCGCTCGCGCTCAATGCCGGCCTCGGCAATCTCGGCGTCAGCGTGGTGCAGTTCGTTATCCCACTGGTGATCACCACGAGTGTGTTCGGCTGGTTCGGCGGGGATCCGCAAGCCGCCACCGCGGCGGATGGCGCCACCAGGCTCTGGCTGCAGAACGCCGGCTTCATCTGGGTGCCGTTTATCGCGATATCGGCCTTCGCGGCCTGGTTCGGCATGCACGACATTGCCGATATGCGGGCCTCGTTCGCCGATCAGGCGGTGATCTTCAAGCGCAGGCACAACTGGCTGATGTGCTGGCTCTATACCGGCACCTTCGGCTCGTTCATCGGCTATTCGGCTGGTTTTCCGCTGCTGGCCAAGACCATGTTCCCGCAGGTCGACTCGCTCAAATTCATCTTCCTCGGGCCGCTGGTTGGCGCGCTGTCGCGCTCGGCGACCGGCTGGCTGTCGGATCGCTACGGCGGCGGCCGCGTCACCTTCTGGGTCTTTGCACTGATGATCGCGGCCGTGGGCGGCGTTCTCTATTTCCTCGGCATCAAGGATCAACCGGAAGCGTTCTGGGGATTCTTCTCCATGTTCATGGTCCTGTTTTTCGCGACGGGCGTGGGCAATGCGTCCACTTTCCAAATGATCCCGGCCATCATGCGCGTGGAGATTCCACGGCTTGAGCCCGGTATGAAGCCGGCTGTGCTGCAAAAGCAGGCCGAGATGGAATCGGCCGCGATCATCGGTTTTACCTCGGCGATCGCGGCCTATGGCGCCTTCTTCATTCCGAAGAGCTACGGCACGTCGATCTCGCTGACCGGCGGGCCGGAAGCGGCGCTGTGGGGGTTCATGCTGTTTTACGTGACCTGCCTGGCGATCACATGGGCCTTCTACACACGCCGGGGCGGCTTGCTGCGCGACATCGAACGTGGCCGTTCGGTGCCGCCTGCCGCTGCGCAACCCGCCGAATAAAGGACCAAAGACGATGAGCCATTTTCTAGACCGTCTGACGTTCTTCAATCGCGGCGCCGAGAGTTTCTCCGATGGGCACGGCATCACCACCAGCGAAGACCGGCGCTGGGAGGACGGCTATCGAAAGCGCTGGCAGCACGACAAGATCGTACGCTCGACCCATGGTGTGAATTGCACGGGATCGTGTTCCTGGAAGGTTTACGTCAAGGGCGGCATCGTCACCTGGGAGACGCAGCAGACCGACTATCCGCGCACGCGGCCCGACCTGCCCAATCACGAGCCGCGCGGCTGCGCGCGCGGCGCCAGCTACAGCTGGTATCTCTATTCCGGCAACCGCGTGAAATATCCGCTGGTGCGCTCGCGGCTGCTCAAGCTGTGGCGCGAGGCGCGCGTGCTGATGACGCCGGTCGCAGCCTGGAAATCCATCGTCGAAAACCCAGACAAGCGCGCGTCCTACGTGCAGAAGCGCGGTCTTGGCGGCTTCGTTCGCTCGACCTGGGACGAGGTCAACGAACTAATCGCCGCGGCCAATGCCTACACGGTCAAAGCCTATGGGCCGGATCGCGTGTTTGGCTTCTCGCCGATCCCGGCGATGTCTATGGTGAGCTACGCAGCCGGCTCGCGCTATCTGTCGCTGCTCGGCGGCGTTTGCATGTCGTTCTACGACTGGTACTGCGACCTGCCGCCGGCCTCGCCGCAGACCTGGGGCGAGCAGACCGACGTGCCGGAATCGGCCGACTGGTACAATGCGGGCTTCATCATCCTGTGGGGCTCGAACGTCCCGCAGACCCGCACGCCCGATGCGCATTTCTATACCGAGGTCCGCTACAAGGGCGCCAAGAGCGTGGTGATCTGCCCGGACTATTCGGAAGCTTCGAAATTCGCCGATCTCTGGGTCTCGCCGAAGCAG
>JBBRAL010000073.1:0-22068 GCA_038206805.1 Hyphomicrobiales bacterium | reverse complement strand
ACCATCAACATGCTGGGCCGCACCAAGAAGGTGATGATCGACAAGGAAAACACCACGATCATCAACGGCGCCGGCAAGAAGGCCGACATCGAAGCCCGCATCGCGCAGATTAAGGCTGAGATTGAAGAGACCACATCGGATTACGACAAAGAGAAGTTGCAGGAGCGTCTTGCCAAGCTCGCTGGTGGTGTGGCCGTCATCCGCGTCGGCGGTGCGACTGAAGTCGAAGTGAAGGAGCGCAAGGATCGCGTCGATGACGCGATGCATGCCACCCGCGCCGCGGTCGAGGAAGGCATCCTGCCGGGCGGCGGCGTCGCACTGTTGCGCGCCACTGAAGCCCTCAAGCGGGTCAAGACCGCCAACGAAGACCAGAAGCACGGCGTCGACATCGTCCGCAAGGCGATCCAGGCTCCGGCCCGCCAGATCGCCACCAATGCCGGCGAAGACGGCTCGGTCATTGTCGGCAAGATCCTGGAGAAGGACCAGTACAACTGGGGCTTCGACGCGCAGGCCGGCGAATACGGCAATCTGGTCTCCAAGGGCGTCATCGACCCGACCAAGGTCGTGCGTTCGGCGATCCAGGGCGCGGCATCGGTTGCCGGGCTGCTGATCACCACCGAGGCGATGGTCGCCGAACTTCCGGCCAAGAAGGGTGCCGGCGGCGGCATGCCGGGCGGCGGCGGCGGAATGGGTGGCATGGGCGGCGGGATGGATTTCTAACGCCTGCCAAATCCACAATCGTCACCTCCGGGCTCGACCCGGGGGTCCATCTCCTTCGCAAAAAGATGGATTGCCAAGTCAAGCCCGGCAATGACCGCAGAGTAAATATGCAAAGGCCCGGGAGCAATCCCGGGCCTTTTTCGTGGAGCCATCGAATATTACAGGTTGAAGATTTTCATTGATACTCGTATGCGTGCTTAACGGCATTTCAACGGGGCGAAATTGGCAACTAACTTCTCAACGATACTTAGCGCCGTTAAGCCACGAGATCGCACCGATCAATATGTTGTCCTGGCAGCACTGCATTCTTTAGGTGCCGAAACAGCATCAGTAACAGCGAAACAGATCACCGAGATTTTGCGTTTGCACCTTCGAAGCAAGGCTCCGGCTAATGTGAATGCGTGCCTCCGCAAATACACAGCATATGTAGAGCCCGCAGAGTCCGGACCGCCTTTGCGCTGGCGACTAAAGAGCGAGGGAATCGCAAAGCTGCGGGAACTGAGCGACCTCGCCCTTACCGCGATTGAATCGGACGCGGCATTTAACTGTGACATCGGCATAGTGTGCGCGCTCGAACAGCCGGAATTTGAAGCAGTAAGAGAAGCGCTGGGCGGAGCTAGGGCCTGGAAGGAAATCGGCGACGCTCGATATACCCATGTTTATAGAGAAGCTACTTTAACGACAAATTCTGGAAAAGCGTTGCGAGTTATTGCGACTGCTTCGACATCAATGGGTCTCACCGCCGCCGCGATTGTTACAACACAACTTATTCTGCAATTTCGGCCGCGCCTAGTCGTTATGGTAGGAATTGCCGCAGGTACGCGCTCAGGCAACAAACAGTATGGCGACGTCTTAGTAGCCGACCCAAGCGTCGACTACAGCTCAGGAAAGGTTGTCGACATTAATGGGATACGAGAATTTCTCCCTGACCCATATCCAATTGGGCTGAATGCCCGGCTTCGTAGCGTTTTGCATAGGTATGCAGGAAACAATGGAGTGTTCACAAAAATCCGCAATCGGTGGAACGGCAATACGCCATCAAGTGCCAACCGATTACACATGGGGCCATTTGGTGCCGCTGATCAAGTAATTGATGATCCGTCTCGCATTCTCGAAATAACAAAAAATTGGAGAAAGCTGGTGGGCATTGAGATGGAGACGTATGCAGTATATCGCGCATGTCACGAGTCACCAGATCCAAAGCCACGAATGGTTTCATTCAAGTCTGTTTGCGATTTCGCAGCTGAGAAAACTGACTCTTGGCAGAGCTACGCTGCATTTATGGCAGCACAGTTCGCGGTTGACTTCCTGAAGTCAGAATGGGACGCGCTTTGGCCGAAGCCAGGAAAGGAAAAGGAAACATAACATGGCAAAAAAGCAGACTGAGGGCACAACCGAGGTAGAAGCACTTGGCATAGTGTTTACTTCACTGAAGGCGATTGACTCCCCCGCACAACTTCGCGTTTTGCGACACGCGGCAGAGATGCTTGGACTTACTTCTGACGTCGTCAAGGCAACTAATCGGCCAATTAACGAACATGATGAGAGCCATCCGGAAGATTTCGACGCAACGACGATAATTACACCGGAAACATCGTCCGGTGATACTGAAGGGATCAGTTCGGTAGCTCTTAAGTGGATGAAACGGAGCGACCTGAGCCCCAAGCGCCTACAAAGCCTTTTCAGTCTGGGTATCGATGAGATTGACTTAGTCGCGAAAGCAGTCCCAGGAAGCAGCAAAAAGGAGCGGATGCATAACGTATTGCTCTTGAAAGGCATCGCAGCATATCTAGGAACAGGTGTCGCGCGCGTAACATTTGAGGAGCTAAAGGAGGCTTGCCTTCATTACGATGCGTACGATGTTGGAAATTTTGCCACCTCCCTAAAATCTTTTGTAGGCGATATCGGTGGTACCAAAGAATCGGGGTTTACGCTTACAGCCCGCGGCCTAACTTCGGCGACTGAACTTATAAGAGGAATACTAAAATAATAGGTGGTACCGACCTCCAAGCCCAAACCGCAAATAAAGCCACAAGGGGCCCGAGAGAAATCCCGGGCCTTTTCGTCTCACAGCGCCTGAAAACAAAAACGACCACAAATGAGAAGGCGCGGGTACATCCGCCGTCGCCTTTTGTCCCATCGTGGCCGTCGAGGCGAAGCGGTACTCAACTATTTCCCGTCGCCAACTTAGCTACTTTATAGTGGTCTCTTGTGTCACTAATGTGACAGCGCCATGCCTCCGCTATTCACCATCGGTTACGAGCAAGCCAAGCCGGACGCGGTCTTGGGCGAGCTCAAGCGCGCCAAGGTCAATCTCTTGGTCGATACCCGCGCGGTGGCGGCGTCGCGCCGGCCGGGATTTTCCAAGCGGGCGCTGGCGGCCTCGCTTGACGAAATCGGCATTCCATACATCCATTTGCAAAAGCTCGGCACGCCTTCGGAAGGCCGGGCGGCCGCGCGTTCCGGCGACCTCGACACGCTCTGGCGCATCTACGACAAGCACATCAAGACACCGGAGGCGCAGCAAGCGCTCGGCGAACTGATCGCGCTGATCAAATCGGGCAAGCGCGTCTGTTTATTGTGCTACGAGCGCGATCCGAACGAATGCCACCGCAGCCGCATCGCCGCGCTCGTAAAGAAGCGCATGCGCGTCAAGGTCGCGGACCTGATCCCGCCGTTATTCTGAAATTTATTCCGCCGGCTGCTGGGCCGCGCGGTGCTTGCCTTCAATGCTGACGATCAGTGAAACGAGGCCAAGCGTCGCCATGAACATGATCAGCGCGATGATCGCATTGACGCCGAGCACAAGGCTGAAGCCGCCGCTGTTGTGCAGGAGAGAAATAACGCCGACGGCAGCGCCGGCGCTGATGAACAGCGTGAAGTACCGCACCGCATAGACGCGGCCGCGCCAAGCGTCGGCGGTATAGCGCGCCAGGATCATGTCGTTGACCGTCACCTGGCCGTAAATCGCCGCCACCGCGATGGCCAGCGCGACCATCAGCGGCAGGCCGGTGGCGTAAGTCGCCCAGAGATTTCCCGCAAAGCCGAGCGCGGTCACAGCGGCAAAGATGAAATATGGCGGCACCCATTCGACCAGCCGGCCGACCGCAAGCTGCGCAACCGCGCCGCACACCAAAACGCCGGTGGCGATGCTGCCGATCAGCACCAGCGGCACCGACGCGGCAACGCCCTCGTCGACGATCTTCGGCAGCGCGATCGTCAGCACGTTGAAAACAAGTCCGGAACTGAGAGCGATGATCAGAAACAGGCCAAACAGCATGACCGCGACCTTGGGCGTCAGTGGCACCGCCGGCTTCGATTGGCGCGACTTTACGTGGTGGCGGTCGTCGGGCGTCAGCCAAAGATAGACGATGCCGGTGACAAACGAGATCGCGGCCGGCGCGAAGAACGCCGCGCGCCAGCCGAACCAGGTGGCGAGCGCCGCGCTGATGCCGGCGGCAAGCGAAACGCCGAGATTGCCGCACACCCCGTTGAACGCCAGCGTGCGTCCCTTGGCGCCGGAGGCCTCGATCAGCATCGCCATGCCGACCGGATGATAGATAGCCGCGAACATGCCGAGCGCAAACATCGCTACCGAGAGCATGGCGAGGTTCGGCGCCAGACCGATGGCAACGAGCGACACGCCGCAGCCGAGATAGAACGCCGCCATCATGTTGCGGCGGCTCCAGCGATCGGCAAGCCAACCGGCCGGCAGCGAAAAAACTCCAAAGGCAACAAACGCGGTGCTCGATAGCGCGATCAGCTCGCTATAGGGCCGGTTGTAAATGACCTCCAAGCCGATCACGACGGTCGGATAGATCAGCAGCACGAAATGATCGATCGTATGCGCCCAATTGAGGAAGGCGATGGAGCGGCGGCGGGCCGCCTCATCGGATGCGGCGCTGGCGGGACTGGCGTTCGCGGTCATGGGGCCTCTTGCTGAACCGTCCTACTATAGCCGCCGCCGTTTGGCGATGTATGCGCACGCCGTCCCCATCATGTTCCACCTCACTTTAGGCAGTGCGCCACGGCTCATTTCGCCGCCAGAGGTTTAGATATAAGTCGTTACAACCATTACGGGATTCCTAATAGGATTGGACAATAACCAAAAGGCACGCTTTAGTTGTGTGGTAATCCGGCGCGTTACAACCGGATAGCCAGGGGCGCGGGGGCCTCGATGAGTGGCGGAAGGCGCGTTAGCGCGGCGAGTTTCATCGCCGCGGCCTTCGTTGTCTGCGGGTTTTGCGTAGCGGCCAGCCCCGGTCGGGCGGCCGACGACATTGGCGCGCGCTTTCTGCTGTTCTCGGGCAGCGACATCTGGCGCAATGGAGCCTTTGCCCATGGCGGCCTGCCGGTGGCGCCGGGCGGGCTCGATCAAGACGGCTTCAATTTCAAGCTGGTGCTGTCGGGCGGACGCTACCGGTACAACTCAGGCAGTCTTGGCGGCGAAACGGTGATTGGCGCCGAGACGCGGGTCGAGGCGATGCCGGGCTGGCGAATCAAGCGCGGCGATCTGGAGGTCAAAGTGTTCGTCGGTCTGGACGCGGAGAATCACCGCCTGTCGCCGGACGATCCATCGAGCCGCCTGCGCGGCCGCTCAACCGGCCTGCGTGCCGCGTTCGATCTCTGGTACAACCCGACGCCCATGACCATGCTTGCTATGGACGGTTCGCTGTCGTCGATCGCGGCCAATCAGTCGGCCCGGCTGGCCTATGGCTGGCGCGTGTTCGACGCGTTCTATGTCGGACCGGAAACCCAGTTCTTCGGCTCCGACGGTTATCGTCATCTGCGGTTGGGCGCGCATGTCACCGGATTCAAGACTGGCAACTATGAATGGTCGGCCGCCGGCGGCTGGGCCGGCGATTCCGACCGGCGCTCCAGTCCTTATGTGCGGCTCGGCGTGCTGATGCGGCAGTGACGGTGTGCTTATCAAGAAACCGTTAGCGCCTTTCATCCATTTCACTTCTGGATTTTGAGTCTGAATTCGACTCAGAACCTTTTGTCGCAGCCTCAATAGCTTTTTTGCCGCCCTCTTTTGGAATTTCCTCAAGAATTTTATTAGCTAAAGATTCCGTTTTCGAATGTTCCGGCTCCCGCACAACATTTACATCAGGCTTAATATGGGTTGTGCTCGTCGGACCTTCAGGAGAATGAATTCTGATGTCATGTATAACCGGCGCCTTCGCCACGGGCACATGCTCGACCACAACGGGCGCATGATTGACGGCAGCGCGCGCACATCCTTTAACAGCAGCACCGCAGCCGCTGAGAAGCAATAACCCAACAAAAGATATCACTGCCCCCGAAATTCGCATCAAGACCCCCAAGAACAATTTAAGTTTACATCTTGGGATAGCATTTGTCTAATACTACAATCAATTGCAATTCAATCCAGCGTGCGGCGGAACCGCGTCACTGCGATGGTCATCGCAACCATCATCAGCACGGCCATGGCCGCCGCGTCATAATGCAAATCCGCAATCGACGAGCCTTTCAGCATGATCGAGCGTACGATGCGCAGGTAATGCGTGAGCGGCAGCGCCTCGCCGATCCACTGCGCCCAGTTTGGCATGCCGGCGAACGGAAACATGAAGCCGGACAGCAGGATGTTAGGCAAAAAGAACATCAGCGACATCTGCATCGCCTGCAATTGGTTCTGCGCGATGGTCGAGAACGTGTAGCCGATCGACAGATTGGTGGCGATGAACAGAGTGCTTAAAAGCGCCAGCACCGTCAGGCTGCCGAGGATCGGCACCCCGAACAGGAAGACCCCCAAGCCTATAATCAACCCGGCCTGCACGAAGCCGACCATGATATAGGGCACGATCTTGCCCAGCATGATCTCGACCGGCGTGATCGGCATCGACAGCAAAGTTTCCATGGTGCCGCGCTCGATCTCGCGCGTCACCGACAATGCCGTAAAGATCAACATCGTCATGGTGAGAATGGTGCCCACCAGCCCTGGCACGATGTTGAGCTGGGTAAGGCCTGCCGGATTGTAGCGCGCGTGCGTGCGGATCTCGAACGGCAATGCAGCGCTGTCGGGAACGGCGCGATCATGGCTCAGCGCGGTCTGCACCACCTGGTTTAGAGCGCCGAGCGCGGACCCGGCAGCGACCGGATCGGTAGCGTCGGCAACAACCAGCATGGCCGGCTTGTCGCCACGGCGCACCGCGCGCTCGAAATTCGCTGGAACCTCGACTCCGAACAGCACCTTGCCGGAGGCAAGCATCTTGTCGAATTCGGCCTCGTTACGCGGCAATTCGGTAACGCGGAAATAGTCGGTGTTATTGAGCGCAGCCAGAATGGATCGGCCCAGATCGCTGTGCTCCTGCAACAGCACGGCGGTCGGTAAATGCCGAGGATTGGTGTTAATCGCATAACCGAACAACACGAGCTGGATGAGCGGAATCATGATGATCATCACGAAGGACACGCGGTCGCGCCGAAGCTGGATGAATTCCTTCACCAGCACCGCCCAGGTTTTGCGCAAAAAGCCGTCGCCCCCGATGCGGCGCGGTGCTTGCGTGGGAAGCACGTGGGTCATTGGAAATTATCCTTCGCCTGGCTCATCAGATCGATGAACACATCTTCCAGCGAAGGCTCCGAGCGCTCCCAATCGAGCCCATTGCGTTTGCGATAGGGCGCGATCGCTGCCTCAAGCGTGCGCTCGACGCGCCCCGATACATGCAGGCTGGTGCCGAAAGGCGCCACCATATCGACACCAGGCTTGCCGGTAAGTTCTTCCGAGAGTTTGGCAAGCCCCTCGCCGCCGGCAGCGCTCACCACGTAAGTCGTCAGATGCGCGGAATCGATTACCTGCTGGACCGTGCCGTGCACCAGCAATTTGCCATAGGCGATATAGGCAATCTCGTGGCAGCGCTCGGCTTCGTCCATGTAGTGGGTGGAAACCAGCACCGTCAGCCCCTTGGCGGCGAGCGCGTGAATCTCGTTCCAGAATTCGCGCCGCGCCTTGGGATCGACACCCGCGGTCGGCTCGTCGAGCAACAATAGCTTCGGGCTCGGCAGCGTGCAGGCCCCTAACGCCAGCCGCTGCTTCCAGCCGCCCGATAATTCACCGGCGAGTTGCTCCTCGCGGCCAGAAAGGCCGAGCCGCTCGATCGCCGCGCCCGCAGCGGCGGCCGGCTTTTCAATGCCGTAGATGCGGGCGATGAATTCCAGGTTCTCGCGCACCGAGAGATCCTGATAAAGACTAAAGCGCTGCGTCATGTAGCCGATCTGGCGCTTGATCTCGTCGGTCTGCGTTAGAATGTCGAAGCCGAGACAGGTGCCGGTGCCTTCGTCGGGCGTAAGCAGGCCGCACAGCATGCGGATGGTGGTGGTTTTGCCCGACCCGTTCGGCCCGAGGAAGCCGTAGATGGTGCCGCGTTTGACCTGCATGGAGAGGTCGCGCACCACTGCACGGCCATCGAATTTTTTAGTCAAGTGATGGACATCGATGACGATGTCTTGCGCGCCTTTTTGTCCCCCGTTTTGGGCGCTCATTTTGGCGTCTCTTTTTGCGGCGGCAGTTTCGCCAAGCTGACCGACACTGGCTGCCCGACGCGAAATTTTTGCGGCTGCTCAGGTCGCGCCTCGATCAGGAACACCAGCTTGGCGCGCTCATCCTGGCTGTAGATCACCGGCGGCGTGTATTCCGCGCTGCGAGCGATGAAGCTTACTTTTGCCGTCAACCCCTGCTCGCAGCCGTCGCAGGATACGGCGACGGAGTCGCCGAACTTGATCGCGGGCAGTTGCGCCTCGGCTGCAAAAAAGCGGATTTTCAGATTGCCGGGCGGCAGCAGCGCCACCACCGGCCGTCCGGCCGGCACGGTTTCGCCCGGCCGGTAATAGATCTGCTGAATGGTGCCGTCGGCCGGA
Organism: Hyphomicrobiales bacterium; assembly: GCA_038206805.1. GTDB lineage: Bacteria > Pseudomonadota > Alphaproteobacteria > Rhizobiales > Xanthobacteraceae > Pseudolabrys. The sequence continues at coordinate 13,467 of JBBRAL010000073.1, read as the reverse complement.
CTTTTCGCGCTCCGGCGCGCCCGCCGCGTTTGCGACCAGGCCAGATTGGCATTGGCCTGCCGCAGCGCCGCCTCGGCGTCGTCATAGGTCTTTTGCGTACCGGTCGCGGTCTTGAGCAGCTCCTTGGCGCGATCGAAGCCTTGTTGCGCGGTGGTCACGGCGGACTGCTTGATCACGACATCGGCCACTTGCAGATCGTCGTCGACGGTGAACAGTACGGCGCCCTTTTCGACCCGGTCGCCTTCGCGCACGTTCAGTAATTCCACGCGGCCCTGCTCGTCCGGGCTGACGAACACGAGTTCGGCCTCGACCCAGCCCTGTAGCGTGCGGTCATTGCCATTGCCGCAGCCGGCGAGTGCGACGCCTGCAAGCACCAAAGCCATCGGACCGGCAAGCCTTATCCTCATGCTGCTTTCCTCGGCGCAAACAACAGGTCGATATGGGTTTTCATCATGGCGCGCACGTCGAGCGGCTCGAAGCGCTCGAACAATCCGCTCCAAACGATGGCGACCAGACCGGGCGCGGCAATGATCTGCGGGAAATCGACCAGCCCCTCTGGCACTTCGCCGCGTGCGGCAGCGCGGGCGAGCAGCGCGCGCATCGCGGCGATGATGCGCGCGAGCACTTCGCGGTAGTAGAACTCGGCCAGCTTGGGAAAGCGGGGGCCTTCCGAGATCATCATTCGAATGACGTCCTTGCGGCGCGTCTCGTAGATCTCACGCACGAACAGATCGACAATGCGGTCGGCAAGCTGTCGCACCGGTAGATCGACCGCGCCCATCGCCTCGATGGTACCGACCAGCGGCGTCAGCATGGCGCGGATTAATTCCTGGAACAGGGTCTCCTTGTCGCGGAAGTAGAGATAAATGGTACCCTTGGCGACGCCGGCGCGCCGGGCCACGTCGTCGAGCCTGGTGGCTCCGAAGCCGCGGGTGGAAAACTCCTCGAGCGCGGCAGCCAGGATGGCGTCGCGGCGTGCGGCGCTGCGCGCCTTGCGCTTGCCGGTCGCGCGTTGCGGCGCGCCCGATGCACTGCGGCGCGCGCTGGCAAGGCGCTCACTCGGGGTCGCATTCACGGTACGGGGTCGGCTCATGGCCACAATCTATTGACTGACCGGTCAGTCATAATAATGCAAAAACGGATGTCCACCAAACAAAAAATAGCGCAGCTATCTCAGCTAGATAGCTTCACTTTGCGCGAAGCACAGCAATTCAAACGGGAGTTTTAGCCAGCTCAGCCCTTGGCGTCGCAGAAGAAGGTGCGGATCACGCATTCCTTGCCGCCATCCTTGTAGCAGGAGCGTAAGGCCTCGTTCTGGCTTACGCCCAGCCGCGATCCCCTGCCCCAGCCGTGGGCGCCGCAGGCATTGGTGAAATCGACAGCGAGGGCAGCACAGCCGTGCTTGGTGACGGCCACCACCCGGCAGGCCTCGCCAGCGCATTTCGAAAGCGCGCTCTGGCGGGCTTCCTCGATGGTGCGGAAATCATAGGCCTCGCCGAATGCCCCGCACGAGCCGATTGCCAACGCACCGGCCGCGCGCGCCGTGTTGACCGCAACCGTCATCAGCGCCGCGATCGCCAGCAATAGGCTCGCGACCACAAGCGCTCGTATTGCCGGGGTGTAGATATCGGTCATCATCGCCTATCCGAAACTTACCGCTAGCTAAGCGGTGAGTCGCGGCTGCCGATCAACGATTCGAATCTCAGGCGCGTTCGATTTCGGCCTTGACGGCGGAAAACGACTCAGACGTGTCCACGTCGGTCAGCGCCGCCTCGCCGGCAACCGGCACTTCGGCGACCGCCTCGGCATAGCTGCCGATCAGGTGGCGGGCGCCGATGTCGCCATCGATCGCCATCAGATCGTGGAAGAACCGGCGCGACCACACCACCGGATTGCCGCGCCGTCCATCGATGCTCGGCACCACTACCAGCGCGCCGCGTTCCGGGTCGAACGCAGCGATCAATTTGTCGATCAACTGGCTATCCACCTGCGGCATATCGCCGAGGCAGATGATGGCGCCGTCCGCGTCCTCCGGCACGGCGGCAATGCCGGCCTTCAACGAAGTGCCGAGCCCGTCGGCATAGCCGGCATTGTGCACAAAGCGTACCGGCAGGCCGGCGAGTGCCGCTGCCACCCGTTCGCGCTCATGGCCGGTGACGACGATGACGGGCTTGGCGCGCGAGGCCAGCGCCTGTTCGGCGGCAATGCGCACCAGCGGCTTGCCGCCGATTTCCGCCAGCATCTTGTTGACCGCGCCCATGCGGGTGGAACGCCCGGCCGCCAGCACCACCGCGGCGATGTTGCGGCCTTTCTCAGGCGCCGGCTCGGTGCGCGGCTGCGGCCGCGTGACGATTTCCATCAACAGCCCGCCGACGCCCATGCCGGTGATGTCGGCGCGCGACACTGCGATTCCCGCCAGTAATCGCATCAACACCCAGTCGAAGCCGTTCTCCTTCGGCGAGCGCGCGCAACCGGGCGCGCCGACCACCGCCAGCCCGCGCAGGCGCCCGATCAGCATCAGATTGCCGGGGTCGACCGGCATGCCAAAATGCTCGATCTCGCCGCCGGCCGCCTCGACCGCCGCCGGGATGACGTCGCGCCGGTCGGCGATGGCGGAAGCGCCGAACACGATCACCAGTTCGGCGCCGGCTTTGACCACGTCGTCGATGGCGCGTGCGAGGGCGCCCTGCTCATGCGGCACGCGGCGTTCGGCAACGATACTACTCCCCGCCGGCGCAATACGGGCGGCGGTGATCTTGAGCGTCTTCTCCACTACCTTGAGCGAAAGGCCAGGCAGCAGCGTCGAAACGATGCCAATCTTGCGAACCTTGTAAGGCGCCACGCGGATGACCGGTTTGGTCTTACCAGCTTGCGCCACCGCCTTGTCGCGCGCGCCGGCAGCGACCGCGAACGGAATGATCTTGACGGTGGCGATCATCTCGCCTTCCACCACCGGCTTGAACGCCGGCAGTGTCGCCAGCGTCACCGCCTCGTCGATGCGGTTGAGCCGGTCGACTGCATCCTTATCGACCACCAGCACGCCGGAACTTTCGGCAAACAAATTGCAACGCCCGGTGAAGGCACGGTCGCTGCGGACGCCCTCGCCCGCAATGGCGGCAGCGATATCGGCCGCCGCCTGGTCCTCCGACACATCGCCGGCTTCCAGCCGCGCGACCACGATTTCCGTCACACCGGCGGCATTGAGCGCGGCCACTTCCGCCGGCCCGATCAGCGTGCCCTTCTTGAGCACCAGGTCGGCCTGCCGGATCGAATGCACCGCGGTTGCGCCAAGCGCGTCGGCCGGGGCGACGGGGCCGAACTTCATGCCGCGCCTCTTTCTATACCTCCCCCTAAAAGGGGGAGGTCGGTTCGCGAAGCGAACCGGGTGGTGGTCGGTGAAAGATCGCAAGACGACACCACCCCGATCGCGCCGCGCGCGATCGACCCTCCCCTTTCAGGGGAGGGATAAGAAAGAAGGCCAGCGTCGAATTTCATGCCGCCTCCGCCTTCTTGCGCAACCGCTCGGTGATCTCGGCCATGATGGCGATCGCTATCTCGGCTGGCGACACCGCGCCGATCGGCAGACCGATGGGCGCATGGATGCGTGCGATGTCGGCGTCGCTCAAGCCCGCCGCCTTCAACCGCTCAACGCGCCGGGCGTGGGTCTTCTTGGAGCCGAGGGCGCCGATATAGAAACAGTCGCGCGCCAGCGCATGCAGCAAAGCCGGATCGTCGATCTTCGGATCGTGGGTGAGCGCAACAAACGCCGTGTAGCGGTCGACGTTGAGCGGCGGCAGCGCCACGTCGGGCCACTCGGCGATCACCTTCACATCGGGAAACCGCTCGATGGAGGCAAAGGCCGTGCGTGGGTCGACGATGGTCACGTCATAACCAAGCAACTGCCCGACCGGCGCCAGCGTCTGGCTGATATGCACGGCGCCGGTGATGACGAGTTGCGGCGACGGCACGTGCACGGTGAGGAACACGCGGCCCTGCGCGGTTTCCTCCATGCCGCTTTTCGCCATGCGGATACGCTTCTCGATTACGTCTTTGAGCGGATCGTGCGCCACATCGGACGCCTTGATCAGCCGCTGTTCGCCGCTTGCCACATCGGTGACAACCACCACGGCGCGGCGCGCGGCGCGTTCGGCATTGAGAGCGTGCAGGATGTCGAGTTTCACCTAAGACACCTTCTCGACGTAAACTCTGATGGTGCCGCCGCAGGACAGGCCGACTTTCCAGGCAGCCTCATCGGCGACGCCGAATTCCAGCATTTTCGGCTTGCCGCTTTCGATCACATCGATGGCTTCGGTGACCACCGCGCCTTCGACGCAACCGCCCGAGACGCTTCCCAGGAAATTGCCCTCGTTGTCGATCACCAGATTGGAGCCGACCGGCCGCGGCGCCGAGCCCCAGGTCTCCACCACGGTCGCCAGCGCCACGCCGCGCCCCGAATTGCGCCAGTCCTCGGCGGCTTTGAGAATATCTTCATCGCGTGAGAGCATGTCTAACTCCGTCCTCGAGTTCGTCATGCCCGGCCTTGTGCCGGGCGTCCACGTCTAAAGCAAAGGCGTGGATGGCCGGGACAAGCCCGGCCATGACAGTGAATAAACTAGGCAACGTGTCTTAGCATCAACTTCGGATCGTAACCCTTGGCCTGCTGGCCCGACAGGGCGCGCACCAGGTCGGTCATGGACTCCAGATTGTGCATCGAGCGCAATTCGTCAACATGCGGCAGCATGGCGCGAACGCCCTTGGCGCGCGCCTCGAAGCCGCTAAAGCGCAGCAGCGGATTGAGCCAGATCAGCCGCCGGCAGGAGCGGTGCAGCCGGTCCATTTCAAAGCCAAGCGTGTCATCGGCGTCGCGCTCAAGACCGTCGGTGATCAACAGCACCACGGCGCCCTGGCCGAGCACGCGCCGCGCCCATTGCTTGTTGAAGCTGTGCAAGGACGTCGCGATGCGCGTACCACCCGACCAGTCGGCCACATGGGCGGTGCAGGCGGCCAGCGCCTCGTCCGGATCGCGCTGACGGATGGCGCGGGTGACGTTGGTCAGCCTTGTGCCGAACAGGAACGTCGTCACGCGCTTGCGGGCATCGGTAATGCTGTGCAGGAAATGCAGGAACAGCCGCGTGTACTGGCTCATCGAGCCGGAAATATCCAGCAGCGCCACGATCGGCGGCTCCTTTACGCGCGGTCCCAAATACTTCAAATCGATCACCGCCCCGCCCGCCTTCATGCTGGCGCGCAAGGTGCGCCGAATGTCGATCATGTGCCCATGCCGGCTGGGGCTAAGCCTGCGCGTGCGAACCTGATCGAGCGGCAGCGCCAGCCGCGCGATCGCCCGCTTGGCGGCGGCGATTTCGGCCGCGGTCATCTGCGCGAAATCCTTCTTCCGCAAGACTTCGCGGTCGGAGACGGTCAGCCGCGCGTCGATCTCGACCTCGGGCTCATCTTTGCCGCGCTCGTTGAGGCCGGAAAACAGCGCCTCCTGGATGCGCTGCGCACCCGGCGGCGGGGCCTTGCTCGCGTTCGGCATGGTCTCCGGCAGCATGGAGGCGATCAGCTTTTCGATATAGCCGCGCTTGCGAAAGAAAATGCGGAACGCCTGGTCGAACAGGAGGCTGTGTTCGTGCCGTTTCACAAATACAGCATGCAGCGTCCAGTAGAAATCCTCGCGGTCGCCGACACGCGCGACATTAACGGCTTCCAGCGCATCGAGCACACTGCCCGAGCCGACCGGAATGCCGGCGGCGCGCAGCGCGCGCGCGAAATAGAGGATGTTTTCGGCGAGCTTGCCTGGGGCTTCGGTCATGGCCGTGTCCAACCGCTCGTCCCCGCGAAAGCGGGGACCCAGAGTCTGGATTCCCGCTTGCGCGGGAATGAGCGGAATTCGTTGCATGCCTCTCGCAAGAAATTCACTCCGCCGCCCTCAACTCCGATTTCACCTCGTCGAGCAGCGCCTTCACCTTGGCCTGGTCGAGTCGCGCGATGTCGTCCTGGTATTTCAACAGCGCGCCGAGCGTATCCGACACCGTGGCCGGATCGAGCGCCACCACGTCCAGCTCGGTGAGCGCGCCGGCCCAGTCGAGCGTCTCGGCGACGCCGGGCGATTTGAACAGGTCCTCCTTGCGCAGGCCCTGCACAAAGGCGACCACCTGCTCGGACAATTTCTTCGGAATGCCCGGCACTTTGGCGCGCAGGATTTTCAGCTCGCGCTCGGCATTGGGATAACCGACCCAGTGATAGAGACAGCGACGCTTGAGCGCGTCGTGCACCTCGCGGGTGCGGTTGGAAGTGACCAGCACGATCGGCGGCTGCGCCGCCTTGACGGTACCGAGTTCGGGAACGGTGATCTGGAAATCGGCCAGCACTTCCAAAAGAAACGCCTCGAAGGCCTCGTCGGTGCGGTCGATCTCGTCGATCAGCAGCACCGGCGGACCGGCCGGGTCCGGTTCGAGCGCCTGCAGCAGCGGCCGCTTAATGAGAAAGCGCTCGGAGAATACATCGTGTTCGATGCGCGCGCGGTCGCCCTCGCCGCTGGCTTCCGCCAGCCGGATGGCGATCATCTGCGCGCCGTAATTCCACTCGTAGACGGCGGACGAAATATCGAGTCCCTCATAGCATTGCAGCCGGATCAGCCGGCGCCCCAACGTCGCACTGAGCACTTTGGCGATCTCGGTCTTGCCGACCCCGGCCTCGCCCTCGACAAACAGCGGGCGCCCCATGCGCAAGGCCAGATACAGCACCGTCGCCAGCGAGCGATCGGCGATGTAATCGGCCTTGGCCAGCAGGTCGAGGGTGGCCGCGATGCTGTCAGGGAGTGGTTTTATGGCCATTGGTCGGTATCCTCGGTGACACTTTAACCGATCCGGGCGGTAGCATACATCTAGTCACCGATAACGCCGCTCACCAGCCAAAAATACCATCAAAGGATAGCTGTTATGACCAGCGCCGCCACGACCGAGGCCGCCCCGCTCCGCCTGCCGACCATCGATGCCGGCGTTCGCATCGGCCATGTGCATTTGAAGGTCGCCGATCTGCAGCGGGCGCTGGATTTCTATTGCGGCGTGCTTGGATTTACCCTCACCACCAGCAGGCCGGGCGCCGCCTTCATCTCGGCCGGCGGCTACCATCATCATTTGGGCTTGAACACTTGGGAAAGCCTGGGCGGTTCGCCGCCGCCTGCCGGCGCCACCGGCCTGTATCATACCGCCATTCTGTACCCGACCCGGCCGCTTCTGGCCGACGCGCTGCGCCGGCTGATCGTCGCCAAGATTCCGCTCGAAGGCGCCAGCGACCACGGCGTCTCCGAGGCGCTTTACTTGCGTGACCCCGACGACAACGGCGTCGAACTTTATTGGGACCGGCCCAAGGAGATGTGGCCGAAAAAGCCGGACGGCGGCTTGCGCATGTATACGAACCCGCTCGACCTGCACGATCTGTTGGCGGAATTGGACCGCAACGCCGGATAGTCAATCCCGTCAGAATTCGGGCGAGCGGATATGCGCGCCATGGCCTTTGCCAGGGCGCGGGGAAATCAACCGACGATTAACCGCGATTTCAAGGAGCGACGAAACGAGGCGCCAACTCTAATGCTACCGGGTGACGCGCGTTTTGGCGTTCGGCAATCCACTATACGAAGCGGCGACATCGCGACTGGACGGGCGGTTCGTACCGAGCGACCATTCGGCCGAAGTATTTGCGGTGCTGGCAGGCGCCGCGGGAGCTACCGGCTTTTTCGGCGGGGCGGGATTGAACAGCGCATCGAGATTGGCGTTGAAATTGGCATCGCTGGCCTCAAACGTGGCCTTGAGCTTGGCGCTAACCTCGTCGAAGTCGCCAGTGAAGGTAAATGAGGGCAACAAAACCTCCCTACTGAACCTGGCCGATTATCGGTGGCGACCGCTAAAATTCAGCGTTCGAGATCGTTACAATTTTAAGAAATTGAGACCTACGCCACCGCCCGCCTTGCCCGTGTCGTCGTCCCCGGCAACCCGCACCATGCCACCCAGCCCGTAGCGGATTAGCGAGGCGTAATCCGCCAAGCTGAAGCAGGCCGGCGCCATACGCTTCCGCCTTTGCTAAAGCTACGGCGGACAATTCGTTATTGCGCCCTACGAGTTGCGGCAATTACGGTGACATTGCGCTTTTTGCGGTGGCCGTTTCGTAGTCTGACGGTAGCGCAGCTTTGCCGCCCGGCCTAAGCTTGCGAAGCGTTCTTGGCCCCTCCATTTCCCAATATTGCGCAATGACCGATAATCTTGACGCTCTGATCGAAGACGTTGCCGGCAAGCCTCTGCAAATGGCGCGGCTGGCGGCAATGCTTGTCGAGACCAAACGGGATGCGGCACAGGCGCGCGCATTGTGCGCCGCGGCGCTGGCGCTGGCGCCGAACGAGCCGGAGGTGGCGGTACTGGCGGCGGAAGTATTCTGCAGCGGCGTGCCCGCCTGGCACTTTTCCCTCGTGCGCGACGACGCACGCAATGCCGCCTATGACGCGGCGCTCCGCCGCGCGGTGAAGCCGGGATCGCGGGTGCTGGAAATCGGCGCCGGCACCGGCCTGGTCGCCATGATGGCGGCGCGCGCCGGCGCCGCCGAAGTCGTCACCTGCGAGATGAACAAAACGGTGGCTGAACGCGCCCAAGAAGTCGTTGCCCGCAATGGTTACGCGGACCGGGTGCGGGTGGTAGTCAAGCATTCCGATGCGCTCGAAATCGGCGTCGATCTCAGCGGACCGGCCGATGTCCTGGTTTCGGAAATCGTCAGCAACGACCTACTCAGCGAGCGGGTGCTGCCGAGCCTGGAAGGCGTCGTCGGGCGCCTCACACGTCCGGGCGCTGCGATCATTCCCCGGCGAGGTGCCATCCGCGTGGCGTTGGCCCGCGATGCAAAGGCGGATGACCGGCGCATGGGACAGGTGGACGGGTTCGATCTGTCGCCCTTCAATCGTCTTGTCCGACCGGTCTACCCGATTGCCGCCGGCGACGAACGCCTGTCGCTCGCAAGCGAGCCCGGCGATCTCTTCAGCTTCGATTTTCGCAACGGCGGCCCCTACCCGCCCGCGCGCAGTGCCATTGAACTGGCCGCGCAGAGCGGGGCGGTGAACGGTGTGGCGCAGTGGATCGCGCTCGACATGGACGAGCAGTCAAGACACGAGAACCGGCCAGGGCCAGGCGTTAAATCCAACTGGGCTGTCCGCTTCCATCCCTTACCGGCTGGGCACAAGATTGCGGCCGGACAGATAGTGACCGTGTGCGGCAGTCACGCACGCAGATCGCTCCGCCTATGGACACAGACGTGATGGGGTAATGCGCGGAGGCACGAAGTAAACCTACGCCGTCGCCTTCGCCACCGCCCGCCTTGCCAACACGCCAACCAGATGCGCGCGATATTCGGGGCTAGCATGAATGTCGCTGTTCATGCCGGTGGCCGGGATGGTCATGCCGTCGAGCGATTTTGCCGCGAAGCGTTTCTTCAGCGCCTCCTCGAACGACTTGACCCTGAACACGCCATTGGAGCCGGCGCCGGTTACCGCCACGCGGATGTCGGCCCCGCGTTTCGACACGAACACGCCGACCAGCGCGAAGCCCGAGGCCGGGTGCTTGAACTTCTCATAGGCCGCCTTTTTGGCGATCGGGAAACTGATCTTGACGATGATCTCGCCGTCTTCCAGCGCGGTCGAGAACATGCCGGTGAAGAAATCGTCTGCCGCGATGCGGCGCTTGTTGGTGATGATGGTGGCGCCTAGGCCCAGACAGGCCGCCGGATAATCGGCGTTCGGATCGTTGTTGGCGACGGAGCCGCCAATGGTGCCGCGGTTGCGCACCTGCGGATCGCCGATTGAGTCCGGCACCATGGCGAGGCCCGGCAGCGCCTGTTGCAGGACCGGCGAATTGGCGGCGTCGGCATGGCGCGTCATGGCGCCGATCACGATCGAGCGGCCCTTTTGCTCGACGCCGGCCAGCCCTTCGACCAGCGACAGGTCGATCAGCGCCGAAGGCTGCGCCAGCCGCTGTTTCATCACCGGGATCAGCGAGTGGCCGCCGGCGAGCAGCTTGGCCTCCGGATTGCGCGCCAGCAGGCCGGCCGCCTGGCGGACCGTGGTCGGACGATGGAAGGTGAAGTTGTACATCGCTCTCTCCTGTTACGCGGCTTTGGGCGCTTGCGCGCGCTGCAGCGCCGACCACACCGCATTGGCGGTGGCCGGCATGGCCAGATCTTCAGTGCCGATCGCATCGGTGATGGCGTTGATCACCGCGGCGGGCGCGGCAATGGCGCCGGCCTCGCCGCAACCCTTGATGCCGAGCGGATTGGACGGCGCCTTGGTTTCGGTCAGGCCGACATGGAATGACGGCAGGTCGTGCGCGCGCGGCATGGTGTAGTCCATCATCGAGCCGGTCACGAGTTGGCCGCTCTTGTCGTAAACCGCGCCTTCCAGCAGCGCCTGCCCGATACCTTGCGCGACGCCGCCATGCACCTGGCCCTCCACGATCATCGGATTGATCACGGTGCCGAAGTCGTCGACCGCAGTCCAATTCACGATCGTCGTCTTGCCGGTGTCGATATCGACCTCGACCTCGCAGATGTGGCATCCGGCTGGGAAAGTGAAATTGGTCGGGTCGTAGAACGACGTTTCCTTCAATCCCGGCTCCAGATCGGCGCCGGCGAATTTGTGCGCGACATAGGCGTTGAGCGCGACGTCGCCGAAGGCCGCCGACTTGTCGGTACCGGCGACGGTGAACTTGCCATCCTTGAATTCGATGTCGCCTTCCGCCGCCTCCAGCATATAGGCGGCGACTTTCTTGGCCTTGGCCTCGACCTTGTCGAGCGCCTTGACGATCGCCGACATGCCGACCGCGCCCGAGCGCGAGCCATAGGTGCCCATGCCGAACTGCACCTTGTCGGTGTCGCCATGCACGATGGAGACATTCTCGAACGGAATGCCTAGCCGCTCCGATACCAGTTGCGCGAAGGTGGTCTCGTGACCCTGGCCGTGCGCATGGCAACCGGTAAGCACTTCCACGCTGCCTGTCGGGTTGACGCGCACTTCCGCGGATTCCCACAAGCCCACGCCGCAGCCGAGCGAACCGACCGCCTGGCTTGGCGCAATGCCGCAGGCCTCGATATAGGCCGAGTAGCCGAGACCGCGCAGCTTGCCGTGCCGCGCCGCTTCGCGCTTGCGCTTGGCAAAGCCCTTCACGTCGGCAAGCTCCAGCGCCTTCTTGAGCGAGGCATGATAGTCGCCGGCGTCATAGGCCATGATTACCGGGGTCTGGTGCGGAAACGTCTTGATGAAGTTGCGCCGGCGCAATTCCGCCGGCTCGATGCCCATCTGGCGCGCCGCCACCTCGACCAGCCGCTCGACCACGAAAGTCGCCTCCGGCCGTCCGGCGCCGCGATAGGCGTCGACCGGCGCGGTGTTGGTATAGACCGCGTCCACCTCGCAATAGATCGACGGGATGTCGTACTGGCCCGAAAGCAGCGTGCCGTAGAGATAGGTCGGCACCGACGAGGAGAAGGTCGACATATATGCGCCGAGATTGGCGATAGTTTTGGCGCGCAGCGCCAGAATCTTGCCATTGGCGTCGAGCGCCAGTTCGGCATGCGTCACGTGATCGCGGCCATGCGCGTCGGTCAGGAAGGCTTCCGAGCGATCGGACGTCCATTTCACCGGCCGGCGCAGCTTGCGCGCAGCCCACAGACAGACGACTTCTTCCGGATAGATGAAAATCTTCGAGCCGAAGCCACCGCCGACATCGGGCGCGATCACCCGCAGCTTGTGCTCCGGCGCCATGCCGACAAAGGCGGCAATGACCAGGCGCGCGACGTGCGGATTCTGCGAAGTGTTCCATAAAGTGAGGTTGTCGGTGCCGGCGTCGTATTCGGCGAGCGCCGCGCGCGGCTCCATCGCATTCGGCACCAGGCGGTTGTTGACGATATCGAGCTTGGTGACGTGCTTGGCCGCGGCGAAAGCCGCGTCAACGGCTTTCTGGTCGCCAAGGTGCCACTGATAGATCGTGTTGTTGGCAATATCGGCATGGATTTGCGGCGCGCCTTTTGCTTGAGCTTTTGCCGGGTCGACCACCGCTTGCAGCACTTCGTATTCGACTTTGACCTTCTCGGCGGCGTCGCGCGCCTGCGCGTGTGTCTCTGCAACCACCACGGCGACCGCGTCGCCGACGCAGTTCACCTTGCCGGCGGCGATTGCCGGATGCGCCGACATCTTCATCGGCGAGCCGTCCTTGGAATGGATCATCCAGCCGCAGATCAGATTTCCGATCTTGTCGGTCGCCAGATCTGCGCCGGTGAGCACATCGACCACGCCGGGCATTTTCTTGGCGGCAGCCACATCGATGCTCTTGATCTTGGCGTGAGCATGCGGCGAGCGCACGAACGCGGCTTTCGTCTCGCCCGGCCGCACCACGTCGTCGGTGTACTGGCCCTGTCCGGTGATGAAACGGAAGTCTTCCTTGCGGCGCACTGGCGCCCCGATCCCCGTCGCGCTCATAGGCTTGATCCTCCCATTGTCTTTTTATCGACGCCGTTCAGAAGCCAAACTTGGCCGCTTGTTACTTGGCCAGGGTCATTTGAAACTACTTGGCCATGGCTTTGGCGCCAGCTTCGATCGCCTTGACGATGTTGTGGTAGCCGGTGCAGCGGCAGATGTTGCCGTCGAGCTGATCGCGAATGGTGTGCTCGTCGAGATTGTTGCCGTTGCGCCGCACGATATCGAGCGCCGACATGATCATGCCCGGCGTGCAATATCCGCACTGCAGACCGTGATGTTCGCGGAAGGCTTCCTGCATCGGATGCAGCTTGCCGCCCGGCTCGGCCAGACCTTCGATGGTTGTGACCGTGGCACCCTCAACCTGAAGCGCCAGAGTGGTGCAGGCCTTGGCGGCGATGCCGTCAATATGAACGATGCAGGCGCCGCACTGCGAGGTGTCGCAGCCGACATGTGTGCCGGTGAGGCGAAGATCTTCACGCAAGAATTGCACCAGCAGGGTGCGCGGTTCGACGTCGCCGGTGACGGCCTTGCCATTCACCGTCATGGACACCTTCGCCATGACTTCCTCCCAAATTCGGGGCCAAAGGCCCTCTTTTCGCCTCGCCAACGCTGGCGCCGGCCCAACATGTCCAAAATCGAGCCGATTTCGTCCAGATGCGCCTTGGAACAAGTCCAACTCTGAACCGCGACCGGTACTCGGGTCAAGACATTCCCGCTTATTTTCCGCGCAGGAGCCCGGCAAACAGCCGCATTTTAAGCGAAATCGGCCCTGATATTGGGAACTGTCAACTTTACGGCGAATTCAGGGAACGCTGGACAGACAAAACCATTAATCCTTCGGCTTATGGAAAAGGAACATCGACGTCATGCGCATCAATCTTAAAACAACGATCGCCGCCCTGATTATCGGCGCGACCAGTCTGGCTGCCGTTGCGCCAGCCGACGCGCAGTGGCGT
>JBBRAL010000072.1:0-22097 GCA_038206805.1 Hyphomicrobiales bacterium | reverse complement strand
TCGGATGGTGCTGTATGTCGAGATCTAACGCGCCAATCCGGTCTGCCTTTTGTTCTACCGGATGTGCGATTTCTTCGTGATGTTCTTCTACGTCGCCGAGACCGCATCGCGCGCGCTCGGCATCATGCTCACCAAGCGCGGCAAGCATCTCGGCCGCGACGTCCCAATGTGCGGCGTGCCGGTGGAGCGCGCCGATGAATATCTGCACCGCCTGATCGCGCTCGGCCACCGCGTCGCAGTCTGCGAGCAGCTCGAGGATCCGGCCGAGGCCAGGAAACGCGGACCCAAAAGCGTAGTACGGCGCGACGTGGTGCGGCTGGTGACGCCCGGCACGCTGACCGAAGACACCTTGCTCGACGCCAGGCGCAACAATTATCTGCTGGCGATCGCGCGCGCGCGCACCTCCTCGGCGGCCGACGACAATCGTTTCGCGCTGGCCTGGATCGACATTTCCACGGGCGAGTTCCGCATCGCCGAATGCGACCGCGTCACGCTATCGGCCGAGATCGCGCGGCTGGAACCGGGCGAGATCATCGTCTCCGATGCGCTGTTTGGCGATCCCGATCTGGCGCCGACCTGGCGCGCGCTGCCGGCGGTAACGCCGCTGCCGCGCGACGTATTCGACGGCGCCAGCGCCGAGCGGCGGCTGACCGCATTCTTCGCGGTGGCGACCAGCGAAGCCTTCGGCGCGCTCACGCGGCTGGAGATCACCGCCGCCGCGGCCTGCGTGACCTATGTCGAGCGCACGCAGATCGGCAAACACCCGCCGCTGTCGCCGCCGGTGCGCGAAGCGGCCTCCGCAACAATGGCGATCGATCAGGCGACCCGGGCCAATCTCGAGCTGGTGCGCACGCTTTCCGGCGAGCGGCACGGCTCGCTGCTTGAGGCCATCGACCGCAGCGTGACATCGGCCGGTTCGCGCCTGCTCGCGCAGCGTTTGTCGGCGCCGCTCACCGACCCGCAAGCGATCGGGCGGCGGCTCGAGGCGGTGGCATGTTTCGTCGATGATTTGGGTTCGCGTGCGGAAACCCGCTCGCGATTGGCGGCAGCGCCCGATCTTGCGCGCGCGCTGGCGCGCATCGCCGTCGGCCGCGCCGGCCCGCGCGATCTGGCCGCCATCCGCGACGGTGTGCTGGCCGCGGCGGAACTCGCGCGCGCATTGGCCTCGCTGAAGGAAACACCGGCCGAAATCGCCGACGCCCTGCAAGCCTGCCGCCGCCCCGACGGCATGCTCGCCGCCGAGCTTTCCGCCGCGCTGGCGGCCGAACTGCCAGCCTTCAAGCGCGACGGCGGCTTTGTGCGCGAAGGCTATGACGGCGCGCTCGACGAGACGCGGCGCTTGCGCGACGAATCGCGCCGCGTGGTCGCCGCGCTGCAGGCGCGCTACGCCGAGGAGACCGGCGTGCGCGGCCTGAAGATCCGGCACAACAATGTGCTGGGTTATTTTGTCGAGGTCACCGCCCAGCACGGCGACAAATTGCTGGCCGCGCCGCTCAATGCAAGCTTCATTCATCGGCAGACGCTGGCCGGCCAGGTGCGCTTCACATCGACGGAGCTGGGCGAGCTGGAAGCAAAAATTTCCAGCGCCGCCGAACGTTCGCTCGGGCTGGAACTGGAGATTTTCGAGCGGCTGGCTGCCGCGGTTATCGCCGACAGTGCCGCGCTCAAGGCTTGCGCCGAGGCGCTGGCCTGCCTCGACGTCGCCAGTTCGCTCGCGCATCTCGCCGCCGAGCGCGCCTATGCCCGCCCGCAGATCGACGACAGCCTCGCCTTCGTGGTCGAAGGCGGCCGCCATCCAGTGGTAGAGCAGGCCTTGGCGCGCGACGGCACGCCATTCGTCGCCAATGACAGCGATCTCTCTCCCCCGCCCCCACCCTACCCTCCCCCGCAAGCGGGGGAGGACAAGGGAGGGGGAGCCGGCCGCATCTGGCTGATCACCGGCCCCAACATGGCCGGCAAGTCCACCTTCCTGCGGCAGAACGCGCTGATAGCGATCCTGGCGCAAACCGGAAGCTTCGTGCCGGCGAAAGCCGCGCATATCGGCGTGGTCGACCGTCTGTTCTCGCGCGTGGGCGCCGCCGACGACCTGGCGCGCGGTCGCTCGACCTTCATGGTCGAGATGGTGGAGACCGCCGCCATCCTCAATCAGGCCGGCCCGCGCTCGCTGGTGATCCTGGACGAGATCGGCCGCGGCACCGCCACCTTCGACGGGCTGTCGATTGCCTGGGCCACGGTCGAGCATCTGCACGACGTCAACAAGTGCCGAGCGCTATTTGCCACGCATTTCCATGAGCTGACCGCGCTGGCGGCCCGCCTCGACCGGCTGCACAATGCGACGGTCAAGGTGAAGGAATGGCGCGGCGACGTGGTGTTCCTGCACGAGGTGGCGCCGGGCTCGGCCGACCGCTCCTATGGCATCCAGGTCGCCAAGCTGGCCGGGCTGCCGGCGAGCGTGATCGAACGCGCCAAACTGGTGCTCTCCAAGCTCGAACAGGAGGACCGCGCCGCGCCGAAAGGCTTCGAGGACCTGCCGCTGTTCGCGACGCCCTACCGGCCTTCGCAGGCGCTGCAGGACGATGCCTACGAGCTGATGGTCGCCGCCATGGCCGCGCTCAATCCCGACGAGATGTCGCCGCGCGAAGCGATGGAAGCGCTCTATATGCTGAAGGCCAAACTGGCCGAGACCGAGAAGAAGTAGCGCCGCGATGAATATCGCCGAACGAAAGCGTGTTGCAGCGCCGGCGGAGGCGCAAAGCTGGCTCGACAAGTTCGCAGCCGCATTACAATCGCAAGATGCGGCCGCGACGGCCGAGCTGTTCCTGGACGACGGGCTGTGGCGCGACCTGCTGGCCTTCACCGGGACCATTCAGACCATGGCCGGGCGGACGGCCATCAAGGCCATGTTCCGCGAGACGCTTGCGCGCGCCAAGCCGACGAGTTTCCGCATTCCGCCGCGACGCACGCCGCCGCGCTGGGTCAGCCGCGCCGGCAGCGAGGCCATCGAGGCGATATTCGAGTTCGATACCGCCTTAGGCCCCTGCAATGGCGTCGTGCGGCTCGTGCCCGATCCAAAATCTCCATCGCGCCTCAGCGCCTGGACGATGAACACGAACCTGCACGAACTGCGCGGCTACGAAGAGGAATTCAAACAGCGCCCGCCGCCCGACTCGACGCGCGACTTCGGTGGCGAAAATTGGCTCGATCGTCTGACCGGGCAGCGCGCCTATGCCGATCGCGACCCCGCGGTCGTGGTTATCGGCGGCGGCCAGGCGGGCTTGTCGATTGCGGTGCGACTGCAACAACTCGGCATCGATACGCTGATTATCGATCGGCATGAACGCGTCGGCGACAATTGGCGCAAGCGCTATCATTCCCTGACGCTGCACAATGAAGTGCACGTCAACCACCTGCCCTATCTGCCGTTCCCGCCGACTTTTCCGACTTACATTCCAAAGGACAAACTGGCGGACTGGTTTGAGTCTTACGTTGACATCATGGAGCTGAATTTCTGGACCGGGACCGCGCTTGTCGCCGGCAGCTATGATGAGCAGCGCAAGCAATGGTCGGTCACGCTGCGGCGGCCGGACGGTACCGAGCGCGTCATGCATCCGCGCCATCTCATCTTTGCGACCGGCGTCAGCAGCATTCCCGCGACGCCGAACCTGCCGGAGCTCGACAATTTCGCCGGCACGAAGGTGCATTCCGGCAATTTCAAGAACGCGCAGCAATGGAAGGGCCGCAAGGCGCTGGTGCTCGGCACCGGCACCAGCGGCCACGACGTCGCGCAGGAGCTGCACGCGCACGGCGCCGACGTCACCATGATCCAACGCAGCAAGACCTATGTGGTGAGTTTGCAGGAAGCGCAGAGCGTCTACGCGATCTACTCGGAAGGCATTGCGTTCGAGGATTGCGACCTGCTGGCGACTTCGTTTCCGTATCCGGTGCTGCAGCGCGCCTATCAGCTTTCGACCGCCAAGGGCCGCATTGTGGACCGCGAACTGCTCGCCGCGCTCGACCAGCGCGGCTTCAAGCTATGGTACGGCGAGGATGATACCGGCTTCCAGATGATGTATCTGCGGCGCGGCGGCGGCTATTATTTCAATGTCGGCTGTTCCGAATTGATAATTTCCGGCCAAATCGGCCTGTTGCAATATGCCGACATCGAATCCTTCGTCGCGGACGGAGCGCGCCTGCGCGACGGCCGCCTAGTGCCGGCCGACCTGCTGGTGCTGGCGACCGGTTACAAAAACCAACAGGACAGCGTGCGCGCCTATCTCGGCGACGCGATTGCCGACAAAATTGGCCCGGTCTGGGGCTTCGACGAGGGCGGCGAATTGCGCAATATGTGGCGGCGAACCGCGCAGCCGGGGCTTTGGTTTACCGCCGGAAGTCTCGCGCAATGCCGGATTTTCTCGCGCTATCTGGCGATCCAGATCAAGGCGCTGGAAACGGGTTTGCTGAATTAATTTTTTTGGCGCCACCTGCGCATGCCCCACAGCAGCGCGTTCCAGCCGATGCCGACGCCCAGGCCCACCGCGTAGGACCACCACACGCCGAGCGGCTCCGCCAGATAATGCACCGCGAGCAGGCCGAAGCCGAGCCCAATGAGCGGGGCCTGCACATGCGCCGCCACGCTGGCGGTGGCCGGTCCGCCGATGCGCGGATGCAAAATCACGAAATACGAGCCCATCGCTACGGGGAAGAAGGCGAACAGCCCGGACGCGAACGAGCCGATCAAGCCGCTGGCGGCGGTCACGACGATGACGCAGAGCGTCACCACCGCCGCCCGCCAGGCCAGATCGGCGCCGCTCAACGCGACGCGTTTCACCGTGCCTTCGGCGCGGAAGCGCCGGCCGGCATAGATCGCCAAGGGATAAACCACCGCGTTCAACAGCACCGCCGTCGCAGCATTCCAGTCCACCAGGCGCGTCGCGGCGGCGCAGCTAAACCACACCAAAAAGGCCAGCCCCAGGCTGACAGCCAATGAACGCCTCTGCGCCAGTGCGGCGTAAGTGAGCGCGAAAACCGCGCAGACCGCGTTCGAGACGATGCTGCCGACCACTCCGGCCGCGATGAAGGACGGCGGGTGCTCGACCGCCAATATGATCAAGGCGGCGCCGCCGGCGGTCGGCAGCGCCGCGATCAGCGAACCGATAAACGGCCCGCTGCGCTCGACCACCACCGAGGCGGCGACGACGATGCCTGCCGTCATCGCGATCTTGAGCGCGAGGCCGTACCAAAATATCGGATCCGCCAGCAGGCCGTTCATGCCGAGGCCGATCGCTTGCGCACGACATAGATCAGCAGGTTGCAGCCGACCGAGACCGCGAGCGTGAGCGTCAATGCAAGCGGCGACCCGAACCGCTCGGCGGTCAGACTGAGCACCACGACCGCCAGGCCGAAGCCGGCCAATCCGATCACCGCATTAGACATCACCGCCGCGGTGGCCGGGCCTCCGACCCGCCGGTGCAGGATCAACATGATGCTGGTGAGCACGATGGGGAACACCGCGAGATTGCCGCTGGCGGTCGGGCCGATATGGAAGCTGAGCGTCACCACCGTGCCGACCAAAACAGCGACCATCCCCGCGCGCAGCAGGAGATCGTACCAGCGCCGCTCGACTCGCGGCATCGGCGCATGGCGCAACGGCGCCGACAGCCAGAACGAAAATCCAAGGATGACAATGTTGAGGACGACCGCCAGTGCGAGCGTCCAGGCCACCACCCCGCTCACCCACGTGAGTGCAACCCAGACAGCGAAAGCGCCGCCCAGGCTAACCGTCAACGAACGCTTTTGCGCCAGCAGCGCGTAGGTCAGCGCGAATACGACGTTGTAGGCATTGGTAACCAGACTGCCGAGCGCGCCTTGGGCGATGAAATGCGCGTCGTGATCGAGCGCTAAAAAGATATAGACCGGCCCGGCGCTGATCGGCAGCGTCGCCACCAGCCCGCCTACCAGCGGGCCGAAACGCTCGGCCGTCACAGTCGCTGCCAGCAGGAAGCCGGCGGTGATGGCCATTTTGACGATGAGTGTGAGCGCGAAATAAAGATCGGGGGGCATTGCGTATCCACTGTCATCGCCGGGCTTGACCCGGCGATCCCGATCAGGCGGGCAAAATGCTTGCCTTCCTAAGCGAGATGGCCGGGACAGGCCCGGCCATGACGCCTTCCTAAACCCTCGCCATCATCACTTCAACCGGCGGACCGCTCTTGATGGTCTGATAGACCACGCAATAGCGCTCGGTCAGCCTGAGAAGCTGGTCGAGTTTGTCCTGCGGCGCATCGGTATCGAGATCGAAGCGCAGCCGGATCTGGGCAAAACCGACCGGCGCGTCTTTGGCAACGCCAAGCGTGCCGCGGAAATCGAGATCGCCCTCGGCCGACACTTTTCCGGACCGCAGCGAGATACCGAGCGCGGTCGCCACCGCCTTAACGGTGACACCGGCGCAGGCGACCAGTGCCTCCAGCAGCATGTCGCCGGAACACAATTCGAGCCCGGAGCCGCCGGTCGCCGGATGCAGACCGGCAACGGCAAGCGCACGGCCGGTTTCCACCTTGCAGGCGATGCCGGCGTCGTCGAGGGTGCCTCTGGCCTGCAAGGTGACGACGGCGGCTTTGGGCTCGTGCCTGTAACGCTCCTTGATCGGCGCCTGCATGGCGCGCAATTGCTCGGCATCCATTGATGTCTCCGTATGCTTGGTCATTGCGGGACGCGAGCCATATGCGCGTCTACGCGCGTCTTCGACGCGCTATGGCGAGCGGACCCGGAATGACAGTTAGTTCGGCGTAAGCACCACCCGGCCCACCACTTTGCCGGCGCGCAGCTGATCCATGACTGCGTTGACATCGTCAAGCGGCCGCGTGGCGACCGGCACCGGCGGCAGGCCGGTGCGTCGGATGAGATCCATCAGTTCGGCCATCTCGGGCACGCTGCCGACATAGGAGCCCTGGATCGTCAGCGCCCGCATCGGGATCGGCGGCAGCGAAACCGTGAGGTCGCCGCCGTACAATCCTACGATGATGTATTTGCCGCCTTTGGTCAGGCTGTCATATCCGACCCGCGCCGACTGCGACGATCCGACCAGATCGATCACCGCGAAGGCGCCGCCCTTGGTAAGAGCCTTGATTTGATCGGCGGCGTCGGGCGCCTTGCCGTCGACCACCGCCGCGGCGCCCGCAAGCTTGGCGGCATCGCGCTTGGCCGGATCGATGTCGACCACGATGGCCGAGTGGCCGCCCATCTTCTGGTGCAAGGCGAGGCACATCAGGCCGAGACCGCCGGCGCCTATGATCACCGTCGGCTCCCGCTGCAGCGTCGCCACCTTCTTCAAGGCGCCGAACGTGGTGACACCCGAACATGCCAATGGCGCCGCGCGGTCCGCCGGCAGATCGCCGATGTCGAACAGGTAACGCGGATGCGGCACTATCAGGTAGTCGGCATAGCCGCCATTGCTGAACACGCCGAGACTTCGCATCGCCATGCAGAGATTGTCCTCGTTGCGCCGGCAGGCCTCGCAGTTGCCGCAGCCGATCCACGGATCGGCGAGCATGCGCGCACCGATCTTGACTCCCTTGGCTTCGGGACCGAGCGCCACCACTTCGCCGACATTCTCATGGCCGAGCGTCACCGGCAGCTTCATGCCGCGATCTTGCAGGCTCATCTTCTTGCCGCCGCCGAGGTCGAACCAGCCATCGGCGAGATGCAGGTCGGAATGGCAAACGCCGGCCGCGAGAACCTTCAGCAGCACCTCGGTGCCCTTCGGCTCAGGCGTCGGCTGCTCGTTGAGCTCCAGCGGCTCGCCACAGGTGCAGACTTGAAACATGCGCATTCGTTGCTCTCCCCGACCCTTGTACGTGTCATGGCCCGGGCCCGGCCCGGCCATGACAAGGAACCATAGTCCGCGGCAGCCGTCACCAGCCAGCCGGGCGGGATTTCGGCGGCAAAACCGGCATTTTCTTCAAAAAGGCTTGATAGAAAGGGCCTAGAAAAATGCCGGACGGGC
The DNA here is from genome assembly GCA_038206805.1 of Hyphomicrobiales bacterium. GTDB lineage: Bacteria > Pseudomonadota > Alphaproteobacteria > Rhizobiales > Xanthobacteraceae > Pseudolabrys. The sequence continues at coordinate 14,095 of JBBRAL010000072.1, read as the reverse complement.
GGTGACTTCCATAACCGCCTCCGCTATCCCGATGGCCCATGGACTCCCGCACTCCCGAGAACGACACCCGCGCACGCCCGGCAACCCCGCCCCGGGGCGTCGTCGAATTGATCGACAGCCGCGCCATTGCCGCCGATCTGGCCGTGCTCGCCAAGACCCGCAGCGGCGGCGATCGTGAATTGCGCACTGCTTTGGCGCAGCGGCTGAAGGCCGCGCTGATCGAGGGCAGCGCCAAGGCCGAACAGCTACTCTTGAAAGATCGCCTCGGCCGCCGCTGCGCCGAGCGGCTGTGCCGGATGCAGGACGAGATCATCCGCATCCTATTCGAGTTCACGCGCGAGCATCTTTATCCCTCGCAGAATCCGTCCGAGGCCGAACATATGGCGGTGGTCGCCACCGGCGGTTATGGCCGCGGGCTGCAGGCGCCCGGCTCCGACATCGATCTGTTGTTCCTGCTGCCCTACAAGCAGACCGCCTGGGGCGAGTCGATCGCGGAAGCGATTTTGTATTGCCTGTGGGACATCGGCCTGAAGGTCGGCCACGCCACCCGCTCGGTCGACGAATGCATCCGCCAGGCCAAGGCCGACATGACCATCCGCACCGCCATTCTGGAAGCGCGCTTTCTGCTCGGCGACCGCAAGCTGTTCGACGAACTGGTGACGCGCTTCGACAACGACGTGGTGCGCAACACCGCCGCCGAATTCGTCGCAGCCAAACTGGCCGAGCGCGAGGATCGCATCCGCCGCGCCGGGCAATCGCGCTACCTGGTCGAGCCGAATGTAAAGGACGGCAAAGGCGGCCTGCGCGATCTTCATACGCTGTTCTGGATCGCCAAATACGTCTACCGCGTGCGCGAACCGGACGAGCTGATCAAGCGCGGCGTATTCGACAAGCAGGAGTATCAGCTATTCCGCGGCTGCGAGGATTTCCTCTGGTCGGTGCGCTGCCATATGCATTTCGTCACCGGCCGCGCCGAGGAGCGGCTGTCGTTCGACATCCAGCGCGAGATCGCGCAACGGCTCGGCTACACCGAACACCCCGGCCAGCAGGACGTCGAACGCTTCATGAAGCACTACTTCCTGATCGCAAAGGATGTCGGCGATCTGACCGCCATTCTGAGCGCGGAACTGGAAGACAGCCACGCCAAGAGCGTGCCGGTGTTGAGCCGACTGATGGCGAAGTTCCGCCCGGTCAAGCGCAAGAGGCTGGCCGAGAGCGCCGACTTCATCGTCGACAAGAACCGTATCACGATCGCCGGCGCCAACGCGTTCAACCGCGACCCGGTCAACCTGATCCGCATCTTTTATCTCGCGCAGCAGCACAATTTGGCGTTCCACCCCGACGCCATGCGGGCCATGACGCGTTCGCTCAATCTGATCAATGGCAAGCTGCGCGACGACGCGGAAGCCAACCGGCTGTTCCTGGAAATCCTCACCTCCAGGAACGACCCGGAAACCGTGCTGCGGCGGATGAACGAGGCCGGCGTGCTCGGCCGTTTCGTGCCGGCCTTCGGCAAGATCGTCGCCATGATGCAGTTCAACATGTATCACCACTATACCGTGGACGAGCATCTGCTGCGCTGCATCGGCGTGCTGACGGAAATCGAGCGCGGGATCAATCTCGAGACGCCGCTCGCCAACGAGATGATCCACAAGGTCCTGCCCGCGCACCGTACCGTGCTCTATGTCGCCTTGTTTCTGCACGACATCGCCAAGGGCCGCATCGAGGACCATTCGATCGCCGGCGCGCGGGTGGCGCGCCGCCTTTGCCCGCGGCTGGGATTTTCCGCAATCGATACCGAGACCATCGCCTGGCTGATCGAAAACCATCTGGTGATGTCGAGCGTGGCGCAATCGCGCGATCTTTCCGACCGCAAGACCATCGAGAATTTCGCGGCGGTGGCGCAGTCGGCCGAACGGCTGAAGCTGTTGATGATCCTCACCACCGCCGACATCCGCGCCGTCGGCCCCGGCGTATGGAACGGCTGGAAGGCGCAGCTCATCCGCACGCTGTATTACGAGACCGAACCGGTGCTTACCGGCGGCTTCTCGGAGGTCAACCGCGCCCAGCGCGTCGCCAGCGCGCAGGCCGAATTCCGCGGCGCGCTCAAGGAGTGGCCAAGCGAACGGCTGGAGGCCTATATCGGGCGGCTCTATCCGGCCTATTGGCTCAAGGTCGATCTGCCGCACAAGATCGAACATGCCCGCTTCGTGGCGCAAGCCGCGGACGCCGGCAAGACGCTGGCGACTACCGTCGCCTTCGACGCCGAGCGGGCGGTGACCGAACTGACGGTACTGGCGCCCGACCATCCCTGGCTGCTGTCGATCATCGCCGGCGCCTGCGCTATGGCCGGCGCCAATATCGTGGACGCCCAGATCTACACCACCACCGATGGGCTGGCGCTCGACACCATCTCATTGTCGCGCGAATTCGACCGCGACGAGGACGAGCAACGCCGCGCCACCCGCATCGCCGGTTCGATCGAGAAGGCGCTGCGCGGCGAATTGCGGCTGCCCGACCTGGTGAGCAAGCGCGCGCCGCCGAAGGGCCGCATCAAGGCCTTCGCGCTTGAGCCGTCGGTCATCATCAACAACCAGTGGTCGCACCGCTACACCATGGTGGAAGTCACCGGCCTCGACCGCACTGGTCTTCTGTATGAGATGACTACCACGCTGTCCAAGCTCAGCCTCAACATCGCGTCGGCGCACGTCGCCACCTTCGGCGAGCGGGTGGTGGACGTGTTTTATGTCACCGACCTGATGGGCGCGCAGGTCACCTCACCCACCCGTCAGGCGGCTATCAAGCGCGCGCTGGTCGGACTGTTTGCACCGGTGAAGGCGAGCGTAAAATAATCCCGGCGCGTCACCTGCCGATCGAGACGATCCGGCTCACTTGGCGCCGTCGCGTCAGCCCCGTTCGCAAATCGCGTCCCACACCGTCCAATATGTCGCGTCGGTCCCGGCAGGCGTGGCCACAATGCCGACCATCGCCGCGCAATTCGAGTTGCAGCCGATGTTCGGGGGGCTTTCGGGACCGACCGAAAGTTGGTGCTCCGGCATTTGCGGGCCGCTGGCAACGACGACCACATCAAACTCCCCGGAAAGTCCTGGCGTTTGGAGCTTTTCCATTGGGTTGGCAGAGGTGATGGTTCCTTGCCATTTGCTCTGAGCTTGGCTGATGGTCACCGACCATTTGGTGACCGCCTTGCCGGTATTGTTGCTGGGTGAGATATACGCCCAGAATTGCGCGCCCTTGCCGAATTGAAGAGCCATTTTTTACCTCCCGCATTTTGACTGAATACGCCGCGTAATTGTAACGCGAACCGCCAACGGCCAGCAACTATATCGTGTGTTATAATAACTTACAACCTATAAGAGATTTCTGAGAGCAGCCAACATTTCGGCCGCCGGCCCTCCGAAATTGCAGGCCGATCGCTTATGCGAGGTCCCTGTCAGTCGCGCCGGAGCGCGCAGGTCACCTCACCCTCCCGTCAGGCGGCCATCAATCGAGCATGATCGGGTTATGTCTCACCGGCGATAACGGCAAACCGGGCAAGGGCGTATCGGCCCGCGCGGCGCGACAGCTCACTTATCGCGCATTTTGCGCAACAGCTCGATGTAGGCCTTGACCGCCGGACCGGCTTCGTTTTTGCGGTACACGGCAGAGAATTCGCCCTGCCGCGCCGCGCCAATAATCCTGCGGTAGACGACGCCGGGGATATCCAGCCGCCGCAATTGCTCGGGCACCACGGTAATTCCAATGCCCGCCCCCACCATGGTCAACAGCGTAAAGGTATCCGGCGCGCGCTGCGTCACTTGCGGCGAACTGGCCGCCGGCACCGCCGCCGCAAGGTTGCCCCAGATGCCGGCTTCCATCTCGATGGTCAGTGCAATGAATTTTTCATTGGCCAGCGACGCCGGAGTTATTTTCTCAAGCGCGGCCAGCGGGTGATCTTTCGGGATGGCGGCCCAAAACGGCCGCCGGATGACGACAAATCCGGTCAGCCCGGTCGGGTAGCGCTGCGGCTTGCGAATGAATCCGACGTCGAGGCTGCCGTCGACGATCCCTTTCAGCTGGGCAAAAGTATCGAGGTGGAAAAGGTTGAACGTGACCCCGGGCGATTTCTTGCGAAATATGCCGATCGATTCAGGCACCACCCCCGCGCAGGTAGCGGCATGCATGTATCCCACTGCTATCGTCCCGATCTCGCCGCGCGCCGCGCGGCGTCCGGCAGTCTGGGCATGCTCGAAATGCCGCAGCGCATTGCGGGCTTCCTCGAAAAACCGCTTGCCCGCATCGGTCAGCGCGACGGTGCTCTTGGTCTTGCGCAGGAAAAGCCGCGCGCCCAATTCCGTTTCGAGCGCGGCGATGCCGTGGCTCAATGTCGGCGGCGCAATATTCAGGCGTTCGGCCGCGCGTGCAAAATGCAGTTCCTCGGCGACCGCGACGAAGTAGCGAAGATGGCGAATTTCCATCGCCTGCGATTATGAGACCGGCTCGATCAAAAAGCCAGGGATCGTGCGTTAGCCGAAACGCACCGCTTGGCCCTTGGCGGGCGTTACCAGCGTACCCTCCCACATCACCTTATGGCCCCGCACGAAGGTCCCCACCGGCCAGCCGGTAACCTGCATGCCGTCATAGGGCGTCCAGCCGACGCGCGAGGCTATCCAGTTGTTGGCGATGGTCTGCCGGCGCTTGAGATCGACAATGGTGAGGTCGGCATCGTAGCCGGCGGCAATCCGCCCCTTGCCGGAAATGCCAAAAACCCGCGCCGGGCCGGCGCTGGTGAGACCGGCAAGACGCGACAGCGACAGCCGCCCGGCATTGACGTGATCGAGCATGATGGGCACCAGCGTTTGCACGCCGGGCATGCCGGGCTGGCTTGCCGGATATGGTTTTTGCTTGTCCGCCAATATTTGCGGGCTGTGATCGGAGCCCACGACATCGATCACGCCATCATTGATGCCGCGCCAAAGCCCGGCGCGGTGGCTGGCGTCGCGAATGGGCGGATTGATCTGCGCAAGCGTTCCGAGCCGGTCATAGCAGTCGGGCGCCGCCAATGTGAGATGGTGCGGCGTTGCCTCGAGCGTGGCGATGTCCTTGTGGGCCGCCAGCAACTCGATTTCCTGCGCGGTGGAGACGTGCACCACGTGGACGCGCTTGCCGGTCGCGCGCGCCAAGGCGATCAGCCGCCGGGTGCACAGAATCGCGCATTGCTCGTCGCGCCAGACCGAGTGCGAATGCACGTCGCCGTCGATGCGTTCGCCGGTTCGCGCGCGCAGCCGGTATTCGTCCTCGGAATGAATTGACGGGCGGCGGCCGATCAAATTGAGGATTTCTCGCACGCCATCGTCGTCCTCGATCAGCAGCGAACTGTTGGACGATCCCATCAGAATCTTGATCCCGGCACAGCCCGGCAAGCGCTCGAGCTCGTGCAGCAGGTGCATGTTTTCGCGCGCAGCGCCGATGAAGAAGGCAAAATCGCAATGCATGCGCCCTTGCGCACGCGCGACCTTGTCGGCCAGCGCCGCCGCGGTGGCCGTGAGCGGGTCGGTATTCGGCATTTCGAACACCGCGGTCACCCCGCCGAGCACCGCCGCGCGCGATCCCGATTCGAGATCCTCCTTGCCGGGGAATCCGGGCTCGCGAAAATGCACATGGGTGTCGATGACGCCCGGCAGCAGCGTGAGACCGCGGCAGTCGATCGTCTCGGCGGCCGGCAGACGCGCCAGATCGCCGACTGCCGTTATCCGGCCGCCGGTAAGCGCGACGTCGCACACGTCAATCCCGTCATGATTGACAACCGTGCCGCCCCTTAAAACGAGATTGCCGCCATCAACCATTTTCGAGCCAATTTATCGGTCATAAACAGGAATAGAGGCGTAATAACCGACGCTAATGTAGCAATTTCATAATTCGCCGAATTGCGATTTTTATTCGAAAATTACGATGGATTATGGCTCGCGCGGTGGATTTGAAGTTCCTCCTATTGCCGAGGAAAGCTCGTCGAGCAACTTCAAATCCAAATGCGCACTAAAATCAAAAAATTGCCAGTGTCCCATTGATTCCGAAGTTCGCATCGGAGGGTGCCGCAAGGATCTGCCAACGTCGCAATCGGGACACTAGCCGCCGTCGATCTTTGCACCCGATATTTTCACGATCTCCGCCCACTTCGGCACTTCGACAGCGAGGAAATTGGCGAAGTCCTGCGGCGTGCCGAGTTTCGGGATCGAACTCAACCGTCGCAGCGCCTGTTCCACCTCGGGCGAGCGCAGGCTGGCATTGATCGCGGCATTGAGCTTGTCGACGATGGCCGGCGGCGTGCCGGCGGGGGCGACGACGCCGACCCAGGCATCCAAATTAAATCCCGGGTAGCCACTTTCGATCATGGTGGGAACGTCGGGCAGCGCGGGCCAGCGCTGCGCGCTGGCCACCGCTAGCGCCCTGACTTTGCCGTCCCGGATGAGCGGATAATAGCTGGTCAGGCTGTCGATCGAGAAATGCGTCTGCCCGCCCAGCAAATCGGTCACCGATTGGGCCGCGCCCTTGTAGGGAATATAGGCGACGTCGATGCCGGCTCTGGCCTTGAACAGCGCGCCGGCGAGATGAGGCGGCGTGCCGAGCGCGCTGCCGTAGTTCAGCTTGCCCGGATTGGCTTTGGCATAGGCGACGAATTCCTTGATGGATTTGGCCGGGACCGCAGGGCCCACGACAAAGACCGGCGGCAACAGCGATATGGTCGCCACCGGCGTGAACGATTTTATCGGGTCATAGCCGGCATTGGCATAAAGCGCCGGCGCCACGCAGAGCGAGCCGGCCGATCCGAACAGCAGCGTGTAGCCGTCCGGCGCGGCCATGGCGACCGCCTTTGCGCCGATCGTGGCGCCCGCGCCGGGACGATTTTCCACGACCACCGGGCCGAGCTTCGATGACATCTGCTGCGCCACCAGACGAGCCATCGCGTCGACCGATCCGCCCGCCGGGAACGGCACGATCAGTTTGATCGGCCGGTCGGGGTAGGACTGCGCCGTTGCCGGGCCTGCCGCGCCGAGACCCAAAAGCGCCGCGGCCAGCAGAAACATTCGTCCAGTCTTCATGGGCTGCACTCGATCATTTGGTCAGGAGTGAACCGGCCGCCGGCCGATCGTCCAACACGGTCGCAGGAAATACTATCACCCAGCCACAACTCTGGGTAGACCGGCATTTATGCGTAGGCCCCGGTCGAGGGTGCGCCATGCCACAGCCCAGCTTTCTTGACCTACCTCAAAATATCGGCCGTTCCTTGCGCTATTGAATAAGCGATAGATGGGGGCGATGTGATCATGAATCGTAACACTCTCTACCTCGTCATCGCCGTGTTCGCCGTCGTCGCCGTGGTGTTTGGCTATCAGCTTTACCAGGAGCGGCAGAAGACCACCGGGATCGAGATCAACGTCGGCAAAAGCGGCATTTCCATTGAGAAGAAGTAGTACGGCATTTTCCGGATGATGCGCTCGGCAGCGCGGCAAACGGGAGAAGCCGATCGAGGGCTGCGAGGTCTGAGTTAGGCTAAAATTCAACTGTCAGTTAGCTCGCGCTCAAGGAGATCAGTCCATGTCACTTGGTGTCATCCTCGTTATCATTCTCATCATTTTTCTGCTCGGTGGCTTCAGTGGCCGCTTCGGCGGCTACGGCTACGGCTTCGGTCACGGCGGCGTCGGTCTGCTCGGCACCATCCTGATCATCGTCGTCATTCTCATGCTGCTAGGGCGGCTCTGATTCGACAGGCGAAATGTCGGATGGCTCTCCTTCGCCTGCACCCGGAAAACCACTTCGTCGACCGCATCGGCTGGCTGCGAGCCGCGGTACTCGGGGCCAATGACGGCATTATCTCAACCGCAAGCTTGATCGTCGGGGTTGCCGCGGCCACCGCGACACGGAGCGACGTCTTGATCGCGGGTGTCGCCGGCCTGGTGGCCGGCGCCATGGCGATGGCCGCCGGCGAGTATGTATCCGTCAGCTCGCAATCCGACACCGAACGGGCGGATCTGGCGCGCGAACGCAAGGAGTTGAGCGACAACCCCGCGTTCGAGCTTGCTGAACTGACTGATATCTACGTCAAGCGCGGTGTCGATCCGGCGCTGGCGCGGCAGGTCGCCGAACAGTTGATGGCGAAAGATGCCATGACCGCCCATGCGCGCGATGAGCTTGGAATCTCGGAAAACACCACTGCTCGTCCGGTGCAGGCCGCATTGACCTCGGCCGTAACATTTTCCACTGGTGCGGCCATGCCCTTGCTCATGGTGATCGTATCGCCCGCGGATGCGCTGGTTCCGATTGTATCCGTGGCCTCTTTGGCCTTCCTCGCTCTTCTCGGCGCGATCGGGGCAAGAGCCGGCGGCGCCAACGTTCTGCGCGCCACCGCCCGCGTGACATTCTGGGGCGCGCTGGCGATGGCACTCACCGCCGGTATCGGTAAACTATTCGGCACGGTGATCTGAACGTTGCGGCCATACAACGGATATAAAAAGGAGGCTCGTCAACGGCAATTTCTCACAGGAAAACCCGGCGAGGGATGGCATGCCGCTCTGGCAAAGGTTGCTAATCACGCTTGCAACCATGCTGCTGACCAGTCTCGTCGCTGGCCTCTTGTGGCGCTGGCTCTTCAACACCGACATTCCGAGTTATCTGAGTGGGGTTGTTGGCGGCGTTACCGCGGTGCCGATGTGGGAGCTTCTGAAACGGATTGAAATACGCTGAATGCGAAAGTGACGACGATGATAGGGCACATCACCAAAAAGATTTTACACGATGCCTATTTTGATCTCACGGAGCGCGCGAAAATCGACCTCGATTTCCTGCTGTTGACGGCGGCGGCGGCTATAATTTGTGCTTTGGGTTTCAGGATGAACAGCGCGCCCATCATCGTCGGCGCCATGGTGATTTCCCCGTTGCTCTATCCCGTTATCTGCGCCGGCGCCGCGACTTACAAGACCGATCGCAACGCGATCATACGAGCTGCCGGAACATTTGCAGTGGGCTTTCTTGTCGCCGTTTCCGCCGCGATCGTCGTTGGTTTTTTTCACGCGACGACATTCCGCTCGGAGATCGTCGATCGGCTAAGCGCGGCAATGATGGATTATTTTCTTGTCGCATTTTTTTCCGGACTGGCCGGAACATACGCATTCTATTCGCCCAGAATTCACGAAGCGGTCGCCGGCATCGCGATCTCGGTGGCGTTAATTCCACCGGTCGTCATGCTGGGCATCGGGCTTGGCATAGGACTCGCGAAACATAATACCGATCTCGTTTTTACCAGCGGCGCGATTGTGCTTAGCAATGTTTTTGGAATTTACCTCGGCTCAATTGTGATGGTCGCCGGTCTGCATCGAATTTCAAAGAACTAAAGCGCGAGCGTGCGACAATCCGCTCCGTCTTGCGGCTTGGTTGCCGTTCCGGATGCGGCCGTGCTTGCGCTCTACGATTTGCATACCTGCATAAAAGCCCGGGCGGCGACGGCCGGGAAATGGGCGGCGATTGACCGAACGGGATAATTAATTATCCGAGGATGCACCCAGATAAAAAAATTGTGGGCCTATAGTCTATCGCTTTGATCCAAATCAATTTTTTATTACAACAGCCTGACAAAATCATCGTGCGAGGTTTTTCGTCATCGCAATGGAGTTGGCGTATGTATAAATTGATAGTCGTGGCCGTGATGGTCTTGACACCCACCGGATGCGAGACCGCGCGGTAGGATCGCCTTGCCGGCGGCGCATTGATCGGAGCGGGCGGGGCCATTATTGCGCACGCGACGCGGTCGTTGTTATTATGCCCCGCGGTCAGGTTATCGCCGCCATGTACGCTGTCCCCGATCGAGGGAGCGTCATAACGTTCGGATAGCGGAAAACCTTGACGCATTTTCGGATCTTCGCAATTGCGATGCCGGGCGCGGGCAACTAGCCGGCTTCCCTTTAGCCCGCATGCGCGCTACAGAACGGCGCGATCGTTCCGGCAGATCAATGATACACATCCACGCGGGCGCAAACGCCGCGGACGAAAACGGAGCAGTCATGATCAGGGTTATGTTGGCGGCCATCTGCCTAGTGCTGGGTGCCGCAACGCTACAGGCCGGCAGCCTCGACGATCTCAAGGCGGCCAATGCGGCGGCGGAAAAAGGCAATCCCGACGAGGCCATCGGCCTGTTCACCCGGGCGCTCGCGGGCGGCGATCTTTCGCCGGCCGATCAGTTGGCCGCCCGCAAGGGCCGCGGCGCCGAATATTCCGCCATAAGCCTGCGCGCCGACGCATTTCAGAAGCGCGACGAAGCGCGTGTCTTGCGCGATAGCGCCATCGCCGATTTCACCGCCGCGCTCAAGCTCAAGACCGACGACGCCAGCCTTTACGTCGCGCGCGGGGCAGACCACCACATGAGCGGCCAGTACGATGCCGCGATCGCCGATTTCGACGCGGCGTTGAAACTCAACAACTCGGCCGTCACTCTGCTCCAGCGCGCCGCGAGTGAGCGCGCCAAGGGCGACTACGATCGCGCGGTCGCCGACTTCACCGCCGCGCTCGACAGCAAGGAATCCGGCATCGAAGGCTGGGAAATCTATAATGAACGCGGCTATACTCAATTCCTCGCCGCGCGCTACGATGCCGCCGCCGCCGATTTCGATAAATCGCTGACGCTTGGGGCGCCCGCGCACACCGGCGACGTGCTTTGGCTGCCCTACCAGACGGTCTGGCTGCACATCGCCCGTGCCAGGGCCGGCCAGAACGATGCCGAGGAACTCGCCCGCAACGCCGGCAAAATCGACCTCAAGCAATGGCCCGGCTCGCTGGTCGCTTTCTTTCTCGGCCAGGTGAAGCAGGCGGATCTGTCGACGCCGTCGAACCACGGCGGCATGGGGCACGGCCGCGCCTGCAATCTGCTGTTCTTTTCCGGCGAGAACGCGCTTATCAAAAAAGACGGCGCCGAGGCGGCGCGCCAGTTCCAGCATGCGCGCGAGGTGTGCAACATCCACACCTTCCAGCACCTCGCCGCCGGGGTCGAATTGAAGCGTCTGGGAAAATAACGGCGGACGCCGCGATCCAACGATTTCTGTTTTAAGTTAGCGCGACAGAGCGACCGGCTCCGGGACCATATTATTGCTCTTTGGCGGGACTACAGCGCCGGATTTCGATGGGACCGATGCCGCGCCCGGTCTCGCCGTGGCTGGAGCGCCGATATCCGACGAGTCTATGCCTGGGCTCGCCGTCGTTGCCTGATGGTGCGGCGTCATGAACGACATAGCCAGCGCAAAGCCGACCCACACCCACCAGTAGGTTTTCATCTGCGCGGTGGCCTTGACGATTCCCGCCGGCGCATTTGTTGCGGTCTCGGTTGCAACCTTGTCCGGGCCAGGCAGAAGCCGGACCAATCGCGCCGCCGTGGCCGCCGCATCCGGCGAATTGCCGTTTCTGCCGGAAGCCAGGTCGAGAATCGAGCCGAGGATCGAGACCAGCGTCCGCTCCGCGATGGCTTTCGGCATGGCTGCCAGTCGGGTCGCCTCCTCCCACGGATCGACATTCATCCGCGCCAAAGCGGACAGGACGCTCAGCCGCATACCGTTGGCTTCGTCACAGACCGTTGCAAACAAAAAGTCATTGTAGCTGGCGTTGAGGGTTGAAAAGCGAGAACGATGTTCCACGATGGAGCCGCCTTTGGTTACCGCCGACAGAGCGTCACGCGTCGCATCAATTGGCCTTGCACGGTTTGGCTTCGAATTGGACTTCAAAACGGCGCGGCAGGATTACCGGGATGCAGCGAAGCATGGCGCAGGGATAACCGCCCGCGGCGGCAAATGGTTCAGGCATGAAGAAAAGATAATGTCGCGGCCAAAGGCCTGGATCTGCTCGCTAGCGCAAATTCCGATAGCGTCGATCCCAATTCCGCTCATTCCCGCGCCAGCGGGCCGCGCGCGGCCCCGCTTCGGTATTCCGGGTCAACGCGCCACAATGCTGTTTAGCTCCGCATTCGCTTCGCGGCCGACCAGTTGGGCATAGTTTGCAATCGGGAATGGCCGGCCAGTCAGGTAACCCTGCACCTCGTCGCAGCCTTCCTGCCTCAAAAACAGATGCTGGGCTTCGGTCTCGACCCCTTCGGCCAGCACCGGCACATCGAGGCTATGGCCGAGCGTGACGATCGCGCGAACAATCGCCATCGAATGATGATTGTGTTCCAAATCGCCAATAAAGCTGCGATCGATCTTGATCTTGTCGAAGGGGAACGAATGCAGATAGGACAGCGACGAATATCCCGACCCAAAATCATCCATCGCGATCCGTACGCCGAGCGTTTTCAGCCTGCGCAGGATCGAGACCGCGCGTGAAAAATCGCCGATCAGCACGCCTTCGGTGATTTCAAGTTCAAGCCGCGCCGGGGCAAGACCGGTATCGAGCAGGATCGAGTGCACCAGTCTTGGCAGATCGCCGTGGTGGAATTGGACCGGCGAGACATTCACGGCGATCATCAGCGGCTGCGACCAGGAAGCAGCCTCACGGCAGGCCTCGCGCAGAACCCACTCACCCAAGGGAACTATAATGCTGCTCTCCTCGGCGACCGGAATAAACTGGCCGGGCGAGACCAGACCGCGCTTTGGACATTGCCACCGCACCAGCGCTTCAAATCCAGTGGTCTTGTTTGACGTTATGGTTTCTTGCGGTTGATAGTGCAGGAAGAACTCGTTCCGCGTTACGGCGGATTTCAAATCTTTCTGCAAATCGCGGCGCTCGCGTATCTGTGCGGCCAATTCAACCGCAAAGAATCGCGCCGCGCCGCGCGTTTCCGCTTTGGTCTGGTAAAGCGTGGCATCCGCATTGGCCATCAGAGTTTTCGCGTCGGCGCCATCGGTTGGATAGACCGCGCCCCCGATGCTCAGGCTCAACGGCAACACGTGACCGTCAACTTCGAAGTCATCGTGAAACGCGGCCAGCAGGCGTTCGCTGAGCGCTTCGGCGGCCTCCGGTTGCGCTCCGCCTTTTACGATGAGCGTAAACTCGTCGCCGCCAACCCGCGCGAGAAATTCGCCGGCAGCCGCCACTTTCAATCTACGGGCGGCCTCGCGCAACAGCTCATCGCCGACCAGGTGCCCGTAGGTGTCATTGGCTTCCTTGAACCGGTCGAGATCGATGCAAAGGACTGAAAACTGCTCGCCATTTCTGGACGCGGCAGCGAGCGTGGCGGCAAGGTATTCGACAAAGGTGGCGCGGTTAGGCAGATCGGTCAATGAATCGGTGTGCGCCAAATATTCGATACGCTGTTCGGCTTGCCGCCGCTCGGTCACATCGTCGACAACGCTCAACAGGTATTGCGGCTTGCCATTATCGTCCCTGATCGTGGTCTTCTTTGCGGTCACCAAACGTGTGCCCTTGTGCGACGTAGCGATTGTATGTTCGCTGGTGAGCACCACCTGGCCGGACCGCAAGGCTTCATTGTCGGATCGCACGATGAGATCGGCGCGATCCTTGGGAAATAACTGGTGCGCGGTCTTGCCGATCAGTTCGCTGCGGGAATCGCCGGTCAATTCTTCGTAGGCGCGATTGAACAGGGTAAACCGGCTGCTGTGCGCATCGGCTTCCAGTCCCGTTACGTCTTTCACAATAATCGGGAGCGGAACGTGCTCGATGACGGCGTCGAGAAACTTCTTGGTGCGATGGAGTTCTTGTTCGGCCAGCTTGGCCTGGGTGATGTCGTGGACCGCAGCCAATCGCGCACGATGGCCGGCGTAACTCAAGGTGCGTGAAAGCACGGAAACATCGATGACGGTGCCATCCGCCCTGCAATGCTGTCCGACATTTTGGGTAAATTGGACATCCGGCAGTGTACGCAGATGATGCTCGAAGCGTTCGCGATCTTCGGGCGGACGCAAGTTGGACGCCTGCATCGCCAAGAACTGCTCGTAGCTATAGCCGTAATGCGCGATAGCCGCCTCGCATAGTACTCGACGCGGTTGGATAAGGCGTTGAGTTGATTCATAAAAGCGATTCTTTGCCTGGCAGCGAAGGATCACCCTCATGCAATCGATATTCTCGAACGCCTTATCCAGGTTGGTAGCAAAACACATCGGCCTGT
>JBBRAL010000071.1:0-22377 GCA_038206805.1 Hyphomicrobiales bacterium | reverse complement strand
CGCCCACATTCAAGCCTTGACGGCACGACACCCAATCAAGCCTACTTCACCGCGCTGCCCCTCCGCATGGCAGCCTAAACCCGGCAGACGCTCCACTTATCGACGCGGGAAATCTGTTCAGACAACCGGGACCACCTCAGGTCACATGTAGACGCCCCTTGTCGCCGCTAGCAGTATGCAATCCGAATAGTCCGAGATATTCGTCACCGACTGTCATGCGGCTTTGGTCGGTGTCAAATTAGATTAGGTCTGCGGGAATTGGGATTGCAAAATAGAAATAGCCACCTTGCAAATTAGTTTTCTGATTTGCTAATTTTATTCGTGATGCCAATCGAGATTTGAATTGGTCGGTAGTTTCGAATTCTTGTTTCTTAAAGTCGCCACCACGAAGAACCGAAGCAATTTCAGTGAGGCTCACCAAAGTTGATTTGTTTTCTGAAAATTGGTTGCACACGGAAGACTTCGCGGCAGATGTATCAGAGGGGCCCTCGCTTGGCCTTGCTGCCGACGGGGAAAGTTCTTGCGAAGAATATTTATTTGCCCCGCTACACGCGGAGAACCCTGTGGCAACGAATACTGCCGAAATCCAAACACACAGACGCACTATGGTAAACCCCCGCCGTGCATAAAGTGGCACAACTACTAAAAATTGTATAGCTCCAACTAAAGACTGAGGTGATCGACGTTTAGTGCGAAGCTCCAATGCACAGTTTGCAGCGTTCTCGAAATGCAGGACAGCCTACAAAGCCTTATTTTTCTCCTTCACCTTCTTCCGCCTTCGCACTGCGTGCTACGGCGGACAAGCCGCACTCAATCAGAACGCCTTATTGCTTTGCTTTACGGCCTCGTCGGCATCGACATAAACCTGCTCGCCCATCGCCTTGAACTTCTCGCTCATCTCCGCCATTCCCGTCTCTTTCTCATTCAACCCCTTCGCATAATCCCTCACATCCTGCGTGATCTTCATCGAACAAAACTTCGGCCCGCACATCGAGCAGAAATGCGCCACCTTGTGCGCCTCCTTGGGCAGCGTCTCGTCGTGATACTCGCGCGCCGTCTCCGGATCGAGCCCGAGGTTGAACTGGTCCTGCCAGCGGAAGTCGAAGCGCGCGCGGGAGAGTGCGTCGTCGCGCAATTGCGCCGCCGGGTGGCCCTTGGCGAGGTCTGCCGCGTGCGCCGCGATCTTGTAGGTGATGACGCCGGTCTTGACGTCGTCGCGGTCGGGCAGGCCGAGATGCTCCTTCGGCGTCACGTAGCAGAGCATGGCGCAGCCGAACCAGCCGATCATGGCGGCGCCGATGCCAGAGGTGATGTGGTCGTAGCCGGGCGCGATGTCGGTCGTCAGCGGTCCCAGCGTATAGAACGGCGCCTCGCCGCATTCTTTCAGCTGCTTGTCCATGTTGATCTTGATCTTGTGCATCGGCACGTGGCCGGGGCCTTCGATCATGACCTGGCAGCCTTTCTGCCAGGCGATCTGGGTGAGTTCGCCGAGCGTCTCCAGTTCGGCGAATTGCGCGCGGTCATTGGCGTCGGCCTGCGAGCCGGGCCGCAAGCCGTCGCCGAGCGAGAACGACACGTCGTATTTGCGCATGATGTCGCAGATCTCGTCGAAGCGCTCGTACAGGAACGACTCCTTGTGGCGCGACAGGCACCACTTGGCCATGATCGAGCCGCCGCGCGACACGATGCCGGTGACGCGGTTCGCGGTGAGCGGCACGTAAGCGAGCCGCACGCCGGCGTGGATGGTGAAATAATCGACGCCCTGTTCGCATTGCTCGATCAGCGTGTCCTTGTAGCACTCCCAGTCGAGCTTGACCGGATCGCCGTCGACCTTCTCCAGCGCCTGATAAATCGGTACGGTGCCGATCGGCACCGGCGAATTGCGCAGGATCCATTCGCGCGTGTTGTGGATGTTGCGCCCGGTCGACAGGTCCATCACCGTGTCGGCGCCCCAGCGTATCGCCCACACCATCTTCTCGACTTCTTCCTCGACGGAAGACGTGACGGCGGAGTTGCCGATATTGGCGTTGATCTTCACCAGGAAGTTGCGGCCGATGATCATCGGCTCCAGTTCGGCGTGGTTGATGTTGGACGGGATGATGGCGCGGCCGCGCGCGATTTCGCTGCGCACGAATTCCGGCGTGACAAACGCCGGCAGCGCACCGCCGAACTGCTCGCCATCGGCAAGGGCTGCTTGCGCGCGGTCGAGCATCTTCTTGCGGCCGAGGTTTTCGCGCTCGGCGACGTAGATCATTTCCTTGGTGATGATGCCGGCTTTGGCGAATTCGTATTGGGTGAGGGGGTGATCACTTCCTGCTCCCTCCCCCGCAAGCGGGAGAGGTGAAGAAACCGCCCGCCACGGCTTCGGCGTATTGGGGAAATTCCGCGCCAAGTGCTTGCCGCTGACATTGCCGTTGTCCACCGGCTGGATCGGCCGGCCTTCATATTCCTCCACGCCGCCGCGTTCCTTCACCCAGGCGAGGCGGGTGCGGGCTAGGCCCTTTTCCACATCGATCGAGACGTCCGGATCGGTATAGGGCCCGGTGGTGTCGTAGACCGGCAGCGGCGGCTCGCCCGAACTGGCATCGAGTGCGATCTCGCGCACCGGCACGCGCAAATCGGGCGCCGCGTCGGGCGCGGCATAGACCTTGCGCGAGGCGGCAAGCGGGCCCGTCGTGACTTTCGGGGTGACCAGATCGGCGGACGTGACCGGCTTGTTCATGGAATTCTCCTTAGAGCCGTATCGTTTTGAATTGAATCAGAGGCAAGCCCTAACATTTTGCTTGAGCATGATCTTTTCCGAAAACCGGTTCCCACTTTTCGGGATCATGCTCTAGTCTCTGCGCTCTCGCCTCATGGTTCGAGACGCGCGGCAAGGGCCGCGCTCCTCACCATGAGGCTAAAACAACTTCTGCCCTCATCCTGAGGAGGCGCAAAGCGCCGTCTGGAAGGATGAGGCCCGGATAATGTGGCTTAGGGCAAAAGTCCCTGTCCCTTCGCCGGCATGACCCGGATCAGGTTCAAAGGGTTTTTCTCAGCCCGTTTCGGGGCACCCCTCGGAACGGGGCTAATGTAGGCTTGGCGCTGAGGGTGTCAATGCGGGCAGCGCGCGCGAGGTATGCACGCTTACCTCTCCCCCTGTGGGAGAGGGCAAGAAGCGTCACTTCCTCGGCAATTCACTCACCGCCACCTTGGCGCTGCCGTCGGCTTCCGCGATCACCCGCAGGGTGTGCGAGTCGAATTCGATGTTGGTGAGGCGCAAGGTCTGGACAGCGGCGTCGATCTTCACGCCGCCGCTGTCTTTCTGGAAATCGGCGAGCGCCAGCGTGATCTTCTTGAGGGCGTCGGCGGCGAACGGTTTCAGATCCAGTACCGCGTTGTCGGCCAGCGCCTGTTTAAGGTAGGGCAGGCCGGCGCGCGCCGCCGCGCCCAGCAGACCGAAACCCGCATCCGATTCCAGGTCGACGGTCAGATCGGTCAGCCGGAGAATCTGGGTCTTGGCGTCGAGCACGGGTTTGCCCCAGATCGCCACGCTCGCCTGCGCGCCAATGCCGAACCAGCTCTTGCGCTCGTGCGCTTTCATCCCCAGTAAAATCAGAAGACGGTCGCCACTGGCGGCGAGGCTGACCGAGCGCACTTCGATCTCGACCGAGGCGCTGCCGTCCTGCGGAAAGCGGTGGCCCTTGAGTTGCGCTTCCAGCAGCTTGTTGAGTTCGCTGAACGGCATGTCGATCGGCACGCCGACCGTGAGCTTGCCGTTCTCCATCGGAGCCACCAGTTCGAGCCTGGCCGGAAACGGACAAGTCGGATGGGTCTCTTTCGGCAGGATGCGGGTTTCCGCCTGCACGCCGACGGTCAGCGTCACGTTGCGCGCGTCGATCTGCGGCTGGGCGGCGGCGGCGCGCACCGGGCGCATTTCCAGCCACAGGCGGGGCAGGCCGGTGTCGTCGCCGCCGAGCGGAATGGCGCGGCACATCTTGGCCCATTGCTCACGCGCGGTGCGCTCGATGAACGGATCGTTGCGCAGCCGCGCCTGCAACGCCGCCACCTGCGCGTTGACTTCGCGCTCGATCAGGGGCTTGGCCTCGTTCGCCACGTCGATCTTGAAGCCGGCGAGCGAAAGCGCGCTGTCGCGCAGCGTGAGTTGGGAGCTGAGATTGGGCTCCAGCCGCCAATTGACGGTCAGCGCCGGCCGCGAATGCACGACCACCTGGCCGCGCACTTCGGCGCGCTGGTCGAGCACCTTGCTGGTGAGCTCGCCGATGCTCTTGCCGATCGAGCTGTCAAGCAGGCCGGTGATCGAGCCGGCGAGGTTGCCGGTCTGTGTGGCGATCTGTCCGGTGATTTTCAAGTCGGCAGTCAGCGGGGTGACGACGGTCAATTCGTTCGGCTTGCCGCTCACGCTCATGGCGCCGCGCGCGACGGTGATGCCGATGTCGGCCTTCGACAGCAGGCTGCTTACCGGATTGTCGTTCTTGCCGGCCAGATCGCGCGGGGCGGCGGCGTCCATGCTGCGGCCGATGGCGGCCAGCGAGATCGCGACCGGCGCGATCACATAGGACGCGCGCGTCACCGGCTGCAGCGCGGGCAAGGCCGGCAGGCTGGCCAGCGTTTTCTTGGCGCCGCCGTCGGCGGGAACGAAGCGGTCAAGCGCCCACAGCGTCGCGCCGAAGAAGACGGCGACCACGCAAGTCGCGCCAAGCGCAATACGAAAACGGCGCGAACGTCCGAACAGACGGATCGGCGCCGTGGCGTGGTAGACCGCCTCGTCGAGCATGCGCCGCATGGCCAGCTCCACTGATTCGCCGGAAGCGGAATCCTAGCGCGTGCTGCCGAAAAGTGCGAAGAAGTTTGTCATGGCGCAGCTATTTGTGCAGCCCTGCGACAGCGGCGTGATCGCGGCCGAGCCCGGTCCGCATGCGTTCGGGCGCGAAATCGCGCTGCCGCGCCGACGCATGGTGCTCGCCGCCTGCGTGTTGGCCTCGTCGATGGCCTTCATCGATGGCTCGGCCCTGACCGTGGCGCTGCCGAAGCTGCGCGCCTCGTTCGGCGCCGATCTTGCCTCCGTCCAATGGGTACTCAACGGATATGTATTGGCGCTGGCCGCGCTCACGCTGATCGGCGGTGCGCTGGCCGACGTCTATGGCAAGGCACGCATGCTCGGCATCGGCTGCATCGGGTTCGGTCTTGCGTCGGCGGCCTGCGTGGCGGCGCCATCGATCGACTGGTTGAATGCCCTGCGCGTGGTGCAGGGTATCGCGGCGGCAATGCTGACACCGGCGAGTCTAGCGCTGATCGGCGCCACCTATCCGAAAACCGAGCGCAGCGCTGCCATCGGCGTGTGGGCCGCGGCCTCCGCTCTCACTACCGCCGGCGGGCCGGTGCTCGGCGGCTGGCTGACGGAGTCGTTTGGCTGGCATTGGGTATTTGCGATCAATCCGCCGATTGCGGCTGTCTCCGTCATATTGCTCGTGCTCTATGCGCCGCCGGACCGGCGCGAGCCGCGCCGATTTGACCTGGCCGGCGCGGCGATTTTGACGGTGGCGCTCGGCCTCATCGCTTGGGCGCTGAGCCAGATCGGGCCCGAAAAAGCCGGATCGCTCGACCGCGTCGTTGTGGGCGCGATAGCATTGGCCGGCATTGCGGCGCTCGCCGGCTACGCTTTCTGGGAGCGCGCCAGCGCGTATCCGATGACGCCGCCACGGCTGCTCGCCAATCGTGCCTTTGTCGGTTTGAACGTGGCGACGCTTTCGATCTATGCCGGCCTCGCCATCATGCTGTTCCTAATTTCGTTCGATCTCATCGACCGGCGTGGCCTGACGCCGACGCAAGCCGGCCTCGTGTTTCTCCCGTTCACGCTCGGCATCGGCCTGCTGTCGCGGCTGTTCGGCGGCATCGCAGATGCAGCCGGCGCGCGCACGATGCTGATCGCCGGACCGCTTGGCGCGGCGGCCGCATTTCTTTGGCTGGCGCTGGGCAAGGATGCGTCGTTGACGCTCGGCGTGCTCGGCCCGATGGCGCTACTCGGCGTTTCCTTCGCGGTGCTGGTGGCGCCGCTTACGGCGTCGGTGATGTCGAGCGTGAGCGATGCCGACGAGGGTCTCGCCTCCGGCGTCAACAACGACATGAGCCGGATCGCGCAATTGGCCGGCGTTGCGCTCGCCGCCGGACTTGCATCATATTCTTCCGGCTACCGCGCCGGAATGATCGCCGCGACCGTGTTGGCCGCCGCCGGCGCCGCCGTCATGGCGCTGACCGTGCCGCACGGTGCGCCCAAGCCTGGGAGAGAACGATGAGCAAACCCTGTTCCCACACAGCCGCTATCCGCAGCGTGACGCCGAGCGCGCTTGGCTGCGAGGAATGCCTGAAGATCGGCTCGCCCTGGGTGCATCTGCGGCTATGCCGGAACTGCGGCCATGTCGGCTGCTGCGATTCATCGCCCAACACGCATGCCACCAAGCATTTCCACGCCACCGGCCATCCGATCATCGAGGGTTACGATCCGCCGGAAGGCTGGGGCTGGTGTTATGTGGATGAAACCTTCGTCGATCTGCCCGACCGCACGCCGCAGCGCGGGCCGATCCCGCGTTTCGTCTAGGCTTTGTTCGCCGGTCGCGAAATCGCCGTCGGGAACGAAATTGCGGTCCCGGCACTTGTCATCGTATGGATAAGATCAATTCGGAATGGGCCAGCCGGCTCGGCAAGCAGGGATCCACGGTGGTCCTCGTGCTTTTGGCCACGATGTTTGCTTACGCGTATTTAAGCCACTTCGTGACCGGCTAGCGCCTTACTCGGCGGCTTCGGGCTGCTTCTGGCCGGAGCTCAAAGGAATTTCGGTCGCCAGCACCTTCGGCGCGAGCAGCCGCACGTAGATCTGCATGACAATCAGCAGCACGCACAGGCTGATAAAGACCGCGCTGATCGGGTGTTTGATGAACACCAGGATGTCGCCGCGTGAAATCAGCATGGCGCGGCGAAAATTCTCCTCGAAGCGCGGCCCCAGCACGAAGCCGAGTAGGATCGGCGCCGGATGGAAGTCGAGCAGCAGCAGCACATAGCCGACCAGTCCGATGACGACGACCTCGCCAACCTGGAACATGTCGTTGTTGGTGCTGTAGACACCGATCGCCACGAAGAACATCGCGCTCGGATAGAGGTACTTGTACGGGATCGTCAGCAGCTTCACCCACAGCCCGATCATCGGCACGTTGAGAATCACCAGGATGATGTTGCCGATCCAGAAGCTGGCGATCAGACCCCAGAAGATATCCGGGTGCTCGCTGATCAATTGCGGACCGGGCACGATGCCCTGGATCATCAGCGCGCCCAGGATCAGCGCCATCACCGCGTCGCCGGGAATGCCGAGGCTCATGGTCGGGATGAAGTCGCCCTGCACCGAGGAATGGGTCGAGGCCTCCGGGCAGGCGACGCCTTCGATCATGCCGGTGCCGAACAACTCGGGCGTTTTGGAAATCTTCTTTTCGGTCGCGTAGGAAATAAACGAGGCGATGGTCGGCCCGGTGCCGGGGATCAGCGCGCATAGGCTGCCGATCGCCGTGCCGCGGAACATGGCTGGAATCGAGCGACGGAATTCCTCGCGCGTCGGCCGCAGATCGCGGAACTTCACGTTGGTATATTTGGTGTCGACCTCGGAGAGCTGATTGACGCTCTTCATGAACTCGGCGATGCCGAACAGGCCGAGCGCCAGCGCGACGATTTCCACGCCGTCGAACAGATTGGGGATGCCGAAGGTGAATCGTGGCGTGCCGGTTTCGATGTCGCTGCCGACAATGCCGATCAGCAGTCCGCAAACGGTCATGGCTACGCCCTTGAGCGGCGAACCGCGCGCCAGCGTCGAGCCAGCGAGCAAGCCAAGCAGCATCAGCGAACATATCTCCGCCGGGCCGAATTTGAGCGCCACCACCACCAATATCGGCGACAGGAAGATCATCTCGGTGATGCCCCAGGAGGCGCCCACGAACGATGAGATGATGGTGATGCCGAGCGCGGCGCCGCCGCGGCCTTTTTTGGTGAGCGGGAAGCCGTCGAGACAGGTGACCGCGTGCGGTGGATGGCAGGGCAGATTGAGCAGGATCGAGCAGATCGCGCCGCCGTATTGCGCGCCGTAGAACACGCCCGCCAGCATCAGGATGGCGCCGACCGGCTTGATGCCGAAGGTCAGCGGCAACAGGATCGAGATGGTCGCAAGCGGGCCCATGCCCGGCAGCACGCCGACCATGTTGCCGACGAACACGCCGATGAAGCACCACATCACGTTGTGGGGTTCGAGAGCGACACCGAAGCCGTACCAAAGATCGGTAAGCGCGGTGCCAAACATCTCAATCATCAGTGACCCCACCGGAACATGGGAAACGGTATTTTCAGCACATAGGTGAACAGCGCCACGCCGAAAAAGGTGACGCCGGCCGCCAGGATGGCCGAGCCTTTCCAGGTCGCGGTACGGTCACCCAGCGCGGAGACGAACACGCAGGAGAAGGTTGCCGGAACCAGGCCGAAAAACTCGCCCAGGACCATGAAAAAAATCGGTCCGGCCAGGATGCAGCCCCAGCCGAGCCATTCCCTGTTTTTCGGCAGTATGCCTTCATTCTCGCCGACCGGGGTGGCCGCCGCCGTGCCCAGGATCAGGATACCGACAAAGGTGAGCACGACCCCGAGGATGAGCGGGAACATCCCCGGGCCCATATGCATGAGGCTGCCGAGGGAATAAGTGGCGGAGTCAAGCGTGACGGCCGCGCCCAGCAGCGTCATCAGGCCGCCGGCATAGAAATCCCGCTTTTTCACCAGCGTTTGCAGCAAGGCGTCCCCCCCTCCCAATCGCTTTTCTTGAATCCTTAGCCTATCGAAGGTGCGGCTTCTATCGAAACTTTTTAATGCTGATTTTGCTGGCGTTTTTATGCCGCGGCCACAGCCACGAGCGAGGGGCGGCGACAAGCCGGCCGCCGCTGCCTCAGGCTTCACGCCCCTAAGCGGTGCAGCTTGAGCACGGTGTAGACCGTGTCGCTGGCCGGCGTCGGTACGCCGTATTCGCGGCCGAGTTCGCGCACCTTGCCATTGAGCCAGTCGAGTTCCAGCCGGTTGCCGCGTTCCAGGTCGTGCGCCATCGAGGCCTTCATGCCGGGCTCGACCGTGTGCTGCACGAAGTCCATGCGGCCCTCGATATAGGCGGGATCGAGCGCCACGCCCTTGGCCTTGGCAATGGCGGCCGCTTCTTCCATCAGACTGCGGAAGAAGCCGCGCAGCTCCGGATCGGCGGCGATCGGGCCGATCGGGGAGCGCAGCGCGGAGGTGGAACCGGCCATGGCGGTGAGGAAGGCGAATTTCTCCCAGCGCTCGCGCTCGATATCGGCGGAAATGCCGATATCGATCTTGGCGGCCTTGCCGGCATCGGCGAAGGCTTGCAGCTTCTCGTCCGCGCGCTTGTCGGCGCGCCCGAAACGCATCTTGGCAAAACTGCTGGTCTGCTTGATGACGCCGGGCGCGGCGATCACCGTGGCGATATAGGCGGCGCCGCCGATAGTCTGCTCGGCGCCAAGGATCGGCACAATGCGCTCGACGCTGTCGATGCCGTTCTGCAAGGTGATGACGCGAGTATTCGGGCCGACCAGCGGACGGGCGAGTTCGGCGGCCTTCTCGGTATCCCAGAGTTTCACGGCAAAGAGCACGATATCGACCGCGCCGACTTCCGCCGGATTATCTGTGACGTTCGGCTTCGGCAGATGCACATCGCCATGCACGCTTTCGATCTTGAGGCCGTTGGCCTTGATGGCCGCAAGATTGGCGCCGCGCGCGATGAAGAACACATCGTGGCCTGCCGCCGCCATGCGCGCGCCGAAATATCCGCCGACCGCGCCCGCCGCCATTGCCGCTATTCGCATGTTCCGCTCCCTTTTATCGGGGTATAGCGTCCAATGGCGACGCCCGCCAGCCGGGAGGTTGCCGGCCAACCGTGCTAATATGGTTTTCCATTGTTACTGGGGAGGTATACATGCCGCCGCGACGAAAGCTCGTTTTGATTTTGGCGTCTGGGGTCCTGGCTCTGTTGTCGCGAACCCCGGCGACCGCTGCGGATCTGAAAATATTTGCTTCGCGTGCCGTTGCTACGGTGCTGGAGAAAATCGGTCCGCAGTTCGAGAAAAGCACCGGCAACAAGCTCAATGTGATTGTCGGATTGAGCGGCGAATTTGTCGCCCGCGTCAACGCCAACGAGAACTTCGACATCATCGCCGTTCCGCCCCCGGTGCTGGACATCCTGATCAAGCGCGGCAAGGTGATCGCCGACTCAAAGACGCTTCTGCTGCGCTCGGCGAACGGCGTTCTCGTGCGCGCCGGCGCGCCGAAGCCGGACGTAAGCACGGTCGAAGCCTTCAAGCGCGCTCTGCTTGCGGCGAAATCGGTCACCTACCTTCCGGTGCCCGGCGTTCCCCAATTGCTCGAACGGCTTGGCATCAAGGATGCCGTCGCCGCCAAGGCCACGATTCCGAAAAGCGATACGTCGGCTGAAATGGTCGCCAAGGGCGAAGTGGAATTGGCAATCGTCGCTATTACCCAAGGCTACACGGTGCCGGGGGTGGCGATCGCCGGACCACTGCCTGCCGAAATTCAGTATTACACGGCGTTCGGCGGCGCGGTCAGCGCAAAGTCGCAGGCGCCGGAGGCTGCCCGCGCACTGCTCGGTTTCCTCAAGAGCCCGACGGCCATCCCGGTGATCAAAGAACAAGGGATGGAGCCGCTCTAACCGCCCAAAAAATCTGCGGCGCGTAAATCTCGGCTACGCTGGTGCGGTCATGGCTCGCGAACTGATGGCATGATCCGGCAGCAGGCACTTGTCCGCTGTAGGTTTTCGCGCTGGTATGACTCAATCGGTCTTATAGACCGCGGTAGGGAGCCTTTATGAGCGCCAATGAATTGATCGAGGCCGGCGCCTGTGCGCTTGTCGACAAGCTTAAAAGCGGCGAGGTGACGCCACACGACCTGCTCGATGTGCTCGAACAACGCATTGCGATCGTCGATCCCGCCGTCAACGCGCTACCGACCCTCTGCTTCGACCGTGCCCGTGCCCATGCCGATCGCCTCATGACAAAACCGGTCGCGGCGCGCGGCCCGCTCGCTGGCCTTCCGGTACCAATCAAGGACCTCACTGACGTTGCGGATGTGCGCACCACCTACGGCTCGCCCATCTATGCCCACCACGTGCCGGCACGTTCGGACATCGTGGTCGAGCACCTGGAAGCGAACGGCGCCATCGTCTACGCCAAGTCGAACACCCCGGAATTCGGCGCCGGCGCCAATACCTTCAACGAGGTATTCGGCGCGACGCGCAACCCATGGAACACCGCGCGTTCCGCCGCCGGCTCATCGGGCGGCGCCGCCGTTGCGCTGGCGACCGGCATGGCTTGGCTCGCGCATGGCACCGACATGGGGGGCTCGCTGCGCAATCCGGCGAGCTTCTGCGGAATCGTCGGCTTGCGCCCGAGTATCGGCCGGGTCGCTCGCACGCCTTCCGCCAAGATCGATCGCACGCTCTCGGCGCATGGACCGATGGCGCGCAATGTCGAGGATGTCGCGCTGATGCTCGACGCGATGGCGGGCGAGCATCCCGGCGATCCATTGTCGCTGCCGGTATTGCCAACGTCGTTTCTTGCTGCCGCGCGCGGCCGCACGATGCCCAAACGTGTCGCCTATTCGCCAAATCTTGGCATCACGCCGGTCGCCCCCGAAGTGGCGGCCATCACGCGCAGGGCAGCCGAACGCTTCGCCGAGGCTGGCGTCGCGGTCGAAGAGGCGCATCCCGATTTATCGGAGGCGCATGAGTGTTTTCAGGTGCTGCGCGCTTTCGACTTTGCCGTGAGCAAGGCGGAACTGCTGCGCAGCAAGCGCCATCTGCTCAAGCCCGAACTGGCGGAAAACATCGAAAAGGGCTTGCGGCTGACAATGGCCGATATGGAGCGCGCGGAGGCCCAGCGTGTCGCCATGTCGGCGCGAATGCTGGCCTTCTTCAAGGACTATGACCTGTTGCTCTGCCCCGCGACGATTGTTGCGCCGTTTCCGGTCGAGGATCGCTACGTCAAGCAATGCGACGGTGTGGCGTTCACCAACTACGTCGAATGGCTGGCCATCGCCTACGCAATCACGCTGGTGTGCTGTCCGGCGTTGTCACTGCCTTGCGGTTTTACCAGCGAAGGTCTGCCGGTCGGTCTTCAGATTGTCGCTCCGCCGCGCGCCGAAGCGCGTCTGCTGGCCGGGGCTAATGTGCTTGAAGGCATACTCGGCCTGCGTGGCTCGACGCCAATCGAACCGCGCAATTAGAGCCGTATCGTTTTGAATTGAATCAGAGGCAAGCACTAACATTTTTTTGAGCATGATCTTTTCCGAAAACCGGTTCCCACTTTTCGGGATCATGCTCTAGATCTTCAATCGCCGCGCGGCGGCCGAGCTAGCAACGCGTGACGGTGATCTGGCGCGTGCCGCCTGCTTCCGCTGGAACGGTCACCACCTGCCGATCGTATCGGCAGCTGCGCGACACTTGCACCAATTCAATCGGTTGCGGCAGGGCGTAAGTCACGAAAGGCGCGTTCGGCGGAAGTGTCACGTAGCTGCCGTAAAACGGGAACCGGTGGCGCGCCAAGAGGTGGCGCGCCAAGGGATGATGGATCGGAAAATGAAAGCCGTGGGCGCCGATACCATGCGCCGCTGTCGCACCCGACGGTGCAAGCAGCAACAGCGCCAGGACCGAGGCGGCCACCGCCGCCGCGCCATGCATCGTTTTCATGAGAGCGCTCCCCCGTCTCGTTCCGTCATCGAGTGCCTATCCTAGCGGGAAAACCGGCGATGTCACGGCCCGGCCGCGCGGCAGGGCCGCGGTGAATCCACGCTTGGCGCGAACGCAGCGCTGTGACCGCTCCAAAAAAATTGCCCGGCGCGACGGCCGGGCAAGTTTGGGGGAGGTTCAGAAGGTAACGACGTGAAACAGAATTAGCGGATGGCGGACCAGGTACGCTGTGCATTGCTCGGCGCGGCCTGCGCGTAGGACGAGGTCATTGCATGCGTCTGCGCGACGTGCGCCGGCTGGGTCATCGGCAGCACCACCACCTTGGCGCCGATCTGCACGCGACTATAGAGATCGGTCACATCCTCGTTGGTGAGGCGGATGCAGCCCGAAGAGACGTGCTTGCCGATGGTGGCCGGGTTGTTGGTGCCGTGGATGCGATATTCGGTGCCGCCGATATACATGGCGCGCGCGCCGAGCGGATTGCCGGGGCCACCGGCGGTCATGCGCGGCAGATAGGGCTGGCGCGCGATCATTTCCTGCGGCGGATACCAGTCCGGCCACTCGGCCTTGCGCGCGACCTGCTTGACGCCCGACCAGGTGAAACCTTCGCGGCCGACGCCGATGCCGTAGCGGATCGCCTTGCCGTTGCCGAGTACGAAATAGAGGACGGTGTGCGGGGTATCGATCACGACCGTGCCGGGCGCTTCGTTGGTGGCATAGTCCACCATTTGCCGCTGTAGGCGCGGATCGAGCTGGGCGTCTTCGTTGGGCGCGTTCTGTTCGACCGGGGCGTATTGCGGAGCGGACGGCGAGTTAAAGGCGAGCCGCTGGGCCTGCGCAGGCGCGCACGACAGCGCGGCGGCGGCGATCAGCGAACCAATTGAATACAACTTGATGGACATGACAGCCTCCGACGAATTTCTCGTCCTTGTTCGTCGGGGCAAGCGCCGGGGAGGTTCATTGGTTCCGGTTCCAGGGCCGTTCATATGTTCGCGATTGCAGGGAACCAATGGCCGGCGGGCCATTCAGCGGCGTTCTCAGCTCTGGAAGCGAGCGTTTGGCTAGTCTTTCCGCCTGTGCCAGCCCACGACGGCCTCCGGCACGCTGTCGGTGGAGGCGAAATAGGGCTTGAGGTCGAGGAGCGGCGTGCCGTCCAGGCAGTCGAGCCCGATCACCGATATGCTGCCGCCATCGATCCCGACCAGCCGCACCACACTCATGGCGATCGGGTTGGGGCGGGCCGGCGAGCGCAGGGCAAAGGTGCCGTGCTGCGCGCCATAATGCCCGGGCACCTGCAGCACCAGGTTGCGCGGCGCCTTGTCCATCCAATACAGCAGCACCAGGTGGCTGCAGGTCTCCACGTCTTTGAGACCGGCCTGCCAGCGTGGATCGAGCTCGACCGTGCAGACCGCCTCGGATTCACGCGCGTTCTTCGGGCAGTCCTTGCGCGCTTTCCAGGGTGTGCGGATACGGCCGATGAAATAGACACCGGCATCGGGCTCGCTGGGCAGCTCGACCGCCTGTTCGCCGTCGCGCACGCCGAAATCCTTGGTGGTCATTTGCTTCTCCAGCCGTCATTCCGGGACGTCCCAAAGGGCCGGGCCCGGAATCCAGGGCCACAATGAATGACCGTTCTGTAGCCCCTGGATTCCGGGTCCGTCCACCTTCGCCCTGCGGGCGTCGGCGGACGTCCCGGAATGACTGGTTAGGTGGTCTTGCGGATAGCTGTTTCAACGTATAAAGATATCCTTATATAGTGGGAAATAGCCCATGCGTACCGTCATCCGGTTCCCATGAACAATAGTGGCCAGCTCGGTTTCGACGCACTCAATGCGGCCCTCAAGGCCGCCGGCGAGGAGACGCGGCTGCGCGTGCTGGCCCTGCTGGCAGAAGCCGAACTGACGGTGTCCGACCTCACCGACATCCTGCGCCAGTCGCAGCCGCGCATTTCGCGCCATCTCAAGCTGCTGGCCGAGGCCGGGCTGATCGAGCGCTTCCGCGAGGGCACTTGGGCCTTCTTCCGCCTGTCCGAGCAGGGCGGCGGGGCGCAGGTCGCCCGCGCGCTGCTCGAACGCCTCAACCCGGCCGATCCGACCATCGCCCGCGACCGCGACCGGCTGGCCTCGGTGCGCGCCGCCCGGGCCGCCGCGGCGCAGGCCTATTTTCGCGCGCACGCCGCCGAATGGGACCGTATCCGCAAGCTGCATGTGACCGACGCGGCAGTGGAAGCCGCGATCCGCGCGGCGCTGTCCGACAAACCGTTCCGCTCGCTATTGGATCTCGGCACCGGCACCGGGCGCATGCTCGAACTGTTCGGCGGAGAAATCGAGCGCGGGCTCGGCCTCGATCTGTCGCTCGACATGCTGCTCTTGGCGCGCGACCGGCTGGAACGCGCCGGCCTGCGCCATTGCAGCGTGCGGCAGGGCGACATCTACGACTTGCCGCTCGCCAATAATTCGTTCGACGTGGTGATCCTGCACCAGGTGCTGCACTTCCTCGACGACGGCGCGCGCGCCATCAAGGAGGCGGCACGGGTGCTGCGTCCGGGCGGGCGGCTGCTGGCGGTCGACTTCGCGCCGCACGAGCTGGAATTCCTGCGCGAGCAGCATGCCCATCGCCGCCTGGGGTTCGCGGCCGAGACGGTGATGCAATGGATGACCGCCTCCGGGCTCGAGCCGGTCATGCACAAGAGCCTCAAGCCGGAGCCCGGCTCCGACGGCAAGATCGCGGTGTCGCTATGGCTGGCGCGCGACGTTCGCGCTGTGCAAGCGGTGCCGTCGGTGCGCGAGGTGGCATGATGGCCGTTCGCAGGAACGCAACAGACCGCTACTGGCCGCAGCCTGCTCCCTCCCCCGCAAGCGGGGGAGGGTTGGGGAGGGGGAAGCTGTCGGCTCGGTGTTTGCGATCAAGCCCCCTCCCTGTCCCTCCCCCGCAAGCGGGAGAGGGGACGCTGGAGCCGATAGCTCGCGGCGTGACGCGCGAGGTGGCATGATGAGCCTGCCCCCGCGCCTCAGCCGTTTCATGCCGGCCGGTCACCGCCGCATCGCGGTGTCGTTCGAATTTTTTCCGCCGGCCACCGAGGAAATGGAGAAGACACTGTGGGAGTCGATCGAACGGCTCAAGCCGCTGGCCCCGCAATTTGTCTCCGTCACCTATGGGGCCGGAGGTTCGACGCGTGAACGCACGCACGCGACGGTGAAACGCATTATTGCCGAGACGACGCTAATCCCGGCCGCGCATCTGACCTGCGTCGCCGCCACGCGCGCGGAGATCGACACCATCGTGCGCAATTATGGCGACGCCGGCGTGCGCCATATCGTGGCGTTGCGCGGCGATCCAATCGGCGGCGCAGGCTCGCGCTACGCGCCGCATGCGGGCGGCTATCAGAATGCTGCCGATCTGGTCGGCGGCATCAAGCGCGCCGGCGATTTCGAGATCTCGGTGTCGGCCTATCCGGAAAAACATCCCGATAGCCCGACGATCGCGGCCGACATCGACATGCTGAAGGCGAAAGTCGATGCCGGGGCCTCCCGCGCCATCACGCAGTTCTTCTTCGAGAACGATCTCTACTTCCGCTATCTCGACCGCGTGCGTGCGCGCGGCATCGATATCCCGGTCGTGCCGGGCATTCTGCCGGTACAAAATTTCAAGGCGGCGGCGAATTTCGCCGCGCGCGCCGGAGCTTCGGTGCCGGTGTGGCTGGCCGAACGTTTCCATGGGCTCGACAACGATCCGACCACCCGCAAGCTGATCGCGGCGGCGGTCGCCGCCGAGCAGGTGATCGATCTGTTCGACCGCGGCGTCACCAATTTCCACTTCTACACCATGAACCGCGCCGACTTGGTCTACGCCATCTGCCATCTGCTGGGCTTAAGGCCGGCAGTCGAGCAGGCCGCTTAAATTTGGAGTTGAGTTAAGTGACAGAGCGTTCCACTACCCGCGCCGCCTTCCTTGCACAGATGCGCGAGCGCATCCTGGTGCTCGACGGTGCCATGGGCACCATGATCCAGGCGCTCAAGCTCGACGAGGAGGGCTATCGCGGCGCCCGCTTCGACGCCTGGAATCGCGAGGTGCGCGGCAATAACGACCTGCTCAATTTGAGCCGGCCGGATGCGGTGCGCGAAATACATCTGGCTTACTTTCGCGCCGGCGCCGACATCGTCTCCACCAATACGTTTTCCTCCACCAAGATCGCGCAAGCCGATTACGGCATGGAGGGCATCGCCTATGAGCTCAATCATGCCGGCGCCACGCTGGCGCGCGAGGCGGCCGTGTTGGCCGAGAAAGAAGACGGCCGCCGCCGCTTTGTCGCCGGCGCCTTGGGTCCGACCAACCGCACCGCCTCGATCTCGCCGGACGTAAGCAATCCCGGTTTCCGCGCCATCAGCTTCGACCAGTTGCGCGCCGCCTATGGCGAGCAGATCCGCGGGCTGATCGAAGGCGGCGCGGATTTATTGCTGATCGAGACCATCTTCGACACGCTCAACGCCAAGGCGGCGATCTACGCTATTGCCGAGATCGGCGACGAACTGGGCCGCGACCTGCCAGTGATGATCTCCGGCACCATCACTGACCGTTCCGGCCGCCTGCTGTCCGGGCAGACGCCGGCGGCGTTCTGGAATTCGGTGCGCCACGCCAATCCGGTCACCATCGGACTCAACTGCGCGCTCGGCGCGAGCGAGATGCGCGCCCACATCGCCGAGCTTGGCCGCCTCGCCGATACCTTTGTGTGCGCCTATCCCAATGCCGGGCTGCCGAATGAATTTGGCTATTACGACGAGAGTCCCGAATACATGGCCGAGCTGTTGGGCGAATTCGCCGACGCCGGCCTGGTCAACGTGGTCGGCGGCTGTTGCGGCACCACGCCCGAGCATATCGCCGCCATCGCCCGAGCCGTCGCCGGCAAGCCGCCGCGGAAAATTCCCGAAATATCCCGGCAATTGCGGCTGGCCGGCCTGGAGGCCTTCGCGCTCGCGCCGGAAATCCCGTTCGTAAACGTCGGCGAGCGCACCAATGTCACCGGCTCGGCCAAATTCCGCAAGCTGATTACCGTCGGCGATTATGCCGCCGCGTTGAGCATCGCGCGCGATCAGGTGGAAAACGGCGCGCAAGTGATCGACGTCAATATGGACGAGGGCCTGCTCGACTCCGAAGCCGCCATGGTCACCTTCCTCAATCTGATCGCGGCCGAGCCGGACATTGCGCGCGTGCCGGTGATGGTCGATTCATCGAAATTCTCGGTGATCGAAGCCGGGCTGAAATGTCTGCAAGGCAAGCCGGTGGTCAATTCGATCTCCATGAAGGAGGGCGAGGCGGCCTTCATCGAACACGCCAAGATCGTGCGCCGGCACGGCGCCGCGGTGGTGGTGATGGCGTTCGACGAAAAGGGCCAGGCCGATACCTTTGAGCGAAAGACCACGATCTCCAAGCGCGCGTATGAGATTCTGGTCAATCAGGTCGGCTTCCCGCCCGAGGATATTATTTTCGACCCGAATATCTTCGCCATCGCCACCGGCATGGAGGAGCACAATAATTACGGCGTCGATTTCATCGAGGCGGCGCGCTGGATCCGCGCCAACCTGCCGCATGTGCATGTCTCCGGCGGCGTTTCGAACCTGTCGTTCTCGTTCCGCGGCAATGAGCGCGTGCGCGAGGCCATGCATTCGGTGTTCCTGTTCCATGCCATCAAGGCGGGAATGGATCTAGGCATCGTCAATGCCGGTCAGATGGCGGTGTATGACGATCTCAACCCCGAACTGAGAGAAGCCTGCGAGGACGTCGTGCTCAACCGCCGGCCCGACGCCTCCGAGCGGCTGCTGGCGCTGGCCGACAAGTTCCGCGGCGCCGGGCAGGAGGCCCGCCAAGTCGATCTGGCCTGGCGCGAGCGGCCGGTGGAAAAGCGGTTGTCGCATGCGCTGGTGCACGGCATCACCGATTTCATCGAGACCGACGTGGAGGAAGCGCGCAAGGAATCCAAACGTCCGCTCGACGTGATCGAAGGTCCGCTGATGGACGGCATGAATATCGTCGGCGACCTGTTCGGCTCCGGCAAGATGTTCTTGCCGCAGGTGGTGAAGTCGGCGCGCGTGATGAAGCAGGCGGTCGCTTACCTGCTGCCCTATATGGACCTGGAGAAGGACGGCCGCTCGCACAACAACTCCAACGGCAAGATCGTGATGGCGACCGTGAAAGGCGACGTGCACGACATCGGCAAGAACATCGTCGGCGTTGTGCTGGCCTGCAACAACTACGAAGTGATCGATCTCGGCGTCATGGTGCCGGCGGCGAAAATCCTGGAGACCGCCAAGGCGGAGAACGCCGACATTATCGGGCTGTCCGGCCTGATCACGCCCTCGCTCGACGAGATGTGCCACGTGGCGGCCGAGATGGAGAGGCAGGGTTTCGAATTGCCGCTGATGATCGGCGGCGCCACCACCAGCCGCGTGCATACGGCGGTCAAGATTCATCCGAACTACAAGCGCGGCCAGGCGGTTTATGTGAACGACGCCAGCCGCGCGGTCGGCGTGGCGCAGGCGTTGATGTCGCGTGAGGCGAGGCCCGCCTATGTCGCCGAGCTGCGCGGCGAATACAGCAAGCTGGCCGCGGCGCACGCGCGCGCGCAGGAGGATAAAATTCGCCTGCCGCTTAGCCAGGCCCGCGCCAATGCGCCCAAGTTAGACTGGTCGGGCGCCTATCTGCCGCCGAAACCTAACTTTATCGGCAGCAAGCTGCTGGCGGATTATCCGATCGCCGAACTGGTCGACTTCATCGACTGGACGCCGTTCTTTTCGACCTGGGAGCTGAACGGCAAATATCCCGCCATTCTCGACGACGCAAAACTGGGGCAGGTGGCGCGCTCGTTGTTCGACGACGCGCGCGCCATGCTCGACAAAATCGTGGCCGAGCGCTGGTTCAGCGCCAGCGCCGCGTTCGGCTTCTGGCCGGCGCAGGCGCAGGGCGACGACATTCTGATCTATGCCGACGAGGCGCGCGCGGCGCCGGTCGCGGTGCTGCATACGCTGCGCCAGCAGCTCGCCAAGCGCGAGGGCCGGTTCAATACCGCGCTCAGCGATCTGGTGGCGCCGCAGGACAGCGGGCTGCCCGATTACATCGGCGCCTTCACGGTGACGGCCGGCATCGGCGAGGACGAGGTCGCCGCCCGTTTCAAGCGCGCGAACGACGACTATTCGGCGATCATGGTCAGCGCGCTCGCCGACCGGCTGGCCGAAGCCTTTGCCGAACGTCTGCACCAGCGCGTGCGCCGCGAATTCTGGGGCTACGCGCCGGATGAAGCGCTCGGCCGTGACGAACTGATCGGCGAGAAATATCGCGGCATCCGCCCGGCGCCGGGTTATCCGGCGCAGCCCGACCATACCGAGAAGGACACGCTGTTCCGCCTGCTGCAAGCCGAGCGCATCGGCGTCAAACTGACCGAAAGCTACGCCATGTGGCCGGGCGCAGCGGTGTGCGGGCTTTATTTCAGCCATCCGCAGGCGCGCTATTTCGGCGTCGGCAAGATCGAGCACGACCAGGTCGAGGATTACGCCAAGCGCAAGGGCTGGAGCATCGAGGAATGCGAACGCTGGCTGGCGCCGATCCTCAACTACACTGCGCGGGTCGCGCCCCGCATCGCGGCGGCGTAACTACATTAGAGCGCGGACTCATTTTTTGAATTGTTCAATTTAGAACAGACTCGGAAATGCAGATGCGGGAAATTCGCACGTTCGATACCCTAATCCCCGCTATGCCCGCCCAACGTAGTGGCGGGGCATTTCCAGGTGAGTGCGCAGCGATGTCAATGCAGCAACCGGAAAATAAGTCAGCTTATATTCCGCCAATTAATTGCAAATGCGGAGGTACTGCGATGTTGGTTCGAACCGCATACCAGCCTTCGAAATCAGGTAACGCAGAGCTGCGCGTGTTTCAGTGTTATGCGTGCCGCGATGTCACGGAAATAATCGTCGAAGCCTAAAGCGGTCCTCAGTTGGCGATCTCGTTCATTTCGAACCGGGATTGATGTGCGGCTCCTCGTGCAATACGACATTCAGCAACGAACTGTGAATTTCGATATGGCCGTTGTAATTAATCAAGCCCAATTTTCTAAACTTGTTCATAAAGAAGCTCACGCGCGAGCGGGTCGTCCCAATCATTTCCGCGAGCGTTTCTTGGCTTACCTTCGCGATAATCGGCTCCGGACGGCCTTCCTTGCCAAAGTTGGCCAGCAATAAAAGGGCACGTGCCAAGCGTTTTTCGCTCGAATTGAACAGTTGGTCGACCAAGTCTGCTTCGACCCGGATAGTGCGCGTCAAGAGATGCGCGACGAAGAACTCGGAAAAGGCTGGCTCCTCGTGGAGAACGCGGACCATTGTTGTCTTTTCAAGCCGCATGATCTCGCATTCCGTCATTGCCGCAGCCGTGGCAAGACGCAACAGTTGCCCCGTCAAGCATCCTTCGCCGCAGAACTCGTCAGCACCTAAAACCGCGACAACGGTTTCCTTCCCTTGTTCGGAAATGACGGTGAGCTTGACCTTGCCCTTCTGGATGTAGAACACCGCATCCGCAGGTTTGCCCTGCGAAAAGATCATCTCATTTTTACGATAGTTGACCATTTTCCGGCCACCATTCACGGTGGCGAGAAACACTTTCGGGTCAAACGGGAGTTTTTTTGCTTTCTTTGCCATAGCCGACTCCATCGGCAGCGCCCGCGGCCAGTATGGATCGGTTTTGCTCGCCACGCCAGTCAAAGCCGGACTTTATCGTAAGTGCCTGTGCTCGAAAGGGCGCGGATTTCGCTCGGTACAATGGCTTTGGGCGGACGTAGAGTCTGATCCGGTCAGATTGATTCGGTTGCGCCCCTAACATTTTGATTGCGCATGATCTTATCCGAAAACCGGTTCCCACTTTTCGGGATCATGCGCTAGTTGAGCTTCGGGGGGTCTTGGCGGCCTCTTTAGTTCAAAATCAGACGGGCGATGCCGCCTTATGGCACATCGCGTCATTCGCGGCGCTGCAGCATTTCTGGTCGCTCTTGGAGTAAGGCCGGGCAAGGGGTTGCGCTAGGGCCGAATAGATCCGCAGCGTTTGACCCATCGCGGACAACGCGGCGGAAAGTCCGCCAACGCAGCGAGCCTCGGGAGAATCGCTCAGCCTGGGTGCCGCGCCGACTCGCCTGGTGAAAATGACTTGAGCTTCATTTTGACTAACCGCGCGAGCCAGAGTCATCAAAATGACTATGGAAATGTCTCCGACATTGCGCGATCGACGGATGCGGATGCATCGTATGTCGGACTGTCCTTGACCTTCTCACGATCGACCTTGAGGTTCACTAGGTTATCCGTCCAATCGATCGCCTTTATCGACCGTGGGGCGATCAGAACTTTCTTGCCGGGCCACCAATTCTTCGTATCGACGACAAGGTTATGGATGCTCCAATCAGTATCCTCGACGCATCGTACTCGACTCGCTATCGAAAAGCCAAAGACAGCAAGGGTTTGACGGGGAGTTTTGGGGATAGGAGTTGGACGAGGAAGGCGATTATTTGAGCGGGACTTGCTGCGACGAAGATTTTGCGCAGCGTGTGGAGGCCG
>JBBRAL010000070.1:0-22797 GCA_038206805.1 Hyphomicrobiales bacterium | reverse complement strand
GACGTGCCATCGCCACGCCGCCTGTAACAAATTAGCAAAACGAAAATGACCAAGAAGGTGACAGTAGCCTCGCCCAAGGCGGCGGTAAAAAAAGAAGTTCGCGCCTGGCAGCGCATGCTGTCGGGGCGCCGGCTCGATCTGCTCGACCCCTCGCCGCTCGACGTCGAGTTGGATGACATAGCTCACGGACTAGCCCGCGTCGCCCGCTGGAACGGCCAGACCAAAGGCGCGCACATCTTCTCGGTCGCGCAGCATTCGCTGCTGGTCGAGACGCTGGCGCGGGCCAAGGTGGCCGGGCTCGATACGCGCAGCCGGCTGGCGCTGCTGCTGCACGACGCGCCGGAATACGTGATCGGCGACATGATCTCGCCGTTCAAGGCGGTGATCGGCGACAGCTACAAGGCGGTGGAGCATCGGCTGCTGGCCGCCATCCATCTGCGCTTTGGCTTGCCGGCAAAGCTGCCGGACGCCTTGCAATCCCTGATCAAGGCTGCCGACCGCAGCGCCGCTTTTCTGGAGGCGACCAGGCTTGCCGGCTTTGAGGAGGACGAGGCGCGGCGCTTTTTCGGCCAGCCGCCGAAATTCTCCGCCGCGATCGAGCGCGACTACCTGACGCCCTGGCCGGCCGGCGCCGCCGAGCAGCGTTTCAAGGAGCGCTTCGAAAAATTGTTGCGCGCGTGATTGCTTTCATTGGCGCGTTACCGTCATAGATATGACAAAAGAATTAGGTCCAGTGTCTGCATGATCCACGTCTGCTCGCTCGCACGTCTGCATGCCACGGTCGATGCGACCGGCGCCCGCCATATTGTCACGCTGTTGCGGCTCACCGACCGGGTCGAGCGGCCGCGCCATATCGCGCCCGAGAACCATCTGGTGCTCGCGGTCGACGACATCGCCACGCCGATGGAGGGCTATACCGCGCCCGGGCAGGAGCATGTCGAACGCCTGATCGAATTCGTCGGTCACTGGGATCGCGCCGCACCGATGGTGGTGCATTGCTACGCCGGCATCAGCCGCTCGACCGCCGGCGCCTATGTCGCGGCCTGCGCGCTCAATCCGCAGCGCGACGAACTTGAGATTGCCTGGGAAATTCGGCGCGCCTCGCCCACCGCGCAGCCGAATTCGCGCATCGTGTCGATTGCCGACCGCCTGCTCAAGCGGCAGGGGCGCATGGTGAGCGCGGTCGAGACCATCGGCCCGGGCGATGCCGCGATGGAAGGCCATCCGTTCCGGCTCGATTTGCTCTGACCGGCGCTGCCCACAGGCGGCCGTCGGCGGCTTTCATATCGCCTCGCAGCCGATTACCATTGCGGTGACCGCGCAATTCGGGGGCCTGCGATGTCTGAAATCATGCTCGGCCTGCTGGTGATACTGGCGTTCCCGGTCGTTGCCATCGTCGCGCTGGTGATGACGATCAAGGCGCGCGAGCGCATTCAGGTGCTGGAGCTGCGCCTCGCCCGGCTGGAAGCAGGCCGGCCGCCATTGCCGATTTTTGTGGCGCCAGGGGCGGCGGCCCCGGTTCCGCCCGCTGCCGAGCCGCCGCCGGTTATCGAGGCGCCGATTGCCGCAGCCGCGGCGCCCGAGCCGCTTTCCCCGCCCCTACCGCCACGTGTTGCGGCGCCAGCATCGACCACGCTGGAGGAAAAATTCGGCACCCAATGGGTGGTGTGGATCGGCGGCCTGGCGCTGGCGCTGGGCGGGATTTTCCTGGTGCGCTATTCGATCGAGCAAGGACTGCTCGGTCCGGGCGTGCGTATCCTTTTGGCCGCGCTGTTTTCGGCTGCGCTGATTGCCATGGGCGAATGGGCGCGCCGCAACGAAACCGCCTCCGGCATCAAGGCCATTCCAACCCGCCAAATTCCGGTCATCCTCACCGCCGCTGGTACCGTTGCCGCCTACGCAACCGTTTATGCAGCCTTTGCGCTCTATGATTTCCTGTCGCCGGCCGCAGCCTTCATCCTGCTCGGCCTTGTGGCGCTATTGACGCTGGCGGCGGCGCTGCTGCACGGGCCGGCGCTCGCCGGCCTCGGCGTTGCCGGCGCCTTCGTCACGCCGCTGCTGGTCGCATCGGATGTCCCGAACTATTGGGCGCTCTATGTCTATCTCGCCATCGTCAGCGCCGCCGCCTTCGCGCTGGCGCGCCTGCGGCTGTGGCGCTGGCTGGCGATCACGGCCGCGGTGCTTGGCACGCTCTGGACGCTGCCCGGCATCGACTATCCGCAAGTCGAGGCGCTCGCGGCCCATCTGTTTCACGTTATCGCCGGCTTTGCGCTGGCGGCGGCGCTGATTGTTGCCGGACTGTTGTTCGGTCCAACCGCCGCGCCCGGCAAGATCGACGAGATTTCTTCCGGCGCCGTCGGTGCATATCTGTTCGCCGCGACCCTGCTCGTCATCGGCAGCCATCACGATACTGCGGCGCTCGCCATCTTCACGATTCTCACCGCGGCAACGGTCGCCATCGTTTGGCGCGCGGAAGCCGCGCTCTGGGCGCTGCCGGCGGCCGGAGTGATGGCGGTCCTGGTGATGCTGCAATGGGCCGTGCCCGAAATGTTCGAGACCCTGATCATGCCGGCCGGCGTGACCGGCGGCGCCATTCCGGGACCGCCGACCGGGACCGATTGGCATCTCATGCTCGGCGCCGCCTTCGCCTTGTTGTTCGGGCTAAGCGGCTACGCGGCGCAGGGGCGCACCGAGAACCCGATAATCGCGCTGGTCTGGAGCGCGACCGCCGCCATTGCGCCGATCGCCATCCTGATTGCGTTGTACTGGCGCGTCGCGCATTTCGACCGCTCGATCCCCTTCGCCGTCTTGGCGCTGGCGACTGCCGCACTCTATGGCTACGCCACCGACCTGTTGAGCAAGCGCGCGCCGCGCCCCGGCCTTGCCGGCGCGGCGGCGGTCTTTGCCACCGGCGCGGTCGCTGCGCTGGCGCTGGCGCTGACCTTCGCGCTCGACAAGGGCTGGCTCACCGTCGCGTTAGCCTTGATGGTGCCGGGAATTGCCTGGATCGCCGGGCAACGGCCGCTGCCGGCCTTGCGTTATCTGGCCGCCGCCGTGATCGTGCTGGTGCTGCTGCGCATCGGCTACGAGCCCCGCATCGTCGGCCAGGACGTCGGCACCACGCCGTTCTTCAACTGGCTGCTTTACGGCTACGGCGTGCCGGCGGCTTCGTTCTGGTATGCCGGCACTCTGCTGCGTCAGCGCGCCGACGATGTGCCGGCGCGCATGGCCGATTCCGCCGCGATCCTGTTCGCCGTCCTGCTCGCGGTGCTGGAAATCCGCCACTACATGAACAACGGCAACGTATTCCGTCATTCCACCGCGCTGGCGGAAATCGCCATGCAAATCTCGGTCGGTCTCGCCATGACCATCGGGCTCGAACGGCTGCGCGTGCGCAGCAAAAGCATCGTTCATGACATCGCCGCCCTGATCATCGGCGGCTTCAGTTTGGCGGCTATCGTGCTCGGCCTGGCGCTGACGCTCAATCCGCTGTTTACCGGCAGACCGGTCGGCGGCGCCTTCTTCAATCTCATCCTGCTCGGCTATGCCATCCCCGCCGTGCTGGCGGCAATTCTCGCGCTGGTCGCACGCGACAGCAGGCCGCTCGGCTATCGCTATGTCGCGGCGGCGGCCGCGGTCGCCTTGGCCATCGGCTATTTAACGCTGGAAGTGCGAACCTTATACCACGGCTCGATTCTCACGCGTGGGCTGACGAGCGACGCGGAGCAATACACCTATTCCGCGGTGTGGCTTATGTTCGGCGTCGTGCTTCTGGCCGCCGGTCTCAAGCTCGGTTCGCAGCCCGCGCGCATGGCCTCTGCCGCGGTGGTGGCGCTCACCATCGGCAAGGTTTTCCTGGTCGACATGGCGGGGCTGACCGGCATATTCCGCGCGCTATCGTTCATCGGGCTCGGCGTCGTGCTGGTCGGCATCGGCTGGCTCTACCAGCGGCTGCTGTTCCCGACGCGGGCCAAAACTATAACGCCGGGTGCGGTCGGCACGGAGAACGGCAATGAATGAGCGGGTGGCGAGTTACGGCGTGGTGGCGCCGGAAATTCTCAAATCCTTTGACGGGCTCGCTTTCCTGCAGGCGATTATCGCCGGCACGCAGCCCAATCCGCCGATCAGTCAGCTGCTGGGTTTCCACCTGGTCGAAGCCGAGAATGGCCGCGCAGTGTTCGAGGGCATCCCTGAGTTTCGCCACTACAATCCGATCGGCACGGTGCATGGCGGCTTTGCCGCCACGCTGCTCGATTCAGCGCTCGGCTGCGCGATCTTCTCCACCCTCGCCAAGGGCGAGGGCTGGACCACGCTGGAAATTAAAATGAACATGGTGCGTCCGCTGACCAAGGACACCGGACCGGTACGCGCGGAAGGCCGCATCTTGCATCGCGGCCGCACCATGGCGACTTCGGAAGGCGATCTGAAGGACCGCGCCGGCAAGCTCTATGCCCACGCCACCACGACCTGCATGATTTTTCCGGGGAAGCCTTGAACAGCGGCTCGCGCAGATTCCGATTGCGATGACTCAAATTCCGCTCATTCCCGCGCAAGCGGGAATCCAGAGACAAGATCGCAATGCCGGCAAGCTTAGCCCTGGGTCCCCGCTTGCGCGGGGACGAGCGGATGACTTAATGCAAACGGAAACCGCTCTACTGATTATCCGCGGTGAACGAGGGCCGCAGGCCGAGCGGCGAGGTGCTGCGCGCGCTTTGCGCCACGGTGGTGGGCGTGTTGTGGCGGGCGAATTCGCAATAGGCGAAGCTCAGCCCCGAGATCGAACCGCGGAAGCGGTTGCCGTCGATGCGCTCCAGATTGAAGCATGGCTGCATCGGCAGGCCGCGCAGCGAGGCGCAAACGCCCTCGGCCTTCACCCGCAGCGTGCCCGGCGGCAGGCTGGCGTAGCGCACCCTGCCCGACCCCCGCACCTGGATGGAACCGACCACCGCGCCGTCGGGCAAAACGCGGCCCTGGCCACGGGTGCCTTCGAAACAGGTGTAATTGAAGGTCTTGCCGACGACAAAGCGCCGGGCTTCATCCGAATTCATTTCGCCGGCAAGGGCCGGCACGGCGGCCAACAGCCCGGCCGCTAACGCAATACCACGCACCATCCCCGTAACTCCGACTGACGCTACTGACTCGAATCGACCCTAGTGCTTGTTTTCCAAGCCTAGCCGATTATGCCAGCCTTTCGTCGACAAATCCTGAACGTGTTTACCGGATCTTGACCACGAGGCGGCCGCGCACCTGGCCGGCCAGGATGGCCTCGGCCGCCGTTTGGCACTCCGACAGGCCTATTTCGCGGGTCATAGTGGCTAGTTTCTGGCGGTCGAGGTCGTTTTCCAGTCTTTTCCACGCTTCTCGCCGGCGAGGCAGCGGGCACATCACGGAGTCGATGCCGTAAAGACACACCCCGCGCAAAATGAAGGGAGCGACCGAAGTCGGTAAATCCATACCGCCCGCCAGGCCGCAGGCGGCCACCGCCCCGCCATAACGGGTCATCGACAGCAGGTTAGCCAGCGTGGTGGAACCGACACAATCGACCCCACCGGCCCAGCGTTCCTTGGCCAGCATCTTGGGCGGACCGGCGAGTTCCTTGCGCTCGACAATCTCGGTCGCGCCCAGGCCCTTGAGATAGTCGGCCTCGGCCGCGCGGCCGGTGACCGCGCTGACGGCAAAGCCGCGCTTGGCCAAGATGGCAATCGCCACGGAGCCGACGCCGCCGGCGGCCCCAGTGACCGCGACCGGCCCGCTCGCTGGGGTCAGCCCATGGCGTTCCAGCGCCATCACCGCCAGCATCGCCGTGTAGCCAGCCGTGCCGATCGCCATGGCCTCGCGCGCGCTCATGGAGGCCGGCAGCCGCACCAGCCAATCGCCCTTGACCCGCGCCTTCTCGCCATAGGCGCCAAGATGGGTTTCGCCGCAGCCCCAGCCGTTGAGGATCACCTTGTCGCCCGCTTTCCAGTCGGGATGGCTGGAGGTCTCCACCGTGCCGGCGAAATCGATGCCGGCGATCATCGGGAAGCGGCGCACGACCGGCGCCTTGCCGGTCAGC
This sequence comes from Hyphomicrobiales bacterium, assembly GCA_038206805.1. Classification (GTDB taxonomy): domain Bacteria; phylum Pseudomonadota; class Alphaproteobacteria; order Rhizobiales; family Xanthobacteraceae; genus Pseudolabrys. The sequence continues at coordinate 16,742 of JBBRAL010000070.1, read as the reverse complement.
GCGAGCCCGTCCTTGTAATTGACGGTGGAATATTCGACCGCGACGGTGACGTCGCCGTCCATCAGATTGGCTTCGTCGAAATCGGTCAGCGCTGCCTTGGTGCCGGTGTCCGACTTCTCGATCACTATCGCCTTGAATGTGCCCACGCGCCCGCACTCCCTGTCATGGCCGGGCTTGACCCGGCCATCCACGTCTTTGCTGATTGGATAGTTCTAAAGGCGTGGATGCCCGGGACAAGCCCGGGCATGACGATTTTCGGGCAGGCGCAAGCGCCTCAGACCGCCGCGGGCGCGGTGCGCCCGACTGGCTGCTCGACGATCGGCAGGTTGATCAGCGCCGATACGATGCCGAACACGACCGACAACCACCACACCACGTTGTACGAGCCGGTGGCCGTGAACAGCACGCCGCCCAGCCAGACGCCGAGAAAGCCGCCGACCTGGTGGCTGAAGAAGGCGAAGCCGAACAGCGTGGCCATCCAACGGGTGCCGAACATGATCGCCACCAGCGCCGAGGTCGGCGGCACGGTCGACAGCCAGAGCAGTCCCATCGCCGCGCCAAACACCACGGCAGAGACTGCCGTCACCGGCAGGCTGATGAACACGACCACCGCCACCGAGCGCAGCACATAAATGATCGAGAGCAGGTAGCGCTTGGGCATGCGGTCGCCGAGCCAGCCGGCCGTCACCGAGCCGATGATATTGAACAGGCCGATGGTGCCAAGCGTCCAGGCGCCGGCATCGACCGACAATCCGCGATCGACCAGATAGGCCGGCAGATGCACGGTGATGAACAGGAGCTGGAATCCGCAGGTGAAGAAGCCGAGCACCAGCAAAATATAAGAGCGGTGGCCGAAGGCTTCGGCCAGCGCCTGCAACAGCGACTGCTGGCGGACGGCGCCGGGCTTGTTGCTCATATCCATCGGGGGCGTGCGCAAAACAAACGCGAGCGGGACGATCGACAGCGCAATGACGCCGAAGACGACCAGCGCATGCTGCCAACCAAAACCGTTGATGAAGGCGACCGCCAGCGGTGAAAACAGGAATTGACCCAAGGAGCCTGCCGCGGTGCCGGCGCCGAATGAGATGGAGCGCCATTCCGGTGGCATCAACTTGCCGAAAGCGGCGATCACCAGCGTGAAGGACGTGCCCGCGACTCCCATGCCGAGCAGCAGCCCGGCGGAGAGATCGAGCATGAGCGGCGTGGTCGAATAGGCCATCAGCGAGATGCCGGCGCAGTAGATCACCGCACCGATTGCGAGCACGCGGACCAGACCAAAACGGTCGGCGATCGCGCCGACGAAAGGCTGCGCCGTGCCCCAGACGATGATCTGGATCGCCAGCGCCAGCGCAAACACATCGCGGCTCCAGCCATAGGCCGACGACATTGGCGTCAGGAACAGGCCAAGCGCGGCGCGCGGTCCGTAACCGAGGACGCCGATCAGGCAACCGCAAATCAGAATGACGAGCGGCGTGCGCCATGCGCTGGTCATGGCCGACTTGTCCGTCGTTGATGGCACCGACATGCTGAGATGGCTCCGGTCGAATTGCTAAAAATATGCGCCCCCAAACGATCCGGCGCCGACGAACCCGCACGGTATATAGGTCCGGCACGCCCGGCCAAAACGAATATTCGTGATCCTAGCCATATGCGCGGCGCATGGCTTATCGCTTGCGCGGCTACTCATCCCCTCCCCCCACGAGCGCTTGCGAGTGGTGGGGAGGGGTTGGGGTGGGGGGCAAGAATTGCGAAACACCCCCCACCCCGATTTGTATCGCTGAAGCGATTCAACATAGCCGATGCTTCGCATCGGCGTTCTTATTGGGAAGAACGGCGGCCGAAGGCCGCCTATGCCTCCCCACCGCTCCGCAGGGGGAGGGTAAATACGCCCTACAATTTCTTGGCTTCCGCCTCGGTGTTTTTGGCGTCGCCCCAGATCGGCTCGTCGGAGCCGTCGCCCCAGGCGCGCGGGCGATAGAAGGTGTGCACGCCGAGCTTGTACATTTTTTTCATCTCCGCGACCCAGCTCGGGTGCACCCAATAGGCATGGTAGTGGGTGGATTTGGCCACCTCCGGCATCCACAGCTTGCCATCGAGCATGTCGCGGGCAATGTGCTGGGCGCGCAGCCAGGCATCCGGTTCGGTGACGATGTCGGGAATGCCGTCGCAGGCGAACGTGAACTGGCAGGCGAGATGGCGGTTGGCGTTCTGGTAGACCACGCCGCAGACATCGTTCGGATAGAACGGCGAAAACACGCGGTTCATCACCACCTGCGCGACGGCGATCTGCCCGCGCACGGTTTCGCCGCGCGCTTCGAAATAGACCGCATTGGCGAGACATTTCTCGGCCTTGGCGCGAGTCTTGCCCGCGAGCGCCAGCCGCTCCGCCGGCGATTTCGGCCGCTGTTCGAGCCCGGTGACCTCGCCCTTGCTGGCGATGGTCTCGCCGGCCTTGCTCTCGTCCTGTACGGGTGGCTCAAGCGCCGACTGCTTGATATCGGGATCGCCCGACGTGCGCGACGCCATCACCACCGGCGCTTCGCCCGGCGCCCAGGGTGCGATCGATCCCTGTTCCGGCGCGAGCGGATCGAGGCCGAAAAAAACGCGGCCGTCATCCTTGCCGAGGCCGGCCTTAGGTGCGAGCGCGGTCAGATGGGTGGGCGGAATATCGGCATAGGGCAGATCGACGTCGGGCGCCGCCGCGCCTCCTTCCGGAACGTAGGCGAACTCATATTCCGAGTACGGCTCGAAACGGCCGTCGGCCCGCTCTTTGTTCAGCGCCGCGCCGGCCTCCGGCGCCGGCTCGATCGCAAACAGCGGCGGCAATGGCGGCAGCGGCGCACGCGCGCGCGCGAGCGCCGAGTCGCGTTTTTTCGCGCGATTGACCGTGGGGAATTGCAGCGGCGCCATGGCATCGCCGAGCGGCTGCGAACCGATCGAGCCGGTGATGTCGGCCGGATCGAAATTCGCCAGTGCATAGATCGGCGGATGCGGGATGGCGGTGCCGACCGGCTGCGGCAGGCTGAACATGGCGGCGTGAATGGTGCCGAACGGCGATGCGATCAGGTGCTCGTGCCAGCGTTCGGCGACCGCCGGCTGGCGGGCCAGCAGCGCGCCGAGATCCTGGAAGCCGATCGACTTAGGGATCAGTGCAATAGCGAGCGCGCTAAGACAGATCGGCGCAAACCTCCGCCGCCGTCGCCTAGGCTTGCGCGTAACTCCATCAATACCGCTCACGCGACACCGCAACGCTCTATCTACGCATGATCTTTTCCGAAAACCGGTACCCACTTTTCGGGATCATGCGCGCTTGCATCTGCCGCCGGATTGGCGGCAATGCGACAGGTTTTCTTATGGACTGATTAACCTTGCGAAGCTGTTAACCGCGCGGCGCGGCCCGCAATGCGATGGCCAAGTCGTAAACACATCGTCAACGGCCGATCAGATATGTGGCAATGAAATTGCCGACCAGGAACAGCGCAAGCCCGGCCATGCAGCCGGCAAGAAGCGCGCGCTCGGGAACAATCTCCGGCACCGGACGCCGCGCGCCAAGGCGCAGGATCACAAGCGCCGCGGCGACGGCGAAGAAATAGGCCACCAGCGGATGGGCAAACATATCGTCGCCGAACGGCCGGTGCTCGCCGATCAGCCCGAAGCAGAAACCGGTCGCCCCAACCGCGGCGTACCAGATCGGCTTGGCGCGGCTGCTTCGTTTCACCATTACCGCCCTCCGGATGAGCCGCTTCCGACGCCGCTGCCATGAATTGATGCAATGGATGACCGTTGCCGGTTGCCGCCTATTTCCGCGGCAGCCGATGGCAATTGAATATTAACCATATCGCAATGGCTCGCGCCCTATAACGCGGTGGTAATTTACCGGCGGGCCGGCATGCTTTTCCCCATTTTGCCATCGGCTGTCGCGGGCGAGGCTGTGCTGCTCGCCGGCCTATGCGTCGCCGTATTGGCGTTTGTCGGCATTGTGTACCGCCGACTGCGCGCGCAACACCGCCGGCTGTCGGACGCAATCGAGAGCATGTCGCAAGGCCTGTGCATGTTCGACGCGCAGGGCCGCATCGTCCTGCACAATCAGCGCTACATCGAGATGTATAAATTGTCGCCGCAGATCGTGCAGCCGGGCTGCTCATTGCATCAGCTTATCCAGCACCGCAAGGACACCGGCTTATTCACCGGCGACGTTGAAGCTTACTGCCAAAAGATCATGGAAGGCGTGGCCAAGGGGAAAGGTCTGCCGTTTTACGTGCCGGCGAGCGACGGCCGCATCGTGCTCACCAAGAACGAGCCGATGCCGGGCGGCGGTTGGGTTTCCACCCATGAGGACGTCACCGAGCAGCGCCGCGCCGAGCTGGAGCGCACCGCGATCCGTGACCAGGAGCAGCGACGCGGCGCCGTCGATACGGCGATCGCTACGTTCCGCCCGCAAGCGGAAAAGCTTCTCTCAAGCGTCAGCGACGGCGCAAGCGCACTGCGCGCGACCGCGGACGCCCTGCTCGGCTCGTCCGACCGGACCTCGCAGCGCGCGACCGGCGCGGTGCAGGCGTTCCACGAAGCTTCCAGCAATGTCGCGACCGCGGCGGTGGCGACCGATGAATTGTCGCGTTCGATCGCGGAGATCAGCCGGCAGCTCACCCAAACCAGCGACATTGTCCGCCTTGCCACCGAGGAGGCGCGCGCAACCGACGGAGAGATCGCAAGTCTGGCCGCCGGCGCGCAGAAAATCGGCGACGTGGTCAAGCTGATCCGCGATATCGCGGGGCAGACCAATCTGCTCGCGCTCAACGCCACCATCGAGGCTGCCCGCGCCGGCGAATCCGGCAGGGGCTTCGCGGTGGTCGCGGCCGAAGTCAAATCGCTGGCGGTGCAGACCGCCAAGGCGACCGAAGACATCGCCAGCTATATCCTTGGCGTGCAGACCTCGACCTCCGGTGCGGTCGAGGCGATCCGCCAGATCGGCGCGCGCATGCAGGACATCAACCAGCGCACCGCGGCGGTCGCCGCCGCGGTCGAGCAGCAGAATTCGGCCACCGGCGAGATCTCGCAGAATGTCGCCAGCGCCGCGCAGGGCGCCGGCCAGGTGGTGGCTGTGCTGGGCGAAGTCGCCGGCGCGGCGACGCAAACGCGGTCGTCGGCGGAGGTCGTGCGCGATGCCGCCGAAACGGCGGATGTCGCGGTCGCCGACCTGCGCGACGAGGTGAAAGACTTCCTCGGCAAGGTGGCGGTGTAGGCTCTTTCTTCCCCTCTCCCCTTGTGGGAGAGGGTGCCGAGCGAATGCGTCAGCATGAGCGAGGCGGGTGAGGGGTCATAGCCCCACGACAGTCAAAAACCCCTCTCCCGGCTCGCGCTTCGCGCGATCCACACTCTCCCACAAGGGGAGAGGGAAGCACGAATACCTCGCCATTCGAATGAAACGCTACGCCGTGCTGGCCGGGGCCTTGCCCAACGCCGCCTGCGCCGCCGCCAACCGCGCGATCGGCACGCGAAATGGCGAGCACGACACGTAATCGAGTTTGACATCGTGGCAAAAGGCGACCGAGGCCGGGTCGCCGCCGTGCTCGCCGCAAATGCCGACCTTCAGCTTGGGGCGAACCTTCCGCCCGCGCTCGACGCCAATGCGCACCAGTTCGCCGACGCCCTGCCGATCGATCGACACGAACGGATCGGCGGCAAGAATTCCGCGCGCGGTATAGATGCCGAGGAAGCTTGCCGCATCGTCGCGCGAAATGCCGAAGGTGGTCTGGGTGAGGTCGTTGGTGCCGAAGGAAAAGAACTCCGCGGTTTGCGCGATCTCGGCCGCAAGCAGGCAGGCGCGCGGCAATTCGATCATGGTGCCGACCTGGTAGGTGAGCTTGGCGCCGGTCTCCTTCGCCACCGCCTTGGCCATGGCGTCGATGCGCGCCTTCACCAGGTCGAATTCCGCCTTGGTCGCGATCAGCGGCACCATGACTTCCGGCGCCACTGCCTTGCCGGTGCGCTTGGCGGCTTCGACCGCCGCCTCGAAAATGGCGCGCGCCTGCATCTCGGCGATTTCCGGATAGGCGATGGCGATGCGGCAGCCGCGGAAGCCGAGCATCGGATTGAATTCGGCCAATTCGCGCGCGCGGTCGGCAAGCCGCCGCGGATCGGCGCCCATGGCGGCCGCTACTTCGGCGATCTCCTCCTCGCCATGCGGCAGGAATTCGTGCAGCGGCGGGTCAAGCAGCCGAATGGTCACCGGCCGGCCGCCCATGATCTCGAACAGCTCGACAAAATCGGCGCGCTGCATCGGCAAGAGCTTGGCGAGCGCGGCGCGGCGCGATTTCTCGTCGTCGGCCAGAATCATCTCGCGCACCGCCTGGATGCGCTCCTCGTCGAAGAACATGTGTTCGGTTCGGCACAGCCCGATGCCCTCGGCGCCGAAGCGCACGGCCGCCTTGGCGTCGGCCGGCGTGTCGGCATTGGCGCGCACGCCGAGCCTGCGCACCTTGTCGGCCCAGCCGATCAGCGTTTCGAACTCGCCGGAAAGCTGCGGCTCGATCATGTCGACCTTGCCGGCCAGCACTTGGCCGGTGGAGCCGTCGACCGTGATGATATCGCCTTTTTTGAAGGTCTGCCCGCCGGCGCCCATGGTGCCGGCGGCATAATCGACGCGCAGCGTGCCGGCGCCGGAGACGCAGGGCTTGCCCATGCCGCGCGCCACCACCGCCGCATGCGAAGTCATGCCGCCGCGGGTGGTGAGGATGCCTTCGGCGGCGTGCATGCCATGGATATCTTCCGGCGAGGTTTCCACCCGCACCAGGATGACCTTGCGGCCGTCCGACTTGAGTTGCGCGGCCTCGTCGGGCGAGAACACGATTTCGCCGCAAGCGGCGCCGGGCGAGGCCGGCAGGCCGGTGGCGATGACGCGGCGATGTGCGCGCGGGTCGATGGTCGGATGCAGCAACTGGTCGAGGCTCAGCGGTTCGACGCGCAGCACCGCCTCGTTCTTGGAGATCAGGCCTTCATTGGCGAGTTCGACCGCAATGCGCAGCGCGGCCTTGGCGGTGCGCTTGCCGTTGCGGGTCTGCAGCATCCACAATTTATTCTGCTCGACGGTGAACTCCAGGTCCTGCATGTCGCGGTAATGGCGCTCGAGCACATTGTAGATGCGCGTGAGCTCGGCATAGGCCTTGGGCAGCGTAGCTTGCATCGACGGCTTGTCGGAGCCGGCCTCGATGCGCGCGGCCTCGCTGATTTCCTGCGGCGTGCGGATGCCGGCGACCACGTCCTCGCCTTGCGCATTGATGAGGAATTCGCCGTAAAGTTTCTTCTCGCCGGTCGAGGGATTGCGCGTGAAGGCGACGCCGGTGGCCGAGGTCTCGCCCATATTGCCGAACACCATGGCCTGCACGTTGACCGCGGTGCCCCAGCTTTCCGGAATATTATTCAGGCGGCGATAGGTATCGGCGCGCTGGTTCATCCATGAGCCGAACACCGCGCCGATCGCGCCCCATAATTGCGCGTGCGGGTCCTGCGGGAACGGCTCGCCGCGCTGTTCCTGCAGGCGCTTCTTGTAGAGCCCGACCAGCTCGGCCCAGTCGTCGGCAGTCAAATCGGTGTCGAGGCTGTAGCCCTGCCGTTCCTTGTGAACGTCGAGCAGTTCCTCGAAATGCTCGTGGCCGATGCCCAGCACCACATCGGAATACATGGTGATGAAGCGCCGGTAGCTGTCATAGGCAAAGCGCCGGTCGCCGGATTTTTTCGCCAGCGCTTCCACCGTCGCATCGTTGAGCCCGAGATTGAGCACGGTGTCCATCATGCCGGGCATCGAGGCGCGCGCGCCGGAGCGCACGGAGACCAAGAGCGGGTTGACCTTGTCGCCGAAGGTCTTGCCGGTGATCTTGCCGACCTGGGTCAAGGCCTGCTCGACCTGGGCGCGAAGCTCTTTCGGGTATTGCTGCTTGTTGGCGTAATAGAAAGTGCAGACCTCGGTGGTGATGGTGAAGCCGGGCGGCACCGGCAGGCCGAGACTGGCCATTTCGGCAAGGCCTGCACCCTTGCCGCCCAGGAGATTGCGCATGTCAGGTTTGCCCTCGGCGCGCCCGCCGCCGAAGCTGTAGACCCACTTGCCTTTGGTCAATTTCCGCGCCGGGCGCGCAGGCTTGCCCGCGGCTTTGCGCACGGCTTTGGATTTGGCTTTGGGCTTGGCTTGCAAAGCCTTGCGAGGAGCGGTTTTCCTGCGCTTTGCGCCGACGCTAGCGGTTTTTCGTTTGGCCATGGGTCATGAAACGATGGAGGGGCTGTGGCTGCCTAAAAACACCCCCAGCCCCGCCGACGCAAGCCCGGTTAGCGAATTAGTCCAAGCCTACTTGAAATGGCCAAGGCTTACTTGAAAAGGCCAAGGCCTACTTGAAAAGACCAAGACCCATCACGCCGATGAAGATCAGATAGGCCGCCACGATGTAATTGAGCAGGCGCGGCATGATGAGGATGAGAATGCCGGCGATGATGGCGACGATCGGCTGCAGGTGAGCGATGCTGATGACCATGGTGGTATCCCCTTGGGTTGAACGTGCAGAAGCAACGGCGAGGTAGGCGGACGGTTCCGCTCTTTTTTTCCTCTCTCCGCAAGCGGGGAGAGGTAAAGAAAAAGTCTACCCCTCGATCTTGGAAAAATCCGCCACCGCGCGGGTGGCTTGCCGGATTTCATTGAGCAGCTTGAGGCGGTTTTCGCGCAACGCGCCGTCGTCGACATTGACGGTGACCTTGTCGAAGAAGGCATCGACGAAGGGGCGCAGGCTCGCCATCGCCGTCATGGCGACGGCGAAGTCCTCCTTGGCGACGGCGGCGGAAGCGTCCTTGCTGGCGGTGGCGATGGCGGCAGCGAGCGCTTTTTCTTCCGGCTCCTTGAGCAATTTTGCGTCGGGCGCGCCGGCGTAGCTTTTGCCGTCCTTCTTCTCCTCGATGCGCAAAATGTTGGACGCGCGCTTTACGCCGGCCAGCAAATTTTTTCCGTCGTCGCTGTCGAGGAATTTTCCCAAGGCCTCGACGCGGCGCACCACCATAAGCAGGTCGTCTTGACCGCCGAGCGCGAACACAGCGTCAACCAGATCGTGCCGAGCGCCTTGCTCGCGCAGTTGGACTTTCAGGCGGTCGGCGAAGAAGGAAAGAAGGTCGATAGCTTTCGGATCGATATAGTCTTCTCCAAGGCCGGGATGGGCATCCGTCAAAGGATCGAATGCCTTCGTGCGTCCTCCCAGCTTATCCGCATACTCTTGCAGTTCATCGCTCTGCATCTTAGTCGCGATGGTCTCAATGTCTTGCAAATCTCTGCCACGCTCTAGGTAATAAGCTCGGCCAATGTGCTGGTGCATCGAACGCATGAGATTCGGCAAAAGTGGGAGCCTCAAAGCATTGTCGAGCACGATACGAATCAAACCTAACGCCGCACGACGCAGTGCATAAGGATCTTTCGAGCCAGTCGGTCTCTCCCCGATAAACCAAAACCCGACCAGCGTGTCGATCTTGTCGGCCAGCGCGACGGCAATCGACACCGGATCGGCCGGCACCATATCGTCCGGCCCCTTCGGCTTGTAGTGGTCCTCGCAGGCGTGCGCGACCGCTTCGTCCTCGCCTTGAGCCTCGGCGTAATATTTCCCCATCAAGCCTTGCAGCTCGGGGAATTCGCCCACCACCTCGGTCAGCAGATCGGCCTTGCACAATTGCGCGGCGCGCTCGGCTTTCTTCGGATCGGCCTTGACCAGCGGCGCCAATTGCCCAGCCAGCGCCGTAATGCGCGCAATGCGTTCCGCCTGCGTCCCCAGCTTCTCGTGAAACACGATACCTTCGAACTTCGGCAGCCGGTCTTCCAGCTTGGTCTTCAGGTCGGTGTCGTAGAAGAACTTGGCGTCGGACAGCCGCGCGCGGATGACGCGTTCGTTGCCGGCGACAATCGCCTTGCCGTGGTCGCTGGCCTCGATATTGGCGACCATGATGAATTTGTTGGTGAGCTTGGCCGTCTGCGGGTCGCGCAGCACGAAGCATTTCTGGTTGTTGCGGATGGTGGCGCGGATCACCTCGGCAGGAATCGCCAGATAGGCCTTGTCGAATTCGCCCACCAGCGTGACCGGCCATTCCACCAGGCCGGCGACCTCGGCCAAGAGGCCGGCGTCCTCGACCAATTCGTAGCCTTGCGCAAACGCAAGATTCTTGGCGTCGGCATGGATGGTGTCGGCGCGGCGGGCGGGATCGAGCATCACCTTGGCGGCTTCGAGCTTGGCCACATAGTCGTCGAAGCGGCGCACCTTGATCGCGCCAGGGGCCATGAAGCGGTGGCCGCGCGTTTCGTCGCCGGCCGCGATGCCGTCGATGCTGAACTTGACGATCTCGGGCTCCTCGGTTTCCGGCCCGAAGGTGGCGACGATTGCATGCAGCGGGCGCACCCAGGTGAGGCGGCCCGAGCCCCAGCGCATCGACTTCGGCCACGGAAAGCCGCGCACGACATTGGGAACGATCTCGGCAATCACCTCGATCGCCGGCCTGCCCTGCTTCTCGATCACGGCGACGTAGAAGTCGCCCTTTTTGTCGGGCTGTACCTTGGCCTCGGAGATCGTTTTGAGACCCGCGCCTTTCAGAAAACCGGCAATGGCCGCCTCGGGCGCGCCGACGCGCGGGCCCTTCTTTTCTTCCTTGATGTCGGGCTGGCGCGCCGGCACGCCGTGCACCGACAGCGTAAGCCGCCGCGGCGTCACGAACGCCTTGGCGCCCTCATAGACCAGGCCGGCCGCCACCAGGGCGTCGGTGACCATCTTCTTCAAATCGTCGGCGGCGCGCGCCTGCATGCGCGCGGGGATTTCTTCCGACAGAAATTCGAGCAGAAGGTCGGGCATCAGACGAGCTTCTTGTGGCTGCCGTCGCAAAGCGGCTTCTTGGCCGAGCGCTTGCAGGTGCAGAAAAATACCTTCTCAGCCTTCTCGGCCTTGAATTCGACTGGCGTGAAACTGGTGACCTTGTGCGAGCCGTCGCAAAACGGCTGCGTCTTGGAGCGCCCGCAGGCGCACCACCAATAGCTCTTGCCGGCCTCGACTGCGATGGCAACCGGCGCGCGGCCGCCGATATCGGGTTCGCTCGTGCTCATGGACTGGCCCCTCCACCCTCGGTCGCCAGCCAGGCCGCGCCGCACGCCTTCGCCAGTTCGCGCACGCGCAGGATATAGCTCTGCCGCTCGGTGACCGAGATCACGCCGCGGGCATCGAGCAGATTGAATACGTGCGACGCCTTGATGCACTGGTCATAGGCCGGCAGCGCCATCAAATGCCGCACTTTCTTGCCGTCGGCCCAACCCGCTTCGAGATATTTCTGGCAGGCGGCCTCCGCCATCTTGAACTGCTCAAACAGCATGACGGTGTCGGCGAATTCGAAATTGTGCCGCGAATATTCCCGCTCGGCCTGCAGGAACACGTCACCGTAGGAGACCTTCTTGTCGTCGCTGCGACCGTTGAAATTCAGATCGTAGACGCGCTCGACGCCCTGCACATACATGGCGAGACGCTCGAGCCCGTAGGTGAGTTCGCCCGAGACCGGCGCGCATTCGAAGCCGGCGACCTGCTGGAAATAAGTGAACTGCGAAACTTCCATGCCGTCGCACCAGCATTCCCAGCCAAGGCCCCAGGCGCCCAGCGTCGGGCTTTCCCAGTCGTCCTCGACGAAACGGATGTCGTGAATTTTCGGATCGATGCCGATGGCTTTGAGCGAATTGAGATAGAGATCCTGAATGTCGGGCGGCGACGGCTTCAGGATCGCCTGGAATTGGTAATAGTGCTGCAGCCGGTTGGGGTTTTCGCCGTAGCGGCCGTCTTTCGGCCGGCGCGAGGGCTGCACATAGGCGGCATTCCAGGGCTTCGGCCCGAGCGCGCGCAACGTCGTGGCCGGATGGAAGGTGCCCGCTCCCACCTCCATGTCATAGGGCTGCAGGATGACGCAGCCCCAGGACGCCCAGTATTGCTGCAGTGCAAGAATCAGCCCCTGGAACGAGCGCGAGGGATCCAGGTTGTCTTGATATGGTCGCCCCGTGGCGAGAAGATCGGCTTCGGCCATCGTTTGATTACTGATTTTTAAGCACGGGAATGGGCCGGGACCCTATCGGTGGCCCCAAGGCCGGTCAAGTTGGGGGTCAAACCGGGACACATTTAGCAGATAATTTTACGTGAAATTGAACCGGTACTGCTAAGCACGCGACCAACAAAAACAAAGGGAACGGTCGGACAGAGGAAACGGCAATGCTGGCTTTTCAATTCGTCGGACTGGCGCTGCTCGTGTTGTTCATCAGCGCTCTTGTTTCCGGCAGGCAACGCATCGTCAGCCGCTGACGCCACCGGCGCCGCGCGCTGCCGCATCCTGAAAATAGGCTACGGCCGGTATTCGCCGGTTTGCGGATCGCGCCGCAAGGTCGGGCGATTTTCCATATCGGAAACGCGCACCCGCACGCGCTTGGCGGAATCGAGCTCGTCGTTGATCCGGCGCGCTTCCTTCACCACCCAATGCACGACCATGGCGCCACCTAATGCGGCGAGCGACCATTTCACCAGCGGCGAAAGCAGAATTGCGGGCATCGGAGCCTCCAACAGGTTTGTAATTATGGAAACTCGGCCTCGAACAAGGCATTTTCGGGGCTGACCGGGTGGCGATTGGCTGCCCGGCCGATCGTCGATAACCTATACTGGCACTGAGTTGTTTCGGAACAAGCTGGCAAACGGCCATCCGTATCCGAGGCTGGAGGGCACCGATGACAATTTCCGGGAAAATATCGATGAAAACAAAGTGGGCCTTATCGGCGCTGGTCGCCGCATCGATGGTGCTGCTGGCGCCGGTCTGCGCACAACGCGCCGCCGCGGATTCGTGGCCGAACCGCTCGGTGCGGCTCATCGTAACGCTCGGACCCGGCAGCGGCGTCGATATCGGCGCGCGGCTGTTTGCCGACAAGCTGTCGGCGCGTTGGGGCCAGTCGGTGGTGGTCGAAAATCGCCCGGGCGGCGATGGCATGCTCGCTATCACCGCCGTTCTCGGCGCGCATGACGATCATACCTTGCTGGTCACGCCGGTGAGCTCGTTCACCGCGCATCCCTATTTCCATGACAAGCTGCCTTACAACCCAAACGACATGGTGCCGATTGCGCGCATCTCCTCGACGGTGGTCGCGGTCAGCGTACCGACCTCGCTGAACGTCAATTCGCTGAAAGAGCTGGAGGCGCTGGCGCGCGCCAAGCCCGGTCAATTGAACTGGACCACCGCCACCGGCTTTACCGATTTCGTGTTCGCCGGGTTTCTACATACCGTCGGCCTGAGCATGGCGAAGGTGCCCTATAAGAACCCGGTCGCGGCGGTCACCGATCTCGCGGAAGGCCGTATCCAGGCCTACATGCCGGCCTATGCCATCGTGCGGCCGCAGGTCCTGGCCGGCAAAGTCAAAGTGCTTGCGGTTACCAATCACGAGCGCGCTCCCGCACTCCCCGACGTTCCGACGGTCACCGAAGCCGGCTATCCGTCGCTTGCATTCGACGGACTGGTCGGCCTGTTCGGTACGCGCGAAATAGCGGCCGACGTGCGCACCCGCATCGCCGACGATATCCGCACCATCGCCGCCGATCCTTCGATCGTGGCAAAGCTGACGGCCACCGGACAGATTGTCAGCCCCGGCAATGCCAAAGAGTTCGCCGAGTCTATCGCGCAGCAGAAGGCCCAGGTCGCGGCGGTGGCGAAGCTGTTCGGCAATAAGCCGGTGCAGTGATCGATAATCGCTAGAATCCGTAGCGCGACCACAGCGCGCGCGCTTCCAGCGTCGAGAGCAAATCGTCGGCAAGGCCCGGCCGATCGGCCAGCGCGCTGACAAGGCTCACGCTCGATTTCGCCCGGCCGAACAGACTACGCTCGGCCGAAATCAGCGGCGTGCGCACCTTCTCGCCGTAACGCTGGCGCAGGGTCGAGCGCACGTCGCCGAGAGAATCGGCCAGACCCAGTTCGATCGCGGTCTGTGCGGTCCAGAATTCTCCCGAGAACAGCGTCTTGTCGGAGCCCTTGAGCTTGCCGCCGCGGCGCTCTTTCACCAGCGCGATGAAATGCGCGTGGATGTCCTTCTGGATCGCCTTGATGCGCTTCACGTCTTCCGGCTTTTCCGGCAGGAACGGATCGAGCATCGCCTTGTTATCGCCGGAGGTATAGAGCCGCCGCTCGACGCCGAGCTTGCCCATCAGTTTGGTGAATCCGAACGAGCCGCCGACCACGCCGATCGAGCCGACAATCGAATATTGATCGCAGATGATTTCGTCGGCGGCGCAGGCCAGCATGTAACCGCCGGAGGCGCCGACATCCTCGATGAAGGCGAGCACCGGGATTTTCTTTTCCTCGGCCAATTGGCGGATGCGGCGCATGATCAAATGCGACTGCGCCGGCGAACCGCCGGGCGAATTGATGATCAGCGCCACCGCCCGCGCCTTGCGGGTATCGAACGCGCGCTCCAGCGATCGGGCGACGGTCGACAGCATCAGCCCGGGCCGCAGCGGCGAGGACACGCCGATGACGCCAGAGAGCCGCACCACCGGCACCACCGCGATATCGGCGCGGAAGCGGGCCGGCACCAGCTTGCGCAGCACATCAAGCGCGCGCGTAAGGAAATTGGGAGTCGGTTGCATTCGGGCGGTGACCATGGCGGGCACTTAGGCAATCATTGGAACTTGAGTCAAAGCCGCCGCGCTCGACCGGCGCTTCCTGCGCATCGCCGCGCCCCGGTCCCGGAACGATTAAAGGTGCATCGCAGAATTTTCATCCAATATTCACAGCAAGTACCCAAAATTGCCTAATTATTAACACTGGAATGCTTTTTGCATTGCAATAGAGGCCACCCGGAGGTGGCGGCTGCAAAGAGGCCGATTAATGGATCCCAAACTCGCCATTCTGTTCGTGCTGATCAGCGCCATTATTGGGTTTTCGCACCTCAGCGAAGAGAATTTGGGCCGCATGCGGCGCCAGCTTGTGCGCCGGCACTGGCGCGAATTTGTACCCGGGCGGCGCAAATCCTAAGCAGCGCCGTCGTTCATTCCACGGCCATGCTCAGAGATTCACCACCGCGCAGTACGGCTTCCGCCGCCGCTGTCGGCCGGCCGCGTTCGTCGTTCAAGATAAGCGCGGGATAGCCGGCCGGCTTAATCCGGTTCTCATTCGCGGCGCCAGTTTTGACCGCGCGCACCAGCACGCGGATAGCCGGCGCCCCGGAGCGCGGATGCACCGGCAGCACGGCAATGCCGCCGAACTCGGTCTTCAACGCGCTCAGCACCTCGGGCAATCCATCGGCCCGCCAGATCAGCGTGAGCACCGCGTCCGGCCTAAGTAGCCATGCGGCGCTGGCGGCCCAGCGCGCCAGCAGACCGGGCTCGCCTACATGCGCGAGACGGCGGCGCGGATCGGGCGAAACGTTCTGACGGCTGGCGTCGTTGAACGGCGGATTCATCAACACCCGATCGATGCTGGCGGGTTTGAGCCCCGCCCCGGCAAGACCTTGGACATCCTCGACATCGAGCGCGAGCGCCCTCACCCGCTCGTCCAGCCGGTTGCGTTCCGCATTGTCGGCCGCAAGCGCGCAAAGCGCCCGGTCGATCTCGATCAGCGTGACATTGAGCCCGCCGACGCGTGCGGCCAGCGCCAGGCCGGCAGCGCCGACGCCTGCGCCGAGATCGACCGCATGTTCGCCGGCGCGGCCGGCGGTAGCGGCGGCGAGCAGAATCGCATCGTGGCCGACGCGGTGACCGCGCTTGGGCTGGCGTAGCCGCAACCTTCCGCCGAGTACGGCGTCTTCGCTGGTCTCCAGGCTTGAGCGCTCAGCGCCCATCGGGAGCCAGTTCGCGCGCGAGGCCGGCGTCGGTGAGCAGGCGGCGGGCGGCGGCAAGATCGTCCTCCGCCACCAGGATGCGGCGAGGCAACACGCCGATCGAGCCTTCCAGCACGCTCATGTTCTGGTCGAACACCAGGTGTTTGATCTTGGCGCCGTCGAGCAGCGCCCCGACCGCCGAGACCAGGACCATATCGTTGGTGCGAACGAGTTCGCGCATGCCTCAGTGTCCTCTGCGTTCTTCGCCCGGCGCGCGATACAACGGTCAGGCAAGCAATTCGATCCGCCCACGGCCGCGCGTCACTGTGGCGAACACCAAAATCGTGGCGCCGGGCAGCACGGCCGAGGGGGAAATCCTCTTTGCCAATCCCAGCCCCGCCAATCCAGGCCCCGATCCCAGCCCCCTTGCCCACCCCGGCCGCGTCAAATTGCGGTGATACGTCAATCCAGCGCACTTGCTAAGACCCATGCTAAGGTCCTTGCCGCATTAGCATAGCGTTTCTATGCTTGCGCGTCTTGGTACGTCCCGGAGAAGCATTTTGGCCATCGTCCTTCCCTTTGAAAGCCCGCAGGCCGCCTCGATCGAGCGGCTCACCGAGCTGCTTGCGACCGACATGGAGCGCGTCAATACGACGATCCTGGCGCGCACCGGCTCCGAGGTCACCATGATTCCGGAGGTCGCCAATCATCTGATCTCGTCCGGCGGCAAGCGGCTGCGCCCGATGTTGACGCTGGCGATGGCCAAGATCGCCGGTTATCCGGGCGACGGCCATATCAAGCTCGCCGCCGCGGTCGAATTCATGCATACCGCCACGCTGCTGCATGACGACGTGGTCGACGAAAGCGACATGCGCCGCGGCAAGCTCGCCGCCCGCATGGTCTGGGGCAA
>JBBRAL010000069.1:0-23322 GCA_038206805.1 Hyphomicrobiales bacterium | reverse complement strand
ATAGCGCTTCGAGCCGCTTGTTAGTATCGAAGAACCCGAATTGCCCCATAGACCGCTCCCGCTCTCAGACCTTGTGCGTTCCTTGAATCTGATTTGCAGTTCGTCGGCCAGACGGCAGCGTAATTATTCGAGGTGCCCATAAGCCATTATTTGATGAATTTAATGACTATACGACGTTTGCCGAGACGGATTTGGCTGCGTTAGACGTTCCTTCGTTATGGTCAGTTGGTGCCGCATTAAACGATATGGTTGAGGCGTTCGCCCACCCGGATACGGGTGTCGGCCTTACGATGAGCGAGCGTCTCGAGCCAGACATTCTTAGTCAATTGCGGTCCCTACTTAGAGATCACACCACATTCATTATGGGTTTTGAGCAGGGTCAGGAATTATCTACTCGGGCGGCGGAGCTTCGGGCCCTGGATGTTAAAGTTGGAGACCTCGCGGTGCGGTCGCGAGGAATGTTTGTTCCTATGCTTGCTACAGGTTTATTGTTGGCTACAAAGGCTCGCACGTTAATCCAATCAGTCGATCGTACTCTTGATATTGTAGACGAAAAGACGCTCGCTGTTGTTACGGCCGCAGTCACGGTTGGAACTCGTAGCATTATTGCGTTTGGACGTGCGGTAGCCCCTGTAGTCACGGGCGTTGCCGTCGTAACGAGTATCACAGGCATAAACGTAAGTACGATTAGTGGGGATCTAAATGCTGAAACCTTGCGTGCCGCGCTAACGTATCTTACCCAAAATGCCAACGCGTTGGCCGCATTCGCGTCTCACGACGCTCAATTGAAACTATGGCTCGATTGGCTCATTTCCGAGATCAGGCGCAATGCGCCTCCCGCTCAGCATTGACGCCCATCCGCGCGTCGTTTCCATTACTACCCCACCCCCAAAAAACCCCTCAACCTCTGCGTCACTGCCTTTGCCGCCGTCTTGTCGAGCCGGCCGGCGCGGCGTTCGATGCGGGCCGGGTCGATGCAGGCAATCTTCGCCGTGCGCACCACCGATGGCGCGGGCAAGCCGGCGCGTTTGATATCGGCAATGGCCACATCGCAGGGCCAAGGATCGTTTTCCGCGCTGGTGATCATCGCCACCCAGACCACATTATAGGGCGCGAGTTTGGCGCCGGAAATGACGAGAGCGGGGCGGCGTTTCTCGACCAACCGATCGGCATATGGAAAGGGAACGATGACGACATCGAAGGCGGCAAAGCGCTTTCGGTCAGAGCTTGCCATAGGCCTTTTCGTCCGCCTCGCTGGACCATTCGGAGAACGCCGCAAACGGGTCGTCCGCCTCATTGGACGCCTTGTCGATCAGCACTCCCTCGTCGGTCAGACGATAGCGCAGTGTGTCTCCGGCTTTGACGCCAAGCTTGGCGCGCACCGCGCGCGGAAGCACAGTCTGGCTTTTGACCGAGACCTTCGAGAACGACGTGGGCGTGCGGGTGGGGCGGTTCATCAGAAGAATATAGCTTACCGCCTTACGTCTTACAACGCGCAGCGCAGACCGCCACCTTTGCGGCCCTTATCCCTATAGGCAAAAAAGCCGCTTGACAGGGATATAATCCGTAGGATAATTTCCGCGCACTCGGCTCATTGAGGGGCGTCTTCGCGAGACGTTTCGAGGATGGAGCCGCCGAAGGGAATGTGCCGGAGAACAGGCATCGCTCCTTTCGGCCGATACCGGTCAGGCCCGGCATCGGCAGTGCGGCGCCTGCGGGCGGGGCTCGTAACCCCGTTCCCGGGAGGCCCCGGGTAACCGTCCGGCCCTACTATGGGGGTCTGCCTTTAATGGCTGGACGAGGTGCGGGTGAAGGCTGAGCGAAAGCTTGCCGGATAAAGAGGGCGAAGAGTCCTCCGTCGCGCATCCGGAAGCACGGTCCCGGGGACAGAAAAGCCGCCAAATAAACCCAGACTGCGCAAGCTTGTCTGGGTGGAGCGCCGAACGGCGACGCGCTTTCGCCAAAGCGCGCGCCGCCGCAAGGCGGATGAATTGATGGTTGCGCCGCTCGGCGCTCCATTCCCCTCGCATTATGTGGGGGGAAGGAAGGGAAGACGGCCTACCCGGGGTCGCAAAAAATACGGGCGATGACGCTTGTCCGCTTTTTATCCCTCCCCTGAAAGGGGAGGGTGGCGAGCGAAGCGAGCCGGGTGGGGTTCGCTCTCAGTATCGCAGCAGCCAGCCCCCACCCGCCGCTCGCAAGTGCTCGCGGCCGCCCTCCCCCGCAAGCGGGGGAGGGATAAGAAGGTACTCAAACATGCTGCCCGCCATTGATATGAATCTCCGCGCCGTTCACGTAACTGCTCGTCTCCGTGCACAGCACATAGATGATCTTGGCGACCTCGTCGGGCGTGCCCAGCCGCTGCAATGGAATCTGTTCGACGATCTTTTCGGTGCCGGGAGAGAGGATCGCGGTGTCGATCTCGCCCGGCGCAATGGCGTTGACGCGGATGCCGAGCCGGCCGAAGTCGCTCGCCATTTCGCGCGTCAGCGAGGCGAGCGCCGCTTTCGAAGTGGCGTAAGCAGCACCCGCGAACGGATGTACGCGCGAGCCGGCAATCGACGTGACATTGACCACCGAGCCCTTGGCGGCTTTCAACTCATCGACAAGACCGCGCGCCAGCATGATCGGCGCGAAGAAATTCACCCGGAACACCTGGCGCCAGACTTCGGTCGCGGTTTCCAGCGAGCCGAGCCGCTTGCCGCCCTCGGCCTTGGGCGAAATCGCCGCGTTGTTGACCAGCGCATGCAGTTCGCCGCCGGTAAGCCGGCTCTTGATCTCGGCGATCGCCTCCATCGTGTTGCCTTCGTCGGCAAGATCGACCTGGATGTGATCTTCGGGACCGGCGCCCCACGGGCAATTTTCCGGAAACGGATGGCGCGAGCAGGTGATGACGCGCCAGCCGGCGGCCGAGAAGCGCTTCACGGTCGCGTGGCCAATGCCGCGGCTGGCCCCGGTCAAAAGCAGCGTGCGCGGCGGCTGGTTGGTTTGCGAATTCGGCATTGAGATTCTCGGCTCACTTCCTTCCGCTCGTCCCCGCGAAAGCGGGGACCCAGGGGAGGCGAATTTCAAGTCTCTACAGTACCGCCCTGGATTCCCGCATACGCGGGAATGAGCGGAAATTGATGCGAGGCGCTACGATCATATCACGGATAAAGCCGCGTCTTGTTCCACGGCGCGCCCGGGCCTTCGCGGCGGAACTCGATGCGGTCGTGCAGGCGGAACGGCCGGTCCTGCCAGAATTCAATTTGTGCCGGCACGATGCGGTAGCCCGACCAATGCGGCGGCCGCGGCACCGTGCCGAGCGCGTATTTGGCGGCGTACAGCGCTACCGCCGTCTCGAAAGCGAGCCGGCTTTCCAGCGGCGCCGACTGCTTGGAGGCCCAGGCGCCGATCTGGGCCTGCTTGGCCCTGGTGGCGAAATAGGCGTCGGCCTCCGCGTCGCTGACGCGTTCGACGGTTCCGCGCAGGCGCACCTGCCGGTTCAGCGATTTCCAGTGGAATACCAGGGCGGCCTTGGGGTGGACGGCCAATTCCTGGCCCTTTTGGCTGTCGATATTGGTGTAGAACACGAATCCCCGTTCATCCGCGCCCTTCAGCAGCACCATTCGGGCGTTCGGCAGACCGTCGGCATCGACGGTGGCCAGCGTCATGGCGGTCGGGTCGCGCGGTTCGGACGCCGTCGCGTCCTTCAGCCAGGCGGCGAACAGTCGAAAAGGCTCGTCCGCGGCGGTGAAATCACCACTCGTTAACCAACTTGTGTGTTCAATCGGGGCCGTATCGGACATCTTTGGAGTTGCTCGCTTGGTGCGTCCCGGGACCAGTCAGTTTCATCGGCGTCTTTATAGTGGAAGCGGCCGCGCGCGCCTATGGCGCCGTTTGGCGGTGGTGGCCACGCTGGCGCTGGCCGTCGGCGGCTGCAGCCTGTCCGGCCAGTTCGACTCGGTGTTCGGCGGCGACAAGTCCGATCAGACCGGATCGATCACGCCGCCGCCCGGCGCCAAGCAAGTGAGCGAACTGCCACCCGACGCCGACCTGGTCTTTACCCGCGCCGCCATCAGCGAGGTGCTCGGCCGTCCGAGCAATGACGCCAGCGTGCCGTGGGAAAATCCGCGCTCCGGCGCGCGCGGAACGGTCACCCCGATTGCCTCCGCCTATACCGAGGGCGGCCAAACCTGCCGCGATTTCCTGGCGAGTTATGTGCACGGCTCTTCGCAAGCCTGGCTGCAGGGCGAAGCCTGCAAGCAGCACAAGGGCGTCTGGGAAGTACGCACGCTCAAGCCCTGGAAGCGGTCATAATTAGGCGCGCCTGCGCGCCGTAGCCCGCTGGGCGAAGGCGCGTTGCATCCGGGCTGCGGCAACCCCACATTGACCTTTGAGTCGCAGCTATAGCCGCCGGCGGGCAGGGGATTTTCACAGGAGTTCGGATCGATGCGCGACCCCTACGAAATTTTGGGGGTTTCCAAGGGTGCGAGCGAAAGCGAGATCAAGAGCGCCTATCGGCGTCTCGCCAAGAAGCTGCACCCCGACGCCAACAAGCACGATCCCAAGGCGGCCTCGCGCTTCGCCGAGCTCAACGCCGCCTACGAGATCGCCGGCGACGATAAGAAGCGCAAGGCCTTCGATCGCGGCGAGATCGATGCCGAAGGCAAGCCGCGCTTCCAGAATCACGGTTTCGAAAGTCACGGTGCGCAGCCCGGCGGCGGCTTTGGCCCGGGCGGCAGCCACTTCGAAAGCTTCAATTTTGGGCCGGACGGTTTCCAGCGCCGGCCAGGTGGCGGCGCGCAAGGCGGCGGCTTCGAGGACCTGTTGCGCGGCATGTTCGGCGGGGCGGCGCGCGGCGGCGGACATGGCGCCGGCAGCCAGTTCGAGACGGAGGAATTCGGCGCGCCGGCAGGCGGCCAGCATCTGCACGCCAGCCTGACCATTACGCTCCCCGACGCCGCCAAGGGCACCAAGACCCGCGTGCGGCTTCCGACCGGCAAGGACATCGAGGTCAAGATCCCGGCCGGGATCGCCAGCGGCCAGCAGATCAGGCTCAAGGGCCAGGGCTGGCCGAGCGCCACCGGTAAGGCCGGCGATGCACTGATCACGGTCAACGTCGCGCCGCATCCGGTGTTCACGCCGGACGGCGCCGATTTGCGCATCGATCTGCCGATCACGCTGTACGAGGCGGTGCTTGGCGGCAAGGTGCGGGTGCCGACGCTGCAAGGCGCGGTGGAGCTGGCCATCCCCCCGGACACCGATTCCGGCCGCACCTTCCGGCTCAAAGGCAAGGGCCTCAAAGCCAAGGCCGGCACCGGCGATCTGCTCGCCACCGTGCGCATCGCGCTGCCCGAGCACTCCGATGACGAGCTCAAGGAACTGATGCGCAAGTGGCGCGAGAGCAAGCCCTACGATCCGCGCAAGGATTTGGAGTAGCGCTCATTTCCTCTCCCCGCATACGGGGAGAGGTGATAAAAACTCACGACTTTTTCGCTGCCGACTTGTCGATCTGCTCGTACACCGTCTTGGTCACATTCTCGAGCCGTTCGCGGTCGGACGGCCCGCTCACCACATAGGCGATCTTGTCGTCCACCCAATAGAACGCCGCCGAGCGCTCGCCGCTCTTGTAGCGCAGCGCCGTTTCCGGCGTTACCGACTTGGCGCAATAGATCGTGTAGCGCTCGCCCGAGGGACCTTCATACATATAGAAGGCGGCCGCTCCGGTCGGGCCCGGCAGCAGCCTGCCGCCGACGAGCTTCAACCCGATCGATTGCAGATCGGGAATCCGCAGTTCGGAACCGAGTCGCTTCGACAGCCATTGCGTCATGTGCGCGCGTTCGCTGCCGGGCACCTCGACCGGATGACGCACCTCGACCACGTAGAGCTTGTAGGCATCGAGCGCTTCGGCGGTAAACGCGTCGAAGCCGGTCGGCGCGCCGGCCGATGCGCCGCGCGCCATCCAGCCGATGGTGCCGCCGACCACGAATGCGATGGTGGCGGCGGCGGCGGCCAGCGCCGCCCACGAGCGCCCGCTGGCGCGGTCGCGCCGGATGACCTGGTCGAGCTTGAGCCGTGCAGGCACCGGCTCTTCGGCGACTGCGCCGTAGCGCGCGCGGATGCTATCGGCCTGCGCCCGCCAGGCGGCGACCAGCGCGGCATGTTCGGGATGCGTGGCAAGCCAGGCGACGACGGCCTCACTACGGTCGGCCGCCAGCTCGCCGTCGACATAGGCGTGCAACTCTTCCTCGGTCACGGGTGAATCGTTCGTCGTCATGGGTTCACCTTCTCTGTCATTTCACGCGGCGAAGCGCGGGGCGCCCGCCTTCGAGATAGTTTTTGATCTGTACGCGCGCACGCGCCAGACGCGACATCACGGTTCCGATCGGCACGCCTTGCACTTCCGCGACTTCGCGGTAACTGAGGCCTTCCAGCACCACCAGCAGCAAGGCTTGGCGCTGGTCCTCCACCAGCGCGGCGAGGGCGCGTTCGATATCGCGCCCGCCGGCTTCGGGGCCCGCCAGTTCGGGAGCGTCGTTGTCTTCGATCGAGGACATCGGCGGCCGCCGCGCCAGCGAGCGCAGCCGGTTGCGGTTGAGATTGGTGAGGATCGTGTACAGCCAGCTGCGCACATCGCCGCCATGGAACAGATGTTCGGAACGCAACGCCCGCACCAGCGTGTCCTGCACCAGATCGTCGGCAGTGTCGGAATTCCGCGTCAACGCCCGGGCATAGCGCCGCAGCGCCGGAATTGTCGCCTCAACGCTCTGCTGAAACGTGGCCAAACCGCCTCCTTGATCGAACCGCATGCCAAGCTTGGCACCCGTTCTACGGTATCCGCGCCCGCCGCCAAAACGCCGTTCGGCGCCTACAACTGCTAGAAAAAACCCCGCAATCGCAATCATATTCCCTGAAATGAATTGAATTAACGAAGATGACGGTTCGAATCGGCCGCTTTGCTTGATGGCCCCATGACCCTATGTCATACGGGATGGCCGGTAATCACCGGCAAGACAGGAAAAAAATGCCGGAAACCTCTGGGCTGATGCGCGGCAAGCGCGGGTTGATCATGGGCGTGGCCAATAACCGCTCGATCGCCTGGGGCATCGCGCGCGCCTGCCGCGACCATGGCGCCGACCTCGCCTTCACCTACCAGGGCGATGCGCTCAAGAAGCGAGTGGAGCCACTGGCCGAGGAGGTGGGCGGCCTGGTGGTCGGCCACTGCGACGTCACGGATGCCTCCTCCATGGATGCGGTGTTTTCCGCCGTGCAGTCGGCCTGGGGCTCGCTCGATTTCCTGGTGCACGCGATCGCCTTCTCCGACAAGGACCAACTCGACGGCCGCTATGTCGATACCACCGAAGATAATTTCACCAA
Source organism: Hyphomicrobiales bacterium (assembly GCA_038206805.1). GTDB lineage: Bacteria > Pseudomonadota > Alphaproteobacteria > Rhizobiales > Xanthobacteraceae > Pseudolabrys. The sequence continues at coordinate 15,963 of JBBRAL010000069.1, read as the reverse complement.
GACCATGCAGATCAGCTGCTATTCGTTTACCGCGGTCGCGCAGCGCGCCGAAAAGCTGATGACCAATGGCGGTTCGCTGCTCACGCTCACTTATTACGGCGCCGAGAAGTGGATGCCGCATTACAATGTGATGGGCTTGGCGAAGGCTGCGCTTGAATCCTCGGTGCGCTATATGGCCGCCGATCTTGGCGTCAAGAACATCCGCGTCAACGCGATTTCCGCCGGACCGATCAAGACCCTGGCCGCGTCCGGCATCGGCGATTTCCGCTATATTCTGAAGTGGAACGAATACAACACGCCATTGCGCCGCAACGTGAATCTGGACGATGTCGGCAAGGCCGGTGTGTTTTTCCTGTCCGATCTGTCGAGCGGCGTGACCGGCGAAATCGTGCATGTCGATGCCGGCTATCACATCGTCGGTATCAAGCATCCCGACGCACCGGATCTGGCGGTGGGTAAGTTAGAGTAGTCGCCGCTCGCGTCGCCCATACCCGGCTGACAAAAAATGCCGTTTCCGACCGTCTATTATATCCGCCACGGCGAGACCGACTGGAACGTCGCCGGCCGCCTGCAGGGCGGCCGCGACGTGCCGCTCAATGCGCGCGGGTGCGGCCAAGCCGCGCATAGCGGCGAAGTCCTGCGCGACCTGCTGACGCGAGAAAACCGCGATCCTGCCGGACTCGACTACGTATCGAGTCCGCTCGGCCGCGCCAGGGCAACCATGGAATTGTTGCGCCCGGCGCTGGGGCTACCGGCCGGCGGCTACGTTATCGAGCCGCGGCTTACCGAAATCACCTTCGGCGATTGGGAGGGCTTCACCATCGCGCAATTGCACGAGCGCGATCCCGTCCGCATTGCCCAGCGCGAGCACGACAAATGGCACTTCGTGCCACCAGGCGGGGAAAGCTACGAGATAGTGTCGGCGCGCATGCGCGGCTGGTACGAAAGCCTGACACGCGACACGGTGGCCGTAGCCCATGGCGGCACCGCGCGCGGGCTGATGGCCGTTCTCGGCATCGCCAAGCCGGCCGCCGCGCCACTGGTCGATATCGAGCAGGGTGTGGTCTATGTATTTCAGGACGAAAGGCTGACACGCTATGCCTGACGATTCCAGCGTGCGACCGGTACGCCGGGAAGATCTGGGAAGAGAAAAGCGATGAAACGGCCCGTGGTCGGGATTATCGGGAGTGCGCACCTTGCCGAGAATCGATTCCCCGCCCAGCGTGTCGGCGAGCGAAACCTGACGGCAGTGGCCGACGTTGTCGGGGCACTGCCGATGATCTTTGCTGGCGATCACGCCATCACGGATATCGACGCCTTGTTGGAAACGGTCGACGGCGTGCTTCTGACCGGCGCCCGCGCCAACGTCCACCCGACGAACTTCGGCGTCGAAGAACATCCAAGCTACGAACCCTACGACCGGCGCCGTGACACGCTGGCGCTGCAACTGGTCAAAGTGTGCGTCGAGCGCGGCGTACCGTTGTTCGGCGTCTGCCGTGGCTTCCAGGAAATGAACGTGGCGTTCGGCGGCTCGCTGCATCCAGAGATCAGAGATTTGCCCGGTCGCATGAATCACCGCATGTCGCGATTGCCGACCGGCGAAATCCATCCCGACCAGAAGGTGGTCTACGGCGAGCGTCATGACGTGCGCTTGGTGCCAGGCGGCGTTTTCGCAAACCTGCTGGGGCAGGAGACGATTCGCGTGAACTCGCTCCACGGCCAGGGAATTCTCGAGCCGGGCAAGCGCATTGTGGTCGAGGGGGTGGCGGAAGACGACACCATCGAAGCGATCCGCATTGCCGATGCACCGAGCTTTGCCTTGGGCGTGCAATGGCACGCCGAGTACGACGCGCAACGAAACCCCATCAACCGCGCGCTGTTTCAGGCCTTCGGCGCGGCGGTGTCCGAACGTAAACGGCGCGTTTTAGGGCCCAGCGGTGGGTAAAACCGCCGCTGGCAGCTGATTTGACCGCCACAAGGGCGCGCGGTACCAAGCAGCGCGCAAAGCGGATCAGCCATGTCGTTCAATACCTTCGGCCATCTGTTTCGGTTCACCAGCTTCGGCGAAAGTCACGGGGCGGCGATCGGCTGCGTGGTCGACGGCTGCCCGCCGCGCATTCCGCTGCAAGCCGCCGACATCCAGGTCCATCTCGACAAGCGGCGGCCCGGCCAATCGCGTTTTACCACCCAGCGTCAGGAGCCCGACGCGGTCAAGATCATGTCCGGCGTGTTCACCGACGAGGCCAGCGGCCAACAAGTGACCACCGGCACGCCGATCATGCTGCTGATCGAGAATGTCGATCAGCGCTCGAAGGATTATTCCGAGATCAAGGACAAGTATCGGCCCGGCCACGCCGGTTACACCTATGACGTCAAATACGGCATCCACGATTATCGCGGCGGCGGGCGCGCCTCGGCGCGCGAAACCGCGGCGCGGGTGGCGGCCGGCGCCGTCGCGCGCAAGATCGTGCCGGGCTTGAGCGTGCGCGCCGCGCTGGTGCAGATGGGCCCGCACACGATCGATCGAACGCGCTGGGATTGGAACGAAATCGGCAACAATCCATTCTTCTGTCCTGACGCCAAGCAGGCCAAATTTTTCGAGGAGTATCTCGACGGCGTGCGCAAGTCCGGCTCGTCCTGCGGCGCGGTTATCGAAGTCGTGGCGGAAGGCGTGCCGGCGGGTTTAGGCGCGCCGGTCTATGCCAAACTCGACGGCGATCTCGCCTCCGCGCTGATGGGGATCAATGCGGTCAAGGGCGTTGAGCTCGGCGACGGCTTTTTAACCGCGGCGATGAGCGGCGAAGACAATGCCGACGAGATGCGCATTGGTAATGATAACAAGCCGGTGTTCCTGTCCAATCATGCCGGCGGGATTCTTGGCGGCATCTCGACCGGGCAGGCCATCGTCGCGCGTTTCGCGGTCAAGCCGACCTCGTCGATCTTGACTCCGCGCAAGACCGTCGACCGCTACGGCCGCGACACAGAGATTTCGACCAAAGGCCGCCACGATCCTTGCGTCGGTATCCGCGCGGTGCCAATCGGCGAGGCCATGGTGGCCTGCGTGCTGGCCGATCACTATCTGATGCATCGCGGTCAGATGGGCGAGGGGACGGCGTGGCCGTTCAAACCGCCAGCCTAATGCCCCGGTCGAGGTAAAATCAGTGTCCAATCCCCACAGCAGCGTCGAAGCGGCGATCAAGGCCTTCGCCAAAGGCGAGATCGTGGCCGTCACCGACGACGACGATCGCGAGAACGAGGGCGATCTGTTTGTCGCGGCCTCGCTTTGCACGCCGGAAAAGATGGCGTTCATTATCCGCAATACCTCGGGCATCGTGTGCGCGCCGCTCGGCGGCGAACTGGCGCGCCGGCTGCATCTCGATCCGATGGTGGCCGAGAACGACGCCCCGCTCGGCACCGCCTTTACCGTTTCGGTCGACGTGCGCCATGGGCTGTCGACCGGCATCTCGGCCGAGGAGCGCTGCAATACGGTGCGTGCGCTCGCCAACGACAATAGCGGCGCCTCCGACTTCGTGCGCCCCGGCCACGTTTTTCCGCTGGTCGCGCGTCAGGGCGGGGTACTGATGCGTTCGGGCCATACCGAAGCCTGTATCGATCTGTGCCGGCTGGCGGGGCTGCCACCGGTCGGCGTGCTTTCCGAAATGATGAATGACGACGGCACCGTGATGCGCGGGCCCCATGTCACCGCCTTCGCGAGCAAGCACAAGCTCGCCCAGGTTTCGATCGCCGAATTGATCGCCTATCGGCAGAACCGCGACAAACTGGTGGAACGGGTGGCCGAATTCCAGCTCGCCTCCGAGATCGGCACGCTCAACGGCTATGCCTACATCACGCCATTCGACCGCGTGCACCACATGGCCTTCGTCTATGGCGAAATCGGTGACGGCAAGGGTGTGCTGGCGCGGCTGCACCGCGCCGACGTGATCGGCGACGTGTTCGGCGGCGCCAAGACCATCCGCGCGGCGCTGGCGCGCTTCAAGACCGAAGGCCGCGGCGTCATTGTCTATCTGCGTGATGGCACCGCCGGTGTGCCGGTGGCGGAAATCCCGCACGAAAGCGACACCGGCACCGACGCCGCCCGTTCGCGGCAATGGCGCGAAGTCGGGCTCGGTGCGCAGATTCTCAAAGACCTCGGCATTGCCTCGATCCGGCTGCTGTCCTCCAGCAAGCGCACCTATGTCGGCCTTGGCGGCTTCGGCATCGAGATCGCATCGACCGAGACGCTGGAAGGCTGAAATCCGCGCCTCAAGCGAGCTTCATCATCCGCAGCGCGGCGCGACCATTGGGCCCGTATGGATTGCCCAGCGTTTCCATCATCTCGAAGTGGTTGTGATTTGCGACTTCGATGAGCTCGACAGGCTTACCGGCCGCTTTTACAGCGCCGGCGAAGTCGCGGCTATGTCGCTGGAATTCCGGGGTCTCATAGGTTCCGTAGGTGAGCGTGATCGGCGCCCGCAGCTTGTCGATGTGTCGCTGTGCGCTCATGGCCTGCTCGATCTCGTCGGTGAACTTGACGTAGGAACTGCGCTTGGACAGCCGCACAGCCTTCAAATCAAACATCCCGCTCATGCAGAGGCCGCCTTTCACGAAATCGGCCGGCAACCCGAAATCCTTCTGCCAGTCGGTAACCAGCGCGACGCCACAGAGGTGACCGCCGGATGAGTGGCCGCCGATATAAAGTCGATTCGGGTCGCCGCCGAAACTTGCGGCATTTTTGTAGGTCCAGGCGATCGCGCTGCGCACCTGTTGCGCCATGACGCCCAGGTCGCCCTGCGCCGCGGCGATGGCGATAAAATCGAGCGCGACATAATTCACGCCGGCGCCAACGAAAAGTTCCGCCGGAAAGGCGTAGTCCTTCGCCTCGCCGCGCAACCAGGCGCCGCCATGGATGAAGATAAAAATCGGCGCGTTAGCCGTCTTGGCCGGGAAGACGTCGAGGCCTTCCGCCGCCGTGGGACCGTAGCTGAAGCGTTTCGGCGTGCCAAGGCGGCTGCGGGTTTCCGCGCTGCTCGAGGCATAGCGCTTGAGAATCTGGCCAATCATCGGCGCGTAGAGTGATTGGTCATAGGCAGCATCGAGTTCAGCTTGATCCAGGTTCATCCAGACATTGGGCCCTTTTTCGTGCGGCGCCGGTCCAATCGGACAACCTGCCGCGAGCGCGTTCGCCGCGCCAAGCGCGGTTGCGGCCCCGGCAATGCCGGCGGTCTGCATCACTGTCCTGCGGTCGTATTTCATAATGCCCCCAAAAATGCGCGCCATCGAACGCGGCGGCGGTTACGATAGTCCATCGCGGCGCGGGCCGAAAGGATCAACCTCGTCAGCCCGCGCGCTCATCAAGTTTGCTGCGCCCAGGACAGGCCTTAAGTCAGCGTAAAGTGCAGGTCGCCGAGCTTCTCGATCGAGGTCGTCAGCTTGTCTCCGGGCTTGAGCCAGACCTGCTTGTCCTTCGGATAGCCGCTGATGACGCCCTCCGGCGTGCCGGTGAAAATGATGTCGCCCGGCCGCAGCGTCATATAATCCGAAATGTAGCTGACCAGTTGCTTGCAGTTGAACACCATGTCGGAGGTGTCCGACGACTGGCGGACTTCACCGTTGACCCGGCATTCGATTTTCAGGTTGTCGCCATCCACTTGGTCCGCGGTGACGATCCAGGGGCCGACCAGTCCGGAGCCATCGAGCGACTTGCCAAGCATCCACTGGCTTGAGCGCGATTGCAGGTCGCGCGCGGTGAAATCATTGCCCGAGGCGTAGCCGAATATGTAGTTCGGCGCGTCGGCTTCGCTGACATTGCGCGCGGTGCGCCCGATCACGATGACCAGCTCGGCTTCGTAATCGAACTTGGTCGCCTTCTCCTTGGAGACGGCGACCGTACCGCCGCAGCAATTAAGCGCGGTATTATATTTATTGAACAGGATAGGCATTTTCGGAACCGGATTGCCGGTTTCCGCGGCATGGCGGCGATAATTGAGGCCGATGCAGACGATTTTCTCCGGGTCGGTGACGGCCGGGCCGAATTTCGCCTTGTCTTCGGCAATGAAATAGCGCTGCGCCGATGCGCTGGCCTTGGCCTTTTCGACCAGACGCGTGAGGCCGGCGAGATCGCCTTCGCCTTTGAATACGGCAGAGATCGTTGTCGGCGCGCCTTGCTTGAAATCCTTCTCGGCGGCCGCGACGTCGAGAATGCCGCGCTCGGTGCGCAGGCCGAGACCGTAGCCGTCGGGCCGTTGCAGCGTCGCAAAGGTCATTTTCTTCGGCAGCGTCTTAGGCTCACCCTTGGATGGTGCGATTTGCGCGGCGGCAGGCGCCGCGGCGGCCGTGCCCGTAACGGCGGCGGCGCCTGCAAATCCTGCGACTTTCAGGAATGTTCTGCGGTCTTGTTGCATGATTGTCTCCCCCATTTTGCGCCTGCTGATCTGAGCGCCTGGGCTATTCTAGGCCTTCCGGTGAGGCCGTCGAGGTCGCTTTTCCATAAACAATAACCATGCGAACATCGGCTGACTCGCAGGGAGGACAGGATGTCCAAGCGGATCCCGATCTTGGCTGGATTGGCGGCAATCGCCCTGGTGGCATTTGTCTTGGCGGCCAAGGCGCCGGCCGCGCCAACCCGCCAATTCGCCGACAAGAGCCCTACCGCCATACCCGTCGATGTCGAACTGGTGATCGCGGTCGACGTCTCCTATTCGATGGATCCGGAAGAGCAGGCGCTGCAACGCGAGGGCTATGTCATGGCGCTGACCTCGCGCGAATTCCTGCGGGCGTTGCGCGAGGGTCCCAACGGCAAGATCGCCGTGACTTATTTCGAATGGGCCGGCCAATTCGATCAGAAGATCCTGATGCCGTGGCGGTTGATTGAAGGCCCGGAGTCGGCCGACGCTGTCGCAGCCGAGATCGCGCGCGCGCCCTACCGTCGCGCTTCGCGCACCTCGATTTCCGGCAGCCTGCGCTTTGCCAAGCCGCTGTTCGACAATAGCGGCTATCGAGGCTTGCGCCGCGTGATCGATGTGTCCGGTGACGGCACCAACAATGCGGGGGCCTTGATCGTGCCGACGCGCGACGACGTGCTGGCCGCCGGCATCACCATCAACGGACTGCCGATCATGCTCAAGCGCGCCAATCCCGGCTCGCTCGATATAGAGGATCTCGACATCTATTATGAGGATTGCGTGATCGGCGGCCCGGGCGCCTTCGTGGTGCCGATCCGCGAGCGCGCGAAGTTCATCGAAGCCACCCGCACCAAACTGGTGCTGGAAATCGCCGGCCGCCAGCCGTCCCCGCGCGTCATTCCGGCGAGCGCCGACAAGCCACGCATTTCCTGCACGATCGGCGAGAAGATGTGGCAGGAGCGTTGGGGCGGCGCCGGATTTGATTTTCAGTGATTCTCTTTTCTACCTCCCCCTGCAAGGGGGAGGTCGGTTCGCGAAGCGAACCGGGTGGGGGTCCTTATCGAACGTTAGCGACCCCCACCCCGACCCTCCCCCTTGCAGGGGGAGGGAGTTTATTTCTCGAACTTTGCCACCATTTCCACGTGGAACGAATAGCGGAACTGATCGACCGGCGTGACCAGGACGAGCTTGTAGCCGCCATCGACCAAAATGCGGGCATCGCGCGCGAAAGTGGCCGCATCGCAGGATACCGCCACCACCGTCGGCACTTTGCTCTTGGCCAGTTCACGCGCCTGCGCCTCGGCGCCCTGGCGCGGCGGATCGAAAACCACGGCATCGTATGCCTTGAGTTCGGCGGCCATGAACGGGCGGCGGAACAGGTCGCGCGTCTGCCCATCGACCGGCTTTAGTCCTGGGGTTGTCGCAGCCGCGCGCTCCAGCGCATGTATCGCGCTTGCCTCATTGTCGGCGGCACTCACCCGCGCGCGCTCGGCCAGTCTCAATGCGAACGTTCCAATACCGGAAAACAGGTCGGCGACGCGTTTGGCGGCGGCAACATGACCGACGACCAGCCGGGCCAGCGCGGCTTCGCCCTCGGCGGTCGCCTGCAGGAACGCGCCCGGCGGCAGCGGCACATGGGCGCGGCCGACTTTCAGCAGCGGCTGGGCGCCTTGCGCCACAAGTTCGCCGTGGCGGGTGAGCCGCGCCAGCCCGTGCTTTGCCGTGAGGCCGGCAAGCGCCATCCTGCGTTGCGACGACAGCGGGCCCGAGCCGCGCACATCCATATCGATGCCGGAATCGGTCGCGGTCACATGGATGTCGAGCGGCTTGTCCGCCGGTTTCAGAATCTCGGCAATCGCCCAGGCCGCCTTGATCGCGCCGTCGAGGCCGGGCTCGAGGATTGGGCAGCGATCGATGGCGACGATGTGGTGCGCGCGCGGCGCGGTGAAGCCGACTTCCAGCACATCATGCGTGCCGCGCCGCGCATGCATTGTAGCACGGCGGCGGCCCCGGCCGTGTGCGTCGATCAGCGGATCGACCGGCGCGATCAGGCCGGCTTGCGCCAGCGCTTCCACCACCAGCGAACGTTTCCACAAGTGATATTCGGCGAGCGACCAGTGCTGCATGGCGCAGCCGCCGCATTGGCCGAAATGCTTGCAAATCGGGACCGTGCGTTCGTGGCTCGGCTTGTCGACATGATCCAGGTGCCGCCGGTCCGGGTGTCCCGCCACAAGTTCGACCGTGACGATCTCGCCCGGCAAGGCATAGGGCACGAACACGGCGCCCGCCGGCGTGTCGGCAACCCCATCGCCGCGATGGCCAAGGCGGTGAATCGTGAGTTGTTCAGTCACCTGGCGGCTCCCAGCAGGAACTCTGCATTGCCGTCGCCGCCGGTGATCGGCGAGGGGATAATGCCAAGAACGCGCCAGCCGAGCGAGCCGACAAATGCCGCGATGTCGTCGCAGACGGCGGCGTGCACCGCTTGGTCGCGCACGATGCCTCTTTTCAGCGCGGTGCGGCCGGCCTCGAATTGCGGCTTGATCAGCGCGACCAGCTGCGCGGGCACTTTCGTGAGCGCAAGCGCCGCCGGCAGAACCAATTTGAGCGATATGAAGCTGACATCGACGGTGACCAGGCCGGGCGGCTCGCTGAGCAGGACCGGAGAGAGTTTGCGGATATCGGCGCCTTCTATTGAGGCGACCTCCGGCCGTGCGCGCAAGCTTGGATGCAATTGCCCGTGCCCGACATCGACGGCGCAGACCTGTTTCGCGCCGCGTTCCAGCAGCACTTGCGTGAAGCCGCCGGTGGAAGCGCCAACATCGAGGCAGATGCAGCCTTTGGGATCGAAGCCAAAATGGTCGAGGGCGGCCGCCAGCTTCACCCCGCCGCGCGAGACGTAGGGGTGCGCGGCGCTGGCGCGCAAGGCAGCGTCGACCGCGATTGCTTCCGACGCCTTATGCACTGGGCGCTCGTCGGCGGCGACCATGCCGGCTTCAATCGCGGCCTGTGCCTTGGCGCGGCTCGTAAACAGGCCGCGCTCGACCAGCAGGCGATCGATGCGATCTTTTTTCGGTGACACGAAGCCAGCCTACGCCAGCTTCACGGTCTCGGCGGCAGCGTCCTTGCCCAGCGCTTCGAACACCTTGCTGACGATGCTGTTGGCGTCGAGGCCGGCGCTCGCATACATCGCGGCAGGCGAATCCTGGTCGATGAACACGTCCGGCAACACCATGGTGCGCACGCGCAGGCCGCGGTCGAGCACGCCATGGTCGGCGAGCGTCTGCAGCACATAGGAGCCGAAGCCGCCGACTGCGCCTTCCTCGATGGTGACCAGCACTTCGTGCTCGCGCGCCAGCCGCAGCAGCAAATCTGTGTCCAAAGGCTTGGCAAAGCGCGCATCGGCCAGCGTGGTCGAGAGGCCGAGCGCGGCCAGTTCGTCGGCGGCCTTAATACATTCGCCCAACCGTCCGCCATAGGACAGCAGCGCCACCTTGTGGCCTTCGCGTAAAATTCGACCCTTGCCGATTTCCAGCGGCTTGCCTTCCGCTGGCATTGGTACGCCGAGGCCCTCGCCGCGCGGATAGCGCAGTGCCGACGGCCGGTCGTCGATGGCCACTTGCGTTGCCACCATGTTGACGAGCTCGGCCTCGTCGGCGGCCGCCATCAACACGAAGCCGGGCAGGCAACCGAGATAGGCGACATCGAAGGCGCCGGCATGGGTCGGGCCGTCGGCGCCGACCAGCCCGGCGCGGTCGATGGCGAAGCGCACCGGCAGCCGCTGGATCGCAATGTCGTGCACCACCTGGTCGTAGGCGCGCTGCAGGAAGGTCGAATAGATCGCCACGAATGGCTTGAAACCTTCCGCCGCCAGCCCGCCGGCGAAGGTGACCGCGTGCTGCTCGGCGATCCCGACATCGAAGCAGCGATTGGGAAATTCCGTCGCGAATAAATCGAGCCCGGTGCCGGACGGCATCGCCGCGGTGATGGCGACCACACGATCGTCCTTGCGCGCTTCCTTGATCAGGCTCTCGGCAAACACTTTGGTGTATTGCGGTGCGCCGCCTTTCGACTTGGCCTGCGCGCCGGTGGCGACATCGAACTTCACCACGCCATGATATTTGTCGGCGGAAGTTTCCGCCGGGGCGTAGCCTTTGCCCTTCTGGGTGACCACGTGCACCAGGATCGGTCCGATCTCGGCATCGCGCACGTTGCGCAGGATGGGCAGCAGGTGGTCGAGATTATGGCCGTCGATCGGCCCGCAATAATAGAAGCCAAGTTCCTCGAACAGCGTGCCGCCCATGACATAGCCGCGCGCGTGCTCGACCGCGCGCGTGATAGCGCGGTCCCAACTTTTCGGCAGATGCTTGGTGAGCTGCTTGCCGACATCGCGCAGCTTGAGATAGGTGCGGCCGGAACCGAGCCGCGCCAGATAGGCCGACATGGCGCCGACCGGCGGCGCGATCGACATGTCGTTGTCGTTGAGGATGACGATCAGCCGCTCGTTGCGCGCACCGGCATTGTTCATCGCTTCGTAGGCCATGCCGGCGGACATGGCGCCGTCGCCGATGACGGCAATGACGTTGTTGTTGTTGCCGGCAAGGTCGCGCGCCACCGCCATGCCGAGCCCGGCCGAGATCGAGGTGGAGGAATGGGCGGCGCCAAACGGGTCGTATTCGCTCTCGGCGCGCTTGGTAAAGCCGGACAGGCCGCCGCCCTGGCGCAGCGTGCGGATGCGGTCGCGCCGGCCGGTCAGAATCTTGTGCGGATAGGCCTGATGGCCGACGTCCCAGATCAGCCGGTCGGTCGGCGTATCGAACACGTAATGCAGCGCCACGGTGAGCTCGACCACCCCCAAGCCGGCGCCAAGATGGCCGCCGGTCTTGGCCACCGCGTCGATGGTCTCTTGCCGCAGCTCGTCGGCGAGCTGCTTAAGCTGTTCCGCCGACAGGTTTTTCATGTCGCGCGGTAGGCGAATCCGGTCGAGCAGAGGTGTTTTGGAAGTCTCGGGCAACAGCAACTCCACGGCGGGACCGGGCCGTTGCCGGCCCTGATAGGTATCCCTAAGGAGCCTTACACTAGATATGCGGGCGCGGGCAATTCAGCGCGCGGTCGCAGGGTCGCGGCCCGGCCCAGCTTTCGCCGCAATAGCCGCCACCGCCTCATTTGGCGAGGTCGCCCGGGACACCAGGTCGAGCGGCCCGCAACAGATCAGGTAATAGTCATAGGCAGCCCCCAGCCGCTCGTTGGCGTGCAGGAACTGGAAATGGGTCTGGAAGAAGCGCCAGCGGCGGCGGCCGAAATTGGCCTTTACCCACAGGTCGCGGAAGCTGATGGCGACCACCCGCGGATTCCGCCGTTCGGCTCCGAGCGCCATGCCTTGATCGGCTACCGGGTCGAAGGGCCAGAAATTCATGATGTCGTGGCGCGACTGGTAGTCGATCCAGTCGATGTCTGGTGCGACGGCCAGCCGCCGCAGCCGGTCGCGGAACCATTGCGCCTGGCGGTGGAAGCCGATGATCGGCAAATTGGCGCCAATCGTGAGTAGCCGGACGCGCGGGCCGTGGCGGCCAAGCGCGGGGTCGCGGGTCAGCGCGCGGTCGAGCACATCGACGGCGAGGAACGAACCGGAACTGTGCCCGACCACGATCACCTCGTCGGCATCGCTGTCGCGCACCGCCTCGACCATGGCGCCGGCGAACAGTTCCATGCGCTCCTCCCAGTCCGGTCGTTGGCGATGGGCGAACTGGTGACTCGAAATGCCGTCGTCGCATAAATAGAGCAGATAGGTCTGCTGCTCGGTGAGCCAGAGCATGGACGCAAAGGCGCCGAGCCCGGTGACCATACCGACGAGGTTTGCCACCAGCGCCGGCGCACCGAGGCTTGCGACCAGCTTCATGCACAGCGTACCGACGAAGGCGCCCAGCAGCAGCCATATGGTCATCAGCACGAAAGGATAGAGTGCGAACAGTCCGAAGCGCCAATGCGCGCGCATAATGCGGGTCATGCCGCCGTTGAGAATCGCGCCACCGAGCGTGCGGTACATATGCACGATCTTCCACCACACCGGGCGCGTGAAATCCTTGCGGATGATGTCTTCCCAGCGCAGGAACAAAAAGCGCGTCGCCACCTGCCAGCCGTCGCCATCCGTGGCCACATCCCAGGCCGCGAAGTAGCGTTTCGGGTCGTCCTCGGGACGGCCAAATTTTCCGGTCAGGCCATAGAGCTCACAGGTGCGGCGGAATTCACGCCGGAACATCCGGTAATACTCGTGCAGGCCGCGCGGGTCGTAGCCCTGCACATAGATGACAAGCCGTTTGCGAACTTGCATGGGCCTGATCAATCGACGTCGAGCGGCTCGCTGCCGGTCGGCTTGCCGGAGGCGTCGAGCGTGATCTTCTCCACCCGCGCTTCCGCCTGGCGCAGCAGCTCCTCGCAACGTTTCTTGAGCGCCTCGCCGCGCTCGTAGATTGCCACCGACTCCTCCAGTGGCACCTTGCCTTCCTCCAGCCGCTTGACGATCGATTCCAGTTCCTCGATCGCCCGCTCGAAGGGCATTTTCTTGACGTCGGCGCTGTTGTTTTCGGCCATATCCGTTTCCCGGGCAGCAATTCGTGCGGGGCTATCCTATGCGGTCATGGGATGGTGAGATAGCCACGATCATGAGGGGAATGCGACCCTTCCCCCTCTTCAGGGTGAGGTTGAAGAGCGAGTCTGGCGCCACCGCCGCATCGACATTGCCAGTACCAGGGCGCGAGGCAGCAGTCGCGGTAGCAGGGTGAGGACCCGATTGGGCTTGCCCGGCACCACCACGCGATGACCGGCCATGAAGCCGTCATACCCATGGCGCGCCACCCGTTCCGCCGAACGGGCGAGGTAGCTGGGGAAATAGTCGTGCGGGATCCCGGCGCGTTCGAGGAATTTGGTCGCCACCGGGCCCGGGCAGAGCGCGCAGGCGCGCACCCCGTCGGCTTTGAGCTCCTGGTGCAGCGCCTCGGTGAACGAGACCACATAGGCCTTGCTGGCGTGGTAGACCGCCATGCCCGGACCGGGCAGGAAGCCGGCGATCGAGGCGACGTTGAGGATACCGCCGCGGTGGCGCCTGATGCTATCGAGCCAGCGCAGCGACAGGTCGGTGAGCGCGCGGATGTTGAGATCGATGATGGCAAGCTGCTGGGCGCGGTCGAGATCGGCGGCCTCGCCGAGCAGCCCGAAGCCCGCATTGTTGACCACGATCGCAGGTTCGAGCGCTAAAGCGCGCAGCGCCTCCGCCAGCCGCGCCGGGCCGTCGGGCTGGGCCAGATCGGCCGCGATCACGTACGGGCGGGCCCGCCCCGTGGCGGCGATCTCATCCGCCAATGCCGCGAGTTGCGCCTCGCGCCGCGCGGTGAGCGCCAGCGTGTGACCGGCTTGCGCAAAGACGCGGGCGAGCGCCGCGCCAATACCGGCGGAAGCGCCGGTGATCAGACATACGGGCTGCATGGGTGACATCTCACGATGAATGCTCGACAATGGACCAGAATGCAATCATAGGGGCGAATCGGTTGGGCGATCTCAAGCAAAAAGCCGTGCTGGTCACCGGCGCGTCGGGCGCCATTGGCGCTGCCATCGTCGCCGCCATCAAGCGAGCGGGCGGAACGGCGATTGCCAGCGATCTCAAGGGCCGCCCCGGCATCGACGTGACGCTCGACGTCACGGCCGAGGCCGACTGGCAGCGCGCCATGGCCGGGATCGGCCAGCTCGACGGCCTGGTGAATGCCGCCGGCATCGCGGCGGTCGGCAGCATCGAGAAAACCGACTTTGTGACCTGGCGTCGGGTGCTCGCGGTCAATCTCGACGGCACCTTCCTCGGCTGCAAATACGCCTTCCCGCTGTTGCGCAAGCAGGGCGGCTCGATCGTCAACCTGTCGTCGGTCCTGGGCCTGGTCGGCGGGCCCAATCTCACCGCCTATACCGCGTCGAAAGGCGGCGTATCGCTGCTGACCAAATCGGTGGCGCTCAACGGCGCGCGCTACAAGCCGCCGGTGCGCTGCAATGCCGTCTGTCCGGCCTTTGTCGATGGTCCGATGGTGGACGAAATCGCCCATGGCACGCGCGATGCGAAGGCGGTGAAGCAGAAACTGGTGTCCGACATTCCGCTCGGCCGTCTCGGCCAACCGGCCGAGATCGCCAATCTCTGCGTTTATCTTTTGTCGGACCAGGCGGCCTTCATCACCGGCGCGGATTTTCCAATCGATGGTGGGCTGACCGCGCGGTAACTCGTCATTCCGGGGCGCGGGCGCTTGCCCGCGAACCCGGAATCCAGAGCCACAGGCTGTGTATTGCCGCTCTGGATTCCGGGTCCGGCGCAAGAGCGCCGTCCCGGAATGACGGGAACATCACCCCCGCATCAGCGCGGTGACATGGGCGGCGACCGAGCGCGCCAGGCCCTGCAGGTCGTAGCCGCCTTCCAACAGCGAGACGATGCGCCCCTGCGCGCCGTCGTCGGCGACCTCCATCAGCTTCTTGGTGACCCAGGCATAGTCGGCTTCCACCAGATTGAGATTGGCGAGCGGATCGCGGGTATGGGCATCGAACCCGGCCGAGATCACCAGCATGTCCGGCTTGAACGCGCGCAGGCGCGGCAGGATCACGCTCTCGAAGGCTTCGCGGAACTGGTCGCCGCCGTCGCCGGCGCGCAGCGGCGCGTTGACGATAGTGTTGTGCTCGCCGCGCTCGCCCACCGCGCCGGAGCCGGGATAAAGCGGCATCTCGTGCGTCGAGCAATACATCACCGACTTGTCGGCCCAGAAAATATCCTGCGAGCCGTTGCCGTGATGCACGTCGAAATCGACGATCGATACGCGCTCCGCGCCGTAGCGATCCTGCGCATAACGCGCCGCAATCGCGGCATTGTTGAACAGGCAGAAACCCATCGGCCGCGCCACTTCGGCATGATGACCGGGCGGGCGAATGGCGACGAAGGCGTTGGCCGCCTTCTGGTTCATCACTTCGTCGACCGCCAGCATGGCGCCGCCGGCGCCGCGCAAGGCGGCCTCGAAGCTGCCCGGCGACATCGAGGTGTCGGCGTCGAGCCGCACCATGTCTTCGCCGTCGGGCGGCGCGGCCCCGCGCAGCGCCTCGATGTAATCCATCGGGTGAACCAGCGCGATAATCTCGGCCGGCGCCATCGGCGCCTGCTCGCGCGCTAGCGTCTGGAAGCGCTCGTCCTCCAGCGCCTGCTCGATGGCGCGCAAGCGGTCCGGCCGCTCGGGATGGCCGGCCGGCGTGAGGTGATTGAGGCAGGCGGGGTGGGAGATCAGCAGGGTGGACATGGCATTTATTTAGGCCGCTTGCCGGTGCGTGGCAATTGGCGAGCGGCAACCTCTCTTCCCCTCTCCCCACCGGGTCGCGCCGCTGGCGCGGCCCGCCCGGTGGCAGGCTCTTGAGGGAGAGGGTGCCGAGCGAAGCGAGGCGGGTGAGGGGGTTCGCCCCACACATGAGTCACAGCCCCCACACCCGGCGCGCGATTCGCTATAGCTCCGCGCGATCCACCCACACCCACAACAGCCAGCCCCCGGGCGGG
>JBBRAL010000068.1:0-23440 GCA_038206805.1 Hyphomicrobiales bacterium | reverse complement strand
ACAGGCCGATGTGTTTTGCTACCAACCTGGATAAGGCGTTCGAGAATATCGATTGCATGAGGGTGATCCTTCGCTGCCAGGCAAAGAATCGCTTTTATGAATCAACTCAACGCCTTATCCAACCGCGTCGAGTACTATGCGCCGTCTGACACTACGCCATGTATCCAGGTCCCGCCATGGACGCATACCGTTACCATGGTCGGCGCGGCTGCCGGCATGAAAAGATCGGCTTGCTCGACTGGATAAGGCCCGTAGGCGACGCTCTGTTGCGCGCCTGCATGAGCGCCGGCCAAAAGAAAAAAAGACGGTTAGCGCACACGTCGCTGCTTGCGTCACCCGCATCTTGGATCTAGCCCCGCCCCAACAACCACTCGTTGGGGACGGAGGAAATTGCGCGTTAAATGTTTTTTTGTCAAATATCTGCGCGCTCAGATATGGAAATGTGACGATTTTATTTAGATCGAAAAGGCCACCTGTCCCGAAGATGATCCTTCGCATTATCAACGGCGAAATGGGAACCGGTTCGTCGCTATAATTTCAATAAAATCAGTAATTTAGCGTACCGCACCCGCCGGCAAAGCGTGTCCCTGCGTCGCCGCGCGTTGCCGCAGCAGTGAGACGAAGCGATCCTCCGGCATCGGTTGCCCGAGCAGGAAGCCCTGACCGAAGTCACAGCCCATGCTCACCAAGGCGACGGCATCGGCGGCTTTTTCGATGCCCATGGCGACCGCGGTACGGCCGAAATTATGAGCGAGGTCGATCACCGTCTTGCAGAGCGGCGCATTGACCTTGTCGGTGCCGCAATCGGCGACAAAAGCGCGATCGAGCTTGAGCTCGGCAAAGGGCAATTCGCCGAGCTTGGCCAGTGACGAGAGGCCGCGGCCGAAATCGTCGATGGCGAGCCGCACATTGCAGAGCTCGAGTCGATTGGCGATTTCAACGGCCAGCGGGAGGTCGGTGACGATCTGCTCCTCGGGCACGTCGATGATCAGTCCAGACCATTTGTCGATGTTCGGGCGATGCGACTTCACGATGTCCTCGACCGGTATTTTCACCAGCGCCGGAACGGGAATGTTGACGGTGAGCCGCAGGTTGATGCCGAGCTTGGAAAAGGCCAGTCCGGCCTTGAGCGCGCTCGTCAGAGCGAGCTCCGACAATTTGCTCACGCTGGATTCCGTAGCGCCGGGCATGAAGGCGCCGGGCAGCACGATTCCGTGCTGCGGATGGCGCGCGCGCGCATAGGCTTCGGCGCCGGCCAGCTGCTTTTTGCGCAGATCGATCTTCGGCTGATACCAGAACTCGATCCATTTGTTATCTAGCGCCTCGTCGAGGTCGAGACGGGCGGCAAGCGTCGCCGGCAAGCCGAGCTTGAGATCTTGAATGATCTTGACGATGGCGTCGGTCTCAAATGGCTTCTTGAGTACCGGCAGCATGTTGAGGTTATGCTGGATGCCAATGCTCTTGACGTGATCGAGGACCGCGGCGCCGCGGTTGCTCATCAATTGGATCGCGCCGCGATATCGGCGCTTGCCGACGGTAATCACCGAATCGATAGCGTCGGAGGAGTCCAGCGAGATGTTATGAAAGATGAGAGAGGGCACGCGCTTGTCGGTGGATCTGCGCATGGCCGCGCCGTCGGGAAATTCCAAGGTGTCGATGCCCGAGCCGTGCAGCACCAGCGACAAAAAGTGCCGGATGCTGGCTTCCTCGTCGACCACATAGCAGAGCGGGGCGCCGGACGGCACCAGTGGCGGCGACTCGACGACGGCGCTGTCGGCGGTCTTGCTCGGCGGTGGGGCAGGCGTCTCGGCCATGGAATTCGAGTGCGCTGAAGTAATCGCAAAGGTGGAATCCGTCACCGGTATTGGTGTGCCAAACTTGTTAATTATGGGTTTCGAGCAGCGCGCGCTCAGCGTCACGTGATGTGCACTAAATACATGAAAAAACGAAGGAATTTTGTGATCTTGGCCAGATTCGGAGCGGCGGCCCTCGGCTTAGAAGAAAAAAGTCACGGTCCCACTTTGACTGACCATGCTGTGCATGGTCCATGCACCACATATGCGCGTGCTCGGCTCAATGCCGCCGCAAGAAGGCCGTAGGCGTCTTGAATGGCACCAAGTTAAGGGTTCTTGGTCTTAATCGAGGGGGCGAATTGCTTCCGCGATCTGCATTTATCGGAAGCATAATTATCCCCTGCGGCAGCGCTCATTTCAGCCTTTAGTGCCGTAATGCGGGACCTCATGGCGGCAGATTTATAAGTCGATCAGAATCCCAGGGTTCAAGACATGGTGCGGGTCCAACCGCTGCTTAACCGCCTTTAACGCGTCCGCAAACAGCTCGGGCCGCTCGCGGTCGTACCAGGTCCGGTGGTCACGGCCGAGCGCATGATGGTGCGTGATTGTCCCGCCCGCATTGACCATGGCTTCCGAGGCGGCAGACTTGATCGCCCAGAACTGCTCGACCAACATGGCTTTGTCGCCAAGCGCGTGCCACGTGAAATATGGAGCCGGCCCATCCGGATAAAGATGTGTGAAGCGCACCGTACATGTGCCGGCGCGGCCGGTGACTTCGCGGATCGCGCGTAGCGTGGCCTCCTTGACCCGCGTCTGGAACTCCATGTAGCGGTCCCACGTGATGCAGCTTTCCGTGGTATCGCGCATCACACCGCGCGCAATCGCGTGCTCGCGAAGATAGGGGCCGCGCAGGAACTTGTCTCGCCAATTTCCAGCAGCACCGCGGCGCTGCGAGTCTTCCTCGGTCAATGCACCTCGATCCCATTCGCCGCCGTAGTCGCCGCAAATCTGCAGTGCCCGGTTCATCCACGGATCGAGCGGGTGGTCGGCCGACTCAAAGGAAAGCACGAGCAAATCGTAGCTGCCGTCTCCGGCTTCGGTAAATTTGGCCTCAGCGCGCTCGATCAGCCGCGCGTTGGCCGGATACAGCCCGGCTTGGCTGATCGTTCGCACTGCGGCGACCGCCTTCTCGTAATCGCGAAAGCGAACCGTGGTGGATAGTCGGAATGTCGGCCGGCGATGCAGCCGCACCCACGCCTCGGTGATGATGCCCAGCGCACCTTCGGAGCCCAGAAACAGCCGGTCGGGGCTCGGCCCGGCTCCCGAGGTCGGCAGCCGACGCGTGGCGATCAACCCGGCCGGAGTGACCACACGCAAGTTTTCGACATGGTCGTCGATTTGACTATAGACGGTTGCGTAGTGTCCGGCGGCGCGCGTAGCGATCCATCCGCCCAGCGATGAGAACTCCCAGGCCTGCAGAAAGAAACGCATCGTCAGGCCGGTGGGCTTGAGTTGGCGCTCCAAGTCGGGGCCAAGGACGCCGCCTTGGATGCGCGCCGCCTGAGATGTCTTGTCGACTTCGAGCACGCGGTTCAGGTGCTTTAGGTCGATCGTCACCGAACCGCGATAGCGTTCGTCGGTGGTTGGATTCACACCGCCAACGACACTCGACCCGCCGCCGAAGGGAATCGCGGCGAGGTCTTTGGCGCCGCACCAATCGAGAACAGTGCGGATATCGTCCTCGTCGCGCGGGTAAGCGACCGCGTCGGGCGGATTGGAAAAATCCCGCCGATGAATCATCCGCGCGAGGTCGTGGACCGAGCGGCCGTAGCAATGAAGCAGACGATCGTATTTGTCGGTCGAGCAGAATGGCATCAACGCGGTCGGTATCGGTACCCGTGGCGCTCGCAGCGTGATCTCAGACTCGCGCGGCATGGATGCGGGGGCAAAGCTGTCGATGCGAAAAAGCTCAGACCATGCGCGCTCGAACCAGCCAAGCTCCTCCGATGAAACCGCGTCCCCCTCAAATCCCCAACCGTAGAAGCTCCGCTTCTTTTCGCCCATGAGGGCCTCCGTTGTCGTGGCCGGCGATCCCCGCACGCGCGCTAAAGTCAAAGATAAATCACGTCTTCCGCTTAGCGATTTAGCGGCCGCGCTTGCGGTACGCTCGATGCGGGACTTCGATTAGCTGTTGCGGTTCTGAAAGCTCGACTTGGCGTTACTCCCAGCGCTACCCCGATACGGTTTTGGCAAAAAACCGCAATCGAGGGGCACGTTCTAAGTCATTGAAGATACTGGCGACCCCGGCTGGATTCGAACCAGCGACCCTCAGCTTAGAAGGCTGATGCTCTATCCAACTGAGCTACGGGGTCGTCTCAGCTAGTGGTTTACCCGTGCCGCCTGCACATGGAAAGGTGCGCGTGGGCGTTTGCGCGGCTAACGTGGACAAGCCCCGGGGCCCGTCATGACGACAATCGCCACTATGACCTGCGCGGAGTTGACCGACGCCTACCGGCGCGGCGAGCTTTCGCCGCTGGAGGTTGCCCGCGACGTTCTGGCCCGCATCGAGCGGCATGCCGGTCTCAATGCCTTTCTCCCGATCGAGCCGGATGCCGTACTGGCCGCAGCGAAACAATCCGAGGCACGCTGGCGTGCAGCGGCGCCACTCGGGGCCATCGACGGCGTGCCGACCTCGATCAAGGACAATATTTGGGCGAAAGGCCTGCCCACCCGGCGCGGCTCAAAAACCAGCGAGGCGACGCCCGCCGCTGCCGACGGGCCCGCGACCGCGCGCCTGCGTGAGCAGGGCGCCATCATCCTCGGCAAAACCTGCTTGCCCGAGCATGGCTGGATCGGCGTTTGCCACAGTCCGCTCACCGGCATCACGCGCAATCCATGGAATCCCGAACACACCCCGGGCGGTTCGACCGGCGGCGGCGCGGTGGCCGCCTTGCTGGGCTTGGGTGTGCTGCATCTCGGCACCGATGGGGCCGGTAGTTTGCGTATCCCGGCGGCGTTTACCGGCATTTTCGGCATGAAGCCAAGCTACGGTCGGGTGCCGACTTACCCGCCGTCCGCGCTCAACGTGCTCGCTCATCAGGGCCCGATTGTGCGCCGTGTGGCCGACGCCGCGCTGATGCTATCGGTGATCGCGCAGCCCGACGCGCGCGACATGACTGCGTGGAATACTCCCGCGCCGGATTTCACCGATGGGCTGGACGCGGGCGTGCGCGGATTGCGCGTCGCGCTGTCGACCCGCCTCGGTCATGTCGTGAAGCTCGATCCGGAGATCGAGGCGGCCACGCGCAAGGTGGCGCGCCTCCTGCAAGAGCAGGGCGCCATCGTCAGCGAGGCCGATCCGCCGCTCGATCGCTGCGCCGCCATGATCCGCGCCATGTGGTGGCCGGTGATGGCGGCGCTGGTCGACGCGGTTGAGCCGGCGCGCCGCGCCGAGATGGATGCGGGCCTGCTCGATATCGCCGAGCGCGGACGGCGCTTCACCGCCGGCGACTACATCGCCGCTTACAACGCGCGCGTCGATCTGCATATCGCCATGTTGGCCTTCCACGAGCGCTACGACCTGCTGCTGACGCCGGCCATGCCGGTCACCGCGCTGAAGGTGGGGCTGGTGGCGCCGGACGACGGCAGCTTCGGCGACGATTGGATCAACTGGTCGCCCTACACCTATCCCTTCAACCTGACGCAACAGCCGGCAGCCTCCGTGCCCTGCGGGCTGGCGGGCGATGGCCTGCCGATGGGAGTGCAGATCGTCGGCCGACTCGGCGCCGACGCCGTCGTGCTGCGGGCAGCCCGGGCGATCGAACAGGCGATGCCAATGCCGCGGCCGCCAGGATTCGACTGAAAATCAATATTCTTAAGGAAAATAAATAGCTTAGGGATGCTTATTACACTAGTTAATCTAGTTTATGAGGAAAAAGATGCAGTCGTTTGGCGAAGCGCATTGATGTTGGCCCAGTCCGGCCATTGCCGCCACCGCTCGCTGCCATCTTGTGACTATCCGCGCTAACGGTCATGACCTCGACACCATCGGGAACTGCAATGATAGTGGTTCGCCGCTTCGGAGGATTCCCATGCTGATGTCGATTCGCGCCGGGTTTTTCGGCACTTTTGCTGCCGCGCTTCTGACCCTTGCCGCCGTTCCGGGTCTGGCCGCCGACAAGGCTTTCGAGCGCAAGGATCTTGGCGATGCGGCGATCAAGCTTGAAGCCCAGATCAAGAGCGATGCGGGCACGGTGAGCAAGACGGCCGCGACGCTGCGGCGCGAGGCCGACGCCGCCTTTCAGAAAAACGATTTTCGCACCGGCATGACGGTGCTCGGCCAGCTTGTCACCGTGGCGCCCGCCGATGCGGCCGGCTGGCTGCGGCTGGCGCGCACGGTGCTGCAGATCCGCCCACGCGACGACCGCGAAAAGGCGCTGCTGCTCGATCGTGCCTCGACCGCGGCCTATATCGCCTATCGGCGCGCCGGCGACCGCAATCTGGAATCCGATAGCTTGGCGGTGCTTGGCCGCACACTCGCCGATCGCAAGCAGTGGCGGGCGGCGCTCGATACCATGCTGCTGTCGCTCGATCTGCGCGAGACAGCCGATTTGCGCGGCCAGTATGAACGGCTGCGCATCGAGCATGGCTTCCGCTACCTGAATTATTCCGTCGATTCTGATGCGATCTCGCCGCGCGCCTGCTTCCAGTTCTCGGAAAACTTGCCCGGTAAGCGCACCGATTTCTCGCCATACATTGCTGTCGCCGGGCAGGACAAGCCGGCGATTTCCGCCAATGAGCGGCAGCTCTGCGTCGAAGGCCTCAAGCATGGCGAGCGCTATACGATTACGCTGCGCGCCGGCCTGCCGTCGGTGGTGCGCGAGACATTGGCGAAGTCGGCCGAGTTCACCATCTTCGTGCGCGATCGCAAGCCGTTCGCGCGCTTTTCCGGCAAGGCCTATGTGCTGCCGCGTAGCGGCCAGCGCGGCATTCCGCTGCTCAGCGTGAACACCGACGCAGTCGAGCTTTCGATCTATCGCATCGGCGATCGCAATCTGATCGACACGGTGTTCGGCTACGACTTCCAGCGCAACCTGAGCCGCAACGAGGCCGAGCGCATCGCCGGCGAACGTGGCGCCAAGGTGTGGAGCGGCGAACTTGCCGTCGAGCAGAAGCTCAACACCGAGGTCACTACCGCTTTTCCGGTCGGCGAGGCGCTGCACGACCTCGGCGCCGGCGTCTATGCCATGACGGCTGCGCCAAAAGGCGTGGTGTCCGACGACTACGCGCAACTCGCCACCCAGTGGTTCATCGTCTCGGACCTGGGGCTGACCGCCTATAGCGCCCATGACGGCATCGACGTGTTCATCCATTCGCTGGCGAGCGCCGAGCCGCGCGGCCAGGTCGAGGCCCGGCTGATCGCGCGCAATAATGAAGTGCTGGCGGTGCGCACGACCGACAAGAACGGCATGGCGCATTTCGAGGCCGGCCTGGCGCGCGGTGAGGGCGGTCTTGCGCCCGCCGCCGTCGTTGCCAGCGAAAAGGCCGATTATGCGTTTCTCAGCCTGAAATCGCCGGCCTTCGATCTGTCCGATCGCGGCGTCGCCGGCCGGCCGGTCCCAGTGGGGCTCGATGCCTTCGTCTATACCGAGCGCGGCGTCTACCGCACCGGCGAAACCGTCGAAGTGACCGCGCTGCTGCGCGATGCGCGCGGGGTAGCCGCAACCGACGCGCCGCTCACGCTGGTGGTCGAGCGGCCGGATGGCGTCGAATACCGCCGCGTCTTGACGCCCGACCAGGGCCTCGGCGGCCGCTCGTTAAGCGTGCCGATCGTCAAGACCGCCTCGACCGGCACTTGGCGCGTGCGCGCCTTTACCGATCCCAAACGGCCGCCGGTCGGCGAGACCACTTTCATGGTCGAGGACTATGTGGCCGACCGCGTCGAATTCGAGCTTAGCTCGGCGGCAAAGTTCATTTCTCGCAGGGCGCCGGCGCAAGTGACCCTGGACGGACATTTCCTCTATGGCGCGCCGGCGTCGAATCTCGAACTCGCAGGCCAGGTGACAATTGCCGCCGCCAAGGAACGGCCGGGCTTTGCCGGCTATGCCTTCGGGCTTGCTGACGACGAGGTGACGGCGGTGCGCGAGGAACTGTCCGATCTGCCTGACACCGACGCTGCCGGCAAAGCGAGCATCACAGTCAAGCTCGACAAGATTCCAGTAACGAGCCGCCCGTTGGAGGCGCAGATCACCGTGAGCATGGCGGAATCCGGCGGTCGCGCGGTCGAGCGCAAGCTGACGCTTGCCGTGAGGCCGGATGCCGCAATGATTGGCGTTAAGCCTGCATTCTCCGGCCGCTCGCTCGCCGACGGCGCCAATGCCGATTTCGACGTGGCGATGGTGACGCCCGACGGCAAGACCGTCGCGCACAATGGTCTGCGCTACGAACTGCTCAAAGTCGAAACCCGCTATCAATGGTATCGCCAGAACGGCCAATGGGAATTCGAGCCGGTCAAGCGCAGTGAGCGCGTCGCCAATGGCGCGCTCGACCTTGCTGCCGACAAGCCGGCGCGGCTGTCGCTGCCGGTGAAATGGGGCCGCTATCGTCTGGAAGTGTCGACCGGCGATCCGAACGGCGCGGTCACGTCGCTCACTTTCGATGCAGGCTTCTACGCGGAATCGAGCGCCGACACGCCCGACCTGCTCGAAGTGGCGCTCGACAAGACCGATTACAAATCCGGTGATGCCATGAACGTCGCAGTGACGGCGGCGACCGCCGGCCGCCTGACGGTCAATGTGTTCACCGACCGCCTGGTCGCCAGCCAGTCGCAGGACGTCAAAGCCGGCACCTCGCAAGTCAAATTGGACGTCGGCAAGGAGTGGGGCACCGGCGCTTATCTCGTGGCCACCTTGCGCCGCCCGCTCGATGCGCCGGCGCAACGCATGCCGGGGCGCGCCATCGGCGTGCAATGGTTCTCAATCGACCGTACGGTGCACACGCTGGCGCTCGACATGAAGCTGCCGGCGATGCTGCGGCCCAATTCCGCGCTCGGCGTGCCGCTGCGCGTGGCAGGTCTTAACGCCGGCGAGGACGCGCGCATCGTGGTGGCCGCGGTCGATGTCGGCATTCTCAATCTGACCAGTTACAAGCCGCCGGCGCCCGACAACTACTATCTCGGCCAGCGCCGGCTCACGGCGGAGGTGCGCGATCTCTACGGCCAGCTGATCGATGGCATGCAGGGCGCGCGCGGGCAGATCCGTTCCGGCGGCGATATCGGCGGCGCGGAACTCACCGGCTCGCCGCCGACGCAGGCGCCGCTGGCGCTCTATTCCGGCATCGTGCGCGTCGGCCCCGACGGCACTGCCCAGGTGAATTTCGATATACCTGCATTTACCGGCACCGTGCGCGTTATGGCGGTGGCCTGGAGCAAGGACAAAGTCGGCAAGGCGACCGCCGATGTGGTGGTGCGCGATCCGGTGGTGCTTACGGCAACGCTTCCCCGTTTCCTGCGCAGCGGCGATCACGGCGCCGTGCAGATCGAGCTCGACAATGTCGAGGGTGCGGCTGGCGGCTTTAATGTCGCCGTCAGCGCGGACGGTACGGTGAAAATCGACGGCGGCAAGCCGGCGACGCTCAATCTTGCCGCCAAGCAGCGTGGCCGCGTCTCGGTGCCGGTGACGGCGTCTGGCTCGGGCGCCAGCACGCTCACGGTGAGCGTGAGCGGGCCGGATGGCTTTGCGCTCGAACGGGCCTACGCGCTCGATGTGCGTCCCGCCACGCAAATCCTGACGCGTCGAAGCGTGCGCTCGCTGGCCAAGGGCGAAACGCTCACCTTGTCGCGCGACCTGTTCGCCGACTTCGTGCCCGGCACCGGCCGGGTGGCCTTGTCGGTCGCGGTTTCGACTTCGCTCGATGCCGCCACATTGCTCAACGCGCTCGACCGCTATCCGTTCGGCTGCTCGGAGCAGATCGCGAGCCGGGCGGTGGCGATGCTCTACGTCAACGAACTGGCGGCGCAGGCCAAGCTCGCGCCCGACGGTGAGATCGATGCGCGCATCAAGGATGCCATCGCGCGTCTGCTGGCGCGGCAAGGTTCGAACGGTTCGTTCGGCCTTTGGTCGGTCGGCGGCGAGGATGCCTGGCTCGATGCCTATGTCACCGACTTCCTCACGCGTGCGCGTGAGCGCGGCTTCGAAGTGCCGAAAACGGCGTTCACGCTGGCCATCGACCGTCTGCGCAATTACGTCGCCTCGGCGCCGGAGCCTGGCAAGACCGGCGGCCGCGAACTGGCCTATGCGCTCTATATACTGGCGCGCAACGGCGCGGCGCCGATCGGCGACCTGCGTTACATCGCCGACGTGAAACTCTCCGACGTAGTGACGCCGATCGGCAAGGCGCAGATCGCCGCGGCGCTCGGCATGCTCGGCGACAAGACGCGCTCAGATCACGTCTATCTCGCCGCGCTCGATGCGATTGCGCCGCAACCCAAACTGGAGCTCGGGCGCGCCGATTTCGGCTCGGCGCTGCGCGACGCCGCGGCGCTGGTGACGCTCGCCTCGGAAGGCCGCGCGCCGCAAAAGACGATCGACAGTGCGATTGCTCGCATCGACGCCGCGCGCACGCTGTCGGCCTTAACCTCGACCCAGGAAGACGCCTGGCTGGTGCTGGCTGCCCGCGCGCTCGCCAAGCAACTCAATGCGATATCGCTCAAGGTGAACGGCGAGACTCGGCAGGGCGCTTATTATCGCAGCCTGCGCGCCGGCGAGCTTGCCGAGCCGCTGGCGGTCACCGACCAGGGCGAGGGCGCCGTGCAGGCGGTGGTGTCGGTGAGCGGTGCGCCGCTCACACCCGAACCGGCCGCCGAGCGCGGCTTCAAGATCGAGCGCAGCTACCACACGCTCAGCGGCGAGGCCGCCGATCCTGCCAAGGCCAGGCAGAACCAGCGCTTCGTGGTGGTGTTGAAAATGACCGAGCCGCAGCCGCAATTCGGCCGCGTCATCGTCGCCGACTATCTGCCCGCAGGCTTCGAGATCGACAATCCGAGACTGGTGTCTTCGGGCGAGACCGGCACGCTGGACTGGATCGCTGACGCCGTTGAGCCGGTGCATACCGAGTTCCGCGATGACCGGTTCACAGCGGCGTTTGACCGCAAGCAGGATTCGCCGCCGGTATTCACGGTCGCCTATGTGGTGCGCGCGGTGTCGCCGGGGCGCTATGTGCTGCCGCAGGCGATCGTGGAGGATATGTACCGGCCCGACCGGTTCGGCCGCACTGCCACCGGTAGCATCGAGGTTTCGGCCGCCAAATGACACGCCGGCGTCTGATCGTTGGAAGCCTAGCCGGCGCGGCTTTGATCGCCGCGTTTGCCGGTGTGGCGTCGGTCTATTCGCTTGGCCGCGCGCCGCTCGGCAAGGATATGGAATATTCCCATGTCGTGCTCGACCGCGAGGGACGGCTGTTGCGCGCCTATGCCACCCGTGCCGGGCGCTGGCGGCTGCCGGCGAGCGAGAAGGATGTCGATCCGCGGTTTCTGAAATTGCTCTACGCGTATGAAGACAAACGTTTCCCTACGCACCACGGCGTCGACCCGATGGCAATGGCGCGCGCCGTCATGCAATTCGCCGCTAGCGGTCATATCGTCTCCGGCGGCTCGACGATCACCATGCAAGTGGCGCGGCTGCTGGAGCCGCGCGAACATCGCAGCCTTTCCGCCAAGCTGCGCCAGATCACGCGCGCATTCGAGCTCGAACACGCGCTCGACAAGGAGCAAATCCTGTCGCTCTATCTGAGGCTTGCTCCCTATGGCGGCAACCTCGAAGGAATCCGCGCGGCGTCCCTTGCCTATTTCGGCAAGGAGCCGAAACGGCTGTCGCTGGCCGAAGCCGCTCTTCTGGTGGCATTACCGCAGTCGCCCGAACTGCGCCGGCCGGATCGTTATCCGAAAGCTGCGCGGGCGGCGCGCGACCGCGTGCTCGACCGCGCGGCCGCGGCGGGTGCGGTGCCGCTCGATGAAGTCGTCCGCGCAAAATTCGAACCAGTGCCACACGGGCGCAAGAAAATGCCGATACTGGCGCCGCATGCCGCCGATGAGATCGTCGCCGCCGAGCCTGGACGCAGCGTTCACCGGCTTACCATCGATGCGTCGTTGCAGAAGACCCTGGAGGAACTCGCGCGCGAGCGGGCGCGCGCGCTGGGGCCCAATATTTCAGTCGCAATTCTTGCGGTTGACAATGCCAGCGGCGAAGTGCGAGCGCGCATTGCCTCGGCCGATTATTTCGATGCGCGCCGCGCCGGCCAGGTTGACATGACAAGCGCCTTGCGCTCGCCGGGCTCAACGCTGAAACCGTTCATCTATGGCCTCGGTTTCGAGGATGGCTTGCTGCATCCGGAAACCCTTATCGATGACCGGCCGGCGCGGTACGGAAACTATACGCCGGAAAATTTCGACCTCACGTTTCAAGGCACGGTCACCGTG
Source organism: Hyphomicrobiales bacterium (assembly GCA_038206805.1). Classification (GTDB taxonomy): domain Bacteria; phylum Pseudomonadota; class Alphaproteobacteria; order Rhizobiales; family Xanthobacteraceae; genus Pseudolabrys. The sequence continues at coordinate 11,173 of JBBRAL010000068.1, read as the reverse complement.
CGCCGTGCGCTGCAATTGTCGCTCAATGTTCCCGCCATTGCCGTGCTCGGCAAGGTTGGCGTCAATCGCTTGAGCGCACGACTGGCACAAGCGGGCGCCGCGCTGGTGCTGCCCAAGGGCGAAGCGCCGGGTCTCGCCATGGGGCTTGGCGGCGTCGGCATCCGGCTCAACGATCTGGTCATGCTCTATGCCGGGCTGGCGCGCGGCGGCCTCGCGATGCCACTGATCGAGCGGGAGGGTGAGGCCGCCGCCAGCCCGCGCCGGCTGCTCGATCCGGTCGCCGCCTGGTACGTGGGCAATATTCTGATTGGCGCGCCGCCGCCGGACAATGCGCCGCATGGGCGGATCGCCTTCAAGACCGGCACATCCTATGGCTATCGTGATGCCTGGTCGGTTGGGTTCGATGGCCGCATGACGGTGGGGGTATGGGTCGGGCGGCCGGATGGTGCGCCGGTACCTGGGCTCGTTGGCCGCGCCGCCGCCGCGCCCATCCTGTTCGATGTCTTTGCGCGGTCGGGACTGACGCCGGCGCCGCTGCCGCGCGCGCCCAAGGGCGCCATCTATGCCAGCAATGCCAAGCTGCCGCCGCCGCTGCAGCGGTTTAGTTCCGCGGTTGGGCCGGGTGAAGCGACTGAGCCGCCACGCATCATGTTTCCGCCCGACGGCGCGCGCCTGGAACTCGCCATGGGCCGCGCGCCAGCGCCGGTCGCGCTCAAGATCGCCGGCGGGCGGGCGCCGCTCACGGTCATGGTCAACGGCGTGCCGCTGGGCTCGCAAGGTGGCCGCCGCACCCTATTCTTTCAGCCCGACGGTCCAGGCTTCGTGCGGCTGACAGTGATGGATGCGCGCGGCGCCGCCGACAGCGTCATGGTGCGGGTCCAGTAGTGGCGCGAATGACAGACTCAGGCCATGTCTTTATGGTCCGGCGAAAGCCGTGGAATCATTTCATTCGCAATCGAAGCGAGCCATGAGCACGACCGCCGACGACGCACCGCAAACGATCGCCCCGACGCGGGGTCTGTTAGCCGTGCTCGATTTTGCCACTATCTCGCACGGCCGCGCGGCGGCGCTGCTCGTTGTCTTTTCGCTGATCGCGTTTCTGCCGGGCTTTTTCCAGATTCCACCGGTCGATCGCGACGAAGCGCGCTTTGCGCAAGCCACCAAGCAGATGCTGGAGCGCGGCGAATATGTCGATATTCGGTTCCAGGACGAGGTCCGCTATAAGAAACCGGTCGGCATCTATTGGATGCAGGCACTTGCTGTGAAAACCGGAGAGGTGCTCGGCGTTGCAAATGCGCGCACCACCATCTGGCTCTACCGCCTGCCTTCGCTCGCCGGCGCGATCGGCGCGGTATTGCTGACCTATTGGACCGCGCTCGCCTTTGTCGGCCGCCGCGCCGCGCTGCTCGCCGGTCTGATGATGGCAAGCTCTGTTCTGCTCGGCGTCGAGGCGCGGCTCGCCAAGACCGACGCCATGCTGTTGCTCACCTGTGTGGCGGCGATGGGCGCAATGGCGCGCATTTATCTCAATTCCCGGCGGGCGCCGGATGAAAGCGCCGGCTGGGCAATGCCGGCGATCCTGTGGACCGCGCTTGCCGGCGGTGTCATGCTCAAAGGGCCGCTGATCCTGATGTTTGTCGGGCTCGCCGCGCTCGCACTGTCGATTACCGATCGTTCGGGGCGCTGGGTCTGGAAGCTTCGGCCACTGGCGGGGCTCGCCTGGCTATTTGTTCTGGTGCTGCCATGGTTCGTGGCAATCGTTGCCAAGGCCGGCGACAGTTTTTTCGTCCAGTCGATTGGACAGGACATGCTGGCCAAGATCACCAGCGGTCAGGAAGCCCATGGCGCGCCGCCGGGATTATACTTCGTTCTGTTCTGGGTGACGTTCTGGCCGGGAGCGGTGCTGGCGGGTCTGGCCGCGCCAATGGTGTGGAGGGCGCGGCGCGAGCCCGGCGCGCAGTTCCTGCTCGCCTGGCTGATACCGTCGTGGCTTGTGTTCGAAGCGGTGATGACCAAGCTACCGCATTATGTCCTGCCGCTTTATCCCGCCATCGCCATCTTGATCGCCGGCATCCTGGAGAAGGGCGGCCTCAGCAAGGCGCGCTGGCTGATGCGCGGCACTGTCAGCTGGTTCATCTTTCCAGCCGCCATCGCGATCGCGGTCGGGGTCGGTTTCGTCGCCATCGGCCGCGACCTCGGCCTCGTGGTCTGGCCGTTCGCCGCGGCGGCGTTGATTTTCGGCCTGTTCGCCTGGTGGCTGTATGAGGTTGACGGCGCCGAGCGCTCATTATTGCGCGGCATGATCGCGTCGGTGTTTGTCGCCATCGCCATTTATGCGGTGACGTTTCCCGCGCTGCCATCGCTTTTTCCAAGCGCGCTGATTGCGGATGAAGTGCGTGGCACGGGATGTGAAACGCCACACGTGGCGGCCACCTTCGCCTATCAGGAGCCGAGCCTGGTGTTCATGCTTGGCACCGACACGCACTTCACCGATGCCGCCGACACCGCCGAATTCCTGCGCGCAGGGCCGTGTCATTTCGCGTTGATCGATCCGCGCAGTGAGCGCAGCTTCGTGCAGCGCGCCGATGCGATCGGATTGCGTTACATGCTGGTCCGGCGCATCGAAGGCTACAATATCAGCAACGGGCGGCAGGTCAGTTTGGCGCTATTCCGCTCGATGGCAACGCCATGACCGCGGCCAACGAGATTAAATCGCAAGATGGCGGTGTGGCCGCATCGGCGTTGCGTCGTTGCGCCGGCAATGTGGCGGGGGCGCTTGCGATACTGGTGCGCCGGGCGAAACCCCATCCGCCGCGGCCATGGCCGCTGCGGCCGCAACAGCTTGCCATCGCGGTGGCGGTGTTCGTCGCCGTGTTCCTGCTTGGCATGATTTTTGTCGATGCTGCTGCGATCAACGCAGTCAAACGATTGCCGCGCTGGGTAATATCGTCTTTCGATTGGATTACCGACTTTGGCAAGTCGGGCTGGTTTCTCTGGCCGCTCGGTATTCTGTTTCTGGCGCTCGCCGCTCTTCCGCGGAGCCTCACGCGCATGTCGCAGGCTGTGCTTGCGGCCATAATGGCCCGCGTCGGATTTCTATTCGTTGCGATTGCTGTGCCGGGCCTGTTCACGAATATCCTGAAACATATTTTCGGACGTGCGCGGCCAGGCGTCGGCGGCAGCGTCGATCCGTTCCTGTTCAGCCCGTTCAGTTGGCCGGCCGCCTATGCCGGCCTGCCGTCCGGCCATGCCACCACGGCGTTTTCGGTGCTGGTGGTGTTCGGCTCGCTGTGGCCGCGCGCACGCACAATTTTACTGATCTATGCGCTGCTGATTGCGATCAGCCGGGTGGTCGTGACGGCGCATTACCCGACCGATGTGCTGGCCGGCGCGCTGGTCGGTGTGGCCGGCGCGCTCATGGTGCGCCGCTATTTTGCGCTCAGGCTGCTTGGCTTCTCGGCTGGGCCGGACGGCGGCCTGCACCAGTTTCCCGGTCCATCGCCGCGGCGGGTCAAGGCTGTTGCCCGCGAGCTATTGGCGCAATAAATGATGGCGCACGATCTTATCCGGAAACCGGCTCCCAGTTTTCAGGAACAGACGCCCCAGCTTGCGCGGACGGAAACAGCAGAATGAACACGAACGATCCGGCTGTGTCTGTCGTTGTGCCGGTGCGCAACGAGGCCGGCAATATCGCCCCGCTGGCGATGGAAATCGCGGCCGCGCTCGATGGCCAATGGCGTTTCGAGGTGATCTACGTCAACGACGGCTCCAGCGATGGCACCGAGGCCGAGCTCAAGCGGCTGATGGGTTTGCATCCCTGGCTGCGCCGGGTTCGCCACAAGCAATCCTGCGGCCAGTCGGCGGCGGTGCGCAGCGGGGTGGCCGCGTCGCGCGCGCCGTTAATCGTGACGCTCGACGGCGACGGACAGAACGATCCCGCCTTTATTCCGGCTATGGTGCGCACGCTCGAGGCGGGCGCACCGCGCGTCGGGTTGATTGCGGCTCAACGGATCGGGCGCAAGGGCGGCGGGTTCAAGAAACTGCAGTCGCGTATCGCCAATGCGGTGCGCGGCGCGGTGCTGCGCGACGGCACCCGCGATACCGGCTGCGGGCTCAAGGCGTTCCGCCGCGATATGTTCCTAGCGTTGCCTTATTTCGATGGCTTGCATCGTTTCCTGCCGGCGCTGGTACGGCGCGACGGCGATGAGATCGGTTATGTCGATGTGGTCGATAGGCCGCGCGGCGCCGGCGTGTCGAATTACGGACTATGGGACAGGCTTTGGGTCGGCATCCTCGATCTGGCCGGCGTGTGGTGGCTGATCCGCCGCAAGAAGCGTGTTGTGGAAATTTCGGAGGACTAAACTCAAATGCTGATCGATATCGCGAGCGCCGTCGGCGGCTATCTGCAAGACGTGTTCATCGGCAACGCCGATTGGGGAATTCTGATCGGCTATGTCGCGCAAATATTATTCGCCATGCGCTTCGTGGTGCAGTGGATCGCCTCCGAGCGCGCCGGCAGAAGCGTGGTGCCGACCGCGTTCTGGGTATTCTCGATCGGCGGCGGTATCATGTTGCTCGGCTACGCGCTGTATCGCAAAGATCCGGTGTTCATCATTGGGCAAGCGTTCGGCGTGTTCGTCTATCTGCGCAATCTGCAATTCGTACTGCGCAGCGGCGGGCAGGGTGCGGTGGCATGAACGAATCCGCCAAGCTTCTTGCGAAGCTTGGCGGTGCGAGGCGCGAATTTTACGCGTTCGCCGCCGCCAGCGCCGCAAAGCCGGCTTCGAGATCGGCGATCAGGTCGCCGGGGTCTTCCAGGCCGATGTGAAAGCGCAGCGTTGGGCCGCCGGGCGCCCAGGTGGTGGCGGTTCGATATTCCGCGCAGTCGAACAGAATCACCAGGCTTTCGAAGCCGCCCCATGAATAGCCCATGCCGAACAATGCCAGCGCGTTCATGAAAGCGTGAACCGATTTTTCGCTTGTAGGCTTGAGCACGATGCTGAACAGCCCGCAGGCGCCGGTGAAGTCGCGCTTCCAGATTGCGTGGCCGGGGTCGCTTTCGAGCGCCGGATGCAACACGCGCAAGACCTCCGGTCGTTGCTCGAGCCAGCGCGCGATCGCGAGGCCCGACTGATTGTGCCGTGCAAGGCGCACCGCAAGCGTGCGCAGGCCGCGCAGCGCGAGGAACATGTCGTCGGGCCCGACACAAAGGCCGAGATTGCTCATCGCGGTCTTCAGCGCCGGTAGCGTCGCCGCATTAGCCGACACACAGCCGAACATGATGTCGGAATGGCCGCCGATATATTTGGTGCCGGCCTGGATCGACAGATCGACGCCTTTCTCGAAGGCACGGAAATAAAGCGGTGTCGCCCAGGTATTGTCCATCAGCACGAGCGCGCCCTTGTCGTGCGCGACTTTGGCGATGGCCGGAATATCCTGCATCTCGAAGCTCTGCGAACCGGGCGCTTCGACGAACACCGCCTTGGTGTTCGGCTTGAAAAGCTTGGCGATGTCCGCGCCGATCAGGGGGTCGTAATAAGTCGTTTGCACGCCCATGCGTTTGAACAACCCCTCGCAGAAGTTGCGGGTTGGCCGGTAGATGCTGTCGGTGACCAGGAGGTGGTCGCCGGAGCCCAAGACCGCGAGCAGGGCGGTCGAAATCGCCGCCAGCCCCGACGGCAGCAAGGCAACCCCGGCGCATCCTTCGCCGTCGAGGGCGCGTAACGCGCCCTCCAGCGCCTCCGAGGTCGGGGTGCCACGGCGGCCGTATTGGTAGCGGGCGCGGTGGGCGACCTGATCTTCGGCGGTCGGATAAAGCACCGTCGAGGCGTGATAGACGGCGGGATTGACGAAGCCGTGCTGGCCTTTGGTGTCGCGGCCGGCAGTGACCAGCAGGGTTTCCGGCTTGAGCGGGGTTTTGGGCGGCTTAGCCATGGCGGTCCGGGGGTTCGATCTCATGGGGCGCGCGCAATCGCGGCGCGGATCGGCATATACGTCCGCAGTGGCCGCAGCCGTCAACCCCTTGACCTTGGGACCCGTTCGTTCTGAGATGCAAGCTGTCACGGGGACTTGGGGAAAAAGCCAGGGACTGACGCTGTCCACGCGAGGCCGACGCTCGCCGATGGCGCACCTATTTGGCCGATCCGCAAGGGCTCCATAACCGAATTTGCGCCAGAGGGACCGCGTCATGAAACGCCTTGTGAGTATTCTCGCACTTGCTGTCATCTTCGTCGCGCAGGGCGCATCCGCCCAGACGCTGAAAGCCGTGAAGGATCGCGGCATGCTGAATTGCGGGTCCAACGGCACGCTTGCGGGCTTCGGCCTGCCGGACGCGCAAGGTAAATGGACCGGCCTCGACGTCGATGTCTGCCGCGCGGTCGCTGCCGCGATCTTTAACGACATCAGTAAGGTCAAGTTCGTGCCGCTGTCGGCAAAGGATCGCTTCACCGCGCTGCAGTCCGGTGAGGTCGACGTGCTGATGCGCAACACCACCTGGACCAGTTCGCGCGATACCCAGCTCGGGCTCAACTTCACCGGCGTCGATTATTACGACGGCCAGGGCTTCATGGTGCGCAAATCGCTGAAAGTGAACTCGGCGCTGGAACTTGGCGACGCGTCCGTGTGCGTGCAGCAGGGCACCACGACAGAGCTCAACCTGGCGGATTTCTTCCGCGCCCATAAGATGCAGGTAAAGACCGTGACTTTCGCGACCGCGAACGAAGCGATCAAGGCTTATGATGCCGGACGGTGCGATGCCTACACCACCGACGCTTCCGGTCTCTACGCCGAACGCTTGCGGGTCGCCAATTCCAACGATCACATCGTGCTGCCGGAAATCATCTCCAAGGAGCCGCTTGGCCCGGCGGTCCGTCACGGTGACGACCAGTGGTTCGACATCGTCAAATGGGTGCTGTTCGCGATGATCAACGCCGAAGAGTTGAACATCACGCAGAAGAACATCGACGAAATGACCAAGTCGACCAATCCGGAAATCAAGCGCTTCGTCGGCACCGAAGGCAATTACGGCGAGCAGCTTGGCCTGACCAAGGATTGGGCAGTTCACATCGTCAAGCTCGTCGGCAATTACGGCGAAGTGTTCGATCGCAATGTCGGTTCCGGCTCGCCGCTGAAGATTGACCGCGGCCTGAACAAGTTGTGGAACAAGGGCGGCATCCAATACGCGCCGCCGATTCGCTGATCGAAGAAACGATTCCGAACCGCCGCGGCTAAGTTCCGTCGCGGCGGTTCGGCATAGAGGCGCCGTGGGGCGGCGTCGTGATGCCGAGCCGACGAGGGGTAGATGTCGATTGACCTTCCGGCGGGGCCGCGCCCCGCGCGGGTCGCGTTCTATAACGACCCCAAGGTCCGAAGCGTCGGCTATCAGGTCGCGCTTTGCGCGGTGATCGGATTTCTCGTCTACGCCGCCGCAAGCAATGCCATCGCAAATCTCGAGCGCGCGCATATCGCCTCCGGATTTGGCTTTTGGAACACCAATGCCGGCTTCGATATCAGCCAGACGCTGATCGAATATAATTCGCAGTCCTCCACCTATGGCCGCGCCTTCTGGGTCGGCCTGCTCAACACCCTGCTGGTGGCCGGACTCGGAATTATCTTCGCGACCATTCTCGGCTTCATCGTCGGCATCGCGCGGCTGTCGAGCAATTGGCTGGTGGCCAAAAGCGCCGCCGGCTATGTCGAGACCATCCGCAATATCCCGCTGCTGCTGCAATTGCTGTTCTGGTACAACGCCGTGCTCAAGGCGCTGCCGGCCATTCGCGACAGCATCCACGTCCCGGGCGGCGCATTTCTCAATAATCGCGGGCTGTTCCTGCCGCAGCCAGTGTACCTCCATGGCTTCAATTGGGTGCTGGCCGCGTTCTTTTTCGGCATCATCGCCTCGATCGGTTTTTATATCTGGGCGCGCAAGCGGCAGGAGAGCACTGGAGCGCAAGCGCCGGTCTTCTCGGTGGCGCTCGCGCTGGTGGTGGGCTTGCCGCTCGCCGTGTTCGCGCTGAACGGTTTCCCACTCAGCTTCAACTATCCGCAAGTCGCCCGCTTCAATATCGCCGGCGGCATCGAGATCCTGCCGGAATTCGCAGCGCTGCTGTTCGGACTGTCGATCTACACCGCCGCCTTCATCGCCGAAGTGGTGCGCGCCGGAATTCTCGCGGTGTCGCGCGGCCAGACCGAGGCGGCCTATTCGCTCGGCTTGCGCGGCCCGCCGACCTTGCGGCTGATCGTGGTGCCGCAGGCGATGCGCGTCATTATCCCGCCGCTCACCAGCCAATACCTGAACCTGACTAAGAATTCCACGCTGGCGGTGGCTATCGGCTACCCGGACCTGGTGCAGGTTTTCACCGGCACGGTGCTGAACCAGACCGGCCAGGCGGTCGAAGTCGTCGCCATCACCATGGCGGTCTATCTCACCATCAGTCTCACCACCTCGCTGCTGATGAACATCTACAACAGCCGCATCGCGCTGGTGGAAAGGTGAGGGCGGCGCCATGACCATGTCGGAAGGCGATCTCGCTGTTGCGGAAATAAGATTTGTCCGCGGCGCCACCATCGAGGCGAAGCCGGCGCCACTGGCCATGCGTGGCGCGCTCGGCTGGCTGCGCGAAAACCTAGTTTCGACGAAATTCAACATCGTCCTGACAATACTGATTTCACTGCTGCTGCTTTGGATCATCCCGGATCTCATCAAGTTCCTGCTGATCGACGCGGTATGGACCGGCGCCGACCGCGACGCCTGTCGCGAAGTCGTCCAGCATCGCGAAATCGGTGCCTGCTGGCCGTTCGTCTGGGAGCGCTGGCCCTATTTCGTCTATGGTTCCTACCCGATTTCCGAACGCTGGCGTGTCGACGTCTTCTTCGTGTTGCTGGCCATCGGCGTGGTGTGGATGCTCTGGCTGGAAGCGCCGCGCCGCGGCCTCGGCGCGGTCTATTTCTTCATCGTGCTGCCGAACGCTTCGTTAATCCTGCTGACCGGCTGGAAGTTGATCGGATTGCAGCCGGTCGACACCGTGCTGTGGGGCGGCATTCTGGTGACCATCGTGGTCGCCTCGGTCGGCATTGTGGTGTCGCTGCCGTTCGGCATTTTGCTGGCGCTCGGCCGGCGTTCCCGCATGCCCGCGGTGCGGCTGTTTTCGGTGATCTTCATCGAGTTCGTCCGCGGCGTGCCGCTGGTGACGGTTTTGTTCATGGCGAGCGTAATGCTGCCGCTGTTCGTGCCGGAGGAGTTGTCGCCCGACAAGCTGCTGCGCGCTCTGGTCGGTATCGCTTTGTTTGCCTCGGCCTATATGGCGGAGGTGGTGCGCGCCGGCTTGCAAGCTATCCCCAAGGGGCAGTTCGAAGGCGCCATGGCGGTCGGTCTCGGCTATTGGCAGATGATGGGGCTCATCGTCCTGCCGCAGGCGCTCAAGATCACCATTCCGAATATCGTCAACACCTATATCGGCCTGTTCAAGGATACCACGCTGGTTTTCATCGTCGGCCTGTTCGACTTCCTGCATACGGTTGAAGTCTCGCGCATCGATCCGAAATGGGCGGCGCCGGTGACCAGCGCGACCGGCTATGCGGTGGCGGCGATGTTCTACCTGATCTTTTGCTACGCCATGTCGCGCTATGCCCGCGCCATGGAAGCCCGACTCGGCAAGGCCGATAAACGCTAGCGCATGAGGTGCCGTTATGAACCCCACCGGTAATACCGCGCTGCTCAAGCCGACGCAGCTCAAGAACGCCGTGGCGGTCGAACTCATCGGCATGAACAAGTGGTACGGCGAGTTCCACGTGTTGCGCGACATCAATCTGAAGGTGAGCGGCAAGGAGCGCATCGTGATCTGCGGGCCGTCCGGCTCCGGCAAATCCACCATGATCCGCTGCATCAACCGGCTCGAGGAGCATCAGCAGGGCCAGATCATCGTCGACGGCGTCGAGTTGACCAACGACCTCAAGAAGATCGACGAAGTGCGCCGCGAGGTCGGCATGGTGTTCCAGCATTTCAACCTGTTTCCGCATCTCACCGTGCTGGAGAACTGCACGCTGGCGCCGATCTGGGTGCGCAAGATGCCGAAGACGGAGGCCGAGGAAGTCGCGATGCACTACCTCACCCGGGTCAAGATCCCGGAGCAGGCGGGCAAATATCCCGGCCAGCTTTCCGGCGGCCAGCAGCAGCGCGTTGCGATCGCGCGCGCGCTCTGCATGAACCCGAAAATCATGCTGTTCGACGAGCCGACTTCCGCGCTCGATCCGGAAATGGTCAAGGAAGTGCTCGACACCATGGTCAGCCTGGCCGAGGACGGCATGACCATGCTGGTGGTGACGCACGAAATGGGCTTTGCCCGCCAGGTCGCCAACCGCGTGGTGTTCATGGACGTGGGCCAGATCATCGAGGCCAACGTGCCGGAGGAATTCTTCAATCATCCGCAGCACGAGCGCACCAAACTGTTCTTGAGCCAAATTTTGCGCTGAATTAATATCTTCTGCCGTTGCATCCGGGATCGTGGAGGCGACGTAGTGCCAGGCATCCAACGGGGGGAGGTGCCATGAACAATGCCAATGTCAAACTGGTGCAAAGTCTTTACGCCGCCTATGGGCGCGGCGACATCGCGGGCATTGTCGATGGTCTGACGGCGGACATCGACTGGCAATCGTATGGGCCGGCGCAGGCTTTTCCGTTGTTCGGTCCGCGCAAAGGCAAGGCGGCGATACGCGAGTTCTTCATCCAGATTGCCGCCATCGAGGAATTCTCCGATTTCTCGCCGCGCGAATTCTATGCCGCCGGCGACAAGGTGTTCGCGCTCGGCTCCTACGCCGGCAAGATCAAGAAAACCGGCAAGCCGTTTGCCTGCGAATGGATGCACGTATTCACGTTTTCGGCGGGCAAGATCGGCCGCTTCCGCGAATACACCGACACCGCGCAGTTCGTCGCGGGCTATCGCGGCTAGCGCAGATTGCGATTGAATTGACGCTTGATAGCGCCGCGAACTCTGACCGCTCCCCCTCCCCCTCCCGCTGCCGCCTTCGGCGGCGCGGGCACTTTGGTGTGTGGGGAGGGGTTGGGGGTGGGGGGCGTTTTGAGTAATGTTGTTTTCTCGCGCCCCCCCCCGGCCGCACCCAGCCCCCCCAGGGGGGGGGGGCCCGGGGGGGGTTGGCCGGCGCGGCCGCCCAAGGG
>JBBRAL010000067.1:0-24973 GCA_038206805.1 Hyphomicrobiales bacterium | reverse complement strand
GTGCCCGGGATGTAATAGAACCCCGCACCGTACAGGCTACAAATCTTCACGTACTGGACCGGCTTGGCCTTTACGGGAAGATCGGCAGCCTGCGCCCCTGTCATCGCAGCGAGACCCGCTGCGGTGCCAAGGAGAAGGCTTTTCACCATCTTCATCTTGAACCTCCAAACATTGTTTGTCGTGAGAGGGTTCCGTATCCGCCCAGTGCGACAGGCACCGATGGAACTTCCCCTTGCTCCCCGCTAGCCAGACAAACGTTTCGCACCATGTGAGCGACCCAAACTTGCAAACGGCTTCGAAAACAAACTTGGGCTTAGCACTTAGTGCAATCCGTCGACCCGGACAGCGCAACGCGGGGATGCCCCCCTCCGTCGCAGCTAGAACATTAGCGAATGACGCCCCTGAAGCAACGAAGAAGCGGACTTATCACAGGCCCGGCGGGCGCTTTTCGACCGAGTGTTGCGTAAAAATCACGCACGATTGACCCGCCCGGATTTCGCTGCGGCTTGCCCACCGCTCACGCTGCTCGCGATCATAATTATCATGCAAATTCAATATATTACCTATAATCATGGCCCCTCCGGGACATCGGCGCAAGGCCCAATACGCTGATTTCATAGTACTCTAACCAGCCAAAACCGAAGGGTTTCGCCCCCTATCGCCGGTCGGCTGGCCGGACCCGCTCAATTTCGTGGCAGTCGGAATTGCCGGCGGGGGGCCCCATATTTGGACCAAATCCATGGCTTCGCCGGGATGATTCGCCGCCCGAGCGCCAATTCGGCCTTGCCAGCCCGAAAACCTGCATCCGTACTAGAAAATATCGCAATATCATGCCTCGGCCCGCCGCCTGCGGACAGGATACCGCCGCAGACCCGAATTCGCTCAATTTCCTGTTATTATGACTTGCCGATACCGGCCGGCGCACCTGGCTGCGCGCTTGCATTGCGAACGATGGCGGGGACCATTTATCGCGATTTATTGGGTCCTTGATTTCCTACTTGGCTAACGGCCGCCACATTGCGGAGTCGTCGGTACGCCTGGATGCGCGCGCGGCATTCCCGTCACGAACCGTGACGTACAGGCCCGCGAAAGACGTTCTTGGCAGATCCGGCCGAGTTCTGGCCAAGTTCTGGTCAAGTTCTTGCCAAGGCTGGTGGTGTCGGGCATATGCAGCCAATCGGAGCTGTGGCCGAGTGGCTGAAGGCGGCGGTTTGCTAAACCGTTATACGCTCCAAAGGCGTATCGAGGGTTCGAATCCCTCCGGCTCCGCCAGCCTCAAAATGCAATGAATTCGAACCCTCGATTTTTAGCGCGCGGCGGCGGCGTTCCGGCGCCGCGCCGTATCGCGCATCAAGCCGCAGCGCGAATGACCGGCGCTTCAACCGGCGCCTGCGGATGACTCTTAAGCCAGTCGCGTGCCGCCCGCTGCGCGAAGCCGATCTCGGCGTCAGCCATCTGCTCGGCGATTTCCCGCCGCATTCGCGCGCCGTCCTTGTGGCCGCGCATGGCCGAGATGTTGAACCACTTGTGCGCCTGCACCAGATCGACCGCCACGCCCGCGCCCGACGAGTAGACCATGCCAAGGCCGAAGCAGTCGTCGGCGTCCGCGGGCTCCGCGGCGGGCAATGCCGCCGCCATCTTGATATCAGCCATTATGACGTCCCCATTTTTGGCGAGCGGTCCGCCCCCGCGGCCGCTTCGCTTAGCCCGTGCTGCCAGGCGAGAGGTTTCCCGTCCGAGCGCCGCGATCATCGGAAGAAAATTTGAATGACAGTTTAAGCATCGCAATGAATCGATGATGAAGGCGCGGCCGGACACGGCGCACAGACTTGCGAAAAGTGCTGTAAAACAGCGGCAAATAGGCTATTTGACTGATGCGGTGAGGAAGCGCTAACCGAGCTCATTCAGCCGGAACTAACCACCGGGTGAGATCGTTATTTTCCAGCCAGCAAGTTCGGAGCGCACAGCGCGCGACGTGCCGGGCGCAACCGGTCAACCGATATAGGGCAACTATCGATGAAATTCGTATCCGCGGCGGCGATCGGCCTGGTCTTATTGTCGAGCGCGGCACTGGCCGGCGCGCCGCAGGGCATCTGGCTGTCGGCAGATGGCGGCACCAAGGTCAATATCGCCAATTGCGGCGGCAAGCTGTGCGGCACCGTGGTCTGGCTTGTCGAGCCAACGGACAGCGCCACCGGCAAGCCGAAGACCGACAAGCGCAATCCCGATCCGGCCAAGCGCGCTCGCCCCTTGCTCGGCCTGCAGGTGGTGCAGGGCCTTACGCCGAGCGGCCCCGACCGGTGGTCGGGTTTGATCTACAATGCCGACGACGGCAACACTTACCAGGCGCACATGACGGTACCGGAGATCGACACAGCCAAGGTGCAAGGTTGCGTGCTGGGGCTTCTTTGCAAGACGCAAAACTGGAAGCGCGCTCACTGAGCGCGCGCTCCAACCGCGGAATTCACGCCGTGCGCGCGCGCTGTCCGAACAACACCGCCTGCACTTTCGGATCCTTCATGTCGATGCCCTGGCGCAGCTCGAGGCCGAGCGTCATGCCGCGCTTGACCGCCGGGCGCGCCTTCACCGTCTCCAGCCAGCGCTTGAAATGCGGGAACTGGTTGATGTCCTGACCGTGCCGCTCCCAGCCATTGGCCCAGCCGACGATCGCCATGTCGGCGATGGAATATTTGCCGGCGATGAATTCGCGGTCTTTCAGGCGAAGGTTCATTACGCCGTAGAGGCGGTTCATTTCGTTGGTATAGCGGTTGATGGCGTAGGTCAGCGTTTCCACCGCGTAGTTCTTGAAGTGGTGCAACTGCCCCGCCATCGGCCCGATGCCGCCCATCTGCCAGAACAGCCACTGATCGACTTCGACGCGCGCGCGCTCTTCGCTCGGATAGAACTTGCCGGTCTTGCGCCCGAGATATTGCAGAATGGCGCCGGACTCGAAGATCGAGATCGGCTTGCCGCCCGGACCATCGGGATCGATGATCGCCGGCATACGGTTGTTCGGAGAGATTTTCAGAAAACCGGGATCGAACTGCTCGCCCTTGGAAATGTTCACCGGAATAAAATTGTAAGGCAGACCACACTCTTCCAGCATGATCGAAATTTTGAAGCCATTCGGCGTCGCCCAGTAATACAGATCGATCGGCTTTGCCGATTTGGCCTTGGTGACTTTCGTCTTGCGCTTGGATTTCACCACCGCCTTTTTCGCCTTCGAGGTCGCCGTCCGCTTCGCCTTGCCGCGCGCCATATCCCTGCTCCATTGCAATAAAACCGCTGCCAGCCGGTCAGACCTAGGCCCGGCCACAGCAAACTGCAACTCTCATAAAGTGCCTTCAAACCGGCATTTTCCCGCCATCCGGCGGCATCGCGCTGGACGAATACAACCTCCGATGGCTATTATGAGCACTCAGGTTGCAGGTCGGCCGCGCGGCCAAAAGCTTGCACCGCAAGAAACAAGATGGGAGGATTCATGTCCAAATCGCTATTGGCCGCCCTGTTGGCGGCCGGCCTGATCGCTGCACCGCTGGCCGTGTTGACGCGGACTGCGGCGGCCCAGACCGATGCCAAAACGGCCAAGCCACCGAGTGCCGGCCAAGCCGCCATGCACGAGCGTCAGACGAAATGCGGCGCCGAGTGGAAAGCCGCCAAGGCCGCCGGTAAAGTCGAGAAAGGAATGAAGTGGCCGCAGTATTGGAGCGCCTGCAACAAGCGCCTGAAGGCCGGCGGTTGAGAAGGCGACTGCGCCGCCACGTGAAAATCCGATTTAGTACGGCTTGCGGTACCGCGATACACGAACGCTCGACTGCCACACGCACCATCGACAAAAAAACCGAGGGCGTCGGCGAGACCTTAAGTCTCGCCGACGCCCTCTGTCATCACCGGAACCGGGCTCGCCGCAGGGCAACCGCGTTGCGCTCGTCACTCCTTGGCGCGCGCCGGCCCGTATGACGTAATCTTCGACAACAACAGCCGAAGATCGAGAAGCGGCGTCAGACTAGAGCCTCTTCTTCCGACCCTTTTTCTTCTTCGGTGCCGCTGCTTTCTTTCTACGTTTCGCCATTTGCTGCCCTCCTAGCCATGGATCATGGCGGGTGTCGCATTTAGTGCGGTCGCGAACCGACACGCACTACATTTGGTTTACACCAGCGCAATGAAAAAAACACTTACTCCACATCACTCTGTGGGTATGCGAGCTGCGTTTCACCTGCAGCGAGCGCACGACGACATGTTTTATCAACACGACGATGTATCGGCTCTTCACGCAACGACACAACGCGCGCACGTCGCGATCGTTCCAAAACATTCGATGAAATAAGGATTATTTGCACCACCGCGATTACGACGCAAGCGCCTCGCCCGTAGAATTTTCGCGCCGGTGCGGACAAAATTTTATACGTTTCGCGATTTTGTGCAGCGCAATTGCAGCGTGAAAATATTTTATAAAAAATGCCTTGTGTGAGGTCGGTGAATCATCGGAATCGATCAAAATCGAGCGAATCAGCGCCAAGTGATTCGCGCCGCGGCGTTCATCCGACCACAAATTTTTGTACCATCGCGCATTCCAATTCCGTTTTGCGCCGGAAAATTTCGAGCGCGCGGCATCGTACGCGCAACATTCGCGCCGGCGCGTCCAGTCAGAGACCGAGTTTCTTTTTCAAGAGATCGTTGACCGCCTGCGGGCTGGCTTTACCGCCGGACGATTTCATTATCTGGCCGACGAACCACTGGATTGCTTTGGGATTGGTCTTAACGTCTGTGACCTTATCCGGATTTTTGGCGATCACTTCGTGCACCATCGCTTCGATCGCGCTGATATCGGTTACCTGCTTCATGCCGTGCGCCTCGACGAGCTCTCGAGGATTACCGGCGTTGTTCCACACCATTACGAATAAGTCCTTGGCAATCTTGCCAGAAATGGTGCCTTCCGCGATCAGATCCAGTATTTCACCGAGTTGGGGAGCTGAGACGAAACCCTTAGGATCAGTTTTGTCGTCCTGATTTGCTCCCTCAAGCAGGTTATTCAATATCCAATTAGCTGCGGCTTTTGCATCGCGACCCTTAGCTACCTCCTCAAAGTAATCCGCCATGGTCCGCTCGGCCGTAAGCCTGTCAGCATCGTATCTGGACAGCCCGAAGTCGGCGATGAAGCGCGCTTTCTTCTCGTCCGGCAGTTCCGGCAGGTGCTCTTTGAGCGCATCGACGTAACTTTGGCTCACTTCCAGCGGCAGCAGGTCGGGATCGGGGAAATAGCGGTAGTCGTGTGCCTCTTCCTTGGAGCGCATGGAGCGCGTCTCGCCGCGGCCGGCGTCGAACAGTCGCGTTTCCTGTTCGATCTTGCCGCCATCCTCGACGATCTCGATCTGCCTGCGCGCCTCGTACTCGATTGCTTGGCCGATGAATCGGATCGAATTGACGTTCTTGATCTCGCAACGGGTGCCGAGCTCCGCTCCGGGCTTGCGCACCGAGACATTGACGTCGGCGCGCAGGCTGCCCTTCTCCATGTCGCCGTCGCAGGTACCCAGATAACGCAAAATCGAGCGCAGCTTGCCGATGAAGGCCTTGGCCTCCTCGGCCGAGCGCAAATCGGGTTTCGACACGATCTCCATCAAGGCGACGCCGGAGCGATTGAGATCGACATAGGACAGCGTCGGGTGCCGGTCATGCAGGCTTTTGCCGGCGTCCTGTTCCAGATGCAGCCGCTCGATGCCGATGGTCACGCTCTCGCCGTCCGGCAGATCGACGACCACTTCGCCTTCGCCCACCACGGGCGATTTGTACTGGCTGATCTGATAACCCTGCGGCAGATCGGGATAGAAATAGTTCTTGCGGTCGAACACCGACTTCAAATTGATCTGCGCCTTGAGCCCCAGGCCGGTGCGGATCGCCTGGCGCACGCATTCCTCGTTGATCACCGGCAGCATGCCCGGCATGGCGGCATCGACCAGCGACACATGGCTGTTGGGCGCACCGCCGAATTCGGTCGATGCGCCGGAGAACAGCTTGGATTTCGACGTCACCTGGGCATGCACCTCCATGCCGATGACGACTTCCCAGTCGCCGGTCGCGCCTTTGATGAGCTTGGAGGGTTTGGCCTGCACGTTCATGACGCGACTGTCTAACGCGCTGCGCCTAAAGCTGCAATTCGTGTCCGAGCGCCTGTTCGGCCACGTCGAAGGTGTTGGCGAACTCACGGAATTCGATCAGCAGGCCGTCCTGCAAGCGCAGGAAATTGGCGACGCGGAAGCGCAGGATGCGGTTGGTGGCGCGCTGGGTGAAGCTCACGTCCGACATGACCGAGGCGCGGTTCTCCTCCACAATGACGATTTCCGGCGTGTATTTTTCCAGCGAATAGTGTTCGGCGATGGCGGCCATCGCCTGCAGAACGGCGACACGGCCGCGGCGCGGACCGGCGAACGGGAATATCGACACCGGTCCGTAGATCAGCCAGTCGATATCGTCATGGATGAAGGTCGCGACACGCTCGAAGTCGCGCCGCCCATAGGCGTCGTAGAGGTCGCGTACGGTCGCGCGTGTTGCGTCGTCGCCCACGGCTCGTCACCCCTAGCGTCTTGCCAGAGAGTATGACGCTACCGCATCCCGTCGCCAAGCTTTTCCTTAAGCTTTTCAATCACATTCGCAGGCTGGAATGCCATTATTGAGGGATAACGAGGCTTTATCCCTTCCACGAAATGGCCCGAATTCTGCGTCGATTTCGGCGAAGTCGCGGCTCGCCAATCGCGTCAGCAACCACATTCACGCGTTGTGCGTTTGGATCAGGTCATGAAAAAAGACTACGGCACTTTCGGTCTCGTCGTCGGCGGCATCGTCGCACTGGCGGCGGCTGTCTTCATCTTCAGCGGCGGCGAACTGGGCGGCAAGAAAACCGTCACGGGCGACCAGGACCTGCCGCCGGTGGAGAGTGTGGATCGCTAGCTCACCACCACCGCGTCGGCGAAAACCGCCCCGCCGCCTGCTCGATCACCTGCGCCGCCGCGAACAGCGTCTCCTCGTCGAACGGGCGGCCGATCAGTTGCAGCCCGAGCGGCAGCCCTTGGCTGTCGAGGCCCGCCGGCACCGCAATGCCGGGCAGGCCCGCCATGTTCACCGTCACCGTGAACACGTCGTTTAAATACATCTCGACCGGATCCGCTCCGCCCTTTTCGCCGACGCCGAAAGCGGCCGACGGCGTCGCCGGCGTCAGCATGGCGTGCACGCCGGCGTTAAAGCAGGTTTCGAAGTCCTGCTTGATCAGCGTGCGCACTTTCTGCGCGCGCAAAGAATCGGCATCGTAATAGCCGGCCGACAAAACATAGGTGCCGATCATCACGCGCCGGCGCACTTCGGCACCGAAACCGGCCGCGCGCGTGCCCTCGTACATTTCGCGAATGTCTCCACCCGGCACGCGCAGGCCGTAACGCACGCCGTCATAGCGCGCCAGATTGGACGAAGCTTCCGCCGGCGCCACGATGTAATAAGCGGGAAGCGCGTATTTGGTATGCGGCAGCGACACTTCGACCAGTTCGGCGCCGGCGCTTTTGAGCCAGTCGCGGCCCTGTTGCCAAATCTTTTCGATTTCCGCCGGCATGCCGTCGAGCCGGTATTCCTTCGGGATGCCGATGCGCAGGCCTTTGACTGAGCGGCCGATCGCGGCTTCGTAATCCGGTACAGCCAAATCGGCGCAGGTGGTGTCCTTCGGATCGGGCCCGGCCATCGAGCGCAGCAGGATGGCGGCGTCGCGCACGGTGCGCGCGAAGGGGCCGGCCTGGTCGAGCGAGGACGCAAACGCCACGATGCCCCAGCGCGAGCAGCGGCCATAGGTCGGCTTGATGCCGACCGTGCCGGTGAAAGCCGCCGGTTGTCTGATGGATCCGCCGGTGTCGGTGCCGGTCGCGCCCAGGCACAATTGCGCCGCCACCGCCGCGGCCGAGCCACCGCTTGAGCCGCCCGGCACCAGCGGCGTGTTCGAACCTTCACGCCGCCAAGGCGAGGTCACCGGCTTGAAATACGAAGTCTCATTCGACGAGCCCATGGCGAACTCGTCGCAATTGGTCTTGCCCAGCAGCACGGCGCCGTCGCGCCACAGATGCGAGGTGACGGTCGACTCATAGGTCGGCACGAATTTGTCGAGGATGTGCGAGCAAGCGGTGGTGCGCACGCCGTCGGTCGCAAACAGGTCCTTCACGGCGATCGGAATGCCTTCCAGCGGATGGGCCTTGCCCGCCGCAATACGAGCGTCGCTGGCTTTGGCCATGGCCAAGGCGCGCTCCGGAGTTTCGAGCACGTAGGCATTCAGCGCGCGCGCCTTTTCGATGGCTGCGACATGCGCGTCGGCCAGTTCGACAGCGGAGAAGTCTTTCTTCTTCAGCCCGTCGCGCGCTTCCGCCAAAGTGAGTGACGTCAGTTCGCTCACGGCTTGGTCACGATTGGTTTGCGCTCATCCGGAATTGCTGGCGCGGCGGGAATGGCGGCCGCGTTCTCCGGCGCATCGCAGGTGAAACGCGCAGCATCGGCGGCGCGCGGATCGACATGCGACGCCGTGCCGGTCGAGGGCGGCAGGTCTTCCATCGCGAAGAACAATTGCATTTCGCAGGCGATGCACATCAGTTGACCCCCACCTTATTCCTCCCCCTTTCAGGGGGAGGAAAGAGAGTGCGGCACGCGCCTCCCTCCCCCTGCAAGGGGGAGGGTTGGGGTGGGGGTCGTTTGCTTACCGGCATATTGACTCGGCGCATCACTCAACCACTTTAGGAACGAGGAAGAAATTGTCCTCCGACTGCGGCGCGTTCTTCAGCACCGCCTCGGCGTCGTCGTCCGCGGTCACGACATCGTGCCGCTTCTTCATCGCCATCGGCGTCACCGAGGTCATCGGCTCGACGCCATCGACATTGACCTCGGAGAGCTGCTCGACGAAGGCCAGCATGGCGTTGAGCTCGCCCTTGAGATGCTCGACCTCATCCTCAGCCACGGCGATGCGGGCGAGATGCGCGATGCGGCGGACGGTGGCGGCGTCAACGGGCATAAGGTGGCCTCAACGGGGAAGCTGTGCGCCGCGTATAGCAGAGCCTCGTTTGCCCTCGCAATGGACCCGGTGCCCTACGCCGCCGCGCGCTCATGCTCCTTGCAAAGGTGCACCTCAACGGTGACATGCGACAGGCCGGCGATGCCCTCTAGTCGGTGCTTATACGCCGAAGGCGCCTGCGGGCGGTCGGACACCACTGCGGCGATGACGCCGGTATGGCCGGGGCCGAGCCGCCACAAATGCAGGTCGCTCAACCGGTCGCCATCGACCTCGATCCGCTTGCGGATAGCGCCTGCGAGATGCCTGTCCGGCACCATGTCGAGCAGCACCGTGCCGGCCGATCGCGTGAGCCCGACCGACCAGCTCAGGATCACGCAGACGCCGACCAGCGCCATCAACGGGTCCATCCAGACCCAACCGTAGAAGCGCCCCGCCAGCAGCCCGACAATGGCCAGCACCGAGGTCATGGCGTCGGCCAGCACGTGCACGTACGCCGCTCGGATATTGGAATCCTGCGCGTGGTGATGATGATGCGCGTGGTCGTGGTCATGACCGTCGGCGTGTGTGTGGTCATGATGCGCGTGATGGTGATCGCGGTCGAACAAAGCCCAAGCGCTCACAAGGTTAACCGCCAGGCCGATGACCGCCAGCCAGGTCGCGCGCTCGAAATCGATCGCCACCGGCACCACAAATCGCGTGAGCGCCTCGTAGCCGATTGCGACGGCGATCATGGCGAGGATCACGGCGCTGCAAAATGCCGCCAGTTCGCCCACCTTGCCGGTGCCGAAAGTAAAGCGCGGGTCGCGCACGTGGCGGCGCGCGAAGCGGTAGGCCAGCGCCGCGATGGTCAACGCGCCGGCATGCGTCGACATGTGCCAGCCGTCGGCCACCACCGCCATCGAGCCGAAAAAGGTGCCGCCGACGATCTCCGCCACCATCATCACCGCGGTGAGCGCAACGACGAACCAGGTGCGGCGCTCGTGCCGGTCGTGTTTGGCGCCGAGGAACACATGGGCGTGGCTCCAGGGCTCGATCGAATGGGTGTGCATGGGGCGCGCCTCTGCGTGTGAGCTGCCCGCTATCTATGATCGCGACGCGTTCAGCGCTACCCCGCCATCCGCATCGCCGCAGCCTTGCGCTTGGCGTTTAGCGTGCAATCGCGGCCCGTGCCCGGCTCAACCGTTGAGGAAGTCGCGGAACTGCTGAGAGAAGCCGAGAAACGGAAACAGCAGCACCGAAGCACCCAACCAGAGGGCATGGTAGGCGGCGGCGGGCGATGTCTCGAGCGTGGCGACCGCGGGGTCGTTCGCATCGTAGTGGACGGTAACCGCGCTGCCGACGGGATAGCGATCGACGATCCGCTGCGCCTGCTCGTTGGTGCGGACCTTCCCTTGTGAGAACTGCACCGTCGAACCGGTGAAGCGCTTGCCCGCCACCTCGTATTCGTAACTGACATCGGCGTAATGGCGCGGGCCCTTGCCCAGCGTCATCATCGCTTCGCTGTGCAGGATGCGGCCGGGCGCGGTCGGCCAGGATTGGCTCAAATCCGCGCGCAGCCAGCCGGCCAGCCCGCCGACCAGCAGCGAAGCGCCGAACGGAAAGCCGATGGTTCCCAGCAGCAGGAACGCGATCAACGGCGGCGTCGGGTGATGCTTGAGCGGGACTGCCGACAGGACGTCATATTGCCGGTCGAGATAAAGCATTACCGCCAGCGGCACGACGAAGGCCGCAAGGCCTATCCAGCCCGACCGGCGCAACAGCGCGTCCAGACTCGTATTGCCGCCGGCCGCCATCGATTCCCCCCAACATGGAATTTACAGCGCCACGGCCGGCTACGACAGAGGCGCTAGTGCGCCATCCAATGAGATTGAATTACCGTGCATTCCTAACATTTTGCTTGCGCATGATCTTTTCCGAAAACCGGTTCCCACTTTTCGGGATCATGCGCTGAGCGCCATCCGCCGCATCAGCGCCTGCGCCTCGGCGGCAAACTGCGAGGTCAGTTCGCGCGCCGGCAGTTCCTCGCCAAGCGCGGCCGCCTGCCCGGCCCACATCGAGGAGAAATCGCCCGACCCAAGCGACTGCGCCTTGGCGTGCAGCGGCGCCAGCGCGCCGGCGGCGAGCGGGAAGTCCGGCGCGATGTCGCTGATCGGTCCCAGTTCGCGCATCGCGCGATTGACGAAGCCGCGCGCCGGCCGCCCGGTCATCACATTGGTCAGCACTGTGCCATCGTCGATGCCAATATCGCGCGCCGCTTTGAGCGCGGCGCGGTGCGGCGCCAGAATCTTCGATTCCGGGCAGGACAGATACGCCGTGCCGATCTGCACGGCGGACGCGCCCAGCGCCAAAGCCGCCACGATACCGCGCGCGTCACTTATTCCGCCGGCGGCGATCACCGGCAGCTTCACCGCATCGGCGATCTGCGGCACCAGCGCGAAGCTGCCGACCTGGGTGGCGAGATTATCGGTCAAGAACATGCCGCGATGGCCGCCGGCCTCGTAGCCTTGCGCGATCACCACATCGCCGCCATGCGCTTCCAGCCAGCGCGCTTCGGCCACGGTGGTCGCCGAACCCATCACGACGCAGCCAGCGGCTTTTACGCGCGCGAGCAGCGCCGCCTCCGGCAGGCCGAAATGAAAGCTCACCACTTCCGGCTTGAGCTCTTCCACCGCCGCGCACAGCGTGGCATCGAACGGCGTGCGGTTGCTCGACGGCACCGGCGCCGCCGGATCGATGCCGAATTCGGCGTAATAGGCTTTCAGCTTGTCGCGCCAGGCGTGCTCGCGCGCATTGTTGGGCACGGGCGGCGTGTGCACGAAGAAATTCAGGTTGATCGGCTTGCCGGTCGCGGCGCGGAATTTTTCGATCTGAGCCCGCATCTTCGCCGCGTCGAGCATGGCCATCGGCAGCGAGCCGAGCCCGCCCGCCAGCGCCACCGCGATGGCGAGATCGGCATCCATCGCGCCCGCCATCGGCGCCAGCACGATCGGATGCTCGATATTGAGCCGATCGATCAGTCGTCGGTCCGGCCACATGTGCCCTGCTCCCTCTATCGACGCAGTCCCGCCGACACCATAGCGTCAATGGCGGCAGCGACGTATTCGTAATTGCGCAAGCGAGCCTTCGCGCGCCAGGCAGGGAACTTTGCTATCATGACTGCATGAGCGCCGCCCCGACCCACAACCGCTACCCCTACTCGCCGATTAGCGAGCGGCCGGTCTATGACTGGCCGGGCGGCAGACGGCTGGCGGTCTATATCGGGCTCAATCTCGAGTGGTTTTCGTTCGGGCAAGGCCTTGGCGCCGAGCTGGCGCCCGCCGGGCCGCAGCCGGACGTGCTCAATTACTCGTGGCGCGACTACGGCAACCGGGTAGGCGTCTTTCGGCTGGCCGAGCTGTTCGCCGAGTTGAAAATGCCGGTGTCGCTGCTGGTGAATTCCGAGATGTACCGGCAGGCGCCGCAGGCGATGGCGGCCTTCCCCGCTGCCGAGATTGTCGGCCATGGCCGCAGCAATTCGGAGCGGCAAGGCACGCTCGACGAGAGCCAAGAGCGCGCGCTGATCGCGAACACCACGGCGGCGATCGAGACGCATTCGGGACGACGTCCCGATGGCTGGCTCGGGCCCTGGATATCGCAGTCGCCTTTAACGCCCGATTTGCTGCAGGAAGCCGGCTACCGCTACCTGCTCGACTGGTGCCACGACGACCAGCCGGTCTGGATGAACACGCGGGCCGGCCGCATCCTGTCCGTGCCCTACCCGCAGGAGCTCAACGACATTCCGCAGATCGTCGCGCGCAAGCGCGAGGGCGTCGAATTCGCCGACATGATCGAGGATGCCTTCGACGTGCTGCACGTCGAATGCGTCAAACGCCCGCTGGTGATGGGCATCGCGCTTCACCCCTACATTGTCGGCCAGCCGCACCGCTTCAAGCATCTGGCGCGCGCGCTGCGTTACATCATGCAGCGCGCCGACGAGCGCATCTGGTTCGCCACCGCCGGCGAGATCGCCGCGCATGCGACGGCGTTGCCGGAAGGTGTGGTGCCATAGCACTTCTTGTCATTCCGGGACACCGCGAAGCGGTGGGCCCGGAATCCAGGGGCTACTCATTCTATGCATCTCTGGATTCCGGGTTCGCGCTTCGCGCGCCCCGGAATGACGAACTACATCGCCTTGCTCATGCCGCGGATGCGGCGCGCCAGCACGGCCATGATGTAGGTGGCGAAATTCGGCACCTCGTCCACCATGAAACGAAAAATGCGCGCATCGATCAGCGTCAGTTCGCACCCCTCGCGCGCTCGTGCAGTCGAGGAGCGCGGCTGATCGTCGATCATCGACATGAAGCCGAGCGCCTCGTTCGCCCCGATGGTCTCGATCACCTTGTCGCCGATCATCATGTCGATGCTGCCGGACTGCACGATATACATGCACTCGCCGACATCGCCCTTATTGAACACGACCCCGCCGGCCGCAACCTTGACCGTGGCGCCGGCGCCCTTGGCGAAGGTGCGCATGTCAATCTCGGCGCGCTGCCGTTTGCCGCCGCTCACGTTCATCGAATTCCCCCCATAGCGAAACCCGGCCCCAAAACGGCGCCTATGTGAGAACGGATTTTCTCCCGATGCAAGGGCATCCGCCGCGTGCTACGGCTTGCCCGATGGCCGTCATATTACCGCTCACCGAAGCCGCCGAACATTTTGCTCCGCGCGGGGCCCTGATCGGGCTCGATCTCGGAAGCAAAACCATCGGCGTGGCTGTGAGCGATCCCGACCGCAAGCTGGCGGCCGGGGTGACCACCATCGCCCGCAAGAACTTCACCGCCGATGCGGCGCGCGTGCTGGCGCTCGCCGCCGAGCGCGCCGCCGCCGGCTTCGTGCTCGGCCTGCCGATCAACATGGACGGGTCGGAAGGCCCGCGCGCCCAATCGACGCGCGCCTTCGCACGCAATTTCGCCAGGCTCACCGAACTGCCGATCGCGTTATGGGACGAGCGGCTTTCCACCGCGGCGGTCGAACGCGACCTGATCGCCGCCGACGTCAGCCGCGCCAAGCGCGCGGCTGTGATCGACCAGCATGCCGCCGCCTACATCCTGCAAGGCGCGCTCGATCGGCTCGCCCGGCTTTAGAACCGAGCGCTGCGGATGCCGCTCAGCAGGGCTGCCAATAACCGTAGCCGTGATCGCTGTTGGTGGTGACCCAGCACTGGCGCACCGGCCCGTTCATTTGCGGCGGCGGCGCGTAGACCACCGGCGGCCGCGCATAGACCACGGACGGCGGCCCGTAAACCACGGGCGGCGGCGCGTAAACCACCGGCGGGCCGTAATAACGCGGGCCGTAATAGCCGCGCGGGCCATAGTAGTAGGGTCCCGGCCCGTAGCCCCACCAGCGCACATCGATCACGGCGCTGCTGCCGGTCTTGCCGATGGCCGCCGCGGCGCTCGGTACTGGCGCGGCCTGGCCTGGCGCCACGGCGCCGAAACCGAGCGTGCCGGCGAGAGCCAGCAAGGCGGCGCGCTGCATTATGATCCTGCCTATCATCACTCTATCCCCCGGTTGCTGATCGCCGAACTATGGCGAATGCTACATTCTTGGCCACGAATATTGAACCGGCTGTGAACGGATCGTGACGCAATCGTGGCATTTGAAAGGGCGGGCCATGAGACCCGCCCTTTCGCTATTATTAGAATGAACGGCGTCAAATCCTAACACGCGCCGTAATAGCCGTAGTTATGGTCGCTATTGGTGACATGCCAGCAGGTGCCGCCACGGTAATAGCCGCGAGCCGCCGGCCGCACATAAACCGGCGCGGGCGCATACGCATAAGGCCCCTGACCGTAGGAATAGCTCGGGCCATAGGCATAGCCCGGGCCGTAGGCGTAGCCCGGACCGTAGTATGGGCCGTAGCCATAGCCGTTATTGACGGCGGCAGCGCCGAGCACCGCGCCGGCGACAAGGCCGATACCAGCCGCGGCCGCCACGCGCCCGCCACGCGCTTCGCTTGGGCTAGCCGCAGCCAGCGCTAGCGCTCCGGTCAAGGTCGCCGCCAATGCGTATTTCAAGATCGTATTCATCATGATGTCTCCTCGACCCGGGACCCGGGCGTTCAAAGCGTAAACGCCGGAACGGCCGCAACGGTTCCCGAGTGCCCGTGCGGTGGCGCATTGGCGCTGGCGTGCCGACTGGCAAGTCCGCGCCAACCGGCTGTGGAGGCGGCGGGCGATACCCTTGCCGCAGGCCGAACTTGCGCCTATAGACCTGCCTTTAATGACCATTGCGCCGAAAACCTCTTTCGTCCTCAACCATCGGCATTTGTTGGGGATCGAAGGGCTTTCCACTGCGGAAATTTCTGGCCTGCTCGATCTCGGCGAGGAATTCGTCGCCCTCAATCGCCAGATCGAGAAAAAGCGCACTTCGCTGCGCGGCCGCACCCAGATCAATCTGGTCTTCGAATCCTCCACCCGCACCCAGTCTTCGTTCGAACTGGCGGGCAAGCGGCTGGGCGCCGACGTAATGAATATGTCGGTTGGCCAGTCGGCCATGCGCAAGGGCGAAACGCTGATCGACACGGCGATCACGCTCAACGCCATGCATCCCGACATCCTGGTGGTGCGCCATCACGCCTCCGGCGCGGTCGAACTGCTGGCGAGCAAACTCGACTGTTCGGTGATCAATGCCGGCGACGGCTCGCACGAACACCCGACGCAAGCCCTGCTCGACGCGCTCACCATCCGCCGCAACAAGGGCCGCATCGAGGGCCTGGTGGTGGCGATCTGCGGCGACATCCTGCATTCGCGCGTCGCCCGCTCCGACATCATCCTGCTCAACGCCATGGGCGCGCGCGTGCGCGTGGTCGCCCCCTCCACGCTGCTGCCGGCGGGCATCGAGCGCTTCGGTGTCGAAGTCGCGCGCGACATGCGCGAGGGCCTCAACGGCGCCGACATCGTGATGATGCTGCGGCTGCAGCGCGAGCGCATGAACGGCTCGTTCGTGCCGTCGGTGTCGGAATATTTCCACTATTACGGTCTCGACGAGAAGAAACTGTCTTACGCCAAGCCCGATGCGCTGGTCATGCATCCAGGGCCGATGAACCGCGGCGTGGAGATCGACTCGATTGTCGCCGACGGCGTGCAGTCGGTGATCCGCGAACAGGTGGAAATGGGAGTGGCGATACGCATGGCGGTGCTGGAAGCGCTGTCGAGGAATTTGCCCAATGCGTAGTAATTCGTCAGTTCTTTTCTTCATCTCTCCCGCTTGCGGGGGAGGTCGACGCGCGCAGCGCGTCGGAAGGGGGAATTTTCGCGGCGCCCAAGTAACGCCCCCTCCCCAACCCTCCCCCACAAGCGGGGGAGGGAGAAGGTAGATGATGCTCTCCGACCGCCGCCCGATCCTGCTTGCCAATGCCCGCATCGTCGATCCGTCGCGCGATCTCGACATTGTCGGCGATCTGCTGATTGCCGACGGCGTGATCCGCGAAGCCAAGAAAGGCATCGGCGCCGCCGGCGTGCCGGAAGGCACCGACGTGGTCGATTGCCGCGGCAAGCTGATCGCGCCCGGCCTGATCGACATGCGCGCCTTCATCGGCGAGCCCGGCGCCGGCCATCGCGAGACGCTTGCCTCGGCCAGCCAAGCGGCCGCCGCCGGCGGCGTCACCACTATTGTCTGCCAGCCCGATACCTCGCCGGTCATCGACGATCCCGCGACGGTGGATTTCGTGCTGCGCCGCGCGCGCGATACCGCGATCGTGCACGTGCATCCGATGGCCGCGATCACCAAGGGCCTCGAAGGCCTGGAGATGACTGAGATCGGCCTGCTCAAGGCGGCCGGCGCGGTCGCCTTCAGCGACGGGGTCAAGAGCGTCACCAATGCGCAGGTCATGCGCCGCGCGCTGACTTACGCGCGCGATTTCGACGCGCTGATCGTGCATCAGACCGAGGACCCCGACCTGATCGGCGACGGCGTGATGAACGAGGGTGAATTCGCCGCCCGGCTCGGTCTGCTCGGCATTCCGAAAGCGGCCGAGACGGTGATCCTGGAGCGCGACATCTGTCTGGTCGCCTTGTCGGGCGGGCGTTATCACGCCGCGTCCGTCACCTGCGCGGAATCGCTCGATGTGTTGCGCCGCGCCAAGGAGGCCGGGCTTCACGTCACCGCCTCGGCCTCGATCAATCATGTCACACTCAACGAAAACGACATCGGGCCCTATCGCACCTTCCTCAAGGTGTCGCCGCCGCTGCGCGCGGAGGATGACCGCAAGGCGCTGGTGGCGGCGCTCGCGGACGGCCTGATCGATGTGGTGATGTCGGACCACAATCCGCAGGACGTGGAAACCAAGCGGCTGCCATTCGCGGAAGCTGCCGCCGGCGCCATCGGGCTGGAGACCATGCTCGCCGCCGGCTTGCGGCTGGTGCATTCCGGCGAAATCGAACTGATGAAATTGTTGCGCGCGATGTCGACCCGGCCGGCCGAATTGCTCGGCCTGTCCGGCGGCACGCTCAAGAGCGGCGCGCCAGCCGACGTCATTGTGGTCGACATGGACGTGCCCTGGGTGGTCGATCCGCTCGAGCTCAAATCGAAATGCAAGAACACGCCGTTCGATGAGGCGCGCATGACCGGCCGCGTGGTGCGCACCATCGTGGCCGGGCGCACCGTGTACGAATACGTATGAGCGCCGTGCTGACCCTGTTGCTTGCCTTCGCGTTCGGCTATTTGCTCGGCTCGATACCGTTCGGCCTGTTGCTGACGCGCGCCAGCGGCGGCCCGGATGTGCGCAGCATCGGCTCGGGCAATATCGGCGCCACCAATGTGCTGCGCACCGGCCGCAAGGGGCTGGCGGCGGCGACTTTGCTCTGCGACATTTTCAAGGGCACGCTCGCCGTGCTGGTGGCCGCGCATTTCGCCGGACACGAGGCGGCGCTCGCCGCTGGCTTGGGCGCCTTCCTCGGTCATCTTTTCCCGGTGTGGCTGAAGTTCAAGGGCGGCAAGGGCGTCGCCACCTATATCGGCCTGCTGATTGGATTGGCCTGGCCGGGGGCGCTCATTTTCATCGCAATGTGGCTCGGCGTGGCGTGGCTGTCGCGCTATTCCTCGCTCGCCGCATTAGTGGCGAGCGCGCTGACGCCGATCGGGCTCCTGGGTCTCGGCGAACCGAACGCGGCCGCTTTGTTCTTTGTACTCACGATCCTATTATGGGTCATGCACCGCGCCAATATCGCGCGCCTGCTCAACGGCAGCGAAGGCAAGATCGGGGCGAAGGCGGCGGACGCGCCCTGATCGAACGGTTGTATTTTGCGCTACCCGGTTGTAGTGCGCCGTTCCTTGCGCGATGCTCCAGGCAGTGACCGGCCGGGGGGCGATTTTGACCAGCGACAGCGTGCGCCTGACCGAAGAGCAGCGGCTCGACTGGCTGCGCCTCATACGTTCCGACAATATCGGCCCGCGCACCTTTCGCGAACTGGTCAACCATTTCGGCGGCGCGGGCGCGGCGCTGGCCGCCCTGCCCGGCCTCGCCCGCCGCGGCGGCGCCGCGCGTCCGGGACGCATCTGCTCGCGCGATGAGGCCGAAGCCGAATTGAAAGCGGCGCGCGCGCGCGGCATCGAATTGATTGCGCTGGGCGAGCCGGATTATCCGCCGCGCCTGCAAATGATCGACGATCCGCCGCCGCTCATCGCCGCGCGCGGCAAGCTTGCGATTCTGACCCAGCCGCTGGTCGCCATCGTCGGCTCACGCAATGCTTCCGCCGCCGGCGTGAAGTTCGCCGAACGGCTGGCGCACGACTTAAGCCAAGCCGGATTCGGCATCGCGTCAGGCCTCGCCCGCGGTATCGATGCCGCCGCCCATCGCGCCAGTCTGCACAGCGGCACCGTGGCGGTGCTGGCCGGCGGCCATGAGCGTATCTATCCGGCCGAACATGCCGGGCTGTTGCAGGAGATACTGACCGAGGGCGCTGCCGTGACCGAAATGCCGCTCGCCTGGGAGCCGCGTGCGCGCGACTTTCCGCGCCGCAACCGGCTGATCTCGGGGCTTGCGGTCGGCGTCGTGATTGTCGAGGCGGCGCGCCGTTCCGGATCGCTGATCACCGCGCGGCTGGCCGGCGAGCAGGGCCGCGAGGTGTTCGCGGTGCCGGGCTCGCCGCTCGATCCGCGCGCGGAAGGAACCAACGGCCTGCTCAAGCAGGGCGCCACCCTGGTCACCGAAGCCGCCGATGTGATCGCGGTGCTGGAGCCGATCCTTGGCCGCGGCCTCGATCTGCCGCCGGCACAGGAGCCCACGCCGGAAGTGGCGGGGCCGCTCGACAGCGAGCCGGCCGAGGACGAGCGCAGCAGGATTATCGCGCTGCTCGGGCCTACGCCCACAGCAATCGACGATCTGGTGCGGATGTCGCGCGCTCGGCCTGCCATCGTGCGCACTGTGCTGTTGGAACTCGAAATCGCCGGCCGGCTGGAGCGCCACGGCGGCGCCTTGGTATCGCTGCTATAACGTGCGAAACGATTCTCGTTTCATTGGGTCGCCCGTATGCTCGTCCGCCATCTCGCCGGATTGATTTTGGCTCTTGTCTGCCTTGGCGTAAGCGCGCCCGCGCAGGCGCAGGAGCCATCCTTCGCCGCCTTCGTTCGCGCGCTGTGGCCGGATGCGCAAGCCAAGGGCATCACGCGCCCCAATTTCGATCTCGCCATGAAGGGCGTGACGCCAGATCCGCGGGTGATCGCGGCCACCAAGCGCCAGCCCGAATACGGCAAGCCGGTCGGCGCCTATATCAACGACGCGGTGTCGGCCGGCCGCATCAAGCGCGGCCATGCCAAGGCCAAGGAATGGACCAAAATCTTCGACGCGGTGGAGAAGAAATTCGCCGTCGAGCGCTGGGTTCTGCTGGCGCTTTGGGGAATGGAAACCGATTACGGCGCGGCACGCGACAAGTGGGACGTCTTTCGCTCGCTCGCGACGCTCGCCTTTGTGCGCTATCGCCACCCCTATTTTCGCAACGAACTGATCATCGCCATGCTCATCATGCAAGACAATCATTTCGCGCGCGACAAGATGGTCAGTTCATGGGCCGGCGCCATGGGGCAGACCCAGTTCATGCCAACCAATGTGATCGATTTCGCCGTGGATTTTTCCGGTGACGGCAAGAGCGACATCTGGACCAATGTGCCGGACGTGCTCGCCTCGACCGGCAATTATTTGCACAAGGGAAACTGGAAGCACGGACTGTCTTGGGGCTTCGAAGTCACGATCCCCAAAGGCTTCGACTATATGAAGAGCCGCGCCAGCTTCGCGGACTGGGAAAAGCTCGGCGTTCGCCGCGCCGACGGCAAGCCGTTTCCACCGTCGGGCGCGGGCATCTTGTTTTTTCCGAGCGGTGCTAACGGTCCCGCGTTCATCGCGACCGAGAATTACGCTGTGCTCAAGGAATACAACAACTCGGATGCCTACGCGATCGCGGTTGGCCATCTCGCCGACCGCATAAATGGCGGAGCGCCGATCAAGGCCGCCTGGCCGGCCGACGATCGTCCGCTCTCGCGCGATGCGCGCATTGCCTTGCAGAAGAAATTATCGGCGCTCGGTTATAAGGTCACCGACTTCGAAGGCCATATTGATTTTGACTTGCGCGATAATATCCGCACTGAACAAGCCAAGCTCGGCATGCTGCCGGATGGCAATCCGACCGCGCTGTTGCTGGACCGGCTTGGCGTTAAATAAGACTTGGTCTGAAATGGAAATTGGGGGGAATTGGGCCTGCTCAGGACCGTCGGCCATTCGGCCCGTTGTCTTGGCGCGAAGTGCTTTCGGCCTCAAGCCGAACCATTTCCAGCAGATACCCGAGTGTATCGAGCCCGGTCCGGCGCGCCATGCTGGCGAGATCCGACGACATGGTTGCTACGTAGCTGGCTACCGCCGTTCGACCACCAGGCTCTTCGGATTGATTGGGCATTTCTTGTTCCGTACCGCGGCGGGTCCCGGCTAGGTCGTGCTGCTGGGTTACCGCTCGTAAAAATGGCGATTATCTGCCTCTTGACTGGTATAGAATTTAATGCCATATTGGCTCCTGTCGATAGGGAGAGCCGCCATGGCCCGCGCTAAACAAGCCCGCCAAGTTCCGCAGATGACCCTCCGCCAGTTCGAGGCGGCCTTCCCCCATGAGGAAGCCTGCAAGACCTTCCTGCAAGGAAAACGCTGGCCGAACGGCGTCCACTGCCCGCGCTGTGGCAATACGGCGGTGTTTCCGATGAAGGCTATGCCCTTCAAGTGGCAATGCTACGAGTGCGAAAAGATCAAAGGCGCTGGCTATCGGTTCTCGGTCACAGTCGGTACTATTTTCGAGAACTCCAATAAGCCGTTGCTGGACTGGTTCCGCATCATCCACATGATCCTCACCAGCAAGAAGGGGATTTCCTCTCTGCAAGTACATCGCGTCATGGGCTACGGCTCCTATGAAACGTCGCTCTACATGTGCAACAAAATTCGTTCCGCCTTGATGGAAAAGCAGCCCGAAAAACTCGGTGGCGTTGTCGAGGTGGACGAGACTTTTATCGGCGGCAAATACAAAAACAAACATTGGGACAAGCGCGGCCCCAGCGATCCGCCTCCCGGCGGCAAAGGGAAGGGCTATCACAG
Source organism: Hyphomicrobiales bacterium (assembly GCA_038206805.1). Taxonomy (GTDB): domain Bacteria; phylum Pseudomonadota; class Alphaproteobacteria; order Rhizobiales; family Xanthobacteraceae; genus Pseudolabrys. The sequence goes on along the minus strand of JBBRAL010000067.1, from coordinate 3,332 downwards.
CACTGGCCCGGTCGCCTCCGGTAAAATTCCGGTCGCTGGTGCGGTCAGCCGTAAGGGCAAAGTAATTGCCCGCGTTCTCGAAAACATCAGAGCCGAAGCCATCGTCAAGTTTGTCACTGAGGCGGTGTCCGACAAGGTTAGCTTGCTCTGCACCGATCAATTCAAAGCATATAAGCAACTCGACGGCATCTATCCGCGCAAATCCGTCAACCATGCAGAGGGTGAATACGTTGTCGGCGCGGTTCACACTAATACGATTGAAGGGTTTTGGAGCATCTTCAAGCGTGGCGTAGTCGGGACCTTCCACAAAATCAGCAAGAAAAACTTGCCGCTGTATGTCGCGGAGTTTCAGTTCCGATATAACAACCGCTTCAATGACGACGTTTTCGGAACGGCGATTGAAGGTTGTTAGGGGCGTATTGGCATGCAGAAATGGAAAAGACAGAAAGCCAACCGCATGCAAAAACAACCCGCCACCAATAGCAAAAGGGATGAACCCAAACAGGGCTCCAACAGCGACAAAATAGTCGGTGCGCTGCAAACAATAGCCGAGCAAGAAAATGCTACCGCAGACCATCAAGAGGCCGAAAGCCGCTTCCAACATCGAATAGAAATTCGAGCGATTAAACTCGAACGTAGAAAATTCTGTCTCGATTTTGCTGGCGTGATAGGGCTTTGGATAGCTGCTGCTGTGGGAATTGCTGCGATACTCTTTGCGAGTCGCGATGCCGATACTAGCAACACTACAAATCGCGAAGCTTTCACGGCCGTTCAGCGTGCATTTATTGTCGTTAGCGGACTCAAAGAGGAAGAAATTAAAGATGCAAGCGGAAAGATAACCGCGATTAGGTTCACACCCACCATCAGAAATAGCGGCAACACCCCAGCCAGAGATATTCAATGGGTCGCGTTGAATCCCTTCAATACAGGTTTCGATCCTAACCTGCGGCAACTCGGCAGCATTAATTCTCCGCCAGACCCCGACACTTTCATTCAAGTCCCCAGTCAATTTTATGCCGTTGGCAAAGGGTATCTCGGCCCCCACGATACGCTGCCGTTGGGGCCAGAATTTCCAATTAATGACAGAACGTTTCAACGCAGCTTGAGCGGGGTCGGTAAATTTTATTTCGGTAGCATCCGGTACGTTGACGTTTTCTCGAATAAACAGAGAATTACAAAATACTGCTATTCCATCAATAATTTCACGGACTCTGGTGGGTTCGAAGCAAAGGGCCCCACTGTCGTGGCTCCATCCGTCCGACCATTCCCAAATCTTTGCCCTCACTGGAACTGCGCAGATGACCAGTGTGATGCCGATCAGAAGCGATATGCTGAGGAACAGGCGGCAATAAAGGTTCGCGCACCTAGCCGATGAAGCCGCGCTGCCCTGTCGTAGGAGGCTATGCCATCGCATGACGGCACCAGTCAAGAGGCAGATAATCGCCCTCAATAATGGTACATTTAATAAAATACATCTTTTGGGAGCATTATAACCTTGACAAAGCAGACCACATAGGCTAGTGTTCCAGCATCAAAAGGAACACGGCCATGACTGACTTGCTCAAAAACCCGATTTTCACCGACGAAACCAAGGCCCGCGAATGGCTAGAGGCTCGGGTTTGGCCGCAGGGACCGACCTGCCCGCATTGTGGCAACGCGGACGTATCCAAGATCACCGCCTTGGCCGGTAAAGCCCATCGTCCGGGCCTCTACCAGTGTGCCGAATGCCGTGAACAGTTCACCGTGACCGTCAAGACCGTATTCGAGCGCAGCAAGATACCGCTGACCAAGTGGCTTGCGGCCCTGTTCCTGATGACCTGTTCCAAGAAGGGCATTAGCGCCCATCAGGTTCACCGTATGCTCGGCATTTCGTACAAATCGACATGGTTCATGATGCACCGCTTGCGTGAAGCTATGCGCACAGGTGGCCTTGAACCCCTAGGCGGCGCTGGCAAGGTCGTGGAAGCGGACGAAACCTACCTCTGGAATATTCCAGAGGCGCAGCAGCCCAAACTCAACAGCCGTGGACGCCCCCAATCGAAAGACCCGCGCAACGCCGGCTACGGTCGCAAGCGCGCTATCGTTTCTCTTGTCGAGCGCGGCGGCAGCGTCCGTTCGTTCCATGTCCCCGGTGCCTATGCCGAAGCCGTTGTCGGCATCGTGCGCGAAAACATCGCCAAGGAAACGCGCCTGCATACCGACGAAAGCAAACTTTATCATAAGGTCGGCAAGGATTTCGCCGCGCATGAAACAGTGAATCACAGCATCAAGGAATATGCCCGTGGCGACGTAACTACGAACACCGTCGAAAGCTACTTCTCAATCTTCAAGCGCGGTATGCGCGGCACCTACCAACACTGTGCCGAAAAGCATCTGCATCGTTACCTTGCCGAGTTCGATTTTCGCCACAACAACCGCATTGCATTGGGCGTCAACGATACGATGCGCGCCGAGAATTTGGCGGCTGGCATCGTCGGTAAGCGCCTGACTTATCGACGGCCTCACCAAGCCCGAATTTAAGCACTACGCCTTGCGTTTCCTGCGCTGGCGCAAGAGGAAGGACCGGGCATGACGCCAGGCCCCGTCGTCGCTATCCTAGTAGGCATCAACTGCGCTAGGAGCGAAAATTAGGTAGTGTCTCAGTTTAATTGTGGCAGGATCAGTCAGGCGCTTGTCGAGCGGAAAGGGGAACGTTGCCGCTGAGTTGGTCTGCTAATCGAGTAAAGGCTGAATATGCTTCCGAGTGATCTTTGCGACGGTGATCGAGAAATGGTCGCAATATATCGTGATTCAAAACTATGCTCCGACGCCAGTATCTTCGAAAGAAAGTACCATAGCCACCGGAAATCCATTTATCCATGCGATCATATTCAATCATTTGAGCCAAGATGTCATATAGAGCGCAAACGTCAGAGGCAGCACTCTCAAAACGCTCGCCATCCCTCAAATCTTCCCACCAAGCCTCCGTTTTCCTCTTAGAAATTTCGCGGATCACTATTCTTCTCGCTCTTCGAAAATCGGTCGATTCTATAAGCTTCAAAAACTCAATGAGTTTGAATGTGCGCAATTGAAGAAATGCCGCGACTGCGGCACCTAACGCTATGAGCATTAGGAGCATTTGAGAAATCCAATAGCCGCGCTCAAGCCATATATCCAAAACAGTTTTCATATTAGCCTCTTATGGGCACCTTGAACAATGATGTTTTCCGCGCGGCGCGGACCGCTGATGCGGCGTGAGCGCCGTTTTCAAGCTTGATGTAGCGCTGAGCGATCTCAGTTTTGTCCGTCCTCATGCAGCGGCCATTCGCTCCAGGATCACGAGCCGACGCATA
>JBBRAL010000066.1:0-25069 GCA_038206805.1 Hyphomicrobiales bacterium | reverse complement strand
GGCCGCGCAGGTTTACGATGGGATCATCGTTCCGACGAGTAACACCGAATGCCCATCCAGCACGCCGATTTTCTGGCCGGCGACCTATCGCCCGTACGTTAGCAATGCGGCTTCGGGCGCCGGTCAGCCGTCGCAACTGGTAGTGTTCCACAACCATGGTCGAAACGGCATCGGGCTTCGGCTGGCATCGGCCGCCACCAACAATCAGTTCAACGGCAACGTGGACAAGCAAGCCGGTTTCTACGTCGTCAACACCGACGTCCAAGACAAAACTCAATCGAATACCGGTAACCAACCGCCGGGCGCGAGCGGCCGCACCATTCATATGGTGCAAGTGCCAAATAACGTGACTGCCTTAGACGTCCCCGTGAACAGGTGGATAAAGATCACCGGGACGGTCGTGATGACGTCGGACGGCACCAGTCCCGGATTGTTCTGCGCCAAGTCCATTGTCGGCGTGTTCGTGCGCCGGCCGCAGTAGGGAGACAACCATTAGGCTGCAGGGTGCTTCCGCCTTTCCTGCCGCCCGGTCGCCAGCGCCACGCCTCGAATAGGCCCAAAGCCGACGTACAAAGCTCAACAGTCAATGTTTGCTTGGGTATTTATCGGACAAGCTAACCGCGCCCGCGCTTGTCGGCTATCGGACTGCCGCCTCAACCGATCGACGCAACCCAGGCGTTAAATCTCTCGGCTGGGGTTTCAAGGCCTATGCGCTGGTGAGAACGGGCGGCCACGAGCCCGCCGAGAACAAGGGCTCCTGGATCAGCAAGGCGTTCGAGGGGCTGGGCTGAGCCCTCTTGTCATGCCCGGCAAAAGCGGGGCATTCAGTAGCCTGCGGCCGTCGCGATTCCTGTGAGAATCTCGCATTGAGGTGATTACTGGATCATCCGCTTTCGCGGATGATGACGGCCCGAGGACCGCTCCATGCTCTCCCGTCTCTCCATCCGCGACATCGTGCTGATCGACCGGCTCGACATCGATTTTGCCGAAGGGCTGGCCGTGCTGACCGGCGAGACCGGCGCCGGCAAGTCGATCCTGCTCGACGCCTTCGCGCTGGCGCTTGGCGCCCGCGGCGACCAGACGCTGGTGCGCGCCGGCCTGGAGCAGGGCCAGGTGATCGCCGTGTTCGAGGTCGCCCGCGACCATCCGGCGCGCGCGCTGCTCAAGGCGAACGACATTCACGCCGAGGACGAATTGATCCTGCGCCGCGTGCAGTTCGCCGACGGGCGCACGCGCGCCTTCGTCAACGACCAGCCGGTGAGCGTGCAGGCGATGAAGCAGCTCGGCAGTGCGCTGGTCGAAATCCACGGCCAGCATGACGAGCGCGCGCTGGTCGATGCCGCCACCCATCGCCGCCTGCTCGACGCCTTTGGCGCGCTCGAAGCCGACGCCGCCCAGGTCGAGGCACTGTGGCAGGCGCGCCGCGCGGCGCAGGATGCGGCCGACAGCCATCGCGCCGAGGTCGAGCGGGCCAAACGCGAAAGCGACTGGCTGCGCCACGCGGTCGAGGAACTGCAGACCATGGCGCCGCAGGCCGGCGAGGAGACCGCGCTCGCCACCAGGCGCACCACCATGATGCAAGCCGAGAAGGTGGCGGAGGATCTGCGCGACGCCCATGAGGTGCTGGCCGGCGGCAATTCATCCGTGCCGGCCTTGGCGGGCGTCATCCGCCGGCTGGAACGGCGCGCGGCGCAGGCGCCCAGCCTGGTCGAGCCGGCGGTGAAGGCGCTCGATGCCGCGTTGACCGCGCTGGAGGAAACCCGCGGCCACCTCGAACAGGCGCTACGCACGGCCGATTTCGACCCGGCCGAGTTGGAACGCATCGAGGAGCGGCTGTTCGCGCTGCGCGCGGCGGGGCGCAAATACAACGTGCCGGTGGACGATCTGGCGGCGCTTGCGCTCAAATACAATGCCGACATCGCGCTGATCGACGCCGGCGAGGAGCAGCTCAAGGCGCTGCAGGCCGAAGCTGCGCGCGCCGAAGCCGCTTATCACGCTGCGGCGCTGGCGCTGTCCAAGGCGCGCGCCCAGGCAGCCGTCGCGCTCGACAAAGCGGTGAACGGCGAACTCAAGCCGCTCAAGCTTGAGCGCGCGAAATTCAATACCGAGATCGAAAGCGATGCGGCCGCCGCCGGGCCGAACGGCATCGACCGGGTCGAGTTCTGGGTGCAGACCAATCCGGGCACGCGCGCCGGGCCGCTGATGAAGGTTGCCTCCGGCGGCGAACTGGCGCGCTTCCTGCTGGCGCTGAAAGTCGTGCTGGCCGACCGCGGCTCGGCGCCGACTTTGGTGTTCGACGAGATCGATACCGGCGTCGGCGGCGCGGTCGCCGACGCCATCGGCGTGCGGCTGGCGCGGCTCGCTTCCGGCGTGCAGGTGCTGGCGGTGACGCATGCGCCGCAGGTGGCGGCGCAAGCCTCCCGCCATTACGTCATCAGCAAGGACGCGCTCGAAAAAGGCAAGCGCGTCGCCACCCGCGTCATCGAGGTGGCTGCCGAGAAAAGGCGCGAAGAGATCGCCCGCATGCTGGCCGGCGCCGAGATCACCGCCGAGGCGCGCGCCGCCGCCGAACGGCTGATCAAGCAGGCGGGGTAGGGCCTGCCCCCTTGTGTTCCGCGCCCGGTATCCGGATAATGACAAGCATCCGCGAGCGTTAGCTTGCAGAGATGCCGCGCATTGAAACGGACAATTGCCGAATTGTCCGTTCGCATAATCGGCGGCACCGGTGCCATCGGCAGGCAAGAATAACCGACAACTAGCGCCGCGCAAATGCCATCGGGCGTCGGTCATTCTGGCTGGCGTGCGTTCGGATAGCGAGCCGCGATGTCATGTTCGGGGGGGCATAATGCGTCATCTCAGGGCAATTGCAGGCACAGCGGAGTTTCGAAAGCCGATCGGCGTTTTCCTGTTTGCCTGGCTGGTTTTCACACAACTGATGATTTGCGGTTCGGGGCCGGCGCGCGCCACGTCGGCAGCCTGCACCGCGATCAACGGAATACATGGCGTTTCGGGTCCTGTGGCGCCAAACGCCGCGCTCGGCGGCCTTTAGTTTCTTGCAATTGTAGGGGGAGAGGCAATGAAATTTTCGATTGCTGCAATTCTGGCCCTTGCCTGGTTGATCCTGCCGGCAATGGACTCCGCCGGTGCAAAGGTGCCGCCTGCACTGCACGTGCAGGGCAACAAACTGGTGGACGCGAACGGCAAGGTCGTTCGCCTGTTAGGCGTCGACTTTGACGGCACAGAGTACGCGTGCGTGGGCGGCGGCGGCGGCAACGGCAACGGCTACGGCGTATTCGATTGGCCCAACCAGGCCGATCCGCCGAACATCACATCGTTCATCGCGGCCATGAAGAGATGGTACATCAACGCTGTCCGCCTGCCGCTGAACGAGACTTGCTGGCAGGGGATCAACAACGCCGTAAATTCTCTGTACGCCGGTGTAAATTATCAGAACGCGATCGCCGGTTTCGTGCAGGCGCTCAACAACGCGGGTATCTATGTCATCCTGGATCTGCACTGGGCCGAGCCCGGCACACTCGTGGCCAACGGACAGTGGGCAATGCCCAACAACGATCACAGTAAAGATTTCTGGTTTAGCGTAGCCACGTATTTCAAGAATTATCCTGGCGTTATCTTCGACCTGTTCAACGAGCCAGGAGTCCGACTGGGCGGCGAAGTTTTTTCCGGTGACCTTTACCTGGCAACTGCCGCTGACTGGAACTGCTGGCTGAACGGCTGCACGATTCCGGGGGGCACGCCGCTCGCGTCGCAGACCTATCAGGCAGCGGGGATGCAGCAGCTGCTTAACCTGGTGCGCGCGGCGGGCGCCACGCAGCCCGTCATGGTGGGTGGCAACTTCTACGCGCAAGACATGACCCAGTGGTTGACATATCTGCCAACCGACCCAACTCCGGCCGGCTGGCCGGCAGGCCCGGCATGGACGCCGCAAATCATTGCTTCCTATCATCGTTACGGCTGCGCCCCGGATTGTCAGGCGCAGCTCGCCCTCGACCAGACCTACCAATGGCCGGCGCTCCAAATCATCGCGAAATCACATCCAGTGGTGGCCGGCGAGTTTGGCGAATACGACTGCGGCACGGGCTACTCCTACGGCTTCATGGATTTTTTCGAAGCAAAAGGCTTCTCCTATCTCGGCTGGTCGTGGAATAATTCTGATTGTGCGAACCCCTCGCTCCTCGCGAGGACGACGGGCACGAACCAGGACTACTACGCCGCCGACCCCAGTCCGGAGGGCCAAGCATTGCTATATCGTCTCGCGGCGCTGGCCGCCGCCCCTGCGACGGTGCTCGAGTCCGCAACAAACCCAAGCCGCTTCGGGCAGTCGGTGACGTTTACCGCCACAGTAACATCACCCGCCGCCGCCACGCCGACCGGCAAGGTGACTTTCAAGCAAGGGACGACCACGCTCGGCACCGGCACCTTGTCCGGCGGCACGGCCACGTTCGCGACAGCCGCGCTGAGCGTCGGCAAACACAACATCAAGGCAGTCTATCGCGGAAACGCTATCTTTCACGGATCGACATCCATTGCCGTTTCGCAAGCGGTCATCAAGGGAGCGAGCACCACTTCGCTCGGCGCTGCGCCGAACCCCAGTGTGTTCGGCCATTCGGTGACCTTGACCGCGACGGTTGCGGCGATCTCACCGGCCGCCGGCACGCCGACCGGGACGGTGAAGTTCAGTGTTAAAGGAGGTAGCGTGCTCGGGATCGGCAGCTTGTCCGGCGGCACGGCCATGTTCGCGACCTCCGCGCTGAGTGCCGGCAAACACAGCATCAGGGCGTCCTATAGCGGCGACGCCAGCTTCGCAGCCTCGGCTTCGCCCTTCGTGACGCAAACAGTCAAATAGGGCGCGACCGCCACGTCGCTCGGCGCAAGCCTCCCGCCATTACGTCATCAGCAAGGACGTCGCTGACAAGGGCAAGCGCGTCGCAACCCGCGTCATCGAGGTGGCCGCCGAGAGAAGGCGCGAAGAGATCGCTCGCATGCTGGCCGGCGCCGAGATCACCGCCGAGGCGCGCGCCGCCGCCGAACGGCCGATCAAGGCGGCGGGGTAGCCGTCACGATTGCGCGCGATGTCAATACGGCATTAGAGTCTGATCCAGTCAGATTGAATCAGTTGCGTCCCTAACATTTTGTTTGCGCATGATCTTATCCGAAAACCGGTTCCCACTTTTCGGGATCATGCGCTATCGCGTCAGCAGGGTGAAGTCCGAATCGAGCGCGGCGGCGGCGCGGCGGCCAAGGTTTTGGTCGCTGATGATGAGCGAGGCGCCAACGGACATGAGATCCGATATGCGCTCCACTGCCTCTTTCGGCAGATCGAGCCGGTCGAGCGCGGCTTTCGCGGCGGCGGTCGCCAGCAGTTTGGGGTCGATCCGCTCCGGCACCGGCGCCCGCTTGCCTTGCATTGTGCGCGTCTCCGACACGATCGCATGCTCATAGGCAGGCGCATTCTCGAGCGATACCACCATCCAGCGCATCGCCGCGCGATTTTCGTTTTGCGCCACGGCCGAGAAGACAAAGGTGCCGATCGGCTCTTGCTGCCTGGCGATGGTAATCGGCGCGTCGAACAGCGGTTGGAAACCCTTGCGCACGTACATCCGCTGATCTCGCCGGCTGATCAGGACCGAGATCGGTCCGGGGCGCGGCAACTTCGCCGCCACTTCCGACATCTCGATCGACGGGTCGGCTCGCCGCGATTTAGCTCGCGGCGCGGTTTGCTTAGCGGCGAACTGGCTGTTGGGCATTGCTCGGTTTGGCATGGGGACGAGGGACGCATCCAGACTCGCCAGCATGACGGGCCCGGCGACCGGTTGCTGCTGCCCGGCATCCGTCGGCACCTTCTCAACCGAAAGCAGCAAGGTTTCCGGCGGCAGGCCGGGGCGATCGATGGAGACTTCGGCGGTCCCGTTGATCACGGTGCTTTCCGGATCGACCAATACTACGCGCCGCAGCGCATCCCAGGTCGCCGCATCGAGGCTATTGTCGGCCACGTCATTAATGTCTGCCGCGTCATTACTGTCGGCGGCTTCATCATTATAGACCACCGCATCGTCGTCGGTTGCCGCGTGCGCGGCGGCGAGTTGTGCCTGCGCATCCGCCACGACGATCACGCGCGGCCCGGCGCCGACGAAGGCCGGCGGCGTCACGATGACCGGTTTGAAAGGCGCGGATCGCGGCGATGGTTCATCCGGCGCGGCGTGTTCTAGCACCCGATCGGTCTTGCGCGCGGAAAGCGTCAGCGCTGGCGCTTCATTCGTTGAAACTGGGGTGTCTTCCAGCAAGGGCTTAATCGCTGGCGGAGTTTGCTCCCCGGGCTTGGGTTCCGGCGCCGGTTCGGGCTTTGCCTTGGGCTGAAATAGCCGTTCGTGCGCGATCTCGACTGGCACGACCTCGTTCTTCGCCACAATCACGCGGGCGCCGATTTTGGTCGTGCCCCACAGCTGAAGAGCGAATTTTTCGGGCAAGCGTATACAGCCATGCGAGGCGGCATATCCGGGCAATTCCCCCGCGTGCAGAGCAATGCCCGACCAGGTGATCCGCTGCATGAAAGGCATCGGAGCCGAGCTGTAAAGGTTGGAGCGATGCCACCATTGCTTTTCGATGACGCTGAAGACGCCGGTCGGTGTCGCACGCGATGGCGTGCCCGTGGATACTGGAGATTTGGCTACGGCAATGCCGGCGTCGAACAATGTAACGGACTGTTTCCCGGTCGAGACAACAAGCAGCAAGGGACCCGTCGTCGGCGGCGCCGGCGGCGCCTGGCGCAATACCTTGGCGATCCTCAGTTTCATCTGATCGCCATGACTGACGTGGCGATCCTTGGCCGGGCTCGGCGCCACTCCAAGAACGCGATAGGTCGGACCTGGATTGCCATACCTGTCTTGCGACTGGATGTAATTATTGTCGGCGCCGCCCGCGCGCGGCGCGTTGGAATTCCGGCGCCGGTCACCGGCGGGTGCCTGGGGCGGGAAGATCTGTCCGAACGGCCAAAATATTTGTGCGTAGGCGGCTGGGTTGGAGCGCGGCTGAGGCTGCGCGATCAACGGCTCGTTCTTTAGACCGTACAAAACCGCATCGTCGGCCTTTTGATCGTCGAACGCGGCAGCGGTTGAGGCGCCGGCAATAATCGCGGTGGCGGAGGCGACGCCGATGGTCCGGCGGAGAATGGTAGTGGTCGCGCGATTGAGAACGCGATGCGAAAGGCGCAACATTTGACTCTACCCCTACTTAGCCCCCACTCCCCGAACGGCCGAGGATAGCGGTCAAGGTTAACATTCGCACGGAATTAGCGGCAAGCTTTTATTCCGCGGTCGCGGTTCTCGGACGCCGATCTTGCTTTAGTCTTCAGGATTATAGCCGCCTTCGTCCTTGCCGGCCCTGGCAAAGGCGGAGGGGACCTTCAGCAGAATGGCGGCAACATGAGTTAACGTTAACTGGACCGGGTTCACCTTGATCGGCGAGCTAAAGCCGTCGACGCGCCCGGTGCCATCCACTTTCAAGACAATGTTCTCGGCGGTGGTCCAGACGCCGCCTTCGAACGGGATGCGATTATCGAAGATCGTACCGCGCACCCGGTACTTGGTAACCGGTCGACCAAGCAAGGTGTCGGTGCCGATGGCTTCCGCGGTCACAGCCTCGACGCCAACCCACCGCCGCCCGTCTCCGATCGGTTTAGCAATGGATTCCGACGCCCAATAGGTTCGCACGCGCGGAATCATCGTGGTCGTATGCTTGCGGTCGATATCCACCAGCGTGACAATGCCGACACGCTCAACCCTGATCCGGCGGTCGGTGTAGATGTAACGGACCGGGACATTAACGGAGAAGTCCGAGTTGCGCGTGATCTCGACATCAGCCACGTATTCGACGGTCGGCAGGAGTAGCGGATTACCCGCGGCCGGCCCGGCAAAGGCTGCACTGAATACTGCGATGACTGCCGCATAAAAAATCAAGTCGCGCCCATGTCTCGAATGCCGCAGAAAATGCTTCGACATGCGCTGCAACCTATCGGCCGGTATTCCCCGGATGAAGGATCGGTGTGAACGCTAGCATTCGTCCGCGCGCCACGGAAGCAATAAGGTTGCCGGGGGCGCGGCGTCGAATTCGGGCCGCGCTAGGCGCGCACGTAAAAAACGATTCAATTTTATTAAATTTGAATCAATTCAGTCGTACGGGCTCTTGTTAATCGTACGGACTCTTGGCCGCCTTTGCCGTTGCCGCAATCTCGACCGGCGGCGTGGCGACGTAATGCTGCGGCATGGCGCCGCCGCGCGCCTTGCGCGCGCGCGCCTGGTCGGGCGTTTCCAGCACATCCTTGGCCGCCATCGCCGCCTTGCGATCGACGACATGCCGCGCGGTATCGTTGGGCGCCGGCATCATACTGGCGTGGTAATAGGCCATCTTCTGGCCCGCCGCATCGACCTTGCGGCTGGGATCGATGTCGCGCTCATTGGTGGCCTTCGGCGTCACAGCGATACCGTTGACGATCTCCTGGTCGAGCCACCACTTCTTCGCCAGGTTGCGCCGTCCGTTGCCGATCCAGTCGTCGAACCAGACCGCGATCGGCACCGTCAGCGGCTTGAGCCATAATGCATTGACGCCAAGCCAGCTGGCAACGCGCGTGAGCACGGCGCCGTCGGCGTCGACCACCTTGTTGATCGGGCAGGTCTTCATGCAGCGCCCGCAGGCCGAGCCGCGCGCATTGGTGAGCCGATAGCGCGTGCAGCGCTCCACGTCCGGCTTCCAGATTTCGTAGCCGTTGAACATCACCTTGCCGCCGAACGGAATGGCGTCGCAGGGGCATTCGCGCGCGCATTTCTGGCAATTCGAACAGAAATATTGCAGGCCAAAATCGATTGGCCGATCGACCGCGAGCGGAAATTCGGTGGTGAGCACGACCGACTTGAAACGCGGCCCGACAAAGGGGTTAAGCACCAGTTCGCCGATGCGGCTGAGTTCGCCGAGGCCCGCCCACAGGATCAGCGGGATGTGCAGCACATCCGAATCGGCATTGGTCTGCGAGCGTGCCGAAAAGCCGAATTCGCGCAGCATCTCGGCCATGATACCGGCGATCACCGCGCCGCGCAGATAGCCGCGCATGGACTGCGAGCCGGAAATCCAGTCGTCGCCGCTGGCGCCCTCCATGGTATCGAATCCCTGGTCGATCAGCATGGTCACCGCGTAACGGTGATAGGGCGCAATCTCGCTGCCGTCCTCCTTGTGCGAAAACCAGGCATAGCGCGGCGCCTCGCAAATGCCAGTCAAGTCGGCGCCGAGCGCATAGGACAATGACTTGATCGCGAGCGCATTGGCTTGCGTGTCGCGATAACGCGTGGCTTCGGCCGGCGGCGCCACCTCGCCATTCTGGAACGGCACCAGTGCGCGGATGACCTGCAGCATGCTGAACGAGAGCGGCGTCTTGAACGCAAAGCGGGTGCGTTCGGTCTTGGCCTTGTCGCCGAGATCGTTGTGCAGCGCGCGCTGGAAGAAGGCGGCGCGTTTGGGAACTTGCGGCACCTCGTCGTCGAGAATGAGCGTGGTTGGCCGCTCGACGCGCTTGACTGTCTCCATCGGGAAGCGGGACAGATGGCTGGCGCGCTTGGCTTGGCGGTTGCGCTCGCGGCCCGACTGCGCGCCGTTGATGCCGAGCCAATAGGCAAGGCCCTTGGCCTGCAAGGCGTCGGCATGCAGCGGCTTGTCGGTCGCCAATTCGTAGTCGGTCGAGACCGCCGCGACGGAAAAATCGGCAAGATATGGATTGCGCAGCAAACCGTCGGCGCCGCGCACCGCCAGCCCAGCCAGCACCGCCAGCCGTTGCGCGTCGATGAGGCTGGCGCCGGCAAAATGCGCGCGCGCGGCAAATCCCATGGCGCGAATGTGACCGGCGACGCAGACCGCGATTTCGGCGGCGCGCATATCGGCCACGGCGTCGCGCGCCGACGCAATCCAGTCGCGCGCCAGGTTGTCCGGCTCAGGGATTCGCGGCCGCTCCACCAGGATAACGACCGCGAAGGCGTGCGCCGGATGATCGCCGCCGCCGTACCAGGCGTTGTCCGGAATGCGGCAGATGCCGGTCTGCGCGGCGTCGAGGAAATAGGCGGCGCCCTTGATGTCGGCGGCACGGCGGGCGAGGTCGTCAGGCACCGGCGCCGGCTTGGGCGCCACCGGACCTTCGGCAAACTGGACGAACAGCCCACGGTAGTGGTCGGCGGCGCGCGCCAGCGGGCCCTCGGCCGCCCGTTCCGCCGGCGCGGCCAGCGGCGGGCGGTTGGCCTCGCGCGCCGACACGCCATCGTCGGTCTTGAGCGTTTCCAGCGGAAACGGACCGAGATGGTAGGGCCGGTTCTTGCCACGCGGATGGATCAACATGGGGGGCAGCTTCGGGTAATTCGGCCCATGAGACAAGCGCACGCGATGCAGGTCGAAGTGTGAACTTGTTGCCGGGCAGCCACGTCTTTAGATTGCGGCCTACGAGACAAGCCCGGCCCCGACGGAAAGATATGGCTAAAATCAACACCGAAAAGACGCCGGTTGATCTCCTGACCGCCAAGCAGGCGAAGGCCGAGCATGCGCGGCTGCAGGTCGATATTTCCGAACACGACCGGCGCTATTACCAGCAGGACAAGCCAAGCATCAGCGATGCCGATTACGACGCTTTGCGCCTACGCTACGCGGCAATCGAGGCGCGCTTTCCCGAACTGCGCACGCTCGAATCGCTGTCGCTGAAAGTCGGCGCCGCGCCCACCGGCCGCTTCAAGAAAGTGCGCCATGCGGTGCCGATGCTCTCGCTCGACAACGCGTTTGCCGAGCAGGACGTGGTCGACTTCGCCGCCCGCATCCGCCGTTTCCTGAAACTGAGCGAAGACGAGAAGATCGCCTTTTCCGCCGAGCCCAAGATCGACGGACTGTCGATGTCGCTGCGCTATGAAAACGGCGACCTCGTTACCGCCGCCACCCGCGGCGACGGCGCCGAGGGCGAGGATGTCACCGCCAATATCAAGACGCTGAAACAGGTGCCGCAGCATCTCAAAGGCAAAAATGTGCCGAAAGTTACCGAGGTGCGCGGCGAGGTCTATATGACCAAGGCCGACTTCCTCAAACTGAACGAACGGCAGAAGGCGGCGGGCGACGAGCTCTACGTCAATCCGCGCAACACCGCTGCGGGTTCGCTGCGGCAGAAGGATGCGAGCGTCACCGCCTCGCGCCCGCTCGGTTTCTTTGCCTATGCCTGGGGCGAGATGAGCGAGATGCCGGCCAACACACAATCCGGCATGATCGAGTGGTTCGAGACCTGCGGTTTCAAGACCAATCCGCTCACCAAGATTTGCCACTCGGTCGAGGAGCTGATCGCCTTTCATCGTAAGATCGAAGAACAGCGCGCCCGGCTCGACTACGACATCGACGGCGTGGTCTACAAGGTCGACCGGCTGGACTGGCAGGCACGGCTTGGCTTCGTCTCGCGTTCGCCGCGCTGGGCGATCGCGCACAAGTTTGCGGCCGAGCGCGCCACCACCGTGCTCAACGACATCGAGATCCAGGTCGGGCGCACCGGCGCGCTCACGCCGGTCGCCAAGCTCGAACCGGTCGGCGTCGGCGGCGTCATCGTGTCGAATGCCACGCTGCACAACGAGGACTACATCAAGGGCATCGGGGGCGACGGCGAACCGTTGCGCGAGGGCCGCGATATCCGCATCGGCGACACCGTCATCATCCAGCGCGCCGGCGACGTGATCCCGCAGGTGGTCGACGTGGTGCTCGACAAGCGGCCGAAAGACGCCAAGCCCTATCGCTTTCCGAAAAAGTGCCCGTGTTATCTGCACACCGACATCGTGCGCGAGGAGACCGCCACCGGCGAGGAGGGCGCCCGCGCCCGTTGCACCGGCGAGTTTGTCTGTCCCTATCAGAAAATAGAGCATCTCAAGCTGTTTGCTTCGCGCCGCGCCTTCGACATCGAGGGTCTGGGCGAGAAGCAGATCGAATTGTTCTTCGAAAAGGAGTGGGTCAAGGAGCCGGCCGACATTTTCACGCTCGCCGCGCGCAATAACAAGATCAAGCTCGAAGAGGTCGAGGGCTATGGCGAGACCTCGGTGCGCAATTTGTTCACGGCCATCGATGAGCGGCGCGAGATTTCGCTCGACCGTTTCATCTTCGCGCTCGGCATTCGCCATGTCGGCGAGACCACGGCGCTGGCGCTGGCGCGCGGCTACGGCGCGTGGCTGGGGTTCCACGACGCCTGTCTGAAAGTCGCCAAGGGCGACGAAGAGACCATCGCCGAGATGGACGCGCTCGACCAGATCGGCGAGACGGTGATCGAAAGCATCAGGGCCTATTTCGGCGAGAGCCATAACCGCGGCATTGTCGAGCGCCTCACGCGGCAAGTAAAAATTCTTGACGCCGAGAAGCCGAAGACGGACTCGGCCGTCGCCGGCAAGACCGTGGTCTTTACAGGCAGCCTGGAAAAGATGACGCGCGAGGAGGCCAAGGCCACCGCCGAGCGGCTGGGCGCCAAGGCCGCCGGTTTGGTGTCGAAAAAGACCGACTACGTGGTCGCCGGACCCGGCGCCGGCTCCAAGCTGGCCGAGGCCAAGAAGCACGGCGTCACGGTGCTGACCGAGGACGAGTGGCTGAAGCTGATTTCATAGCCATTCCGGGGACGGTCGCCACCGCCGCGCTCGGCATCGTTCTGGCTATCGGCATGGCCGGGCCGGCGTTTGCCGGCGGCGGCTACGAATGTCCGTTACAAGGCGCAGATCGGACCTGAGCGCGGACGCGGCTTATTTCAACGCGATTTGATGTAAAGTTCGGTTTCACGCAGCAGTTCCGTGACCTCTTCGTCGTGGATGCCAAGCGCGGCAAAATGGCTGGCGATATTCTTCAGGTAATCCAAACTTGACCCCATAAAGCCTGTGCCCGTTGCGAAAAACTTAATCTGCTGCGCACGCGTAAGGCTAGCATCGATCAAGTTGGCCTCGTGGTCGGCTATGAATGTGAGCGCCGTTATCTTGAGTGGCGACGCAACGGCTTCGACAAAGACAGGCGTATAGGCCGGACCGATTTTCTCGCGCCGCCAAAGGATTTCTGTTTCCTCATCTATGTTTTCGCGAGAAATCCTGAACAGGAGCCCATCGCACCCTGGCCCTTTGTCAAGAGCGGCCATCAGACCGGGCGCATCGAACGTGCCTCTGCCGCCGTAAACGTCTTTGAGAATAAAACGGCGCGCATGGTCCGGCACGCGGGCCCGCCGCACCTCTTCGAATCGAAACGCCGGATCCCACATCAATGACCCATAGGTGAATACCCAAAGGTCGGTGTCCCAGCGACCTGCGAGGGCTTGGGCGCGTGAGGCCTCGCGCTCGCTATCCGAATGCCACCAACCGACGGGCAACCCACGTGCCTTTAGCCGGACGGCCAAATCCTGTGTGGTGAACGTGCGAAAAAAAGATTTCAGGGGGTCGGAAATTCTATCGCGCAATTCTGGATGAAACGAGAAAGGGTCGGGCGCGATGCTCATTAATTATCTCCGGGCCTCGTCGGCATTTCAGCCTACCAAGGTTCCTTTCGTGACGCCATGAAATGCCAGGTCATGGTACGACGCTGCATCGCAAGGGTTAGGCCGCGATTGAGAAGAAGCAGACGAATACAAATTGCGGTCTTGAGCAATTCGGTATGGACGGGCGTGCCGCGCGAACCCGGATTGACAGCGATCGTTATCGTCTCACTAAAACCCAAAACGCCAGTCCAGTCGCCAGCGCCGCCAGCAGCATCATCATGGCCATCGGCATGGCGCTGCCGGCGCCGGCGAGCAGCATCGAGACCGCCTGCGTCGCGGCGGCGCCGACCGCCATCTGCGCGAATCCGGTCATGCCGGAGGCGGTTCCGGCCGCCTGCGGCCTCACGCTGACGGCGCCGGCAATCGCATTTGGCAGCAGCAGTCCGTTGCCATAGGAAATCACCAGTTGCGGCAGGAAAATGATCGCCGGTCCGGCTTGCGGCATGCTGGCGACCAGACCGACGGTGAGGCCACCGCCGACAATCTCGAAGGCGATGCCTGCCATGATCATGGTATCGACGCCGAAGCGCTGCGACAGCCGCGATGCGGTGAAGTTGCCGCTCATATAGCCGAGCGAGGTCACCACGAACCACACGCCGAATTCGGCCGAGGTGCGCCCCATCAGCGTCACCACCACATGCGGCCCGCCGCCGATAAAGGTGAAAAAGGGCGCCGAGCCGAGCGCGCCGGCCAGCACATAGCCGTGGAATTTGGCGTTGCCGAGCAAGGCGCGGGTTTCCTGCCCAAGCATTCCGCGCGTCTGCGCCACGCTCACCGGCCGCGTTTCCGGCAACACCGCAAAGGCCCAGGCCAGCACCGCGCCACAGAACACAGCGAGAAATAGGAAGATTGCTTGCCAGCCGAAGGCGGTGTCGAGAATGCCGCCGATCAGCGGCGAGACCATCGGCGCCACCACCATCGCGGTGGTGACCAGCCCGATCATGGCGGCGGCGCGGTCGCGCTCGTAAAGGTCGCGGATGATGGCGCGGCCCATCACCACGCCGGTGGCGGCGCCGATCGCCTGCACGATGCGGATGGCGATCAGCGCGTCAATCGAGGACGCCGCGATGGCGGCAAACGAGGCGACCGCCGCCAGCGTCAAGCCGCCCAGCACCACCGGCCGGCGGCCGAAGCGGTCGGACAGCGGTCCGAGCAGCAGCTGGGCGGAGGCCAGGCTCAAGAGATAAAGCGAGAGCGTGAGCTGCACGGTGGCGGCGTCGGTGGCCAAGTTCGTGATGAGACCCGGCAGCGCCGGCACCATGATGTTGAGCGTGGCCGGCCCGATGGAGGTCATCGCCATTAGCAGCAGCAAAAGCCGCCAGGGCGTGGCGGTGCGCTCGTCTGTCTTGGTTCGAATGTCGTGCACGGGTCAGCCGCTCGTCCCCGCGAAAGCGGGGACCCAGTGCAGGAACGTGATAGCTCCGTCGGGCTGGCTGGATTCCCGCTTGCGCGGGAATGAGCGGAATCTGGATCGATGTCTGAGCAACATAACTAAAGCGGCCTGGTCGCGGGATCGAGCCAGCTCAGCGTCGCCGCGTCGATGAGCGGGCTCAACGCCTCGTGCACGAGACCGTGGTAGCCGTCGAGCCAGGCGCGTTCCTTGCCGGTCAGCGTGCGGGTGTCGATCAGCCGCCGGTCGATGGGCGCCAGCGTCAGCGTTTCGAATGCCAAGAGCGGCTTCTCGGCGCCGGGTGGCGCCGGCGCCTCGATCGTCAGCAGCAGGTTCTCGATGCGGATGCCGTAGCCGCCGGTCTTGTAGTAACCCGGCTCGTTCGACAGGATCATGCTGCGGCGAAGCGCGACCGTGCCCAGCTTGGAAATGCGCGCCGGCCCCTCATGCACAGACAGATAGCTGCCGACGCCGTGCCCGGTGCCGTGATCGAAATCGAGCCCGGCCCGCCACAGCGACAGCCGCGCCAGCGAATCGAGCTGGGCGCCGCTGGTCCCTTCCGGAAACACCGCGTTGGCAATGGCGATATGGCCCTTGAGCACGCGGGTAAAGCGGTCGCGCATCTCGTCGGTTGGCGTGCCGATGACGACGGTGCGGGTGATGTCGGTGGTGCCATCCTCGTATTGCGCGCCGGAATCGATCAGCAACAATTCATTCATGCCAATCGTCCGGTTGGACGCTTTGGTGACGCGGTAATGCACGATTGCCGCGTTCGGTCCCGAACCGGCGATGGTCGGGAACGAAATATCCTTCAACAGGCCAGTGTCCCGGCGGAAGCTTTCCAGCGCCGCCACCGCGTCGATTTCGCTGAGTTTGCCGGACGGCGCCTCGCGCTCGAACCAGGCCAGGAAACGCGCCATCGCCACGCCGTCGCGCAGTTGCGCGGCGCGCGCGCCTGCGATCTCGGCGTGGTTTTTGACCGCCTTCATCAGCGAGATCGGGTCGGCGCCGCGTGCCGGCTTGCCGCCACCCTCCGCCACCAGGCGGGTGAGCGCATCGGCCGCGCTGGCCTGGTCGAGCCGCACGGTCTTGTCCTTGAGCGCGGCCAAGTCACGCAACAGCTCATCGGGTGCGCGCAGGTCGGCGATTTGCTCCAGCGCATGGCGTATGCTGCTATCTAGCTTGCTCGAAGCCACATAGAGGGCGGGCCGTCCCTCGCGCGGAATAATCGCGAAGGCGAGCGCCAGCGGCGTATGCGCCACGTCCGAACCGCGGATGTTGAACGCCCAGGCGACATTCTGCGGATCGGATACCACGGCCACATCGGCGCGCAACTTGGCGATCTCGGCGCGGATGCGTTTGAGCTTGTCGGATGCGCTCTCGCCGGCGAGCTTGCCGTCGCGCAACACCACAGGGCCGGCGGGCGGCGCGGGGCGGCCGCTCCATAGCGCGTCGATCGGATTGTCGTCCACCGCCAGCAGTTCGGCGCCGACAGCGGCGCAGGCTTTTCTCAGCTTGTCGGCATTCTCCGAAGTGTGCAGCCACGGATCGTAGCCGATCTTGGCGCCGCTAATGAGATTGCGCTCCAGCCATTGCTCGGGCGGATTGTCTACCAGATGCTCGATTGAAAAAAGTTTGCCTTCGACTTGGGTCGCCGCCTGCACCGTGTAGCGGCCGTCGGTAAACAGCGCCGCGCGCTCGGCCAACACGATGGCCAGACCGGCCGAGCCGGGGAAGCCGGTGAGCCAGGCCAGCCGCTCTTCGCTGGCGGGCAGGTATTCGTTCTGCTGGCGATCGGCGCGCGGCACCACCAAGCCGTCCAGGCCGCGGCGCTTGAGTTCGGCGCGCAAGCGCCCGACCCGGGCGCCGCTCTCGGCGCGCTCGCTCGAATCGTCGAATGTCTGGAACCGGGCTTCGAACATGGCGGGCACAATAGCGACCTTGTCAGGCTGAGCAACGCAGGCATGCATCATGCGCTGGGCAAGGCATGCGCATCGTGACGACGGACTTTTGCGGAAATATTCGGCGTGTGCTGGCGATCAATTCGGCAACAAACGATCTGTTTGACTCGAAATTGTGCAATGCATTAAATCCGCCGCAATGACGCCACCGGTCTCTACCATTTATTAATCAGTTCATACCGTAATGACTGGTCTTCCATGCATTGTCAGTGGTGTTCGCAGTCGCAATATAATCTATATTGCATTGCAATAGCCAGGAGCGTTGGCCGGGACATTCGCTGACGTTTCGTTTTGCAATAAGGAGACACAAGCATGGTTGCCGTCACATATGGTGTTGGCCGCGTTCCCGCCGTTGAGGCTACCCGCAAGTTTGCCCCCAAAGCGGGGCGTGCGGAGGCCATAGCGCCGCGCAAGAGCTGGTTCGTGCGTCTGATGGACGCGATGATCGAGGCGCGCATGCAGCAGGCCCGGCGCGAGATCAGGATGCACACCAATCTGCTGCCCTACAGCTTCGACGAGCGCGGCAACCGGCTGGTCAAGACCGAGAGCGGCGATATGCCATTCGGCGGCTGGTAGGCGTTCATCTTTTCACCAGCGAAGCCGCCCCGGTCATCCCCGCCCGGGGCGGTTTTGTTTTCTCGTCATTCCGGCTCTCGCCGCTAAAGCGGGCCGGCCGGAATAACTAGGATTTTTTCAGCACCAGCGTCACCCAGCCGTCGAGCAGAATGCGCCGCTCGAGCGTGAGGCCTTGCGCGCGATAGATCGCGAGCACTGCATTGGCGTGGCCCGGCAGCAGGCCGGAGAGCACGACGCGCGCGCGCCGGCCGGCAAGCCGGCTCAGCGGCACCGCCAGCCGCATGAGCGGCCCGAGCAGGATATTGGCGAAGATCAGATCGTAAGGCGCCCCCTTTGCTATCGCAGGGGATTTGACGCCGGCCGCGCGCACGAAATTGATCGCGGGCACGCGGTTGAGCCGGGTGTTGGCTTTTGCCGAATTCACCGCGACCGGATCGATATCGCTCGCGACGACATGATTGCGAAAAGCCTTTGCCGCCGCGATCGCCAGCACGCCGGACCCGGTGCCGATGTCGAGCACCCGCCGTGCGCGCCGCCGTTTCGCCAAATCGTCCAGCGCCAGCAGACAGCCGCGGGTGGTGCCGTGGTGGCCGGTGCCGAAGGCGAGCGCGGCCTCGATCTCGATGCCGATGTCATTGTGCCGGACGCAGGCACGGTCGTGCGCGCCGTGCACGATGAAGCGGCCGGCCCGCACCGGCCGCAGACCGCGCAGGCTTTCCGCCACCCAATCGGCGGGCGCCACCGACTCGATGGTAAGGGCGGCAGCCGTGGCGCCGTCGGCCGCGGTCCGCAGCAGCGCGCGCAAGGCGGCTTCATCCGGCTGTTCACGGAAATGGATCGCCAGGTGCCAGCGGCCATCCTCGCCCTCGAAAGCGGCGCAGGCGGTGTCCTCGGGATCGAGGCATTCGCTGAAATAGCCGGCCAGCCGGCGCGCGGTCGGCTCGTCGCAGGCCAGACGGGCAACGGAGGTGGGCGCGTCCATGGGTATTAAGTTCGCCCTTCGCATTGGCGTGTGCAATGGCTATCTAAGTCCGCATGACCGTTGAACCGCCCAGCACCGTCGATATGGAAACCCTCGCTTTGGCCCGCCGCAGCGGCTGGCCGGACGATCTGCGCGTGCTGCTGGCGCGCTTTCCGCGCGAACAATGGGAGGGCCACGCCAATCTCGGCGAGATGGCGCGCTTCTGGCTGTCGCGCCACGCCATGTTTCGCGAGCTGTCCGCCATGATCGAGGATATCGCCCGGAAATTTAATGCCGGCCAAATGCCGGCGGCGGAGTTCCCGCGCCAATTAGTGCCGCGGCTGCAATTCCTGCTGTCGCAGCTCGGCGTGCATCACCAGATCGAGGACTTGCATTATTTCCCGATTTTCCGGGCCGCCGATGACCGGCTGGCGCGCGGCTTCGACGTGCTGGAAGGCGACCACCACGCCATCCACGCCGACATGGCGCAAACCGCGGAGACCGCCAATGCGCTGCTGCGCGCGCTTTCCGCCAATACCGCCGGCAATGGCGATGCGCTCAAGCGCTGCGGCGACGACTACGCCATTGCCAGCGGCGCCTTGATCAAGGGTCTGATCCGGCACCTCGACGACGAGGAGGACCTGATCGTGCCACTGATCCTCGATCGCAGTGAAGAGGCGCTCGGCGTCGCGCATCACGGGTAGAAATCTTAGGCCGTCATGCCCGGCGAATTTTGCAGGTCTTGAGCATGGCATGTTGCTCCTCGGCTTGCGCCCCCGGGAATAATCAAAGCGCAAGCCAAGCGGAGGTTGCGCAGGCCAGTCTTGATTTAGCGCAAGGCCTCAGTATCAGCGGCCGAACGGGAAAAAGTACGGCGCCCCGCCGTAACGGTAATAGCGGCGCGGCGGGTAGTAGGGTCGCGCGCGGTAATAATAGTAGCGCGGCCCGTCATTATATTCGCGCCAGCCGTCGCGCACGATGCGCTGGCGCTGCGGCGGCGGCGCGTAAGTGAATTCCTCGTCGTCGGCGATGTTGTCGAACTCGGCGTCGCGCCCGCGCCGCGCCACCACCACTTCGCCGGCCGCCGGAATCCGCCCGGTCAGCACCACCATCGTGTGAGTTATCTTCTGCTGCTGCACCAGATCCCACAGGATAGCGGCGTTTCTCACCGACAGCCGCACGCAGCCATGCGAGGCCGGCTGGCCGAGGCTGCGGTGATTGGTACCGTGAATGGCATGGCCCTTCTTGGTGAAGAAAATCGAATAGGGCATCGGCGCGTTGTCCCACTCGCGGCTGTAGTGGTCGCGCTCCATGCGGAAGGGTGAGAAGGCGCCGTTGGGCGTGTCGTAGCGCTGGATGCCGGTCGACACCGGCCAAACATAAAGCTGTTCGCCGTCGAGCGAAACGATCATACGCTGGGCGGCCTTGTCGATCTGGATCAGCAGGTCGGCGCGGGCGGAGAGGGTGAACGCCAGCACGGCGATTGCCGTGGCCAGCGCGGGCATAAGATGACGGAGACGCATGTCTAAACCCCCAGAGCCGACCGGGACGGTCGCAGCATATCACGCCGGGCGCTGCGATCATGGCAGGCCGCAATTTTTTCTATAGGCCGGCAACCCGCGCCAATAGGCTGCGCCCGGGACAAGCGGTACTAGCGCGCACTCAGTGCTTCCGGGCGTCGACCCGGAAGCCGATAATGGTTTGTTCGCCCAGCGCCCTGGCAGCCTCCAGCCGGTGCAGGCCCTCGACCAGCACGAAGCGTGCGCCGTCCGCGCGCACCAGGATTGGCGTCTGCTGGCCGTCGCTCAGCATGCTCTCGGCCAGTTCATCCACGCGCGCCTGCACGAGCGTGGCGCGCCGCTTGACCGGCACGTAGATATTGGCGATCGGGAAATTCTCGCGCTTCATCATGGCGGGGACAAGCTAGCATGGTTTGGCGCTCGGCGCTGGGCCTGTTGCAAAGCGGCGGTGGTCCCCACATCTTAAGTCAGCAGATGAAAGGGATCCCGCCGCGATGCCGGAGCCGCTCGTTGTTATCATTCCGCACCGTCTCGGCAAGGACGAGGCCTTGCGCCGCATCAAGGACGGGGTTGGCCGCGCGCGTGGCGAATTCGCGAGCCTGCTGACGTTCGAGCAGGACACCTGGAGCGGCGACCGCATGATATTCGGGGTCAAGGCGTTCGGCCAGCGCGCCACGGGTTTTGTCGACGTGACAGAGCATGTGGTGCGGGTCGAGGTCACGCTGCCCTGGCTGCTGGCGAAGTTCGCCCATGCGGCACAGCGGGTGATCGGGCAGAAGACCCAGCTGATGCTGGAGAAGAAGTAGCGCCGGTCGTGCGCCCTAATTGAAACAAAGTCGGCGGGCCAAAGTAATCGAAACGACACCATGCGCTGCTAGGGCATGATCCCGAAAAGTGGGAACCGGTTTTCGGAAAAGATCATGCTCAAGCAAAATGTTAGGGCCGGCCTCTGATTTAATTCAAA
The DNA here is from genome assembly GCA_038206805.1 of Hyphomicrobiales bacterium. GTDB lineage: Bacteria > Pseudomonadota > Alphaproteobacteria > Rhizobiales > Xanthobacteraceae > Pseudolabrys. Next base: position 4,124 of record JBBRAL010000066.1, on the reverse strand, counting down.
ACGATACGGTTCTAGGCCAACGCTTCCACCTGATCGACGAAGAAGGAAGAACGGCGATGATGCGATTGCAGACAAGCGGACGCCTGTGCCGCGCCGCGATCGCGGCCTTTGGCTTGGCTCTCAGCTTGGCGCTCGGTTCGGCGCCGGCAAACGCCTCCGACATTCCCGGCACCACGTGCCCGGCATTTCCCGCCGATAGCTGGTGGCATGCCGATGTCAGCAAGCTGCCCAAGCACTCGCTCAGCGCGCAATGGATGTCGCACATGTCGCCGGGCGTCAATCTGCACCCGGACTTCGGCCCGTCCTACGGCGCGCAGCGCGTGCCCTATGGCATTCCGATCACGGTGGTGGACGCCAGCCATCCCAAGGTGACGGTGCATTTCCAATACGCCGCCGAGAGCGACCGCGTGCCATACCCGCTCGGGACCGACATCCAGGTCGAGGGCGGGCAGTGGAAATCCGGCGACCGCCACACCATCGTGATCGATCGTGATAGCTGCCGGCTGTACGAAACCTGGGCGACGCAAAAGCAGGGCCCGATCTGGCACGCCGGCAGCGGCGCCACCTGGGACCTCAACAGCTACGCGCTGCGCCATCTCAACTGGACCTCGGCCGACGCCGCCGGCCTGCCGATCCTGCCCGGCCTGTTGCGCCACGACGAGGTCGCCGCCCGCAACATCGACCACGCCATCCGCTTCACCACCGACGTCACCGACACGCGCTTCGTGTGGCCGGCGCGTCACCAGGCCGGCTCGGTCACCGATGCGAGCTACCCGCCGATGGGCGCGCGCTTCCGGCTCAAGGCGTCCTACGTCATTTCGCCGTCGCTGCGGGTCGATACCAAGGTGGTGCTGCGGGCGATGAAAAAATACGGGCTGGTGCTGGCCGACAACGGCTCGCCATGGTTTTTCCAGGGCACCGCCGAGAGATGGCCGAGCGCGTTGCTCGACGAACTCAAGCAGATTCCGGCTGCGGCCTTCGAGGCGGTCGACACGTCCTCGCTGATGATCTCGCCCGACAGCATGCAGGTGAAGACCGGGCCGTAAGGATATTCAATGGTCATGGCCGGGCTTGTCCCGGCCATCTCGCTGAGGTGGGCACGGTGCCAGCCTAAGCGGGATGCGCGGGTCAAGCCCGCGCATGACAGTCTCAATCAATCCCCCAATTCCAACATCCAATAGCGCCGGCCACACCCATGTCGGCCTTGGCCGATATGGGCAATTAGAAATGAACGGCCGGCGCCCGCGTCTTAGTCGCCTAATTCCAATACCCAATAGCGCCGGCCGTTTTCCGCCCTGGCCGAAGCGAGGCCGTAGCTGGTGACGCCCTTCATCAGCATATTGACGCGGTGGCCGGGCGAGCGGGCCCACATGCGGATGGCGCAATCCGCGGTCGCGCAGCCGAACAAGACATTCTCCGCCGCGGTCGATTTGGTGAACGACAGACGCTCGCGAAAGCCGTCGTGATCGAGATGATTGCGCCGCGCCAGGTCGGCGGCGTGCGCGTAAGCCGCGCCGGCGAGCTTGGCGCTGACCGACAGCTTCGGCATTCCGTGCTCGGCGCGGAACGAATTGAGATCGAGCGCGAGGGCGGGGGAGGCCGTCAGCGCAGCGGCGAGGATCAAACCGCGGCCAATGGATTTGCGCATGGCTTTCTTTACCCCCGGCGCCCGCATTGTCGTCACGGCCGTCCGCGACTCAGCGCTTCTTGCTTGTCAGCCGCACACCCGGCGATTTGCCGTTGATGAACTCGATCCCGGCCTTTTCCAGAGCGAGGCGGATCTTTTCCAGGCTCTTGGGCTCGCCTTCGAAAATGCCGCGCTCGAAATTGGCAATGGCATTGCGGGCGACGCCGGTGGCCTGCGCGAGGTCGTCCAGCGACCAGTCGAGCCCGGCCCGCGCCATTCGCACTTGTGCAGGTGTCACGAAGCTGTTGCCTTATGCCGGTTGCGCCATTCGGACTTCACGAGGGGCAAGAATCATAAGCCGTCTTGCGCAGCCTAGCATGGCGGTAGGCCCGCTCTAGCGGCGCGCCGGCTTCTGCAGGGCCTCCAGCACGCTTTTCGGCCGCCGGGCGCCGATCACCTGGGCGGTGCATTTGCCGTCGGGCGCGCAGGACACGATGCAATCGGTGCCGGGGCCGCCCTGACAGTTGGTGCCGCAGCCATAGCGTTTGTCGCCTGGCGAGAACTTGCCGCCGGCCTTGTCGCAGGCGCTTTTGAGCTCCTCGGCGCTGGTCTTTTTCAGCGTGACGTCGCGGGCCAAAGCCGGGCCGGTGACGGCCAGGACGCCGATGAGGACGAGTAAAGCGGTCTGATGTCGCACGCGGCAGCTCCTAGAGGCCTCGCAACGGACGGCAACCGCATTTACACCCTCTCCACAAAACTATCCACCACGCGCTTTTCGCCCGCCTTGTCGAATCTGATGGTCAGCTTATTGCCATCGACGGCTACGACGTTGCCGTTGCCGAATTTCTGGTGGAACACGCGGGCGCCGACCGCGAAGGATGAGGCGGCGCCGGTGGATTTGGCCACCAGTTCGCCTTCGATGGTGAGCGCGCCTTCGCGCTTCGCGCTATGGCGGCCAGGGCGGATTTGCGGCGCGCGTGACCCGCCGAAGCCTTCGGCGGAGGCGGGTCCATCGTCATCGCCCTTTTCGTCAAACACCCCGTCCGGCACATAACGCGGCTGGCCGTTCTCCGAAAAACCGCCGCTGCCCTTGCGCCCCTGCGCGCGCTGCCAGCCGGGCGTCGAGTAGTTCGAGCCGAACGAATTCATCTCGTCAAAACGTGAAGCCCCGTAGCCACTCATGCCGAAGCCGCCGCTGCCGCCGGCCGGCTCCTTGACCTCGACATGCGCCTCCGGCAATTCGTCGAGAAAGCGCGACGGCATGGTCGTGGTCCACATGCCGTGGATGCGCCTATTGGTGGCGAAATAAATCTTGGCGCGTTTGCGCGCGCGCGTCAGCCCGACATGGGCGAGGCGGCGTTCCTCCTCCAGCCCGTTGCGGCCGCTCTCGTCGAGCGAGCGTTGGTGCGGAAACAGGCCTTCCTCCCAGCCGGGCAGGAACACGGTGTCGAATTCCAGCCCCTTGGCGGAATGCAGCGTCATGATGTTGACCGCCTGCTCGCCTTCGCCGGTGTCGCGGTCCATCACCAGCGAGATGTGTTCGAGGAAACCCTGTAAATTTTCGAACTCCTCCATCGAGCGCACCAGCTCCTTGAGGTTTTCCAGCCGGCCGGCGGCGTCGGCGCTCTTGTCGTTCTGCCACATCGCCGTGTAGCCGCTCTCGTCCAGCACGATCTCGGCCAGCTCGTTGTGCGGCAGCGTGTCCTTCTGCTTGCGCCAGCGCTCGAAGCCGGCCATCAGCTCGCGCAGCGCGCCGCGCGGTTTCGGTTTCATCTCGTCGGTGGCGCTGAGCGCGCTGGCTGCCTCAGAGAGCGGAATGCGCTGCTTGCGCGCGTGGTCGTGCAGCATCTGCACGGTGGCGTCGCCCAAGCCGCGCTTGGGCACATTGACGATGCGCTCGAACGCCAGATCGTCGGCCGGCTGCGCGATCACGCGCAAGTAGGCGAGGGCATCGCGAATTTCCATGCGCTCGTAGAAGCGCGGCCCGCCGATCACGCGATAGGGCAGGCCGAGCTGGATGAAGCGGTCCTCGAATTCGCGCATCTGGAACGAGGCGCGCACCAGGATGGCGATCTCGTCGAGGTTATGCGGCTGGCCCTGCTCGCGCCCATGTTGGTCTAGATTTTGGCGCTGCAGCTGTTCGATCTCCTCGCCGATCGAGCGGGCTTCCTCTTCCGAATCCCAGCCGCCGGTGACGGTGACTTTTTCGCCCAGCACGTCCTCGGTGCGCAGCGTCTTGCCGAGCCGGCCTTCGTTGTGGGCGATGAGATGCGAGGCGGCGGCAAGAATATGTCCGGTGCTGCGGTAATTTCTTTCCAGCCGGATAACCTTGGCGCCGGGAAAGTCATGGTCGAAGCGCAAAATATTATCGACCTCGGCGCCGCGCCAGCCATAGATCGACTGGTCGTCATCGCCGACGCAGCAGATGTTTTTTTGCGTTGCCGGTTGCGCACCTACTCGCGGCAAATTCGGCGGGACTCCCTCTCCCCTGGGGGGA
>JBBRAL010000065.1:0-25604 GCA_038206805.1 Hyphomicrobiales bacterium | reverse complement strand
TGGCTGGCGCCGGTCTCATCGACCGTCGCATGCAGGCGCGCGAGTGAGCAGACGTGGATCATGCGGTGTATTTAGTCCCGTAAGCCGCCGTTGAAAAGAATTAGGCGCGTAACAATTTCTCGACCCGTTCCGCGAAACGTTTGGCGGCGGTCGAGGCCGGCCAGGGCGTGAGATAATCGCGCTCCATGGCGGCGGAATATTTTGGCGGCGGCCCGAAGAACTTGCGCGCCTCGGCGTCTTCGAAGCCGGCCAGATGCGTCGATTCCAGATAGGCCGCATTGCGGTCGGCGGCCTTGATGAGCTTGTGCAAGGATTCCGGCAATTTGGCCGGCAGCCCAAAGCGCACATGAATGGCCGCGAGCAGCCGGTTCTCGACCACCTTGTAGCTGTCGCCGATCACCGCCTTGAACGGCGAGATCATGTCGCCGATCACATATTCCGGCGCGTCATGCAGCAGCAGAGCGAGCCGTCCGTTGCGATCGAGTCGCGGAATTTTTGCGCGCGCCAGCGCCTCGACCAGCAGCGAATGCTGAGCGACCGAGAAAATATGCGCGCCCTTGGTCTGCCCGTTCCAGCGCGCGACGCGGGCGAGCCCGTGCGCGATATCTTCCATTTCGATGTCGAGCGCCGACGGATCGAGCAGATCGAGCCTTCGGCCCGACAGCATGCGCTGCCAGGCGCGCGGCGCCGCTGGCCGCTTGGATTTTGGCGCGCTGCGCGCTTTGCTCATTTGCGCTTCGCGAGTTTCACACAGGCCGCGTGGCGGTGGCAGGTGACCAGATGGTCGTTGACCATGCCGACCGCCTGCATGAAGGCATAGACGATGGTAGGCCCTACGAATTTGAAGCCGTGACTCAGAAGTTCCTTGGACATTGCCCGCGATTCATCGGATTCGGTCGGCGTGCGCGCGCGGCTGCCGAGTTTATGATCGATCGGCTTGCCGCCGACGTGCCGCCACAGCATCTCGGAAAAGCCCGGACCGCGCTCCATGATCTTGAGAAAAGCGCGCGCCGATCCGACCGCGCCCTCGATCTTGGCGCGGTTGCGCACGATGCCGGCGTCCTGCATCAGCCGCTCGATCTTCTTCGGCGTGTAGCGTGCGATTTTTTCGGGCTGGAAATCGTCGAAGGCGCGCCGGAAGTTGTCGCGCTTGCGCAGGATGGTGATCCAGGACAGCCCGGCCTGGAAGCCGTCGAGCATGAGCTTTTCGAAAAGCGCGCGGTCGTCTAACTCCGGCACGCCCCATTCCTCATCGTGATAGGCGACGTAAAGCGGATCCTGTTTCGGCCAGGGGCAGCGGTTAAGCCCGTCGGGATGGAGAACGGCCGCGCTCATGACGCCGCTTTGTTCTCGCCCGGCCAGGGAAACGTCGCCCAATCGGGTTTCACCACGCGAAGCGCGATGCCGCCGGCAGTGAGCGGCGTGCCGGCGGCAAGCGCATCCGCGGCGCGGTCGAGCCGCAGCAATGCCAGGCCGCGGCCGTTAGCCGACGATCCGGCCATGCCGATCGGCTTGTCGCCCGCCATCACCGGCAAACCCGGCATGGGCCCGAACCCGTCGAAGGCGACGGGCACCACGCGATTGCGCGCGGCTGAGCGGTGTTCGACGCGCGACACGACTTCCTGCCCGACGTAACAGCCCTTGTCGAAATCGACACCGGCGAACTGGTCCATGTCGGCTTCGTGCGGGAAGGTATCGCCATAGCTGAAATCCATGCCGCCGCGCGGCACGCCGAGCGCGATGCGGTGCGCGTCATAGGCCTCGGGCTCCACCAGCTTGGCGCCGATTTCGGCGGCGGCCTCGGCGGCGAGCTGCGGCGGCAGCAGGATGCGCATGCCGAGCGCAGGCAGGCGCGGATCGGCGTAGCAAAGGCCATAGTCGCTCTCCGCTCCGCCGTTCCATAGCGCCATCACGCCGAGCGCGTCCGACAGGTCCTCGACCGCGACCTTGGCGCGCAGTTTGTAGAAGTTGAGCTTTTCCACCAGCGCCCGCGCCAAGGCGCGCGGGCAGTCGAGGAAAAAGCCGCCGCCGTCCTCGGGCGCAGCCTCCGCCACGATGAAATCCACCACGATCTTGCCCTGCGGCGTGAGCAGCGCGGCATAGCGCGCCTGGCCGGGGGTAATCTTGGCGGTATCGTTGGTCACGAGCCCATTGAGAAAGCGCCCGGCGTCCTCGCCGGCGACCTTGACTACGCCTCGTTCGGGAAGCAGCGCTGCCTGCATGGATTTTCTCTTCGCCCCGGTCTGTGGGATAGTCTCTTGCCAGAACTCGCAGCGAAACGTAAGCGCTGTGAGGCAAGCCTCAAGCCCCATACCGAGTAGCTTTTAGCATGGCCGACAGCTACGACCTGATCCTCAAGGGCGGCACCGTGGTCAACCACGACGGCGAGGGCGTGCGCGATTTGGGCGTCCGTGCCGGCCGCTTCGCGGCCATCGGCGAGCTTTCGCGCGCCTCGGCCGGCGAGGTCATCGACTGCCGCGGCCTGCATTTGCTGCCGGGCGTGATCGACAGCCACGTGCATTTCCGCGAGCCGGGCCTGACCCAGAAGGAAGACCTGCAAACCGGCTCGCTCTCGGCGGTCATGGGCGGGGTCACCGCGGTGTTTGAAATGCCGAACACCGATCCGCTGACGATTAACGCGGAGGCCGTGGCCGACAAGGTCAAACGCGGCCATCACCGGATGCATTGCGATTTCGCTTTTTATGTCGGCGCCACGCGCGAGAACACCAAGCACCTTGCCGAATTGGAAATGCTGCCGGGCGTCGCCGGCGTGAAAGTGTTCATGGGCTCCTCGACCGGTTCGCTGCTGGTCGAGGACGATGACGGCGTGCGGGCCATCCTTAAAGTCATCCGCCGCCGCGCCGCGTTTCATTCCGAGGACGAATATCGTCTGCGAGAGCGGATGAACCTGCGCGTTGCGGGAGATCCGCGCTCGCATCCGGTCTGGCGCGACGCTGTTGCGGCGCTGACCTGCACGCAGCGGCTGATACGGCTGGCGCGCGAGACCGGCAAGCGCGTGCACGTGCTGCATGTGACCACAAAAGAAGAGGCGATCTTTCTCGCGGACCACAAGGACGTTGCTACGGCGGAGGCAACGCCCGCGCATCTCACGCTCGTTGCGCCGGAATGCTACGAGCGCCTTGGGACGTTCGCCCAGCTCAATCCTCCGATCCGTGATGCCGCCCATCGGGCCGGCCTCTGGCAAGGCCTCAGCGACGGCGTCATCGACAGCATAGGTTCCGACCATTCCCCGCATACGCGCGAGGAAAAGGCGCAAGCCTATCCGAAGGCGCATTCCGGCATGACCGGCGTGCAGACGCTGGTCCCGATCATGCTCGACCACGTCAATGCCGGCCGGCTTTCGCTGCTGCGCTTTGTCGATCTCACCAGCGCGGGTCCGGCGCGGCTGTTCGGCATCGCCGCCAAGGGCCGAATCGCCGTCGGCTACGATGCCGATGTGACGGTGGTCGATCTCAAGCGGCGGGAAACCATCACCGAGCGCTGGATTGCCTCGCGCTCTGGCTGGACGCCCTATGATGGCGTCAGCGTGACCGGCTGGCCGGTCGGCACCCTGATCCGGGGCCATAAGGCGATGTGGCAAGGCGAATTGACCGCTCCGGCGCAAGGGGAACGTGTGCGGTTCCTGGAAACCTTGGCCAGCTAGCGGCATAATTGGCCTTGGCCGGTGTTAATGATCCGATTTGTTAGGTTTCCTGCCCGTATAGTTTTCCCCAGGCATTTTACGCAACCTAGACCTGTGAAATTGCAAACCTTGCCCGACTGTCTATCAACGGTACCCGCGCACCCTTGTTTCGGCCGGGATTCGTTGGGGCACCGGGGGCAGGTAAGATAATGAGCGACGACATTATTTCGCTCCATATGCTGGTCGTCTCGGCCGTAGCGGCCGAGCGCGAGCTTTGGTCCAAGGGCGCCAGCTTGGCGCCGGTGCCGATCGAGTTTGCCGAGGCAAGCGACGCGGCTTCCGCTTGCACGATGTTGGCGCGCAAACGCGTCGACCTCGCAATTCTCGATTTCACCTTGGGCGATGTCGAGGCGGTGATCGCGGCCGCGCAGTCGGCGCCGAAGCCACCCAAGATCGTCATCGCCGCGCATCCATCGGTGATCGCCGAAGCCAGCCGTACTGCCGGAGCCGAAGGCGCCGTTGCCAAGCCTGCAAACGTCGATGCGGCCGGCGACATGGTCGAGCGTTGCATCAAGCTGATATTGCCGACCCGGGTCTTGGTCGTGGACGATTCCGGCACCATGCGCAGCATCGTCCGCAAAATTCTTTCCGGCTGCCGTTACAAAGTTGAAATCTCCGAGGCGGCGGAAGGGATCACGGCATTGCAGCAGATTAATAGCGGCGACTTCGGCCTGGTGTTTCTCGACTATAATATGCCGGGGCTCAACGGCCTTGAAACGATGTCGGAAATCAAACGGGAGAACCCGCGCCTCGCCGTGGTTTTGATGACCTCGGCCGACGACAAGACGCTTGCCGGCCGCGCGCAAGCATCGGGCGCGCTCACCTTCCTCAAGAAGCCATTCTTTCCGGCCGACATCGATGCGGTGCTCAAGCGCTATTACGGTCTGCACGTGCCAGCGATCTAGCGCATGATCCCGTCATTCCGGCTGCGCGCACTTCGTGCGCGGCCCGCGATGATGCAAGGGGATCGATGCGCTCAATTGCGCGAAATACTTCCGGAAAAAATATCGCTGTGTGGGGTAGGGCGCGTCTATTGCCGCTGCTGGTCGACCGAGAATTCGCCGTTGCGAATACGAACGCCAAGACCGTCCGTGAAAGTGGCCGCCGCTTCCTCGCCATAGGTGGAAACGAATTCGGCCAAGGCGGCGAACAGGCAGGCCTGCGCCAGGCAATCGCCGTCGATGCCGTCGAGGCGGGCTTCGGCCCAGGCTTCATGCAGGTAGCCCAAAGCCACGCGCTTCTGCTCGTTATCAGGCACTGGCTCGCGCGTGTGAGTGGATCGATCCGCTGTCGTCATTGGCCCTATCGTCCCCGGGGTGTCCAACCGAGGACACCATTCCCAAATCCCGACATGGACGTTAGCACGCGGACGCGGCCCACATAGCCGGCACATAAAGGAAAGGTTAATAACGGCGATTCCGACGCATGATCGCTTCCGACCTTGCTTCGCCCGCTGCAGCGGGCTTCGCGAACGCGGGAAGCGGGTTTAAATCCACGATCCGGTCGAGGACAAGCTTTTCGGGATCATGCGCCTAGTTGGCGTATCGGGCGGTGATTTCGCGGGCGATCTTGGCGCCTTCTTCGAGATACCGGCGAATTGCAACGTCAGCGGCCGGCGTACAGGTGCGATACGTCTCGTGAAAGCTGCGGTAACCACGGTTAAAGCTGGCGACTATTTTGCGCCGCCGTTCGCCGCTGGGGACCTCGGCGTCGATCAAGGCCTGCATCTCGTTGCGCCATTTCTGACCTTCATTGGCGCCGCAAACCGTGCGCAGCGATTGCAGCGAGCCGAGAATTTCGGCCAGCCGCTGCAGGTCGGCGTCATACGGGGCGGGATCGCCCTCGGCCGCGCGCGCAGGCAGCGCCAGGCAGAGCAGGATCGCGGCGATGGTCAGCAGCTTGTTCACGCGTTGGGGTCCAGGTAATCGTCGCGGAAGATATGCGCTGGCTCTGCGGCAACCGCAAGGCACGAAGGGCGCAAGGTTAATTTGTTTGGCGCTTTGATCTTTTCCGAAATCCGGCTGCCGCTCTCGGATCGCGTCCGGCGTCATGTTTTTTCGGCATCATGTGCTAGCGGCCCAGCAATACGACGGCCGTGGTGACGATTTCGGCCAGGCCTTCGGTCGTGCGCAAGGCGGACAGTTCGGCGGGAAGCAGCCAGCGCGCATCGTCGAGCTCATCGTTAAGGATTGGCTCGCCGGAGAGCCAACGTGCCGCAAAGCACATAATGACGAAATGCCGCTCGACCCGCCCCAGCTCATCGCGCACGATCACCTCGCGGTGGCCCGCCAGCGCCACCGGCTCTATCGTGAGTGAGGTCTCCTCGCGCACTTCGCGCGTGACCGCGTCGGTCAGCGTTTCGCCGGTTTCGACCGCGCCGCCCGGCAGCGTGTAAATATTGAGCGCCGGTTTGCGCGCGCGCCGCACGATGAACACCTTGCCGTCGCGGATAATGGCCGCGCTGACCGCCAGATAGGGGCGCTGCGGATAGGTGCGGGCGTCGGGTATTTGATTGCTCATGATCTAGTCCGGAAACCGATTCCCGCTCTTCGGGATCATGCGCTAGGTTTATTTCTTCATCAGCCCGTCGACCACCGCCTGTGGCGAACCGGGAAGGCTGGCGTCGGCATCGCCGTTGATCACCGCGCCGGCGCGCGCGACCAGCGGCTTGAGCCAGGCGGTGGCGCGATCGGCGAGCGCCGCGGCGGTCTCCGGCGGCATGCCGGCGCTCATCGCCGCGCGGGTTGTCTCCAACACGGCGGTCATGGTGCCGGCCAGCGTGTCCAGGCAATCGCGCAGGTGTGGATCGGCGGCGTCATAGGCGGCGATGGTCCGGTCGCGGCCCTCGAAGCGCGAGGCCACGAAATGCTCGCGATAGCTCATCGCCCGCCAGCCGAGGAAGTCGTCGAGGCAATCGGGGCAGCTCGGCAGCATCTCAAGCAGCATGATCGCTTCGTTGAAATGATTGAGGTAATCGGTCGCGAGGCCGGTCGCGGGGTTGATATTGGCGCCGGCGAGCGGCCGTGTGCCGATTGCCATGCCATCGGCCGTCTCGTCGGCCGCTTGCATCGCATCGACGCAATCCTGATATTTCATCGAGGCCCCGCCGGCGAATTCCACCGGCCGGCAGTGTTATATTTCGGGGTTAAAGCGCGCTTAAGCGCCCGACGGATTAGGGTTATTGAATATGTGTGGCCGCTACACGATCACTTCGGCGCCAGAGGCCATTCGGGCGCTATTCCGCTACCCGGAGCAGCCCAATTTCCCGCCTCGCTACAATGTCGCGCCGACCCAGCCGATCCCCATCGTCCGTCTTATGGACGGCCAGCGCCATTTCGCGCTGGTGCGATGGGGGCTGCTGCCGTCCTGGGTCAAGGACCCGAAGGCCTTCACGCTGCTGATCAATGCGCGCGGGGAGACGGTGGCCGAGAAACCGGCGTTCCGCGCCGCCATGAAACGCCGCCGCTGCCTGATCCCGGCCGACGGGTTTTATGAATGGCGGGCGGGCGGTCCGCGCAAGCAGCCGTTTTTCATTCGCGCCAAATCTTCGGGCGAAAAGTCGGGCGGCCCCATCGCCTTTGCCGGCCTGTGGGAGACCTGGACCGGCCCCAATGGCGAGGAGCTGGAAACCGGGACAATCGTCACCACCGCGGCCAACCGGCTGCTCAGCCCGATCCATGACCGCATGCCGGTGATCATTGCCCCCGAGGCGTTCGACCTGTGGCTCGACACGGCAAACGTGGATCCGGCCACCGCCTCGGCGCTGATCCAGCCTGCGCCGGAGAATTTGCTGGAACCCTTCCCGGTTTCGACCGAGGTCAACCGCGTCGCCAACGACAATCCGAAGCTGGTGGAGCCGGTTGCTATGGGCGCGGCGCCTGCGGATGAGCCTGCGCCCAAATCTGCCAAGCCCAAATCTGCCAAATCCAAGCCGGCCGCCAAGCGCGCGCCGGCCAAACGCCTCAAGAAGTCGAACGGGCAGGGGGCGTTGTTTTAGCCCTTAGCCGACATTGCCGGTGAGTTGGCCGAACAATCGACCGGAATCGGCGAGCGTTTGATTGCCACGCCACGCGACGTGCTGGTCGGGGCGTATGAGCGCCAAGTCGCAGCCATAGAGGTCGCGTGCTTCGACGTCGGGACAGTCGAGCACTGTGTAGGGAATGCCCATCCGCGCCGCCGTCTCCGCCAGCGCAGATCCGCTCGGTGCTTTGCCACTCAGCCGCAGCAGCGTGAATCCCGTACCCAGCCGATCGAACAGCGAATTGCCGAAGTCGCGGCCGTCATTCAGCCAGAAGTGCGGTGCGCGGCCGCCCGGCACGCTGCTTGGTGTGTAATCAATGAAATCGTCGGGTGGCGGTGCGCCGTTCTCGGCAACGATCGGGGAGCCGTCATAGCGCGCGCCGAGCTGCACGCCGATCGAGCCGTATTGCTCGCCGCAGGTGGACAATATGGCGCCGAGGTCGCGGCGCGCCTGTTCGCCGGCTGGCGAGTCGTCCTCGACGGCCGGCGGGATGGCGATGTCGCCAATGTTCTTGCTCAACTGCCGGGCCGCGCCAGTATTGCGCAAGGCGACCGGTTTGCGCTCGGCCTCATAGCTGGCCAGCAAACCGCTGCCGCCCCAGCCCTGCACCATGGCGGCGAGCTTCCATGCGAGATTGGCGGCGTCATCGACGCCGGTATTCATGCCGAAGCCGCCGGTCGGCGTGAACAAATGGATCGCGTCGCCGGCGAGCCATACGCGTCCCGAGCCGTAGCGCTCCGCCACCAGCGCCATTCCCGCCGTCCAGGGATGATGCGCCAGCACCTCGACCGCGATATCCGAATTTGTGCTGCGCCGCATGGCGTCGACGACCGCGCGGTCGTCGGCAGCGGCGGTCTCATCCGTTGCCCTGGTCCAGAACATGAATTCGTCGGTCCCGTTGACCGAGGTAATGGTGGTGCGCAGCTCGGAGTTGATCACCCAATATTGGAAGCCGCGGTCATCGCGCAGGAAATCGCGCGCCAGCGTCGGCACGCGAATATGGGTCGAGAACATGCGGCCGCCCATATAGGCCTGCTGCAATGACTCGCCGGAATAACGAATGCCGAGCGTGCGCCGCACCAGGCCTTGCCCACCGTCGCAGCCGGCGAGGTAGGAGCTGCGCCAGGCCTCACGCCTGCCGTCGCGCTCGCATACGGCATTGACTGTGACGCCGTCGCCATCGTCGGCGAAGTCTTCCACTCGCCAGCCGAACCGCACCACGATATTCGCCCGCGTGCGCACATGTTCGAGTAGGAATTTCTCGACATACATCTGGTTGGCGCGATGCAGCGGTTCGGGAACCTGATCGGTCTTGGGCGCGGCGGCGACTGCCCGCAGCATTTGCGCCGGCGACGGCATTGGCAAGCGCGCCAGTTCGTAGCCGCCGAAACGGGTGAAATAGATCACGTCGGTCGGATGATCGGCCGGCAGCCCGAGCGCGCGCACCTGGCCGGCGATGCCGAGCCGGCGATAATGCTCCATCGTGCGTGCGCCTTGCGAGCTTCCTTTCGGATGCCAGCGCGTCGTTTCTTCGGTGTTGAACAAAACACTGCGCACGCCATGCCGGTCGAGCAGCAGCGCTAGCATCAGCCCGACCGGCCCGCCGCCGACGATGGCGACGGGAATCTTCCCAACCTGCATTTCGGTCATACGGCTCTACAAAACTTTTCCCGGATTCAATATCCCGTTCGGATCGAGCATCTTCTTCAAGCCGTGCATCAGTTCGAGCGCCACCGGGTCCTTGTACAGGTGCAGAATGTCACGCTTCATCACGCCGACGCCATGTTCGGCCGAGATCGAGCCGCCGAATTTCTTCACCACCGAAAACACCACGGCGTTGACCTCGTCCCAGCGCGCCAGGAATTCTTTTTTGTCCGAGCCGAGAGGCTGGGTCACGTTGTAGTGGATATTGCCGTCGCCGACATGGCCGAACGGCAAGAGCCGGCTGCCCGGAATAAGCTTGCTGACCGCCGCATTGGCTTGCTCGATGAAGGCGGGAATAGCGGCAACCGGCACCGACACATCGTGCTTGATGGAAGCGCCGATATGGCGCTGCACCTCGCCGAACATTTCGCGAATGCGCCAGAAGGCTTTGCGCTGTTCGAGGCTGTCGGCAAGGGTGGCGTCGAGCACGATGCCTTTCTCGTGACCCTCGGCGAGTATTCCCTCCAGCACCTCGCGTAATCCCTCGCGCGCCTGCGAGGCCAGTTCGATCAGCACATACCAGGGATAGGGCGTGGCCAGCGGATCGCGCGAACTGGCGTCGTGCTTGACCACCGCTTCGATGCCGGCGCGCGCCATCATCTCGAACGAAGTGACGCCGCCGGCGGTGTGCTCGGTAGCGATGCCCAATAGATCGACCGCCGCTTGCGGCGACGGCACGGCGGCATAGGCGGTCTCGATCGAACGCGGCCGCGGCACCAGGCGCAATACCGCAGCGGTGATGATGCCGAGCGTGCCTTCCGCGCCGATGAACAGGTTTTTCAGGTCGTAGCCGGTATTGTTCTTCTTGAGCTTGTTGAGATCGTGCAGCACGCGGCCATCCGCCAGCACCACTTCGAGGCCGAGCGCATGCGAGCGGGCGATGCCGTGGGCGATCGCCGCGGTGCCGCCGGCATTGGTGGAAAGGTTGCCGCCGATGGTGCAGGTGCCTTCCGACGGCAACAGTTGCGGATAAAGCCGGTCGGCATTGGCGGCTGCTTCGCGCGCGCGCTGCAAAGTCACGCCGGCTTCCACCGTCAGGGTGTTGGAGACGGCATCGACCTCGCGGATCTTGTCGAGCCGCGTCAGCGAAATCACCACCTCGCCGTGGTGCGGGATCTGGCCCCCGACCAGGCCGGTATTGCCGCCTTGCGGCACCACCGCGGTCTTCGTCTCGTTCGCGAGCTTGAGGATCGCGCAAACCTCCGCGACCGAACCCGGCCGCAGCACCACCGGCGTATGACCATGATAAAGGTCGCGCATCTCGACCAGATAGGGCGCCTGGTCCTGCGGCGCGGTCACCGCGTATTTCGGCCCGACGATTGTCGTAAAGCGCGCCAGCAGATCGGGCGAAAGCGCGCGTCGGATTTGCTCGTTCATTTCAACTCGTTCCTTGTCCAGTCATCGTTCGCGGCGCCGCCGCCCGCGCCAGCCGGTCGTTGATCGTCTCGCCCAGGCCTTGCTGCGGTACTTTCATGACCGCGATGCTGCTGGCGCCCGAGGCATCGAGCGCGCGCAGGTGGGAAAACAAATTGGCCGCCGCCTCGATCAGGTCGCCGCGCGGCGACAGGTTGAGCGTCGTGCCGGCAAACGACGGCGCCGGTCCGAAAGCGAGCAGGGCTTCCCCGGCATGCGGGCCCTGCGCCTCCAGGCGCAGCCGCGCTTTCGGCGCATAATGCGACGCCAGCATGCCCGGCGCGAGCGGCGCATCGTCCATTACCTTGCCGGCCGCCAGCGCATAGCCGAGCACGCGCTCGATCTGTTCGCGCGCGACGCCGCCGGGGCGCAGCAAGGTCGGCTCGGTGAGACAAGCGACGATGCTGGATTCCACGCCGACGGTGCAGGGGCCGGCATCGATCAGCATGTCGACGCGGCCGCGCAGGTCGGCGAGCACATGGGCCGCGCTGGTCGGCGAGACATGGCCGGAGCGGTTGGCCGATGGCGCCACCACCGGACCGCCGAACGCCGTGAGTAAAGCATGCGCCACTGGATGCGCGGGAACGCGCACCGCCACGCTATCGAGCCCGGCCAGCGCCAGATCGGCCACGCCGCAATCCGCCCGTTTCGGCAGCACCAGCGTCAGCGGCCCCGGCCAGAACGCGGCGGCCAGCGCCTGCGCCGCGACGTCGAACAGGGCAAGCCGGTGCGCGGCTTCGATATCGGCGACATGGGCGATCAGCGGGTTGAACGCCGGCCGGCCCTTGGCGGCATACAGGCGCGCGATTGCCTTGCCATTGCCGGCATCGGCGCCGAGCCCATAGACGGTCTCGGTCGGAAACGCGACCAGCCCGCCCGCGGCAAGACAGGCTGCCGCGGCGTCGATGGCTTGGCTTTCGGTCTGCAAGACCCGCGTTCCCGGCTCGGCGGTCATTTGTCTCTCAACTGTCTCGCTTTTTGAGCATGATCTTGTCCGACCTTCCTTCGTCCGCCGAAGCGGGCTTCGCGAAGGCGGGAAACCGGTTGTCATTCATCTGATCATGCTCGCTTGCGGCTTTCAGTGTGCCGGGGTTATAAGGCCGCCGACAGTCGGAGTGTAGCGCAGTCTGGTAGCGCACCTCGTTCGGGACGAGGGGGTCGCAGGTTCAAATCCTGCCACTCCGACCAAGCCGACTCGTTAATTCTATCAATGACTTAACCCAAGCCATCCCGATCTCCGCAGCCCAGCCGCGGGCGGCCAATCGTTCTGGCGGCGCGGCCGGCAGTGGGTTCCGCGGTCAAACAAGCAAAGATTGCCTCCTTGAACAGCCGATCGAGCGCCCAGGACGACACGCGATCCGCTACATGGAAGCGCATCTGGGAAAACAAATACCGGGTTGCGGATGGCCCGGTCCATAAACTGGACGGCTTCGACCTGCTTACGGCGGCGCAATGGCGCCGCCTCGTCGCGCGGTTCTGCCGGATCATGGCGCCGATCGCGAAATCCGACATTCTTGAAGTGGGCTGTGGCGCAGGCGCCTTCCTCGGCAGGATCAAGGGCGCCAAATCTCTATCGGGCATCGACTATTCGAGCAGCGCGGTCGAGCTTGCCAAAACGAATTTACCGGGAAACTTCGTCTGCTGCGAGGCCGCCGCCATTCCTTTCCCGGCGAAGTCGTTCGACATCGTCTTCTCGTTTGGGGTTTTCTTCTACTTCGATTCGACGAAATACGCGGAGCGGGTGCTTCGTGAAATGATCCGGGTTGCGCGGCCGGGCGGCCGCGTCTTTATATTCGACATCAACGATGCGCGTAAAAAGACGATTTACGAAAAAGTTCGGTCGGCTGAGGCGCGTGAGTCCGTCAAGAAAACCGCGCAGAAGACGTCGCACTTGTTTTACACCAAGAAATTTTTCCGCGATGTCGCCATGTCGATGAACGTGAAAGTGCGCATCGTCGATGAAGTCGATCTGGGAATCTCGTTTCACTCGGGCGCGCAATATCGATTTCTGGTCGAGTATACCTTGCCCCGATAGCTTCATTCATCGTGTCTTTGTGTTCGCATCGAAATGGCTGTTGGCTTTGCGCTTGAGCGATTCATGGCGCGTCACGATACGCTTCTTCAGGCGCGTGCTGCTCACCCCCTTGCCATAGGGGAAATACACAACATCGACGCCCTGTTTTGCCAGATAGTCGTATTTCTTGTCCCAGTCGTCACCCACCACGAAGACGTCGAACCTGAGCTTAGCCACCTTGTCGGAGTGAACCAGCGAGTCCTGCGGTATTACGATGTCCGGTCCTTTGAGCGCCCGGATCAGCGCGATCCTTTCCTCGAACGGGATGATGGGTTCCGATTTGTGCCGGATCACCAGATCGTCCGTGTTGACGCCGACGATCAGAATATCGCCGAGGCCTCTGGCATATTCGAGCATGCGCAGATGATTGATGTGCAGCATGTCGAAGGTTCCGGATGTATAGACGACCGTCTTTCCGGCTATCATTCTATCGGCTCCGTGATCCGTTCTGGAAAATTTGCGTGAGGGCATTGACGAGAGACGCGACATCTCCCGTCGTGAGATTTCCCATATGCGCAACCCGAAACATCTTCGCCTCGAGTTTTCCGCCATTGGGGGCGACGACCAGGCCATGCTCGGCATCGAGCCGATCGACGATGGTGCGCGCCGGCAGGCCGGGCTCGGTAACCTCGACGGCGGTCATCGCGTTTGGCATGTGCCGCGAGTAAAGTTTCAGCGGCAGGCGCTCGATCCCGGCGCGAAATTGGCCGGCCAAGCCACGGGCATGTTCGATCGACCGGTCGAGCCCCGCCGTCAGCAGGCCCGACAGCCGCTCCGCAAGCTGCAGAATGACGCCGATTGCGGGCGTGAACGGCGTTTGCCCGCGGGCTCCGTCGGACAGCATCCCCCTCAGATCGAGATAATAGGAGCGAGGCTGCGCCACGATCCGCGTCTGCGCCTTGGGTGACAGCACCAGCATCGAAAGGCCCGGCGCCAATGCCAGGCCTTTGTTGGACGATAAGATCAGCACGTCGATTTTGCTGGCTGTCATCTCGATCCGGTCGGTTACGAAAAGGCCGATGGCATCGACGACGTGAAGACAATCGTGCTCTAGGCAGAAGCGGGCCGTCGCCTGCAGGTCATAGACGTGGCCGACACTCGTTTCATGCGCATTGATGAAAAGGGCGCTAACCGGCGGGCGCAATTCCTTCAGCGCTTTGCCGTCGGTCAGCGGGTCACGGTCCACGCTTGCTTCCTGAACAGGAACGCCGTGCCGCGCGCATATATCGGAAAATCGCTGCCCGAACGCTCCGCCGTTGACGACCGCGGCGCTGGCGCCGGCGTCGATGAAGCTGATGACGGATGTTTCCATCGCCGCCGTGCCCGAGCCGGTCAGAAACACGGCGCGGCTTCCCTGCGGCGCGCAAACGAGCCGCAGCAGCGCGGCTTCCGCCCTCAGCACGAGTTCCGAGAAAGCCGCCGTTCGCGAATAGGGAATTTGGGTCGCGGCGGATCTGAGCGTTTCGGGGAACATCATGACCGGCCCGGGGGTGAACAGGATCTTGCTCACGGCTGGCGGCCCCTCAGTTGCGGACTCCGAGGAAGGATTTGCCAAGCGATGACGGTTGCGCGTAACGCCGGGCAAGATCGTCCCGGAATAACGGGCGAAATCATTTCGGAACGGTGGGCGAAATCGTCTCGGACTCGACGGGCAGTATTATTGCTGAACCTTGGGCCGTTTCCGTTTGATTTGGCGCCCTCAGCCCTTCTCGTATCGTGGCTAGAACACGTTGGGCGCTCGCGCCCGGATAGGGCATCAGGGATCGCACGACTTCGGCGCGGGTTTCCTGCAGCGGATCGACAGGCCGCTTGCGAATTTCATCCACCAGGCCGAGCGCCTCAGATGCGGATTTCGCCGCATGCAGACCGTTGAGAACTTGTTGTCCGATGCTGTTGAAGCCAATGTGCCGGCCGCTGTCGAGCCATATCAGAGGTTTCTCGAACAGCTGGTATTCGACCAGAAAGGTGATGCCGTCGGTCAGCATCGCGTCCGATGCGGCCAGCAAGGGTCCATAATCCCCGCCCGTGACATAGGCCGTGTTTGGCAGCGCTCCCCATATTGCGAGGAAGCTTTCGATATCTTGCTTCGTCATCATCCCGTGCGCGCACGACTCGAACAGCATCGGGTGCGGCTTCAACACGACTTCGACTTCCGGATTGCGGAATACCCATTGCAGAATTTCCCGAAACACAAACGGAAAAGTCCCAAAGCCCAGATGGCCAGGCCGTACCGAATGATGCGGCGCCCAGATCAGCCTAAATTTCCGGCTTCCGGATTCGATCGGCCAGAATTTTCGATCTCCGCCGCGCTGTACCAATTTGTCGAATTTCGGATAACCGGTCACCACCGCCCGAAGGCCCTTGTGCAAGGTGAGGGTTTGGTAGATGCGTTTTTGTTCCTCATTGGCGCACAGCAGCAGCCATGCCCGGCGATGCAATTCCTGGTCATAATCGATACGAATATTTTCCGGATTGTCCTGCAATATGCCGATGCCGTAGTCGGTGTAGACGAGACGTGTGAAATTCAGTTCTTTGGTCGAATAAGGGGCGGGAATATCTGCGTCCCACGGCGTTTGCCGGAATAATATGTCCGGCTGGATGGACTTTATTATTGCCAGCCCTTCTGCATGGTTCTGGAAGTTGAACCGCAGATGCGACACGCCCATCGCGTCGAGCCCGCGATGAACGCCGTCCTCGCCATCGAAAATGCCATGCCTTCCGCTGTTAAAATTGAACGGCAGCGAGATCGCGATCGGCATAAAATCGGCGCTGGCCGCCATGGCTTCGTAGATGCCGGACAAGGCGTCCCAGGCCGCGATGTGATGCACGAGAAAGACCGATATGATCTTTTCCCTGCGAGAGGGCCCGCTTGCCAGGTCGACCAATGGACTCGCCCCAAAAATCCAAATAAATCAACAGCTTAGTGAGTATATCTGAGTCGCTTAAGGGCCGGCATAAATTTCGTATATCTTTTTTGTTTTCCGCTGCTTTTCTATGACGATTCGGGGAACGCTAGCCCGGCAGACCGGCGTTCCGGCGGCTCGGCAAGCTCGGCATTGAGGGGACTACCGCCGCTGTGCGGTTCCGCCATGCGTCAGAAGCGCCCTTGTGCGAGGCCGGTTACGCCGCGTACCCTGCCGGCTCGGGGAAGAAATATCGCCACCCAAGGTGATAGCAAAGGCCCGCGCGGTTGAAGCGCCGGGCGTACGGAGGAAGCACTATGACTCAATCGCTCAAGAAATTCGGCTTGGCTTTCGGCCTGGCCGTGGCCATCGCCGGTCCGGCCGGCGCCGCCGATATGAAAATGATGACCGGCCCGCAAGGCGGGTCGTGGATTCCGCTCGGCGGCCAATTGAAGGACATGTGGGAAAAAGCCATTCCCGGTCTCGCCGTGCAGGTGCTGCCGGGCGCCGGCATCGCCAATGCGCGCGGCGTCGACGAAGGCAAGGCCGACGTCGGTTTCGGCAATTCGATCTCGACGGTCGACGGCGTGCACGGCAAGCCGCCCTTCACCAAGGCGGCCACCAACATCTGCAACCTCGCCACGCTCTATCCGCAATATTATCAATTCGTGGTCAATGCCGATTCCGGCGTCGACAAGATCGAGGACCTCAAGGGCAAGGCGATCACCACGCAGCAGCGCGGTAACACTGGCGAGTTGATCACCCGCCAGTTGCTTGGCGTGCACGGCATCAAATATGAGGACGTCAAGATCAGCTTCGTCGGCTACTCGGACTCGGTGAACCAGATGAAGGACGGCCACGCCGTCGCCTTCTCGCTCGGCACCCAGATCCCGGCCGGTGCGGTCATGGATCTAGCCGCCGCGCGCGACATAAAGCTGATCGACCAGGCGAGCAGCATCGATGCCATGCGCAAGCTCAATCCCGGCTACACGCTCAACAACATTCCGAAGGGCACCTATCCGAAGCAGGATAAGGACGTAAAAGTGATCGGCTACGCCACCCACGTCTTCGTGTCGTGCAAGTTGCCGGCGGATGAGGTCTACACCATGGTCAAGACGCTCGCCGCCAACACCAAGACGCTGGCAACGGTGGCCAAGGACATCGCGACGCTCACGCCCAAGGGAATGGCCGAAGACATCGGCGTGCCGTTCCATCCCGGCGCCGCCAAGTTCTACGCCGAAGCCGGCATCAAGGTGCAATCGCACTAACCGCTAACAGCCGCCGGCGGAGGCCTGACAAGGTTTCCGCCGGCGCGCCGATAGCGCCCGATATTAGACACGGCAGATCCCAGAAGCAGCCACTATGAGCAACATGTTCGACTACGCCCGGACCATTCGCCTCGCCACCACCGTGATCGGCGTCATGATGGTGATCTACCATATCTGGGCGATCGCCTTCGGCACGCCGGAGGCGGTGTGGTTCCGCGGCACGCATCTGTTGTTCGCCATGACGCTGGTGTTCATCATCCATCGCCGAAGCGGCGCGCCTGAGGGCCTGCCCAATGCGCCCGACTACGTGCTCCTGATATTGTCGGCGACGCCGATCCTCTATCTGTTCGCCAACTATGATTACATCGTCAACCGCATCTTCTACGTCGACGATCTGACCACCGCCGACATAATCATGGGCACGATCATGACCGTGATGGTGCTGGAGGCGACGCGCCGCGTCATCGGCTGGGCCTTGCCGATCACCGCAATTGTATTTCTGTTCTATGCCTTGTTCATCGCGCGCCTCGAACCGATGCGTCTGCTCGACCAGCTTTACATGACGACCGAAGGCATTTTCGGTATCCCGCTGTCGGTGTCGGCGTCCTACGTGCTGATTTTCGTGCTGTTCGGCTCGTTCATGGAGCGCACCGGCACCGGCCAGTTGTTCATGGACTTCGCCATGAGCCTGACCGGCGCGACCGCCGGCGGCCCCGGCAAGGTGTCATGCGTGTCGTCGGCGCTGTTCGGCACGATTTCGGGCAGCGCGGTGGCCAACGTCATGGTTGACGGCCCGATCACCATTCCGCTGATGAAGCGTTCGGGCTTCCCGTCGCATTTCGCCGCCGGCGTCGAGGCCGTGGCATCGACCGGCGGCCAATTGATGCCGCCGATCATGGGTGCCGCGGCCTTCGTGATGGCCGAATTCCTCGGCGTGTCCTACGGCCAGGTTGTTATCTGGGCGATCATTCCCTCGGTCCTCTATTACATCGCCTGCTTCTCGGCGGTGCATTTCGAGGCCAAGCGCCGCGGCCTGTTGGGCGTGCCGCGCAGCGAATTGCCCAAGCTCGGCCAGGTGATGCGCGAGCGCGGCCATATGTTCGGCCCGGTGCTGGCAATCCTGGTCGTGATGTATTCCGGTTTCAGCGCGCCGATGGCGGCGCTGGCCGGCGTCGCCGCCTGCTTCCCGGTTGCGGCGCTGCGCCAGTCGACCCGGCACTATGTGACGATCCAGAACATCATCGAAGCCTGCGTCGACGGCGCCAGGAACGCGCTGCCGGTGGCGATGGCCTGCGCCTGCGCCGGCGTGGTGATCGCGGTGGTGACGCTGTCGGGCCTCGGCATCGTGTTCATGCAATTCGTCGTGCACCTGTCGCAGAGCTACCTGCTGCTGGCGCTGGTATTCACCATGATCGCCGGCATCGTGCTCGGCATGGGCATGCCGACGACGCCGGCCTACATCATCATGACGGCGCTCTTGGTGCCGGCCATCGTCAAGTTCGGCGTGCTGCTGCCGGCCGCCCACATGTTCGCCTTCTACTTCGCCATCCTGTCGGCGATCACACCGCCGGTGGCGCTGGCGGTGTTCGCCGCGGCGGGTCTGGCGAAATCGGACCTATGGGCGACAGGGCTTGCCGCGGTTCGCATCGCTGCCACCGCCTTCATCATCCCCTTCATGTTCGTCTATGAACCGGCGCTGCTGATGATCGGCGACTGGCCGACCATCATAATGGCGAGCATCTCGGCAGGCGTCGGCGTCATGATATTCGCCGCCGGACTGCATGGCTATTTTGTGACCCATTCGACGCTCTGGCAAAGCGCGCTGCTGGTTCTCGGCGGGCTGTTGCTGATCGACCCGCATTGGACAACGGACGTGATCGGGGCATTCCTGGTCGCCATCGTCGTCTTAGCCCAACTCGCGGCCAAGCGGGCGGCGTTGAAGACCGAGATCGCCGCGGAATGAGCACGCGTAAACTCCCCGAGGACTTGCGCAGTCACCGCTGGCTCGGCGTCGCCGACATGCGCTCGTTCGGCCATCGCTCGCGCCTGCGGCAGATCGGCTACGACGCCGACGACTGGCAGGGCAAGCCGGTGATCGGCATCATAAATACCTGGAGCGAGATAAATCCGTGCCACGCGCATTTGCGTTCACGCGCCGAGAACGTCAAGCGCGGCGTGCTGCAGGCCGGCGGCTTTCCGCTCGAACTGCCGGCGATCTCGCTGTCGGAGACCTTCGTCAAGCCGACCACGATGATGTACCGCAACTTCCTCGCCATGGAGACGGAAGAGCTGCTGCGCAGCCATCCGCTCGACGGCGCGGTGCTGATGGGCGGCTGCGACAAGACCACGCCGGGGCTGATCATGGGCGCCATCAGCATGGGCCTGCCGGCGATCTATATTCCCGCCGGCCCCATGCTGCGCGGCAATTGGAACGGCCAATATCTTGGCTCCGGCTCCGACGTCTGGAAATACTGGACCGAAAAACGCGCCGGCAACATCACCGACAAGGAGTGGGACGAGATCGAGGGCGGCATCGCGCGCTCGTTCGGCACCTGCATGGTGATGGGCACGGCGGCCACCATGATGGCGATTGCCGAGGCGCTCGGCCTGTCGCTTCCCGGCGCCTCGTCGATCCCGGCGGCGGATTCCAACCATCCGCGCATGTGCGGGCAGGCCGGCCGCCGCATCGTCGACATGGTGTGGGAAGACCTGACACCGAAGAAAATTCTCACGCCCGCCGCCTTCGATAACGCCATCAAGGTACATATGGCGATGGGCGGTTCGACCAACGCCATCATCCACGTCGTGGCGATGGCGCGGCGCGCCAGCATTGCCATGGACATGCAGCGCTTTGACGAATTGTCGCGGCAGATCCCGGTGCTGGCCAATGTGCGGCCGTCCGGCCAGTACCTGATGGAGGATTTTTTCTACGCCGGCGGTCTGCGTGCTTTGATGCAAAACCTGCGCGACAAGCTCGATCTATCCTGTCTCACCGTCACCGGAAAGACCGTCGGCGACAACATCGAAGGCGCCAAGGTCCACATCCCCGACGTCATCCACTCGCTCAACGACCCGGTCTACGCGGAAGGCGCCACCGCCGTGCTCAAGGGCAATCTCGCGCCGAACGGCTGCGTCATCAAGCCGGCCGCCGCCGACAAGCGTTTCCTCAAGCACCGCGGCAAGGCGATCGCCTTCGACGACTACAACCACATGATGCGCGAGATCGAGCGCGACGATCTCGACGTGACGCCCGACCATATCCTGGTGCTCAAGAATGCCGGCCCCAAGGGCGGCCCCGGCATGCCGGAATGGGGCATGCTGCCGATACCCAAGCGTCTATTGGGGCAGGGCGTACGCGACATGATCCGCATTTCCGACGCGCGCATGAGCGGCACCAGCTACGGCGCTTGCATTCTGCACGTCGCGCCGGAAAGCTTCGTCGGCGGACCGCTGGCCTTCGTGCAAACCGGTGACGAAATCGAGATCGACGTCGACAAGCGCTTGATCCATCTGCACGTCAGCGACGCTGAAATGGCGCGCCGCAAGGCGGCCTGGAAAAAGCCTGCGCCGAAATATCCGCGCGGCTATGGCGCGCTTTATTCCGAGCATATCGGGCAGGCCGACCAGGGCTGCGATTTCGATTTTCTCGGTCCGCTAGGTAGAATCCCGGAGCCGGAGATTCACTAGCGCGGTACCGAGGGACCGCGCGACGGCAATTTGAAAAGAAACAATACCCGTTTGTTGACCATCATAAGAACTTGCGCGCGACCGTAAGCCAATATGCCATCATCTGCGGGCGCACTGTCCCGGTTCGATAACCGGGAAAGATGCCGCATGCGTATATTGATGACGACAATGACAATTGCTGCCGTGCTGGCCGCTCCGCTGCTGGCGGGCAATGGCTTGGCGGCGGATACGCTGACGATCGGCGGCACAGGTTCGGCGACCGAATTGTTGCGGCAAGTCGGCGCCCAATTCACTGCCGCGTCCGAAGTCAAGTTCGATGTCATTCCCAGTCTCGGCAGCACCGGCGCAATCCGAGCGCTGGCCGACGGCAAACTCGATATCGCCGTTTCCGCCCGGCCGCTTAAAGCAGCCGAGATCGCCGGCAACTTAAAACAAATTTTGGTGCTGCGAACGGCTTATGTTCTGGCAACGCCGTCCGACGATCCAAAGGGGTTGAAGGCCAGCGATTTCCCCAAGATTTTTGCCGACGAAAAGCCGACTTGGGCCGACGGAACGCCGCTTCGCATCATACTGCGGCCCCGTAGCGAAACCGACACAAAACTGCTCGCCGATCTATTCCCCGGCATGGACAAGGCGATTGAAGCCGCGCGCAAGCGTCCCGAGGTGCCGACGGCCGCCACGGATCAGGATAATGCCGTGATGGCGGAGCGCATGCCTGGAGCGTTGATTGGAATTTCGCTGGCGCAGATCACGGCGGAACACCGCAAGCTTCATGTATTGCCGCTCGACGGTGTCGAGGCGACTTTCGCAAATTTCGAAAGCGGCGCCTATCGCTTCGAAAATAAATTGTATTTCATCGTGCGGACAAAGAGCGCGCCGGATACCCAAAGTTTCATGAACTATCTTCGGTCGCCGCCGGGCGTCAAGGCGCTGCGCGAGTTCGCAATCTTGCCCGGCGCCAACTAATGTCCACAGTGCCGCTCAGGCGCCTGGTTGGCACGATCGGACTCGTCGTCGCGATCGTGACCGCGGTCGCGACGCCAGGCGTCTATTTCATCCATGACTACGCCAACACTTCGGCAAATTTGACTTTCAAAGCCCGTTTGAATGCGGCGCGGGTCGCGCAGTACATCTATACGCACAATGATATGTGGCAGTATCAGCAGTTGCGGCTTGCCGAACTAATTCAGCTGCCTGAATTCGGCGAGCAACCCATCAATCAAAAAGTATTCGATTCGGCCGGAAAGCTCATACTCGATGGGGGCGTACAAATAGCTCCACCCATCATGGCCAGCCGCACTCCGATTGTGGTCGGCGGTGCAACAGTGGGTACGCTCGTCGTCGAACAGAGTCAGTGGGAGACCATCGACGAAACCATTCTGGTCGCCGCGGTGAGTGCGCTAATCGCTATTGCCGCGTATTTCGCGTTGCGGGTATTTCCGTTGCGGGTGCTCGATCAGACGCTTGACGAGCTGCATAAGTCACAACAGGCTTTGGCGACCCAAAACGAGCGTTTCGACTCCGCGCTGACCAACATGTCGCAGGGTCTTTGCATGTTCGATGCCGACGAGAAGCTCGTCATTTTCAATCAACGCTTTGCCGAGATCTATGGCTTGCCGCTTGAAAAGATCATGCCGGGCATGACGAGCCGTGAGTTGATGACGCTCGCAGCCGACACCGCAAATGTAACGGATGCCGACCCCGAGCGCACGCTTACCCTGCAGAGAAAGTTTATTAGCGAGGGCAATGCAGGATCGCTCATAGAACAACTCACGGATGGTCGCAGCATCTCCATTTCGCATCGGCCTATGCCGCGTGGCGGTTTCGTTGTTAGTTTCGAGGAAATCACCGAGCGGCTTCTTGCCGAGGAACGAATCAAGCATCTGGCGCTCCACGATGCGCTGACCAACCTGCCGAATCGCGTGGCGTTCTATGAGCGAATGGAATCGGTGCTGAGTCACTTGCGACGCACTGAAACCATTTCTGTTTTGAGTCTCGACCTCGACCATTTCAAGGCCGTCAACGATACGCTCGGCCATCCCATCGGCGATCTATTGCTGAAGGCGGTGGCCGAGCGTATGCGCAGTTGCGTGCGCGACGAAGACCTCGTGGCCCGCTTGGGCGGCGACGAATTCGCCGTCGTACAGGTCCCGTCCGACAACCCGACGGACGTTGTGGCGCTGGCCACGCGTCTGATCGAGGTGGTAGGTGCGCCCTACGACCTGAACGGCCATCAGGTTGTCGTCGGCGCCAGCGTCGGCATCACCATTGCGCCCGTCGACGGCCAGGTACCTGACCTGCTCATGAAGAACGCCGACCTGGCGCTATACCGCGCCAAGGCCGATGGCGGCGGCGTCTACCGCTTTTTCGAAGTCGCGATGGACGCCCGCATGCAGGCGCGCCGCGCCCTCGAACTCGACCTGCGCAAAGCGATCGTGAATAGCGAATTCGAGTTGTATTATCAGCCCATCACCGACGTCAAAAGCGGCCAAGTCACCAGCTGCGAGGCGCTCATCCGCTGGCATCATCCCGAACGCGGCATGGTGGCGCCGCTTGAGTTCATTCCGGTTGCGGAAGAGACCGGACTCATTGTGCCCTTGGGGGAATGGATATTGCGGCAGGCTTGCGCCGAAGCGGCGCGCTGGCCGGAGCGGGTGACGATTGCCGTGAACGTTTCGCCGGCGCAGTTCAAGAGCCGGAACCTGGTGCCGACCGTGATCAGTGCATTGGCGGCGTCCGGCCTGCCGGCGACCCGGCTGGAGCTCGAGATCACCGAAATGGTGCTCGTGCAAAACAACGATGCGGCTTTCACCGTACTTCATCAACTCCATAAACTCGGCATCCGAATCGCGATGGATGATTTTGGTACCGGCTACTCGTCGCTCGGTTATCTTCGCGCTTTCCCATTCGACAAGATCAAGATCGATCAATCCTTCATTCGCGATCTGCCGGGAAAACTAGACAGCGTTGCGATCGTGCGCGCGGTGGTCGGTTTGAGTAGCAGCTTAGGCATCACCACCACGGCCGAGGGCGTGGAGACCAACGAGCAGCTCGCAAGCGTGACGGCGGAAGGCTGCAATGAAGTCCAGGGCTATCTGTTCAGCTGGCCCAAGACGGCGACGGATGTCGGGAAGTTTCTTGCCGAGCAGGCGCCAAAAGCCGCGGCCGTTGCCTGACGGTGAGCTTATTGAAGCGCAATCAGCATTTCGATCGGCCAAATACTGTATTGGTACTGTGCGATGCGGACAGGTATAATCGCCGGCGCGACAATCCAGTTGCTCCACCTGTTCACGAAAATGGCCGACGACATCCCCTTCAACCGAAACCTCGATCTCGCGCCCGACACGGTGGACGAGCCGATGCCCGGCGTGCGGCGCGTGATGGCCGACAATCCCGGCCCGTTTACCTTCAAGGGCACGGTCAGCTACATCATCGGCCGCGGCAAGGTCGCCATTGTCGATCCCGGCCCCGACGATCCACGCCATGTCGCCGCGCTGCTCGATGCCGTGCGCAACGAGACGGTGACGCATATTTTCGTCACCCACACCCATCGCGACCATTCGCCGGCGGTGCCGGCGGTCAAGCATGCCACCGGCGCCACGGTCTATGCCGAAGGTCCGCATCGCGCCGCGCGGCCTTTGCATATCGGAGAGCACAATCCGCTCGATTCCAGCGGCGATCGCGATTTTAAGCCCGACGTCATGCTCAAGGACGGCGAGGTGGTGCGCGGCGATGGCTGGAGCATCGAGGCGGTGACGACGCCGGGCCACACCGCCAACCACATGGCCTATGCGCTCAAGGAAAACAACGTGCTGTTCGCCGGCGATCATGTGATGGGCTGGGCGACTTCGATCGTGGCGCCGCCCGATGGCGCCATGAGCGACTACATGGCCTCGCTGCACAAGCTCGCCAAGCGCAAGGAAGCGATCTATTTTCCCGGCCATGGACCGGCGATCGAGGACGCCGGCCGCTTCGTCAACTATTACATCCTGCATCGCCTGGCGCGCGAAGAATCGATCCTGCATCGCTTAGGCAAAGGCGCCAGCGACATCCCGAACATCGTGCGCGCCATTTACATCGGCATCGATCCGCGCTTGACCGGCGCCGCCGGCCTGTCGGTGCTGGCGCATATGGAAGATCTGGTGACGCGGGGCCGTGTTGTGACCGATGGTCCGCCGTCCATCGACGGGCTCTACCGCTTGGCCGGCTGAGCCGCTCGACCGCGAAAGTTATTTCCGCCTGTCGGGCTGTTTCTTTTTAACCGGCGCTTTCGGTTCGGGCTCAGGCTTGGGCTCCGGCGCGTTGTTGGCGGCTTCTTCGATATCTTCCATCAAGGCCCGCACGCGCGAGGCATTGGCGCCGAAATCCTGCGTGCCGACGCGCGACGCCGAACGGATATCGACGCGCGAACCCGGCCCGAGCGGCACGATGCGGATGGCGACGTCGTCGCGAAAGCCCATGATCGGCGTACGCGCGGTCGCCTCGATATTTGCCTCGCGGCGCGCCGCTCCCGGCGGGCGCTGATCGGCGATCTGCCATCGGCGTTTGGTGATGACGGTCAGCGTGACATCGTAAGCGGTGCGCAGCGGCACGCTCAATTGCAGCGGCGCGATGTCGGAATAGGCGGTACGCTGCCGCACCGCGGCGTCGGCTGGATAGGCCACGCGCCCTGGGCGGGCGCGCGCCAATGCATCGAAGCGAGGTGGGTTGGCGGGATCGGTGGTCACGTCGTTGATTTGCGGAAGCTTGACCGCGCGGTAGCCGAGATAGGCGGGATAGGCGAGCATCGTCAGACCAATAAAGAGCCCCAGCGTCGCCCGGCCCACCCCCG
>JBBRAL010000064.1:0-25849 GCA_038206805.1 Hyphomicrobiales bacterium | reverse complement strand
ATGCAATGGGGCGAGCAAGTCGTTCCGCCAAGCTTCGAGATCATGGACGATCTCGAAATCATGTACCGGTTGGCCGACAAGCTGGGGTTTGCCGACAAGATGTTCAAGAACATCAAGGTCGAAAACAGCAAACCACTGGCGGAAGATCTCTTGCGCGAGATCAATCGCGGAAGCTTCAGCACCGGCTATTGCGGCCAATCTCCTGAACGCATCAAGATGCATATGGCGAACCAGAAGGATTTCGATCTGGTTTCCATGAAGGCAACCACGGGGCCTGCCAAAGGCGACTATTACGGCCTGCCCTGGCCGTGCTGGGGCAAGCCGGAGCTTAAGCATCCCGGTACGCCGCTCTTGTACAATACCAACCTTCCAGTCATGGAAGGCGGTGGCACCTTCCGCGCGCGCTTCGGCGTGGAGCGCGAGGAAACGCTGCCCGATGGCAGCAAGCGGAAGGTCAGCCTGCTGGCGGACCGATCCTATTCGGCCGGCTCCGAGATTCAAGACGGATACCCTGAATTCAACTATGGCGTCCTGAAGAAGCTCGGCTGGGACGCGGATCTGTCGCCGGAGGAGCTTGCGACCATCCAGAAGATCGGCGGGGCCACGCCGGACACCATCTCCTGGTCCACCGACCTGTCGGGCGGCATTCAGCGTGTGGCCATGAAGCACGGTTGCGTGCCGTACGGAAACGCCAAGGCGCGCATGAACGCTTTCGGCCTGCCCGATCCGATTCCGGTGCACCGCGAGCCGATCTACAGCGCGCGGGTCGATCTTATATCGAAATATCCGACACTGCCGGACGCCAAGCAGTTCCGGCTGCCGAACATCGGCTTCTCGATGCAAAAGGCGGCGGTGGACAAGGGCATCGCCAAGGATTTTCCGTTGATCCTGAGTTCAGGCCGTCTGGTCGAATATGAGGGCGGAGGCGAGGAAACGCGATCCAATCCCTGGCTTGCCGAACTGCAGCAGGACATGTTCATCGAAATCAGCGTCGCCGACGCTTCTGATCGGGGTATCAAGGACGGTAGCTGGGTCTGGGTTACCGGAGCGGAGAATAGCGCCAAGGCCAGGATGAAGGCGCTGGTCACCGAGCGGGTCGGCAGGGGGGTGGCGTGGATGCCGTTCCACTTCGGCGGCTGGTTCGGCGGCGAGGATTTGCGGGCGACTTATCCAAAGGGACTCGACCCATTCGTACTAGGCGAGAGCGCGAACTCGATCATGACCTATGGCTACGATCCGGCGACGGGAATGCAGGAGCCCAAGGTCAGCTTGTGTCAGATCAGGGCGGCATAGGGAGAGAACCATGGCTCGAATGAAATTCCTCTGCGACGCCGACCGCTGCATCGAATGCAACGCTTGCGTCACCGCCTGCAAGAACGAAAACGAGGTGCCGTGGGGCATCAACCGCCGCCGCGTCGTCACGCTCAATGACGGCAAAGCCGGCGAACGGTCGATCTCCATGGCCTGCATGCACTGCACCGACGCGCCATGCGCGGCGGTGTGTCCGACAAACGTGTTCTATACGACCGCCGATGGCGTGGTCCTGCATTCCAAGGACCTGTGCATCGGCTGCGGCTATTGCTTCTACGCCTGTCCGTTCGGCGCCCCGCAATATCCGAAAGTCACCAACTTCGGATCGCGCGGCAAGATGGACAAGTGCACCTTCTGCGCCGGCGGTCCGGAAGCCGACAACAGCAAGGAAGAGTACGAGAAATACGGCTCGAACCGCCTGGCCGAAGGCAAGCTGCCGCTGTGCGCGGAGTTTTGCTCGACCAAGTCTCTACTCGCCGGCGACGGCGAGGTGATTGCCCAGATCTACAAGGAGCGCGTATCCAAGCGCGGTTACGGCTCCGGCGCCTGGGGATGGCAAACCGCCTATCGTGAGTCGATTGCGACCTGATCCAAATCGGCGGCGCGGGACTTCGATCCCGTGCCGTTTCGTTCAACGAAAAAGACATGTTCAAGGAGGGATGCCATGGCGAAAATTTTTGCGCATATGCGCTTGATCGCCGGGGCTTTGGTGCTTGCATTCGTGGTCGCGATGGCGATCCCGGCGGCAGCCCAGCAGCCGAACGCGGGTGCAGCTACCGAGCAGCAGATGCTGCAACAGCTCACGGTAATCCAGGGCCGCGGCACCATTCCGGATGTGAAGTCCTACGTGCTTGAGCATCCTGCCGGCCGCGAATGGCGCGAATACCATACGGTCACGCTCAAATGGATTGGCGGCATCGCTATCCTTGGCATGCTGGCGCTGCTGGCGGTCTACTTTATGTGGCGCGGCGCCATGAAAATCGAAGGTGGCCGCTCCGGACGCAAGATCGTGCGCTTCAACGTGCTCGAGCGCTTCGTACACTGGATGACCGCCGTTAGTTTCGTCGTGCTTGGCATCACCGGGCTCAACATCACTTTCGGCAGGAGCCTGGTACTGCCCTGGATGGGGCCGGATGCATTCAGCGCTTGGTCGGAATGGGCGAAGATCTCGCATAACTATTTGAGCTTTGCCTTTACCATCGGTGTCGTGGCGATGTTCGTGATTTGGGTGGCGCGCAATCTACCGAGCCACAACGACATCGTCTGGTTCAAGAATGGCGGCGGCATGTTCGGCGGCAAGGAACCGCCCGCCGAAAAGTTCAACGGCGGCGAAAAGCTGATCTTCTGGATTTCGATGATCGGCGGCGGCTTGGTTATCGCGACCGGCTACGTGCTGCTGTTCCCGTTCTACGGCACGACCGTCGCGAATATGGAACTGGCCGAGATCGTGCACAGCGTGGTCGCGGTGCTCTATGTTTCCGCAATGTTTGTCCACATCTATATGGGTACCATCGGCGTCGAAGGGGCCTTCGAGGCCATGGCCGAGGGCACCGTCGATACCAATTGGGCCAAGGAACGCCATAGTCTCTGGTATCAAGAGGAGGCGAAGTCAGGCTCCGCCCGCGGCCAGGCGATGCGGCCTGCCGAGTAGTCCGGTCGACGCCATCAATGCGATCGAGAACGCCCGGCCATGCGGCCGGGCGTTTTGCTCTTGAATTGACTCTTTAGTTTGGCCGTCGCCGCCCACTGCCGCGGCGCTGGGCGGTGGCAGCGGGCCATGGTTATTGCTGTGGCAATCGACGCAGGTCGCGGCGCCCGTGCGCAACAGGGCATGGTTGTTGCGCCCGGACTCGGTGTGCGGCTTGATCGCAGCGGCGTCGTGGCAACTGCGGCAGGTCGCGCTGTCCTGTGCGTGCATTTTTGCGAGCACCAATGGCGCGAGCTCCAATCGGCGCGCTTCCCAAATTTTGGGATCGCTGAAATTGTGGGTGGATTCCGCGATCATGTCGCCGATGCCAGAGCGGATATGGATGTAGGTCTCAACGAACCAGTTGCTCCTCGGGATATGACAATCGGCGCAGGTCGGGTGCACGCCAGCGCTGTTAGCTTGGTGCGGCGCGCGCAGGTACTGTGGATCGCTGGCGATATGCGCCATGCTGTGGCAGGAGGTGCAGAGGGCGTCGGTCGATGTGGCGCGGTTGATTTCGAGGCTGACGATAATGCCGGCGGCGCCGAGCACAACGCCTGCGACCAGCGTCAAAACCATCGGCCATCGTATGCTTGGCATTGGCATCTCTCGAACGGTGAATTAAGCCGATTGCCGCTTGTAAACATAATACAAACTCGCGCGGAATCGGCGGTAAATTTGAAAGAATCTTTGGCTATCGATATGATTTGCTGCCATATCGTCGCCCGCGGTCAGGCCGCGTCCTCGTATTATAGTCCGCTTGGTCATGAACCTTTCAGCTTGGATCATGGCGGCGCGTCCGCGCACGATAAGTCTTTCGATGACTCCGGTCGTGGTCGGCGCAGCGCTGGCCTGGGCGGCGGAACGACAATTGCGTTGGCCGGTGATCATCGCGGCCCTGCTCGGCAGCATATTCATTCAGTTCGGCACCAACCTGCACAACGATGCAGTCGATTCCGAGCGGGGTGGTGACGGGCCCGACCGTATCGGCCCCCCGCGTGTCACCGCATCCGGCCTATTGGCTGCAACCGCCGTCAAACGCGCTGCACTTGTCTGCTTCGCGGTGGCGGCACTGATGGGATCATATCTCGTCGTTATCGGCGGCTGGCCGATTCTACTGCTTGGCCTTTTGTCGGTTCTGGCGGGATGGGCCTATACCGGCGGTCCGCTGCCGATTGCCTATACGCCACTCGGCGAGCTGTTCGTGGTGGCCTTCTTCGGCCTAGGCGCCGTTTGCGGCACCTATTGGCTTTGCACCGGCAATCTCGGCCGGGCGGAAGTCGAGGCCGGCCTGGCAGTGGGCCTGTTGACCGGGGCGGTTCTGCTGGTCAACAATTTCCGCGACACTGAAGCCGATGCGCGGGTTGGACGGCGCACGCTCGCTATCGTGGCGGGGCCGCAGGGCACGGCCTGGATTTTCGCCGGATTGATGCTGTTGCCCTATGCCTTTTTGCCGCTGATCGGCCGGGCTCTGCCGCATGGTCATGTCTGGCCCGCGCTGATCACGCTGCCGTTGGCAGTGGTGCTGATTTACCGTTTTATGCGTGAGCCGCCCGGCCGCGGCTTCAACCGGATTCTGCTGTGGACCGTACAAATCCAGTTGTTGTTCAGTCTGCTGTTCAGCATCGGATTGATCCTGTGAGGTAGATCAATGCAAGCGCAGGAGGTTATTCTATATTTATTCTTTAAACTTGCGCCGGTCTGCGAGCGGAGTAGGTTTCAGCCATGACGCTGCACAAAGGCATTTACGTCGTTCCCACCGACCGCTGGTACATCGAGCGGACGGTTTGGCTGATCGCCGGCGTGGTTCTGCTGACCAGCACGCTGCTGGCGGTGTGGGTGAGCCCACTGTGGATCTTTGGCGTGATCGCCACCGGACTTGTCTCAATCAATGTCGCGTTCACCGGTTTCTGCCCGATCGGCAATGCGCTCGCACTGCTCGGATTCCAGCCGGCGCTGGCGGCGCCGAACCACGGCAAGCTTTATTACCTGCAAACCGACAGCTGGTATCTCGAGCGGCGCATCTATGTGACGGTCGGGGTCAATATCACCCTCGGCTCGATTCTGTTCCTGCTACACAGCCCATGGTGGGGCCTGTTCACCGGCTTCGTTGGCGCTGCCATGGTCTGGTTTGCCGCGACCGGCCTCTGCATCTTGGCCAATATATTGTACTGGATCGGCGCTGAACCGCGGCTCAATCCAGACGCCGGCCATTCTCGCGTCAGCCACGCCTAAGGCCTCGGCCGCCGCACAGGCGATTTGTCCGCCGAATAACACCCGCAAATAGGCATGACAGGACGCCCGGCCGCAAATCCGGGCGTTTTCGTCGCGCGCTTCTTTACCCTGCCATACAGGGGAGGCTAACAAGACGGTGCAACGGGCGTTTTGCTATAAGGAGCCCATGCGCATCATCGGTCTCGCCGGCTGGAGCGGTTCCGGCAAAACCACACTGATCACCAAACTGATTCCGCACCTGCTGGCGCGGTCTTTGCGCGTATCCACGCTCAAGCACGCCCATCACGGTTTCGATCTCGATAAGCCCGGCAAGGATTCTTTCGTTCACCGCGCCGCCGGCGCCACCGAAGTGATCATCAGTTCGGCCCGGCGCTGGGCCATTCTGCACGAGCTGCGTGACGAGCCGGAATGGGATATGAGCGTGCTGGTCGGCAAGATGTCGCCGGTCGATCTGGTGCTGGTCGAGGGCTTCAAGCGTGACGCCTTCCCGAAACTGGAGATCCATCGGACTGCCAACGGCAAGCCGCTGCTGCATCCGGAAGACCCGCATATTGTCGCGGTCGCCTGCGACAGTCCGCTGCCGGCGGCGACGGTCCCGGTGATCGACCTCAACGACATCGAGCGAATTGCCGATCTGCTGTTGCAGCACGCGGTGCCGGTCGACGGCGTGACGCGGAGCACATGATGGCGCAACTGACCGACGACTGTTTCGCATTTTCCGGTCCGCTGCTGCCGCTCGAGGACATGGAGCGGCTGATCGCCGAGCGGATCGTGCCGGTCAACGAGACCGAGTGTGTGCCGCTACGCGGCGCGCGCGGGCGGGTAACGGCGAAGGACCTGATGGCGCCGGTCGACCTGCCGCCGTTCGATAATTCCGCGGTCGACGGCTATGCCGTGCGCCATGCCGATCTTGCCGCGCATGGCGACAGCAAGCTCGCCGTCGCCGGCCGCCTGACCGCCGGCGTGCGTGCGGACCTGACGCTCAAGCCCGGCCAGGCCATCAGGATTTTCACCGGCGCGGCGATGCCGGCGGGCGCCGACACTGTGTTCATGCAGGAAGACGTGACGGTGCAAAAAACGGAGCATGGCGATCATGTGATCGTGCCGGCCGGCTTGAAGCGCGGTTCCAACCGCCGGCTGGCCGGCGAGGACGTGTCCGCCGGTCACCTCGTGCTGCCGGCCGGCACCGTGCTGGAGGCCCAGCACATCGCGCTCGCCGCCGCGCTCGGCCTCACCGAGATCGATGTGCGCCGGCGGCTGAAAGTGGCGATCTTCTCCACCGGCGACGAAGTGGTCGAGCCCGGCAGCCCACGCGGGGGCGCCGCGATCTACGACGCCAATCGCTATCTGCTGAGCGCTTTGCTGGAACGTCTCGGCGCGGTGGTGACCGATCTCGGCATTCTGGCCGACGATGCAGGCGAGCTGGCGCGCGCGCTCGGCAAAGCGGCGGCCTGGCACGATCTCGTCATTACCTCGGGCGGCGTCTCGACCGGCGAGGCCGACCATGTGCGCAGCGCCGTTGAGCGTATCGGCAGCTTGGTATTCTGGCGCGTCGCCATCAAGCCGGGACGGCCGGTGGCGATGGGCGTGATCCGCGCCGCCGCGCGCAAGGACCATGCCGCCCATAGCGGCGCGGCCTTTGTCGGGCTGCCTGGCAATCCGGTCGCGGTATTCGTGACCTTCGTGCGGGTGGTAAAGCCGTTGCTGCTGCGGCTTGCCGGCGCGCGGCCGCAAAAGCTTACACCCCTGCCGGTGCGCGCCGCCTTTGCCTACAAGAAAAAGAAGGACCGGCGCGAATATGTGCGGGTGGCGCTGCGGCGCGCCAGCGACGGCGAGATCGAGGCGGTCAAGCACCCGCAGGATGGCGCGGGCATTCTGACGTCGCTGACGGAAACCGACGGACTGCTGGAATTTCCCGAGCACGTAACGGCGATCGAGCCGGGCGCGCGCGTCGGCTTTTTATCTTACGCGGCGCTCACGGGGTAGCGCGGCATTCCGGGTTCGCGCTGACCCGCGCCCCGGAATGACCGGTATAATATTTACGCCCCCAGCCGGACGCTGGTCGGGCTCAAGAAGGCCTTGTCCACCGGCTCCTGAATGCCGCTGAGAACGACGCCGCCGATGACAGCGATGACGATGGCCGTCGCGCAGGCGATGATGAATGTTTTCATGTTGTTGGTTCCTCCCGAAATTCCATAGCGCCCAACTGTAGCAGATTTGGCGACGGAGCGAGACCAGTCAAGGGGCGTTATGAGATACCGAAATGTTGCATCGCAACCTGCTCGGCACGCGCCGCGTCCTCCGGCGTATTGACGTTGAAGAACGGGTCGATCGGCTGGTCCGGCCAATCGGCTATGGCGATGCCATGCCGTGCCGTCCACACCTCGATCTTGCGCAGGCCCTCGTCGACCAAGGCCTTGCGCAGGCTGCCGCGCAGCGCCAGCGGCCATAGACCCACCACCGGATGGCGCCATTGCCCGGAGCGCGCGCAGGCGAGGGCCACGCCGGCGCCCATTGCCCGCCGGGCCGCATGCAGCTTTTCCACCAGGTCGTCGGGCAGGAATGGGCAGTCGCCCGGCACGCTCACCATCCATTCGACCCCGTTGTTCTGGGCCGCCAGCCAGTCGAGCCCGGCCAGGATGCCGGCCAGCGGTCCGGCAAAGTCCGGCACGTTGTCCGGCACCACAATGAGGCCGGTATCGGCGAAACGCTTCGGGTCGCCATTGGCATTGATGACGGTAGCGGTGCATTGCGCCGACAGGCAGGCCAGCACGCGGTCGAGGATACTGACGCCGCCGATCTCGATGCGCGCCTTGTCGCCGCCGCCCATGCGGCGCGCGAGCCCGCCGGCGAGCACCAGACCGAGGGTGGGGGGAGGGGGGATATCGGTAGTCATGGCCGGGCTTGTCCCGGCCATCCACGCCTTTGAATGGGCCGCGCCGTCAAGACGTGGATGCCCGGGACAAGGCCGGGCATGACGGAGAAATACCGATAGCAGGTGGACTTACTCATCATGCACGGCCGCCTTGCGCCGGTGCTTGGAGCTTTCCTCCGCGACCGAGGCGAGGTCCTGGTCGAACACGATGCGGTCTTCGCCGGCCAGCGCCACGAAGCGTTTACCGCGCGCGCGCCCGATCAGCGTGAGATTGGCCTTGCGCGCCAGATCGACACCCCAGGCCGTGAAACCCGAGCGCGAAATCAAAATCGGTATGCCCATGCGCACGGTCTTGATCACCATCTCGGAAGTGAGCCGGCCGGTGGTGTAGAAAATCTTGTCGCCCGGCGGCACTTTCTCCTTGAACATCCAGCCGGCGATCTTGTCGACCGCGTTGTGGCGGCCGACGTCTTCCATATAGACCAGCGGCTGGTCCTCGCGCGCCAGCACGCAGCCATGGATGGCGCCGGCTTCCAGATAGAGCGACGGCGTGGTGTTAATCTTGTTGGTGAGCGCATAGAGCCACGAGGTGCGCAATTCCGCCTTCGGCAACGATACGTTCTCCAGCGCCTCCATGAGGTCGCCGAACACGGTGCCCTGCGCGCAGCCAGAGGTCTGCACCTTCTTCTTGAGCTTCTTTTCATAATTGGTCTTGCGCTTGGTGCGCACCACCACGACGCTGAGCTCCTCGTCGTAGTCGACGCCGGTGACCACGTCGTCCGGCAGCAGCATGTTCTGGTTGAGCAGATAGCCGACCGCCAGATAGTCCGGGTAATCGCCGATGGTCATGGCGGTGACGATTTCCTGCGAATTGAGGAAAATCGTCAGCGCGCGCTCAACCGTGACCGAGGTCTCGATTCTGGCGCCGGTCTGGTCGATCCCACTGACGCGCTCGGTCAGCCGCGGATCGAGCGGGTTGGGCCGGATGATGTAGCTGTCATCGTCTTTGGTCATGGCGGTATTATAGCAGAGATTTCGCGGCATGCCGCATGCTGCCCACGGCG
Source organism: Hyphomicrobiales bacterium (assembly GCA_038206805.1). GTDB lineage: Bacteria > Pseudomonadota > Alphaproteobacteria > Rhizobiales > Xanthobacteraceae > Pseudolabrys. The sequence goes on along the minus strand of JBBRAL010000064.1, from coordinate 16,677 downwards.
GTGGGCAGCCGCGCGGATTGCGCGGCCCGAAAAGCCACAGCCGCCATAGCGGGTTCCCTTTGCGCGCGCGCCGGTCTTAAGCTAACAGCATCGCCAAAGAGCCGGTCGACGGCTCGCCAATTCCCCGGGGGAGACAAGACCCATGCTTCGCGCCACCAAAGACAAAATGCTGCCGACCACCATCACCGGCTCGCTGCCGCGGCCGAGCTGGTACACGCAAAACCTCGGCATGCGCAGCTTCCTCGACGCAATGGTGAACAACCAGTTCCGCGAGCAATATGTCGATACGGTCGGCCTCTATCTGCACGAGCAGGAAATGGCCGGACTCGACATCGTTACCGACGGCGACGCGCATTTCGACTCGGATGTCGGCGGCCAGAGCTGGACCAATTATCCACCCCGCCACATGGGTGGCTTCGACAAGAATCCGCAGCCGACGCCGGCCGGCAAGGGTGGGCTGCTGTTTCCACCCGGACACATTCTGCACGACTATCTGGAAGCGCGTGTCATGCCCGGCATCTCCGGCCCGGTCACCCGCGGCGAACTGCAATATGCCGCTATGTGGAAGGTGGCGCAGCGCATGACCAAGAAGCCGGTCAAGTTCGGCACCATCGGGCCGGAGCTGGTCGCCTTCGCGGTGCAGGACAAGCATTACAAATCGATCAAGGATCGCATCCTGGCGATCAGCGACGCGCTCAACGAGGAACTGCACGAGCTCGCCGACGCCGGCTGCCCGGTGATCCAGTTCGAAGAGCCGCAGATCCACATGCTGGCGATCCGCAAGGTTGTCGACGAAGTGATCAACCCGAACTTCAGCGTCGAAGTGTTCAATCGTACGGTGAAAGGCCTGCGCGCCAAGACCGAGGTGTGGTGCCACACCTGCTGGGGCAATCCTTCTCAACAAAGAATGTTCAAGGAAGTGCAGAGCTACAGGGACGCGCTGGAGACGCTCAACAAGGTCGATGCCGACGTGATCACTTTTGAATCGGTTAGCGCCGGCGGCATGGATCTGGAAGCCTTCGGCAAGATCATCTCCTCCGACAAGAAGATATGCATCGGCGTCATCGATCATCATTCGCTGCAGGTCGAGAAGGCGGAGGAGATCGCCGAACACATCCGCCGCGCGCTTAAGCATATCCCGGCCGAGCGGCTGGTGATCTCGTCCGATTGCGGCATGGGCCGCGAGGGCATGAGCCGCCGCCACGCCTATTACAAGATCGTCTCGCTGGTGCTCGGCACCAACATGGTGCGCAAGGAATTGGGCTTGCCGGAGGCCGAATGCCTGGCCGCCAATCCGCGCTTTTCGCTGGTGCCGACGCCGAAATAGGGCGGCGGCCGACGGAGCTCAACGTCCGTTCTACCTCACTCCAACATCGGGAGTGGGGATAGGCGCATGTCTGTCTTGCCTAGCTCCTGCAAGGGTCTATGATTGCCAGTGGGGACGCAGACTCCCCGCCAGACGGGTGTTCCGTCCAAGCTCTGCGCAACACTCGACGCGTCGAGAGGTTATGCGCATGAACGGACAACAGCCCGCGGTTCTCCTGCCGACCGACATTTTGCTGCTCTATCTGGCGCGCGGCGTACGCGGCTTCGGCGATGGCTTCGCCATCATCATTCTGCCCGCCTACCTGTCGGCGATTGGGTTCAGCCTGGCTCAGATCGGGTTGGTCGCGGGCGCTTCATTGCTCGGAACGGCGCTGTTGACGCTGGCGATCGGGCTGATTGCGCCGCGCCATGATTTGCGCAATTTTCTTTTGGGCGGCGCCGTCCTGATGGTGGCGACCGGAATTGCCTTTCCCAATTTTGAGCAGCTCGCATTCATCGCCGCTGTCGCGTTTGCCGGCACGGTGAATCCATCAACCGGCGATCTGGGCGTACTGGTGCCGCTCGAACACGCCATGCTGGCGCATAGCGCCGCCGATCGCGAGCGCACGCGCATATTCGCCCGCTACAGTCTGATCGGCGCGCTCTCGATGGCGGCCGGATCCTTGGCCGCGGCCTTGCCCGATTTTCTCGTGCTGGCCGGCATCGGCAGAATAGCCGCCTTCAAACTGATGTTTTATGGCTACGCCGCCTTGGGGTTGGCGTGCGTCGCGCTTTACCGGTATTTGCCGCACACCCGCATGGACGAGGCGCGTCCGAGCGCACCGCTCGGCCCCTCGCGCGCGGTGGTCTACAAACTCGCCGCGCTGTTCAGCCTCGACGCCTTTGCCGGCGGATTCGTCGTGCAATCCTTGCTGGCGTTATGGCTGTTCGAACGCTTCGACCTGTCGCTCTCGGCCGCCAGCCTGTTCTTTTTCTGGTCGAGCACCTTGAGCGCGTTTTCCTATCCGGTGGCGGCATGGCTCGCCAAGCGCATCGGCCTTATCAATACGATGGTCTACACGCATATTCCGTCCAGCCTATTTCTCATCCTGGCGGCATTCTCGCCGAATTTGTACCTGGCCCTTGGGCTGTTGCTGATGCGGTCCGCGCTCTCGCAAATGGACGTGCCGACACGCACCTCCTACGTCATGGCGGTGGTGACGCCGCCCGAACGCACGGCGGCGGCAAGCGTTACGGCGGTTCCCCGTAGCCTGGCGTCGTCGCTCAGCCCGGCGCTGACCGGCATCCTGCTGGCGACGCCGTTTCTGGGCCTGCCGCTGATCGTGTGTGGGGTGCTCAAGATCACCTATGACCTGGCTCTGTTGTCCATGTTCCGGCATGTGAAGCCGCCGGAAGAAAAGACGGATCGATAGTGCTCGCTTCTATTGCCCTGCCCCGCAAGCGGGCGGTGAAGAAAGTCAACGCGCAAGCAAATCACGCATTGTGATCGTTGGCGTTCGGATAAAACAACTGCTCGCCATTGATCTTGTAGTTGGCGATCGCCTTCTGGCCCTCCGGCGAAATGATCCAGTCGATGAATTGCTGGCCGAGTTCCTTCTTGACGTTGGGATGCTTGACCGGGTTCACCAGCATGATGCCGTACTGGTTGAACATGCGCTTGTCGCCCTCGACCAGTACCTTAAGATCGCCCTTGTTCTTGAAGTGGATCCAGGTGCCGCGGTCGGACAGCACATAGGCATTGCTGGCTTGCGCCGTGTTGAGCGCGGCGCCCATGCCCTGGCCGATCGATTTGTACCACGGCTCTTTCGCGGCCAGGTCTTTGGCGATATCGATGCCGGCCGCCTTCCAGAGCTTGAGTTCGGCGCTATGGGTGCCGGAACGGTCGCCGCGCGAAATGAACCAGGCCTTCTTGTTTCTGATGGTGGTGAGCGCTAGGCCGACATCATTCATACCCTTGATCTTGGCAGGGTCACTCTGCGGCCCGATCAGCACGAAGTCGTTGTACATCACCGGAAAGCGCTTCACGCCGTTGCCTTCAGCGAGGAATTTTTCTTCCTGCGCCTTGGCGTGCACGAACACCACGTCGGCGTCGCCGCGCCGCCCGGTGTCGAGCGCCTGGCCGGTGCCCTGCGAGATGACTTTGACGGTGACGCCGGTCTTCTGTTTGTAGATTGGCAGCAGATATTCGAACAGGCCGGAATCCTGCGTCGAGGTGGTCGAGGCCACCACAATCGACTTGTCCTGTGCCTGCGCGATCGGTGCGGCCATGACGAGGGCGCCGAGGGTGAGGACAATCAATGTGCGGCGGTTGAGCATGGGAATCCTCCTCTTCGTGGTTTTCTGTTTAGTCCGTCATGGCCGGGCTGGACGATGCCAATAGTCCCCTCTCCCCTTGTGGGAGAGGGTGCCCGAGCGGAGGCGAAGCCGAGCGAGGGCGGGTGAGGGGTACTTGATTCTCGTAAGGCCTCGACCCCTCACCCGGCTCGTGCTCGCTATCGCTCCGCACTCGCCACCCTCTCCCACAAGGGGAGAGGGGAGGAGAGATTGCCGATCGACATTTCCAAGATCGCTCACACCAGCAACTCCCCAGCGATGAACTTGCGCGCTTCTTCCGTATGCGGACTCGCGAAAAATTCCGCCGCCGGAGCGTTTTCGATCAGACGCCCACGATGCAGCAGCACGACATTGCCGGCGACGCGTTTGGCCTGGCCGAGATCGTGCGTCGACATCACCACCTTGACGCCGCGCGCGGAGACCGCGCGCACAATATCCTCGATAGCCTTGGTGGCGGCCGGATCGAGGCTGGCGGCCGGCTCGTCGAGAAACAGCACGGCGGGGTCGCGCGCCAGCGCGCGCGCAAGCGCCAGCCGCTGCTGCTCGCCGCCCGACAGCCGCCGCGCCGGGCGATGTTCGAGACCATCGAGCCCGACCAGCGCCAGCAATTCGGCGGTGCGCTCGGCGCGTTGGCCGCGCGGCACGTTCGCCGCCGCGAGCGCGTAGCGGATATTACCGGCCGTGGATCGGCGCAGCATGACCGGGCGCTGGAACACGATGGCGCGCCGGCTCGGCGCCGGTGTCTCGTTTCCTCCCCAGGTGATTCGTCCGCGCGAGACGGGGATAAGTCCCATGGCCGCGCGTAGCAGCGTGGTCTTGCCGGCCCCGTTGGGTCCAATCAGGACAGTTGGCGGGCCGGCGTCGAGCGTCAGTGTGACGTTGTCGAGGATCGTCACCTCGCCGGCGAGGATTGCCACTTCTACGAACATGACGGGAAGGTCGGAGACGGGTGCGCGCATGTTCATCCCGCACGGCGTTCGCTGGCGCGGCGGGTGCCCCAGGCCAGTGCGTTGATCGCAATCACGATGCAGATCAATACGATGCCGAGCCCGATCGCCAGCGGCAGGTCGCCCTTGGAGGTTTCCAGCGCGATCGCAGTGGTCATGGTGCGAGTGAAGCCGTCGATATTGCCGCCGACGATCATGATGGCGCCGACTTCCGCCGCCGCCCGGCCGAAGCCCGCAAGCAGCGCCGTCACCAGGGAAAATCGCGCGTCCCAGATCAGTGTCGCGACCCGGCCGGCGGGGCCGACATTCATGGCGGCGAGTTCATCACGATACTCGACCCACAAGTCCTCGATCGTCTGCCGCGTGAGTGCCGCGATAATCGGCGCCACCAGCACGGTCTGCGCGATCACCATCGCCTGCGGCGTGAACAACAGGCCCCAGGCGCCGAGCGGGCCGGCGCGCGACAGCATCAGGAAAATCGCCAGCCCGACGACGACCGGCGGCAGGCCCATCATGGCGTTGAGCACGACGATGGCGGCCTCGCGGCCGGCAAAGCGGGTAAGCGCCAAGAACGCGCCGAGTGGCACCCCGATCAGCCCCGCCAACAGCACCGCGCTCAGGCTGACGATGAGCGACAGCCGCACAATGGCAAATAGCCCGGGATCGCCCGAGAGCACCAAGTCCAGCGCGGATCCATCACCCATCATCGCGGTTCCCAGAATTCCCGGCGGCAGCTTCTGCGGCTGTTTGCAGCGAGGCGATTGGCCTTCCGCGCATATTGCGCGTTCATTACCGATATGGTCAATAAATGAAAATAAAACATAACAGAGCAGATAAAAGACATAGAAATCTCTGGGAAAAGTAGCTACGCGCCGGGTTGTCTGAGGCAGGTCGCTGGCTATAGTGCCGCCGCTCGCTGCGTTTTGCCGAGGCGAAAGGCGCGCGGCGCGCCGCATGGCCTCCGCAACAAAAACCGGCTTAGTCGCGTTTTGCAGTAACAAAAGCGCGCTTGCCGCGCGTCTTCATGTCATAAGGCGCGCCTTGAGGAGATCTGAGGAGGGGTGGCCGAGTGGCTGAAGGCGCCAAAGCGCGCCACGCGCGCGTCATTATGTAAAAAGGCGTGCGCCATTGAAAGTGTTTTGGAGGGGTAGCCGAGTGGCTGAAGGCGCTAAAGCGCGCCACGCGCGCGTCTTTATGTAAAAAGACGTGCGCCTTAGAAAGTGTTTAGGAGGGGTGGCCGAGTGGCTGAAGGCGCTAAAGCGCGCCACGCGCGCGTCTTTATGTAAAAAGGCGTCCGCCTTAGAAAATGTTTAGGAGGGGTGGCCGAGTGGCTGAAGGCGCACGCTTGGAAAGCGTGTTTACGGGAAACCGTAACGTGGGTTCGAATCCCACTCCCTCCGCCACTACAATCTTCGCCACCGTTCGCCGTCGTTCAGTAACCAACTGATACGACGTTCGTTTTTGTAACTTTGCCTTTGCCTCTCTTCCCGACAATTCGGTACAATCCGCGAACGGTTTGTGGGTTGATTTGTGGGACGGAAGTTAGGCGGATAGCGAGGAGCCGAACATGGCGCGAACGGTCGATAAACTTTCCGCACTACGAGTCGATAGAGAAAAGAAACCCGGCCTCTACAGCGATGGTGGTGGGCTCTATCTGAGGGTGAGCGAGACTGGCGCAAAGTCGTGGGTATGTCGGTACATGCTCGATGGTCACCGCAGTAGGAACGGCAAGCGGCTCTCGCGTGAAATGGGTTTAGGCGCGACCCATGCCGTGAGCCTCGCCGAAGCCCGCCAGAAGGCCACTGACGCGCGAAACCTTTGCGCGCGAGGGATTGACCCGCTCACCACAAAAAACGCGGCAGTAGCGGAAAGAAAGCTAAAGGACGCCCTCCAAATCACGTTCAAGGCCTGTGCCGAAAAATACATCGCCGCACATGAGAAAAGCTGGCGCAACGAAAAGCACGGCGCGCAATGGAAAGCCACGTTGGCGACCTACGCTTATCCGGTGATCGGCGAATTGCCTGTCGCATCGATCGATACTGCCCTGGTTACCAAAATCATAGAGCCACTATGGTCAGCGAAGCCTGAGACGGCCAGCCGCCTCCGAGGCCGCATTGAAACGATATTGAATTGGGCGAAGGCGCGCGGCTATCGGGACGGCGAAAACCCAGCGCGCTGGCGCGGTCACCTCGACAATCTTCTACCGGCCAAGGGCAAGGTTCGGGCAGTCAAGCACCATGCGGCGCTACCTTACGAACAAATCAGTACATTCAGGCGACAGTTGCAGACGTGCGATGGAATTGCCGCACGGGCGCTTGAGTTTGCGATCCTTACCGCAGCCCGTACCAACGAGGTGATTGGCGCAAAATGGAACGAAATTGATTTTGCCGCGAAGGTCTGGACCGTACCGGCTTCACGTATGAAATCAGGCCGCGAACATCGCGTACCGCTTTCGGCGCGCGCATTGCAAATCCTCAATGGCATAGATCGAGTCAATGCTGATTGTTTCGTCTTTGTTGGTGGCAATGCGGATTGTCCGCTTTCTAATATGGCAATGCTCGCCGTTCTGCGCCGGATGAAACGCGAGGATTTGACGGTGCATGGCTTCCGTTCGACGTTCCGCGATTGGGCCGCCGAGCGGACGAATTTTCCGAGCGAGGTTGCTGAGGCCGCGCTCGCTCATGTGATTGGCGACAAAACCGAGGCCGCCTACCGGCGCGGCGACTTATTTGAAAAGCGGCGTCGCTTAATGACGGCGTGGGCGACGTTCTGCACAACTTCAAAACAAGAAAGCCAGAGCAACGTCACATCGTTGAGGCAAGCGGGCTAATATCTCTTTGCGGCGGCTAGGCTGATCCCCGAACGCGCGGTCCCGCACCGCGCTGCCGCCGCAACCTCATGCGGAGCGCCATGCGGAGGCGCACGAAATTTTGTCAGGTGAGCCCGTAGATGATGGGCCTTCAGTGCGCGCGACCGTCGTGCAGGACGCATGGCGTGCGCTTGTCGCGGCGGTCGAAGAAATGCGACGCACTTACGAGCTTCATCCACCGACGTCCGATCTGCTTCAGACGATCAAGCAAGCAATGCACGTAAAGGTGCCACCACATGACTTTACCGTGATTCAGGCATTGTGCGAGCGGGAACGTCAAAACGTATTCAGCGAAATGGCAGACACCAAATTTCCAGTGGTCCGTAACGAGTTTGACAAAACGATTCAAGGCTTCTTGAACGCAGGTGAAAGCCGCACGCCCGCTCGCAAATCTCATTGGATCGCTCGGAATGCCTGGAAAGAAGACCCTGGTGCCGACCGTCGTATTCGAGAGATGAAACTTCTGCCCCCGGACGAATGGCGCTCCCCCTACCGAGGGCGGCCTGAGCTGTATGACCCCGGCGTAATATGCGCCTTCGAAGGCGCCATCGCTCGCGCGGCTGGTCGCAACTACGTTGCTTGGACACGCAGTATCGAAGATAACAAGAGCCGAGGGGCAATGCTCGACGTGCTGGTTGCTGCGGTTCGATGGGCAATGTGCATCGCTTGGCAAAGCTCCGCTCCACCGGGCCGCAACCCGCCGGAAGTGAAAGCGGAGGGGTTGCTCAAAATCGTCAAAACCAACCGGCGTTAACAAGCTCGACCAATTAAATACCCTTGGCGAGCCGCCCCACTCGTCGTTCATCGTGAGCATCCGCGCCCACTCGCCGGGCGAGCAACGAGGTGCAGCGATGAACGCTAGTACGGAAGTTTCCCGCAATAAGCCTTTAGCGGATGGCGTCTTGAAGCCGCTTGCCGTGACGGTACCAAAGGCGCGGGAAATTAGCGGCCTTGGCAATACAACAATTTGGGCGCGCATCAAAGATCGGACACTTGAAACGGTTTGCGTCGGCCGACGCCGGCTTATCCTCTATCGGTCTTTGGAGCGGATGCTTTCGCCGGAGCTTCCTGTCGCTGCGCCTGAAAAGCGTCGACGCGGCCGACCGCCAAAGATGCTCCGCGCTACAAACATAGGGTGAGGGAATGCAGATGTGCGAACCGCAGGGGTGGAAGCCCTGCGGGGCGCAATTGGAAGGATATTCTGGAACATGAACACTATAGACGAACGCTCAGCCGCGGACAATACCGCTGCGAAGGTCGACAAAGCGTTTTTTAGAACGCATCCCAACCAAATAAGTTATTGCCGAAAAGTCGTCCGGTCAGAGGTTCCGAATTCCTTGCGCAGACTCAATGTTTGTGCGGTCCACGTCTCTCGGATTCCGGACGATTGTTTTCTGCGATTCTTCATTGATGCAAAAGGACGTGCAGTCGGACACTCTCTTTTTATCGGTGGCAAACACTATTCGAGTGCTGTGCGCCGCCGAATGGCGCGAACTTGTCAAATAGCTTTCGACGCTTTCTTGTCGAGCGAGGGCAGGTGATGAGCGTGGCAGCCGTCGAAAGACCGGTCAGGAAGACGCGCGCGTTGTCGAGATAGAGGACGGTGTTCTTCGGCGCGTCGAAGCCGGTCAGCAGCTTGTCGACGACAATCAGGATGTCCGGATCATCCCTGAACTTGAAGGACTCCACGATCGAGCGGTTGTAGCTCTTCTCGTCGCCGAACCGGTCGATCATCCGTTTCCAGAAACGGACCACTTCTTCGCGGGACTCGTCGCCGACCTCGTCGTATCCCTCGCGGTCGTCCGGAGCGGAAATGACGACCTCCGAGGTCACCATGCCGATCTCATCCAGCGCCCGCTTGTAAAGGAGGGCCGCACGCTTGGACCGGGTGGCGAGTTGGGCTTTGAACCCCGTGCCCTTCCAGTTCTTCGCGTAATGCTCCGATATGTCGTAGGCGATGCAGTAGATCGTGGGCTCGGTCTGCCCGATCTCGCTGTAGCGCGCGAATTTGCGCTTGAGGTCAGCCTTCTGGCCCGGCGTCAGGTCCTTGCTGACCCGCTCGAACCAGGTGTCGATGCCGTTGATGTTCACGTCCTGCTCGACATGCCGCCCCTCGTACAGGAGCGGCACGACGGCGCCGTCCTTGACGGCCTGGTCGATGGCATAGATGTCGATCAGCCCGCCGAACTTGGCCGCGGTGCTCTTCTCCTTCTTCATCAGCGGCGTCCCGGTAAAGCCGAGATAGCAGGCTTTCGGGAACATGCGCTTCATCCGTGTACCCCAGAATCCGCTCAGCGCATTGAATCCGTTACGAAAGACTGGAGTTCATGCGGTTGCGTTTCGCGTCCAACAGTGACCCCTCAGAAAAAGTCGTTACCCAAGCATAATCAATGCGATGCATTCGGACCGAGTGGGGTCGTTGTTGGATGCGATTTCACAGGTAGCTGAGGCAACCCCTGTCGAGTGGCTGAATGCCGACAAAGCCGAGCTTGTCGAGGTCGAGCCCGTCGACGAACACGTCGACCGCACGCACCGGATTGTCATCGGACACGTAGTCGTCGAACAACGCAGGAAACAACGTGATCTGCTCGCGATCGACCCCTTCCACAAACCCCGTCATCGGTCGCCCCCTGCCGATTCATTGCAGAATCATAGCAGAGACGGAATTTTCACACAGCCTGGGCCAGAAGGCGACATAAACGTTGTGACAAACCTCAGCTGGTCACCACCTTAAGGTACCTCAACTAATCAAATGTCTTAGATTAACCCAGCCCGTTCCGCGCGGCGGATCGCTTCCAACCGAGTATGTGAGCCCAGTTTTTTGAGAATGTGCTGGACATGATTGTTGACGGTGGTGCGGCTGATGTGAAGCTGATTGGCGGCGGCGGTTGTCGTTACGCCGCTCGCGAGCAGCTTGAGAATGTCGCGTTCGCGCTCGGAAAGAATTGTTTTACGGGCGGCCATGACGTTTGACGAATTTGACGCGGTTGGCTTCTCGGCGGACCGCTGCGTGTCGGCTACGACAAAGTCACGCATGACTATTTCGAATCGCTTGTACCGATCGATCTGACGAACGATATGGATCGCGTAGGGTGTCGCGACCTTTGCTCCGTCGGCGATTAACACCGATATATTGCACCACAGCATTCCCTTCGGTGTTTGAACCTGCAGATCAAAGTTACCGACTGGCTGGTGCTTTTGAACGGCCTGTTGAATGGCGCAATGATCCGAACAAACCAACCCGCATTCATCGGTTCCGCGAACAACTTCATTGCACTGCCGACCGACCGCAGAGGTCGCAGAGATTGCGAACATTGCTTCCGCTGCATCGTTCCATGCTGCAATGCACCCATGCCTGTCGACCGCAAACGATGGGTCGGAAGTCTTCATGACCAGTGCGCTAATTTCATGAAGATGCATGAGCAATCTCATCAGTAAAATGATGTGTTGTGACTATTGTTCAAAAATATTGAAAACGCAATGGTTGTGACCGGATGGTGACAAAAGTCGCCGACGTCGCCGCTGAATAGACGTCGCGAAAAAACAAGAAAATCGATCGTGCTCCACGTGATGTGGAAGCGGCCTTGGGAGGGTTCATGTTCAAGATGCTGCAGCGGCTTATGCCGCGATGGTTGGTTGTTGTCTTTTTTTCCAGCAGCGTTTTCGCCCAGCAGCCCGACCGTCCGCCCAGCCTCAATTTAGGTGACGCCGTCGTCAGCGGATTTTCTGGAACGCTTGCGCCAGATCCGCAGCAGGCGCGACCGGCGAACAAATCCGTGGTCGATCTCACTTTCATAAATCCGGACGGCCCCTCCGCTCGCATTATCAATCTCGGGCAACCGGGATACGTCTGGGACGGGCGTCTTTTCCAGGCGCCCAAGACATTCGATGTGTTTGCCAAAGATGTAGGACAAGTGTTCGGCATCGCACTCGACGATGCGACCCCTCCCAACATTTATCTCGCCGCCACTTCCGCATTTGGCTTGCAGATCGTTGGCCGCGGGCGCGACGGACTACCCGAACGGAGGAAGAAAGGTGCTCCCGGCGCCGGCTGGATGAAGGGGCAATTCGGGCTCGAGCTACAGGGCGGACCAGGCAGCATTTACAAGGTGGACGGCCGCACCGGCGCGGTGAATTTGTTCGCCAACGTGACACTTGAGGGCGTGCCCAACCCGGGCCCGGGCCTGGGCAATCTCGCCTACGATGCTGCGCATAAGCAATTGTTCGTGTCGGATCTCTATAGCGGCATGATCCATCGCTTTGCGCTCGATGGCAGAGATATCGGTGCGCCCTACGACCACGGTGTCACCGCCCGGCCGACCAGAGCAAATCTCCCCCCGTTGCCGTTCAATCCGAAGAATAGGCCGGACATTGCGAACGCCCGCTTCGACTCCGAGAACCCGGGGACCTGGGGATTCGCCCCGCCGGCGCGCCGGGTCTGGGCGCTCGCCGTGCACGAGGGACGGCTTTACTACTCGGCGCGCAACGGCGCGCCCACGAACGGACCGCAAATCTGGTCGGTCGGCATCCAACAGGACGGCAGCTTCGCCGCCGATGCGCGCTGGGAGCTCGATGTTGCGGACGCGCCGGGACCCTATGCGGTTTCCGATATCACCTTCTCGCAAAAGGGCGCGATGATCCTGGCGCAACGCGCTGGGGTCGCTGGTTCCTACGATTATTCAGCCTTCACCGAGCCGGGGCAGCCGCGCGTATTGCGCTACTGGCTGAAAGACCGCATCGACCCGCGGTCGCCGGGCCGCTGGAAACCCGCGGAGGAGGAATACGCGGTCGGCTTTGCCGGCAGCTATCGCAACAGCAATGGCGGTGTCGCGCTCGGTTATGGCTATGACCAGAACGGCACGCTGAGCGCCGCGGTCTGCGAATCCGCGTTGTGGGCCACGGCCCAGAATCTTCGCAACAATCCGACGCTGCGCAGCCAGCTCGAACCCGGCGGTCCGCTCGTGGTGCATGGGCTGCAGGGCAGCCCCGTAGACATGGTGCGCAGTGCCAACGAGCCGCCATGGGTAAGCTACCCCGTCGATTTTGACGACACGTTCGAGGATCCGCGCGCGACCGGCCACATGGGCAGCGTGCGAATTCTTACGCAGCCTTGCCTCGCACCGGTCGCCGTTCGCGGACCGTTCGCCAGCCCGCCGGGCATCTCCACCACGCCCGTCGGCTGCGTCGGCCCCAAATGTCAGCCGCAGGCATGCGTGCCGACATGCATATGCCCGCCGGGCACCGTGCAGCAGGGCCGGGAATGCGTGAAGTCGGACATCTGTCCCCCGCCTATGGTCACGGGCGCTATTCCTGGACAATGCGTATGCCCGCCGGGCACGGTGCAACTGGGTCAGGAATGCGTGACACAGCGGCTATCCGTTGTTTGCATCCCGCCGATGGTCTTCGGTCCCACGCCCGGTTCTTGCATCTGTCCACCCGGCACCGTGCAGCAGGGACAACAATGCGTGCCGCCGCCAAATGTTTGCCCGCCGCCGCTGGTCCCCGGTCCTTGCGTGGATGAAACGTCGATTGATCTTGGAGTCGAGAAGACCGGAAAAACGAGTCCTCCGGTCTATGTACCCTGGTATGCTTTCCAAATAACAGTCACCAATCATGGACCGGGGTCCGCCAATGCCGGCACCATCACAGTGACGGATATCGTTCCCAGCGGCATGACATTCACCAGCGTGGTACCAGGACTGGGCTGGACCTGCATCCCGCTAAGCGGAGGCCCCTCGACTCTCATAACCTGCACATACGGCCTGGCCACAAACGCCGGCGATGTGCTTCCGGCGATCAATATCACCGCCAAGGCCAATGGTAATGGGCCATTCCCACCCTTCACCAATTGCGCGGTCGTCGAGTTCGTCCCGGGTTCGGGTTACGTCGATACCAATGCCGGCAACAATAAATCATGCGTCACGGTGAGCAAGCCGGGCCCGCTGATCGTGAAAAAGACGGTCACGAGCGAGACCGAGATCCCATTGCCCGCCGGCACACTGTTCCCGATAACCGTCGTCTGCTCGCCGCCGTCTACGACCACGTCGTTCAATCTGACCGCCAATGGATCGTACACGGTGAACGACATTCCGTTCGGAAACACCTGCACGGTCTCGGAGACTTTGCCGCCGCTGCCAGCAAATCTCTGCCCCAAGGGCACTGTGCCCGTGTGGTTACCGGCACCGTCCTATAGCCCGTCGAACAGCGTGGTCATCGACGCGACGACACAAACCATCATGGTACACAACTCGGTGCGTTGCGAGAAGAAGGAGGTCGGCGTCCTGTCGGTGACCAAGTACGTGTCTTCCGACCCGCGCGGGATCGCTGGTACATTGGTGTTCCCGGTGACGGCGATGTGCTCGAACCCGACCGCCAGTTACGGGATGGCCGTGCACAACAATACCAGCTCCGTGCCGATCAACGTGCCGGTCGGCAGCGTCTGCACGTTCACGGAAACGTTGCCGGCGCTTCCCAAGGACTGTAACTGGCTGACGCCGGTCTATTCGCCCGCAAGCGTGACAATTGGCAGCGGATTGACTCAGGTCGTTGTGACCAATTCCTATACTTGCCGCGAAAAGCCACAGGCTTGCACGCCACCGCAGGTCCTGAATGTTGACGGCATCTGCGCCTGCCCACCGCCGATGGTGACCGGCGCGGTTCCCGATCAATGCTTCTGTCCGCCCGGCACCGTGCTGCGCGGCAACGAATGCGTGAAGCAGACAACGTGTCAGCCGCCGATGATACCGGGGCCTGTTGCCGGACAGTGTATCTGTCCGCCAGGGACGGTGCAGAAGGGTCGGGAGTGCGTGCGGCAGATCACTTGTCGTTCGCCGATGGTCCCGAATGCTGCCGGCAAAGAGTGCGTCTGTCCCACCGGGACCGTCCAGAAAGGCCGCGAATGCGTGAAACAGACGCAGACGGCGTGCAAGGAGCCGAAAAAGCTCAATCGCCGCGGAGCCTGCGAATGTCCGAAGGATATGGTGGCGAGAGGCAATGGCTGCGTCGCCAAGGAGAAACGCGAGCGGTCGAGCGTCACGCCTAACGATGTGATCAGGGTTGTTCCGTATCTGATCCCGGGCGGCCGAGGCAATGGCGGTGGCTCACCTGGCGGTGGAGCCGCTCCCAGCGGTGGCGGTTACACGCCTGGAAAGCGCTAGAGTCTAAGCCACCGACTTGGATTATAGATCGAGAGGGGCGGCGCCATGCTGGGCAATGTTCGGTTTTGGTCCAGGCTGTGTGAAAACACCAATGTTCAATTTGCGCGTAGAAATTCCGTCTCAATTTCGTTGATTTGAAAACCAACAGCGTTGGAAGCCACTATCAGGAGAAGACAATAGAGAAAATAATTCTGCGCATTCTTGGCTCGTACACGTTTTCACACAGCCTGGGCCCATCGCTACCATTCGCGGCGACGCAGCGAATGTCCGCTGTTCCCCCAAGAGCGACCAGAAAAGCGAACATTGCAGCAGGTCAGTTAGAGCGGATGTCGGTCGCTAACAGTCGTTTTTTGGTCGCTTTGGGGTGAAGACCGGACATTGCGGCGTATCGGAAAAGTGGAGCTAATAACCCATCGCGACAGATCGTAGCGATGCAACGAACGTATTCTTTCGGGGAGCTGCAAACCCAATCCAACTTTGGGTTACCTCTCAATGAAGGCTCCAGCACAAAAAAACCCGGCACAAGGGCCGGGTTTCTCATTAAATGCCCGTGGTATTTATGCTGTCTTATCGACTATAGCTCCCGTACCAGGAGCCGGAGCAGCTTGAACAGGGGCCTTGGTGCCCGCGTCGTCGCTGTCTCCATCATGATCCGGTCCAGGCCCTTCGGCTTTTTCCGAACTGACCGGCATAACGTGCGCCGATCCGATTGCTGCGATACTCATTTACATATCCCTCTTTCTGAGAGGGCAATAACGCTACTAGTAAGAAGCTAACGTGGGCCTAACAGGGGGTGCTACTCCTCGCGAACCTGCAGTTCGGTCAGCCCTTTGATGGATTGCCTGGCGGCACGCCAGGTGGCGATGATGATTTCGGGAGCCTGAATCATGGCTTTGATTTGCGAGGTGACCACGGCCTCGATCTGCGCCGCCGGCACCCGTCGGAGCGGGCCGGCCCCAGGCCCGTTCCTGATCACGTCCATGGAAGCGTAATAGCGGTAAAGCCTCCCCCGTTTACGGGTGTGAGCCGGCGTCATCGCCGCTCCAGTCGGCCCGAAGAGTAACCCCTTCAAGATGGCTGGTGTGCGGCCGAGGGGGCGCTTGGTGCGGGTGTGCTGGCTTTTGTCGATGAGCTCGTGAACTTGGTCCCAGAGGTTCGGCTCGATGATCGGATCGTGCTCACCAGGGTGCGCCGTGCCCTTGCTCGAACCGCTCCGCGCCGCACTCAACAAGGCCACTAAGAAGAATTGGGAAGAGTGGCAAATCCCGCGCGAACTGCCCGCCGGCGCGCCGGCCGCCGCTGCCGAGCCACATGCCAAATGGTGGGAAGCGCGCATTGCCCGGCAGCGCGAGATCGACGCCAGCATCGCCGCGCGTGCCAATGTCGAGTATCTCTACGATAAGCCTTACCCGGACAATACCCGCATCCGCGTCGCCGGGCCGTTCACGGTAGAGAGCCTGTCGCCGCATCGTGTGTTGCCCGCGAGCGAGGAAGAACTGATCGACCTGCTCGACGCTACCGATGGCAAACACTCCCCGGCTGACGCTGACCTTGCCGGACAGGATTTTGCGGCCATAGTCATCAACTATCTCAAATCCGAGGGCGTCAAGCAGCAGGACAAGGGCGACCGCATCACCTTCGAAAGCCTGACGCCGTGGCCGGGCGGCAAATTTATTGGCGTTAGCGGCACCTTCATCGAGGGAGAGAACGGCCCCGAACGCCGCGCCGCGATCCTGATCGGCCCCGAATATGGCACCGTTGGCCGGCAGGACATCGTTGCGGCTGCGCGCGAGGCCGTCGATGCGCGCTTCGACGTGCTGATCGCCTGCGCTTTCAATTTCGACGCCCATTCCTCAGAACTGGGCAGCCTCGGTAGCTTAAAAATTCTGAAGGCGCGCATCAATTGCGCATTCCGACGATTGCGACCAGTCGTTCCAGCGCATCGCGACCAGTGTGACGCGGGTGCGTGACGGCGCCGTTGGATGATGATGGTGATGTCAGTCTCCTGTGGGTTGGTCAAGCACGGTGCAAGGCCGTCCCGGTA
>JBBRAL010000063.1:0-26000 GCA_038206805.1 Hyphomicrobiales bacterium | reverse complement strand
GCGGTCCGGACCGGTCAAGGCGTCGCGCCCGGTGCCGACGCCGAGATAGATGAGGATCGGCGCGGCGATGAACACCGAGGTATAGGTGCCGACCAGCACGACGCCGAACATCATCGTTGCGGTGAAACTGTGGATCGCCTGACCGCCGAACAACAGCAGCGCCAGCAAGGCCAGTGACACCGTGACGTGGGTGATGACCGAGCGCGACAGCGTCTGGTTCACCGACGCGTTGAGCAGATCGGCCATCGGCATCTTCTTGTAGCGGCGCAGCATTTCGCGAATACGATCGTAGATCACGACGGTGTCGTTGAGCGAATAGCCGAGACTGGTCAGCAGCGCGGCGATGCTGGTGAGGTCGAAGTCGATCTGCGTGACCGACATGAAACCGATGGTGAGCACGATGTCGTGCACGTTGGCGATCATGGCGCCGAGCGCGAACTGCCACTCGAAGCGGAACCATAGATAAATAAGAATGCAAAAGATCGCGAGCCCCAAGCCGATAACGCCATAGGACAGCAATTCGCCCGACACGCGCGGACCAACCACCTCGACGCGGCGGTATTCGATGCCGCTGCCGAGCGCGGCGCGCACTTTCGTCACCGCCGCCTGCTGCGCCGCATCGCCGCCCGGTTGCTCGGCGAGCCGGATCAGAACCTCGCTCGGGCCGCCGAACTGCTGCAACTGCGCTTCGCCCAAATTGAGCGTGGCGATCGTGGCGCGCATCTTGGCGATGTCCGCATTGCCTTCGGTCATGCGGATTTCCATCAAGGTGCCGCCCTTGAAGTCGATGCCAAAATTGAGCCCGTGAAAGAAATACAGCGAGATCGCCAGAATCGACATCAGCGCCGACAGCGGAAAGCTGATGCGCCGGAAGCGCATGAAATCGAATTTGGTGTCGTCGGGGACAATGCGGAGAAGGCGCATGATTTAATCTCTAGTTTATTCTGCGCATGATCTTATCCGAAAACCGGTTCCCACTTTTCGGAATCATGCGCGCTAAATCGGCACGTGTTGCGGGCGCCGCCACCAGACCCAGGTGGCGACGATAAGCCGCGTCAGGGTAAAGGCGGTGAATACCGTTGTGATGATGCCGATGCCAAGGGTAACGGCAAAGCCGCGCACCGGACCGGTGCCGATATAGAACAGCACCGCGGCGGCGATGAAGGTGGTGATGTTGGAATCGAGAATGGTGGCAAGCGCCTTGGTGAAGCCGGCGTCGATGGCGTTGATCGGCGTGCGGCCGCCGCGCACCTCCTCGCGGATGCGCTCATAGATCAGCACGTTGCTGTCGACCGCGATGCCGACGGTGAGCACAATGCCGGCAATGCCCGGCAAAGTCAGCGTGGCGTTGAGCAGCGACAACACGCCGAAAATCATGGCGACGTTGATCGCCACCGCGATATTGGCGAACACCCCGAATAACCCGTAGGTGGCGAGCATGAAGATGATCACCATCGCCGCCCCGACATAAGAACTGATCTTGCCCTTGGCGATCGAGTCGGCGCCGAGGCCGGGGCCGACGGTGCGCTCCTCGATGATGGTGAGCGGCGCCGGCAGCGCGCCGGCGCGCAGCAGGATGGACAGATCGTTGGCGCTCTGCACCGTGAAGCTGCCGGAAATCTGCCCCGAGCCGCCGAGGATCGGCTCGCGGATCACCGGCGCCGAGATCACCTCGTTGTCGAGTACGATGGCGAAGGGCTTGCCGACGTTTTCCTGCGTCACTTGCGCGAATTTGCGCGCGCCGCTGGTGTTGAAGCGGAACGACACGATCGGCTCGCTGGTGCGCTGGTCGAAGCCGGGCTGCGCGTCGGTGAGATCGCCGCCCGACACGAGTATCCGCTTCTCGACCAGAAAGGGGGTCTTGGGCAGGCTTGCGCTGTAGAGAACTTCATCGTCCACCGGCGCGCGGCCTTGCAGAGCCTGTTCAGCCGGGATCGAGACGTCGACCATGCGGAAGTCGAGCTTGGCGGTCTTGCCGAGCAGTTCCTTGAGCCGGGTCGGGTCTTGCAGGCCCGGCACCTGTACCAGGATGCGGTCGACGCCCTGGCGCTGAATCAGCGGCTCGACGGTGCCGAGCTCGTTCACGCGCCGTTCGATGATCTGGATCGACTGCTCGACCGACTGACGCACCCGCTCCACAATGGCCTGGTCGGTGAGCGTGAGGCGGATCAAATTGCCGCCTTCGTTGGTGATATCGAGGCTGCGCGCGCCATTGCCGCCCAGGATACCGCCGAGCGGCTGCGAAAGTTCGCCAAGTTTCTTGAGCGCTTGGTCGAAATTGGCATTGTCGCGGATGCGCACTTCGACGCTGTTGCCGCGCACCACCAGGCCGGTATAGCCGGCCCGCATCTCGCGCAGCACCCGGCGCACATCGTCGCGCACGGTTTCCAGTTTTTCCTTGCGCACGGCGTTGCTGTCGACCTCGAGCAGGATATGAGAGCCGCCCTGCAGGTCGAGCCCGAGCACGACGTGGCGCTGCGCCCATTTCGGCCAGCTCGCCACCATCTTTTCGGGCAGAAAATTCGGCACGGCGAACAGACAGACGACTAATGCCGTGAGCACAATCGCCGCCGCTTTCCACCGCGTGAAATAAAGCATGATGTCTCGACTAATTAGGGAAAACTGGGGTTAAAAACCGCGGCCGCCGGGGATCAGCCGGAGGCGGCCTCGTCCTTCACCGGTTCGCCCTTGGCGCGGACTTCGCTGATCATCTGCCGCATCTGGCGAATGCGCACCTCGTCCGCAACCTCGATTTCGATCTGGTCGTCGTCGATCACCTTGGTGACCTTGCCGATGAGCCCGCCATTGGTGACGACGGTGTCGCCCCGCCGCACATTCTTGACCATTTCCGCGTGCATCTTCACCCGCTTCTGCTGCGGGCGCAGAATCAGGAAATACATGATGACGAAAATCAGCGCGAACGGCAGCAGCGACATCAGCATGCCGCCTTCGCCGCCGGCCCCGCCGCCGAACAGCGATCCTTGCGCAAACGCGGACGAAATGAACATCGAAGGTTTCCTTGCGTCGTTTTTAGGGCGCACGCCGACGCTTGGCGCCCCGGCCCGGTGTCAGCGTCGTAATTTCGCGGGACTATAGCGGCCATAGCCCCAATTGCAACGCCGCAAGACCCCTTAAAATCAGCCATTTTTGGCCATTTCCGCCCTGCCCGGCTTGCAGCCCTACCCCACCCCCGCTAAGAGCAGCGCAATCGCCGGAAGCACCCCTATGGCCAAATTCAAGTCCAAGCCAAAGACCAAGCCGAAGTCCAAAACGCAGCGCCGCGCCAAGGCGAAGGCGGAACTTGGCCCTAAGGCCGCGGACCAGGCCGACGTTCTCGACCGCATCGCCAACGCGCTCGAACGGCTGGCGCCGCAGCGCGCAAGCCTGCCTAATCTTACCGTCGCCGACGCCTTCGTCTGGCACCCGGACGGCCGCCTGGCGCCGGTTCCGCACGTCAACCGCGTCGAGATGTCGCTGCTAAAGGGCATCGACCGCGTGCGCGACGTACTGGTGGAGAATACTGAGCGTTTCGCCAAGGGACTGCCGGCCAATAATGCGCTGCTGTGGGGCGCGCGCGGCATGGGCAAGTCGTCGCTGGTGAAGGCCTCGCATGCGGCGGTCAATGCCGTCTACGCGCGCAACAGCAAAAGCGGCCCGCTCAAGCTGATCGAAATTCATCGCGAGGATATCAAGAGCCTGCCCGACCTGATGGCGCTGACCCGCGGCTCGCCTTCGCGCTTTATCGTGTTCTGCGACGACCTGTCGTTCAACGAAGAAGACACCACCTACAAATCTCTCAAGGCGCTGCTGGAAGGCGGTATCGAGGGCCGGCCGGACAATGTGATCTTCTATGCCACCTCGAACCGACGCCATCTGATGTCGCGCGACATGATGGAGAACGAACGCTCGACCGCCATCAATCCGGGAGAGACCGTGGAAGAGAAAGTCTCACTATCCGACCGCTTCGGGCTCTGGCTCGGTTTCCACCGCTGCAGCCAGGACGAATATCTCGCCATGGTCGACAGCTATGTCGCGCACTACAAAATCCCGGCGCACGGTGACGCCTTGCAGCACGAGGCGCTGGAATGGTCGACCACGCGCGGCTCGCGCTCCGGCCGCGTGGCCTGGCAGTTCGTGCAGGATCTGGCGGGGCGCTTGGGCGTGACGCTGAGGGACTAGAGCATTTTCCGGCGAAGCTTGCCTCCGCATTTGATCCGGGGGCCGCGACCGGTTCGCCGTGGAAAATTCGATCAAATCAAAAATCTCAAACGCGTTCCCGGTTCAATTAAACCGGAACGCGCTCTCGGTCGGCCTGACGACAGCGCGTCACGCTTGGGAGATGTCAGATTTCGGATTTGTTCCCATAGGTGGGTGAGTACCGCCCGAATTTGCCAATGGGTGGCCTTATTTTGATACGCGAGCCGGCTAAATCCGAATTTAATTTGGAACCTTCCAAGCCGATGGAACTTATTGTTCCGCCATTACGATAGCGGTGGCATCGACGCTGAACGATCGGGCGCTATCCAGGTCGCTTTTACAATACAGAACGGGAGTGTTCTCATGCTCAAGCTATTTGCGGTGGCGGTGATGGCCTTAACGCTCGCCGGTTGCGAGACCGCGCGGCAAGATCGTACCGCCGGCGGCGCATTGATCGGCGGCGGTGCCGGTGCGTTGGTTGGCGGCCTGGCGACCAATTCGGTCGGCGGTGCTCTCGCAGGCGGTGTCATTGGCGCGGCAACTGGCGCCATTATCGCCGATGCCACGCGTCCGGGCCGTTGCTACTACATCACGGATTCCGGACGTCGCCGCTACACGCGCTGCCGCTAACGACACCGTCGGCATTGCAATGCCGGTTTTGCAGAACGGCCGATAAGGTCCGGTCGTCGGATACGCCCGAACTGCGGCAATGCAACGCGTGATATTCTAGATCACCTCAAGGTACACGCGGCTATTCGCGACGACATCTCAAGCGCAGTGCGGCTTAAACCGCGCTGCGCTTTTTCTTATAAAGCCGAGATGCCTACTCGATGAAGTTTGCAGCGAGATATGACGCGAGTGGCACATTGCCGCGTTCGCGTCTGTCCGCTTTCGCGCCGAAGCAGACATTGACCAGCCTTTGCCAGAAACTCTCTATTAATGAATAAGCGCCGCGCCTGACGGCGCCGCGCCGGCTTATTTTTCGATGTCAGCGACAACAGGCGATGCAGCATGTATCTGGATTGATACGGCTCTCATCCAGCCGGCATCCAATCCACCATACGGGTAGCTGGTAGGCGTCCGCCTCTTGCCAATATGCTGGACATTTGGAGAATTCCACATCGTGCCGGGAATCATCGGGGGAATCCCGGTCTACGACGTACCTCTTAAAGACGGGAGGCATTGCCATGCACGCGAGATTGTTGGTGGTCGTCGCAGCCCTGGCCGCAAGCGTGGCGGCGCCGCTGAACATAAAGCGGATGTCCGCACTCGCGTTGAAGCACCATTGAGCCGATTGTACTGGGGGAGAACGGACAATGCAGCGACATTACATCGGAATAGTGGCCCTGCTCATGTTAGCCGGAATAACCGCTGTTAAAGCGCAGCAACCCGAGATGACCTTCGATCGACTTCCGCAAATCATTCAGAAAGAAGTCAAGGGCGTCAGGGCGAAGTGCACCGAAATGCGCCGGCAGATAAAGGGGCGGGAAAAAGAATCGTATGAAGGAATGTCCGGCATTAAATCATTCTATCTCGGCTCCGATAAGAATGTCTCGATTCTTGTCGAAGATCTCAATGTCTGTAACCAATACAATATCCTCAAAGGAGCCAACTGCCATACCCAGGGCTGCGACGTTCGGATTTATCGACCAAACGCATCAGGACAGTATGTAAAATATTTTCGTATCCAGTTTCCGGCGAATTCTTTTTTAGCACTTCGATCAAACATGTGTTCACGCTCGCGGCTTTTCACATAGTTTGGAAACATGAACTCTGTGGAAAAAGCGGTAGGCCGTATCCTGGTTTTGATACTTGTGACTACTTATTGAGATGGAAAAATGAAAAATGGAATTTTTCGAAAATTGGCGAATCTTCAGATTGACCGCCTATGCGGGGTCATAACCTGACCGAGTTTTTGAACCGGCATGATAGAGATGACTGCATCGCTCGCCTCTTGCCAAAGCGGCGAAAATTTGGCGAAATCTACATCGTGTCGGGGTTCATCTGGCAAATTCCGCTTCATGACTTTTAACTTCTCACTTCGGGGGGCTACACAATGGGTTTCGTCGAGGCAATCAAATCCGGGTTCGCTCACTATGTAACGTTCTCGGGCCGTGCCTGCCGGTCCGAGTACTGGTATTGGGTATTGTTCGAGATCGCCGTCAGTTTCGCGACGGGGATCATTGATAACCTGACCGGGACATATCTGGTCGGGCTTGTTGTCTCGCTGGCGCTGTTGCTTCCGGGACTTGCCGTGTCGGCGCGGCGCTTGCACGATATCGACCGCACCTTCTGGTGGATACTGATCGCGTTCACCGGCATCGGCCTCATTCTGCTGTTCATCTGGGCCTGCATGAAAGGCACGACCGGTCCCAATCGCTTCGGCGCCGATCCGCTCGCGGCCTGGAACGAGTATTTAGCCAGTCGCGCATAGGCCTGATCGCCTCGTCTTTGCCGACAAATTGTGCAGCTGGCGCCACGCCTGACGGCGCTGCGCCGGCTTGCAGTCACTTCAGCGTTTCCTGTCTTTGATGCGGTTCGTTGGTCGTGAACGGCACATCGCTGCGTTCGCCGAACCGGAAAATCTGGGACGCGATTGGAGCGAAGCGGACAAACAAGGGCGTCGGCCTTGGCCAGCTAGGCCGTCAATGACCCGGCTGCGACAATCCGCGTCAATTTGCCGCTGTCTTGCTGGCAGGCCGGATGTCTGAAAATATCCAGCCTATTTCCGGAGTCATCCGGGGAAAAACAATGCAATAAAAAAAATGGGGGCGGCAAATGCCAAGGCTGGGGATTGAATTCAAAAATTGGGGGCCCTGTCACACGGAAGCAATATTGGGGCCGCGTCGTTCTCTACTTCGTTTAGTGGATTTTGCTTTATCTTCTCGCAAGATATCTGCCAATGCTCGTAAACGACGTTGGAGCGAGGCGAGAGTCAAATACGGACATGGCGTTGTCGCTGCTGGATTTCGTGTTTAGATTCGGCGATATTCCATTACTTTTCCTCTTAGTTTTCGTTGTAATCCGCAGACTATACGATATCGGCGCGAGCGGATGGTATGCGATTCTTGTGATGTTTTTCCCGCCCATAGGACTCACCGTACTCGGCTGTTTACCGAGTAAGAAGATTTCCTAAACGCCAAACTCGGCGCGTCGCAATCCATCAAACAAGCAACACCTAGAGCCTGATCCGATTCCACTTAATCGGATCAGGCTCCAGAAACTTTGATTTATTGCGCACTCTTGCGGCGTCACATTCGCTATCGGGGCAAAACGGACCCGGCGCGAATGAACCGAAACGGGCAATACCCGCATCAGCAGAGTTATTGAACTGGTGCGCTTTTGAAACAGAAAGACCGCATTGCGGCGATTCCTCCGAATGGGTATTAGCTGCGCTGATCAGGCGCGCGGCTAAAGCGGCGGAGCCCTGCCGAAAAGGCTGGCATCGAAAGGCTCAGATCAATCTTTTTCGCCCGAGATGAGCCAATTTATACAGCATCGGCGTAAACACGAGTGGATGCTGGCGCCTCTTCACGGCGAAGAGAGGCCGATATGCAATTCATGTCCCTTTCGCTTGCAGGCGGCTTGTTGCTGCTAGCGGTAGGAGTCGCGGCCGGCGGTCCGGCGACAGTGACCGCCGATCTCGACCTCAATACCGGGCGCGGCAGCGAGTATCGGGACGTGGATGTGATGCCGCCGGAAACCGCCGTCAAAGTGCTCGATTGCGACTTGTCCTGGTGCCGCGTCGCCCGGGATGATGCAATGGCTTACGCCAGCCGCAGCGACCTTGACCTGGGCAACGCAGTTTCTGCCGAGGCGTTGCCGTCGTCGTTTGTGCCGCTGCCGCTTCCGCTTCTGTTCGCGTGGCATCGTGGTTGGAGCGGTCGCTACTGGCACCATAAATGGTACCAACAGCACTAGCGACGTGACGCGCCGCATCGCCGCATACGCGGCATTGCGGCGTTACGTTCGCTATCGGGACAAAGCGAACCTTGCCCAGCCGTTCCTCGCCGATCTCAATCTATGAGGACACGCCGCGGGCTTAAGCGCCGCTCAGATACTTGGTCGGATCGACCGGGGTCGAGCCTTTGCGGATTTCGAAATGCACCTGCGGCGAGGTCACGTTGCCGGTCTGTCCGGCATGCGCGATCACTTGGCCGCGCTTGATGCTGTCGCCGCGCTTGACCATGAGCTCGCTTGCATGCGCGTAGGCCGACACGAAGCCGTTGGAATGACGGATCAGCACCAGATTGCCGTAGCCTTTGAGCTCGTTGCCGGCATAGGCCACGACGCCGTCGTCGGCGGCCTTGATCGGCGTGCCTTCCGGCACCGCCAGATTGATGCCGTCGTTCTGCCCGCCCGTCGGCTTCGGGCCGAAACCGGCGATGACGCGGCCGCGCACCGGCCAGCGGAATGACGGCATGGCGCCGGCCGCTTCCGCCTGTTTGACCACGGTCTCGGTGCTACGCGGATCTTGCGTGGCCATGCGCGCGTTCTGCGACGTCGTGCCGGCGACCTTGTCGGCCGCGACCGTGCGCGGCTGCGCCACATGCGGCGCAGTGGTCTGAATTTGCGTTTGCCGCGCGCCAAGCGGATGGCCGCCGGCCGGGATCACAAGCCGGTCGCCGGTGTTGATCTTGCCATTGGGCTGCAGGTTGTTGGCTTTTGCCAGCGCCGGCAGCGTCACGCCGTAATGGCGCGCAACACCGACCAGGCTTTCGCCCCGCGTGGCGACGTGAACGGTTTCGGCGGCCGTCGCGGCATGCACCGGCGCCGCCGTCTTGGGCGCGCCGCCGCTGACATAACGCGGAATGACCAGGCGCTGGCCGGGCTTGATCGAAGCTGCATTGGCGATGCCATTGGTCTGCAGGATCGCGGACGCCGGTACGTGATATTTTTTCGCGATGTGCTCAATGGTGTCGCCGTGGCCGACGGTCACCGGCGAGCCGCCGTCCCAGGTCCAGGCGCCGGCAGGCTTGGGCGGCGGCGCTGGCGGCGGCGGCACTGAGCCGGTGATGTCGGGATTCCGCGTGTCCGGCCGATAGGCGCCGAGGCCTTGCGCACCGTTGGCGGTGCCGCCCGAAACAGCGACTGTCGCCGGCCGGCTCGGCGCCGGCAGCGGCTGTGTCTCGACCGGGCCGCGATAGGCCGGGCGCGAACTTACCGAGCCGGTGACTTCCTGCTGCGGCGGCGGCGCCTGACGGTTGGATGCATAGGGGCTGGAGTTGAAACGCGCGCTATCCGAACAGCCGGCAACAGCCACCCCGACCAGGGCAAGGACTGCGACGTGCGGCCAAATCTTCGAGCCTGCACGCGGGCAAAACGGCACTTTGGAGTGCGGCATGTGGTTACTCACTCTTACGCAACATACGTAAGGTTTGAAATAAAGCAGCCGCGAGTAAATAAGCTTTTAAGAATTACCAGATCGTTGCCAGAACGGCCGATTCCGGCAGAAATGCCACAGTTCTTCTTGGTAATTCTTCTTACATCGCCTTATTACAGCTCGCGCGCCTGCCCCGGCAGCAGCGGCACGAAACGCACCGCAATCAGCTCTTCGCGGGCGATCCCCGTTGACGACTTGGTAAGCTTGACGATGTGTTGCGCGCCGCCGTGGGGACCGAGCGGCAGCAGCATGACCCCGTTATCGGCCAGTTGATCGATCAGGCTTTGCGGCACCTCTTCGGCGGCGGCGGTGACGATGATGCGGTCGTAAGGCGCGCGCGCCGGCACGCCGGCAAAGCCGTCGCCAACCACCACTTCGACATTATCGTAGCCGAGCGAGGCCAGTCGCCCGCGCGCCTGCTCGGCGAGCGTGCGGTAGCGCTCGATGCTCACCACCTCGCGCGCCAGGCGCGACAGCACAGCGGCCTGATAACCGGAGCCGGTGCCCACTTCGAGCACGCGGTGGTGCGGGCGTAACGCCAGCTGCTCGGTCATATAGGCCACGACATAGGGCTGGCTGATGGTCTGTCCGCAGGCGATCGGCAGCGCCTGGTCGGCATAGGCGGCCTCGGTGAATTCCGCCTCGACGAAAAGCGCGCGCGGCACCTCGTCCATCGCGTGCAATACCGCTTGGTCGCCGATGCCGCGGCGGCGCAGCGTCAGCAGGAATTCCATGCGGCCGACATCCTGCGCATCCGGCGATGCTTTTGCCACGATCGGGCCCCTTTCGCGCTAATTTTAGCACGTTTGGCGGCGATTCATGTAATCTTCGCCGGCCCACCGCCGCGCCACGGTCGGACGCGATGGAACCCGGCGCCGCGGATATGAGTTGTAGGACTGGAGCCCGATGATGACCATGTCTTCGCCAACGGCGCCGCGGGTTCTCGTGGTCGAGGACGAATATCTGATCCGCATGCTGCTGGAAGATATGCTGGCCGATCTCGGCTACGAGATCGCCGCCGCCGTCGGCACGCTCGCGGAAGCCACCGAACTTGCCGCCACGGCCGAATTCGACGTCGCCATTCTCGACGTCAATCTCGACCAGCAAGAAATCTACCCGGTGGCGGATATTCTGGCCAAGCGCGGCCTGCCCTTCGTCTTCGTCACCGGCTATGGCGAAGGCAGTCTGCGCGAACCCTATCGCGGCCGCCCGGCGCTGCAGAAACCGTTCCAGTCCGAACGGCTCAAGACCGCGCTCGCCGATTTGCTGCCGGCGGCGTGATTGTTCTCCGCTCGTCCCCGCGAAAGCGGGGACCCAGTACTTAAGGCCGCTAAGCTAAGAACTGGATTCCCGCTTGCGCGGGAATGAGCGGGTTGGGACACACCTTCTACCCCAGCACTTCCGCCAGCTTGGTCATGAAAGGCTCGTCGGTCAGATCGAGGCGAAGCGCCGTCACCGATATGCGTTTCTCGTTGAGCGCGGCGAGATCGCTGCCGGACGCCGCGCCGGAAATGCCGCCGCGGCCGAAGGCGATCCAGAAATACGGATTGCCGCGCCCGTCGTGGCGCGCGTCGATGCGCAGCAGTTCCTGATCGCGCTTGCCTTGTACGGTGACCGCGGTGCCGGCGACTTCCTCCGGCACGCAATCGGGAAAATTGATGTTGACCAGCACGTCGCGCGGCATGCCGGCCGCGAGGATGCGGCGGATCAGATCGGGCGCGAACTTGATCGCGGTCTCCCAATGCGGCGCGCGCTTGGTGGAGAACGCGTAAGCCTGCGACAGCGCGATCGACGGAATGCCGAGCACCGTGCCTTCCATGGCGGCGGCGACCGTGCCGGAATAAGTCACGTCCTCGGCGCAGTTGCGGCCGCGATTGACGCCGGACAGCACCAGGTCCGGCATCGTCTTCATGATGTGGCGCGCGCCCATTATGACGCAGTCGGTCGGCGTGCCTTTGACCGCGAAATGCTTGTCGCCCACTTCGCGCAGCCGCAAAGGGTCATTCAAGGAGAGCGAATGCGACACGCCGGACTGATCCGTCTCCGGCGCCACGATCCACACTTCGTCCGACAGTTCGCGCGCGATCGCCTCGCAGGCGGAAAGCCCCGGCGCGTGGATGCCGTCGTCATTGGTGATGAGGATACGCATATTTCTTCCTTACCTCTCCCGCTTGCGGGGGAGGTCGACGAGCGAAGCTCGTCGGGAGGGGGAATTGCCGAACATGGGCCCCCTCCCCAACCCTCCCCCGCACGCGGGAGAGGGAGCGGAGAGCACGGCGCGCTTTGCAAGAAGCATCACGATGTTTTCTCAATTCTTGTCACGCCACCCATATAGGGCTTGAGCGCGTCCGGCACGAGGATCGAGCCGTCTTCCTGCTGATAGGTCTCCATCACCGCGATCAGCGCGCGGCCGACGGCGACGCCGGAGCCGTTGAGCGTGTGCACGAAGCGGTTCTTGCCGTCCTTGCCCTTGTAGCGCGCGTTCATGCGGCGCGCCTGGAAATCGCCGCACACCGAGCAGGACGAAATCTCGCGATACAGGTTCTGGCCCGGCAGCCAGACCTCGATGTCATAGGTCTTCTGCGACGGGAAGCCCATGTCGCCGGTGCAGAGCGTCATGACGCGGTAGTGCAGATCGAGTTTCTTGAGCACTTCCTCGGCGCAGGCCAGCATGCGCTCGTGTTCTTTTTTGCTTTCTTCCGGCGTGGTGATCGACACCAGTTCGACCTTGGTGAACTGGTGCTGGCGGATCATGCCGCGCGTGTCTTTTCCCGCCGCACCGGCTTCGGCGCGGAAGCACGGGGTGCAGGCGGTGTAGCGCCGCGGCAACGTATCTTCGTCGACAATGGATTCACGCACGAGATTGGTGAGCGGCACTTCGGCGGTGGGGATGAGCCAATATCGAGCCGGGATTCCAATTGCAGCTTCATACATAGCCCTGTACTCGGGCATGTCTCGCTTTAGTGCGTCAAGATAACTCTCCAGAGCCTCCTCCGTAGTCATCTCTTTTCCGGTTCGGTCAACGTACTGTCGTTGAACATTTTTGAATTTATGAACTGCTTTAGATTTTACTCCTTCGATAAGATCTTCAAACTCCGCAGTCGTGATTGCAAATTGATCCTTTTCAAATTTCGGCAACTGCGCCGTCCCAAACATCACCTCGTCGCGCACCAACAGCGGCGGATTGACCTCGGTGTATCCGTGCTTCTCACCCGTATGCAGATCGAGCATGAACTGCCCGAGCGCGCGCTCCATGCGCGCCAACCCCTTCTGCAACACCACAAAGCGCGCGCCGGATAATTTGGCGGCCAGTTCGAAATCCATCATGCCCAGCGCTTCGCCCAGTTCGAAATGCTGCTTGGGCGTGAAGGCGTAATCGCGCTTGGCGCCGTGCTTGTGATGTTCGACATTGCCATGCTCGTCCTTGCCATCGGGCACTTCGTCGAGCGGCATATTCGGGATTTGCGCGAGTTCTTTGTCGAGTTCGTCGCCGAGTGTCTTCTGCTCGACGTCCAGCGCCGGCATCGTCGTTTTCAATTCGTTGACTTCGGCCATCAGCTTTTGCGCCGTGGCTTCGTCCTTCTTGGCCTTGGCCTGGCCGATTTCCTTGGACGCCGCATTGCGCCGCGCCTGCGCCTGCTCCGACTTGGTAATCGCCGCGCGCCGCTTCTCGTCGAGCGCGATAAGCTTTGCCGACAGCGGCTTCAGCCCGCGCCGCGTCAGCCCCTTGTCGAAGGCCTCAGGGTTCTCTCGAATCCATTTGATGTCGTACATGGCGGCGCTTTTATCCCGTCATTATCTCGTCATGGCCGGGCTTGTTCCGGCCATCCCGATAAAAATGGCAAAGCGTTGCCTACCTAAGCGGGATGCCCGGCACAAG
This sequence comes from Hyphomicrobiales bacterium, assembly GCA_038206805.1. GTDB lineage: Bacteria > Pseudomonadota > Alphaproteobacteria > Rhizobiales > Xanthobacteraceae > Pseudolabrys. Next base: position 12,540 of record JBBRAL010000063.1, on the reverse strand, counting down.
GCCGGGCATGACAAAGTGGCTACTCCGCTGGCTTGGCAGCCGCGTCGTCCGGGCCGGATTCGGGCGGCGGCGGCGCGTCGGCCGGCGGCGGCGCGGCATCGGCCGCGGCCTTCTCAGCTGCATCTTTGGCCGCTTCGTCGGCTCTCGCCTTCTTCTCCACCACCCGCACCGACAGAATCGAGCCCTCGTATAACAGCAGCAATGGCACCGCCAGCGACATCTGGCTGATCACGTCGGGCGGGGTCAGCACGGCCGCCAGAATGAAGGCGCCGACGATGAAATAACGCCGCTTGGCCTTGAGCTGGGCCGAGGTGATGATGCCGACGCGGCCGAGCAGCGTCAGGATCACCGGCAGTTGGAACGCCACGCCAAAGGCCAGCACCAGCGACATCATCAGCGACAGATATTCGCCGACTTTGGGCATCAGCGCGATCGATGCTTCGGTCGCGGTCCCTGTCTGCTGCATGCCGAGCGAGAAACGCACCAGCATCGGCATCACCAGGAAATAAACCACCGTCGCGCCGAGCGCGAAAAAGAACGGCGTCGCGACCAGATAGGGCAGGAACGCCTTGCGCTCGTTGCGATAGAGCCCGGGCGCCACGAACATGTAGATCTGGCCCGCCACGATCGGAAACGACAGGAAGGCGGCGCCGAACATCGCCAGCTTCAATTGCGTGACGAAATATTCCAGCAGCGCGGTGTAGATGAATTTCGTATTTTCCGGCCCCGCTATCCATACGAACGGCCACACCAGGATATTGTAGATGTCCTTGGCGAACACGAAGCAGAGCGCGAACATGACGCCGAAGGCAAACAGCGCCTTGATCAGCCGCGAGCGCAGCTCGATCAGGTGCTCCATCAACGGCGCCTTGGTGGCCTCGATGTCCTCTTGGCTCATGCCCCGCTCCCGGCGGCCTTTTGCGGCTCCTTTTGCGGTTCCTTGGGCGGCTCTTCGGCCGGCGCCGGCGCGGCGGCAGCGAAATCCTTTTCGCTCACCGGCGCCGGCAGTTCCGGCAGCGGCACATTGATTTCGGGCAACGGCGTGACGTCAGTGAGCGCCGTTGCCGTATCCGCGGCGGGCGTCGGCGATGTATTCGCGGTAGCTGTCGCTATTGCCGTCGCGGCCGACGGCTCGACCGGCGCCATCGGGTCCGGCATTTCGAAGGCGCGTTCGATGTCCTTCTGGGTGTCCGCCATCGGATCGAAATCGGTGACCGTCGCCGTCAGATCGTCGGCGTGCTTTTTCAGATCGGTGAGTTCGGCCTCGCGCAAGGCCTCCTGGAACTGGCCTTGGAATTCCGCCGCCATGCGCCTGATCTTGCCCATCCACTGGGCGAGCGAGCGCAATACGGTTGGCAGCTCCTTCGGCCCGATCGCGATCAGCGCGACGATGCCGATGACGACGATCTCGCCCCAACCAAGTCCGAACATGGATTAGTCAACTCCCAGCGCATGATCCCGAACAGCGGACACCGGTTTTCCGATTGGATCAGCGCTCAGCAAAATATCCCGCCGCCGCGGCCGATCGCCCTGCCGATGCCGCCGCCGCAGCCTTCAGGAGCGCACGCTCTCGGCGCGCCGCTCGGTTTCCGACTTCGGCGTGGCGGCGGCGTCGATGGTCTTGACCGGCTCCGGCTTGGCCTCGGCCGTCTTGTCGTCTTCCGCCATGCCCTTCTTGAACGCCTTGATGCCTTGCGCGAAATCGCCCATCAGGCCGGAAATCTTGCCGCGGCCGCCGAACAGGACCATTACGACCAGCAGCACGACCAGCCAGTGCCATATGCTTAAAGAACCCATCGGCAAACCCTCCGCAGCGACGGGGCGCGTATGCGCGCATCCCGCCCTTGATCTGGCTTAGAAACTAGGCCCCAGAAGCGGCAAAAACAAGGACATAACCGCACCCGTCGGGGCCGCGTGGGCGCGCCGGGAGTTCATATTTGCGTTTAGTTCCGTGGTGTTAGGCCGGAGCGGGCGTTAACCAAGCTCAGGCGTCACACTAAGCTGCTCGGGGCGCCGCGCCCCGCTTTGTAATTCCGGGGCGCACGCATCAGCGTGCGAACCCGGAATCCAGGGCCAAGCGCTGTGCCGGTCGCCCTGGATTCCGGGTCCGGCCCAAACGGGCCGTCCCGGAATGACAAATTGGGCTACTTCTCCCCCCGCCCCGGCGGCGGCGCCAGGCCAAGGTCGAGATCGCCCGGCTCCAGCGGGTCCTCGTCATTGCGCGAAGCGCTTCGGGTGAGGACGTGAACTTAAACGGCGAGCCAAGTACTACCAAGTGTGCGCCGTTCAATGTCTCCTTTCGGGCAACAGCGAACAAAGGTCGATTTCGATCCTTGATGGCTCGGTCGCTAATGACCCAAAGCGGACATACAGCCAACCATCACCCGATCGCGTTCTGAATGGCTAGGCGGATGGCCTGGCCCGATTATCGATCACCGTCCCCATGTCACTCCAGCACCGGCCTTGATTGCTTCCTTTGACAGTGGCGAGCGTGCCGATCACAAAGCAGCCTGCCCCAGTCGCAAATTCGAGCACTTGTCCATTTTACGATACGCGGTGCGACGATTGCGACACGTACCCGCCTTTGAGACCGTCGAGGATCGCCAGCGCACGCGCCATTGAAAAGTCGCGCGTCGCCGCATGGAACGCCTTCGTGCTCCCGCGCATCATGTAACCGTGGAGCACGCCCGGAAAGATGTGCACTTCCACGTTCTTCATGAGCAACGGTAAGCCGCGATAGGCGTCCAGCACCTCGACCGGCGCTCGATGGTCCCGATCGCCCCAAATAATGCAGACGGGCTCACCGACGCCATCGAGTTCTTGGATGTAGTCCACCATCTGTGTTCCATGGCAAGAGATGCCGGCGGCGTAGCCGAGGCGCTTCGGCCCAAGGATCGCGTAGGGGCCCCCGTAGCAGAGGCCCATCGCCGCAGCGCGTCCGTTGAATTTCGGTAGTGTGCCGAGATACGCCAAAGTATCCGCCATATCGTCTTCGCCAGCCTTGATCTTTTGGAGGCGAGGCTGCGAGCGCGGCGCGGCGCGGTCATCGTCACGGGAAAGTGGCCCCGGAATCGAGCGCCAGAATAGGTCGGGCGCCGCAGCAATGAATCCGTGCGCCGCGAACTCATCGGCGATACCGCGGATATCCGCATCGACGCCGTGAACAGCGGATGCAAGCACAATCGCGGGAACCGGATCGTCGGCCTCGGGCATGACCAGATAACAGCTAAACTCACCCACGTCTCTTGAACGAATTTTGATGGCCTTGCCCGGCATGGTGTGCCTCCACTCGTTTGTTTGTTTTGAGCCGCCCCCGCAACCGTCGGTGGGTTGAAATAATCGGTTGGTACTGCTTCGCCCAAGCTATTGTGAGTTCTCGATCTGGCGCCTGCAAACGCGATCGCATCGATATGAAAGATTTCGTCGGACTTTCCCAGTCAGTACGGTTTAATGTTCGCGAATTTTACCACCTTGGCCCATTTTTTGGTTTCTTCGGCAATGAGCTTCTCAAAGTCGACAGCCGAGCCACCAAGCAGCATGCCGTCCAGGTCGACAAGGCGCGCCTTGATCTTGGGGTCGGCGAGAGCCGCGTTGATTTCCTTGTTGAGCTTCTCGACTATTTCGACTGGCGTGTTCTTGGGCACTCCGATGCCATAGATCAAGCTCGCCTCGTAGCCCGGGATGAACTCGCCTATGGTCGGGACGTTCGCCAGCGCCTCCGAGCGCGTCGCGGTGGTTATCGCAAGAGCGCGCAGCGCGCCGGCCCTGATGTGCCCAATCGACGGGCCTGGGTTAACCCAGAGGACCTGCACCTGGCCGCCGAGCAGATCAGTGAGAGCAGGCGCCGTGCCACGATAGGGCACGTGCACCATGTCGACGCCGGCCATCATCTTGAACAATTCGCCAGCCACATGGGACGGCGTCCCGGTGCCCGCCGACGCCATGTTAATCTTGCCTGGATTGGCTTTGGCATAGGCGATGAACTCCGGAACCGTCTTGGCCGGAATCGATGGATTCACCACCAACAAGATGGGCACGCGCATGATGCCCGCGACCGGCGCGATGTCACGGATGAAATTGTAGTTGAGCTTGTCATAGAGCGTCGCGTTGATCGCGTTCGACGAAAAGGTCAGGAGAAGCGTATAGCCGTCCGGGGGCGCCCTCACGACCGCCTCGGTGCCGATATTGGTTCCGGCGCCCGGCCGGTTCTCCATAATGAATGGCTGGCCGAGCCGCTCCGACAGCCGTAGGCCGATCACGCGTGCGATGATGTCGGTCCCACCGCCGGCGGGAAAGGCGACGACCAAGCGCACCGGCCGTGTCGGATAGGTTTGCGCCCAAGCAAAACGTGACGCTGTCGGGAGCGCGGCAGCTCCCGCTACCAGCTGCAGAAATTGACGGCGGAGAAGTCTCATGACGTCATCCTGTCTTCCGGCCCCGGCGAAATGCGCCGCTTGCGGATGGGCGGCGATTTCGCTCGCGTAGATGAGGTTAGATAATTGCCGTTATGCACGTATAATGCTATCATTTGATACCGTTATGCCAATTCAGCAATAGGTGCCGACATGCAACTGGGCGATCGCATCGGACGCCGAATGAAGCTGAACGATCTCCATGTTTTGATGACAGTCGTTCAGGCCGGCAGCATGAACAAGGCGGCTGCGCTCCTCAACACGACCCAGCCCGCCGTTTCCAGATCGATCGGGGAATTGGAGCGGACCGTTGGCGTGCGATTGCTCGATCGTGGTCCGCAGGGAGTCGAGCCCACCAATTACGGCCGCGCCATGCTCGACGGCAGTGCAGCGGTATTCGACGACTTGCGCCAGACATTGAAGAGTATCGAGTTTCTCGCCGATCCCACGGCCGGAGAGGTGCGTGTCGGGTGCAACCCAAATCTGGGCGCGAGCTTCGTTTCTGCCGTCATCGATCGGCTCTCCCGGCGCTATCCGCGCATCGTGTTTCGTCTCGTAACCGCGTATGTTGAGACGCTGCACCGTGAGCTGATTGAGCGCAACGTCGATCTCTTGATCGCACGGAGACCCATTGCAGATGAGCGCGTGGGCTACGAATTTCTGTTTGAGGACACGTATTTTGTTGCAGCGGGCGCGCAAAGTCCCTGGGCTCGGCGCCGCAGGATCGAGCTAGCCGAACTGGTGAACGAATTGTGGGTGTTGCCACCGCCGGAAAGCGTGGTCGGGTCGGTGGCAATCGAAGCCTTTCGTGCCAGCGGGCTCGAATATCCCCGAACGACTGTGGTCACCTCGCCCGCCGAAGTGCGGATCAGTCTCCTGGCGACGGGACGCTTTCTTTCGATTTTCCCAGTTTCTAATTTAAGATTACCTACCACGCGTACGGAGCTCAAGGTCTTGCCCGTTAAACAAGCATTTGCCCGCACGCCGGTAGGAATCGTCACCCTGAAGAACCGTACGCTTAGCCCGCTCGCCCAGCTTTTCATCGACTGTGCTCATGAGGTCGCGAAGCCGCTGGCGAAGAAAAGGTGAACGCGCGATGTCGGCCATTGGCACAAAGCAGACAATCCGCTTGCCGCAATGAATGTCGGCTTTCGGGGTAGAGCGGACATGTGGCCTGTTTTATGGGCACGCGCCCAAGTGAAGGTCACTTACCGCCTCACCCCAACCCGCCAAACTCGGGGCGGCCGCTTTAAGCTAAAGCAATCTCACTTCTCCCCTCGCCCCGGCGGCGGCGCCAGGCCAAGGTCAAGATCGCCAGGCTCCAGCGGGTCCTCATCCTCACGCAAGGTGCTGTCGTCGGAGGGGATCGGCACCGCGAAACCGGCCGGCATATTGCCGTCCAACAGGCCGGCGCCGCGCAGCTCGTCGAGACCGGGCAGATCGCCCACCTCCTCCAGCCCGAACTGCGACAGGAACGTTTCCGTCGTGCCGTAAGTGATCGGCCGGCCCGGCGACTTGCGGCGGCCGCGCGGGCGGATCCAGCCGGTCTTGAGCAGCACGTCGAGCGTGCCGGCGGCCGCCACCACGCCGCGGATTTCCTCGATCTCGGCGCGCGTGACCGGCTGGTGATAGGCAATGATGGCGAGCGTCTCGATCGCCGCGCGCGACAGCTTGCGCGTCTCCACGGTCTGCTTGGTCAACAGCCAGGACAGATCGTCGGCCGTGCGGAACGTCCACTTGCGGCCGATGCGCACCAGGTTGACGCCGCGCGTCGCGTATTCGGCCTTCAGTGCGGCCAGCGCGTCCTTCAACACCACGCCGACGGGCAGTTGGCGGCCGAGCGTTGCCTCGTCGAGCGGCTCGTTGGCCGCAAACAGCAGCGCTTCCAGCAGCCGCAGTTCTTCCGGCCGCGCGGCCGGCTCGGTCGAGGATTCTTGCAACGGTCCTTGTGCAGATTCTTTTGCAGATTCTTGCACCGGCTCGTCATTATGGACAATCGCAAGCTTCTTGGCCGCGCTCGGCATGGACTGAGTTTCCTTATGCGTTTTCTTGTTCGTCATGCAGGCTAGCGTTTCCTATCGCACCGACGCATTTGCGCATGTAAATCGGCGAGAACAACTCTTTCTGATGGATTTCGGCGATCCCCTCGCGCACCAATTCAAGCGCGGAGGCAAATGAGGATGCAAACACCGAAGGCGCCAGCGCCGGCTCCACCACATAGCTGATCAGGAAGTGGTCGATGCGGGTCCAGTCCGCCGACTGTCCGATCAAGCGTTCGAGTGCGGCGCGCGCTTCCGCCAGAGACCAGACCGTACGCTGCTTGAAGCGCACGCGCGAGAGCACGCTGTGCGAGCGCTGCGTGGCATAGGCGCTGAGCAGATCGTACAGCGTCGCGGTAAATTCCGGCCGCTTGATCTCGGCGATCGGCTCCGGCTGCCCGCGCGCGAAGATATCGCGATTGAGCTGGGGGCGTCCCATCAGGCGGCTCGCCACATCGCGGAACGCTTCCAGCCGGCGCAACCTGTAAGCCAGCGCCAGCGCCATGTCCTCCGCGCTCGGCCCCACGCCGGGCACCGCTTCCGGCAGCAGCAGACGGGATTTCAGGTAGGCCAGCCATGCCGCCATCACCAGATAATCGGCGGCCAGTTCGAGCCGCACCTGGCGCGCCGCCTCGATAAAGGACAGATACTGGTCGGCCAGCGCCAGGATCGAAATCTTCGCCAGATCAACTTTCTGCGTGCGCGCCAGCGACAGCAGCAGATCGAGCGGGCCCTCAAAGCCCTCCACGTCCACCATCATGGCCGGTTCGCTGCTGCCGCGGTCGGCGCCAAGGGTCGCACCAAGGGTAGCATCTAGCGTCCCCGCAAGAGCTCCGCCGCGCGCGCTGTCGAAGTCTTCAGCCGTCATGAACCCGTCATCCGTTGCGACGTTGGCCGTCCGCCGGCCATCGTCTGGTTGAAAATCTTGCGCGCCGCTTCGACATCGAAATCCTGCGGCGCCGCGCGCTGGCCCAGCGCGGCATCGGCGCGTTGCGCGGCAACGCCGGCAAGCTTCGGCACGCTGCCCGCCACCGCCGCCATCTCGCCGAGATCGCCATTGCAGTGGAGCACGACGTCGCAGCCCGCGGCGAGCGCCGCACGGCTGCGCTCGGCGATCGTGCCGGACAAGGCGCCCATCGAAATGTCGTCGCTCATCAGCAAACCCTGAAACCCTATAAAGCCGCGAATCACTTCGCGCACCATTGTGACCGAAGTGGTGGCCGGTGCATCGGGGTCAATGGCGGAAAACACAACATGAGCGGTCATGCCGAGCGGCAGGGCGGCAAGTGGCTTGAAGGCGGCGAAATCGGTCGCTTCCAGGGTGGCGCGGTCGGTATCGACCACCGGCAGCTTATGGTGGCTGTCGGCGCTGGCGCGGCCATGGCCCGGAAGGTGCTTGAGTACCGGCAAGACGCCGCCGGCCATGAGGCCGCCTGCGACTGCGGCGGCAATGGCCGCCACCTTGCCGGGCTCGCTGCCATAGGCGCGGTCGCCGATCACCGGGTCGCCGCCTTGCACGGGAACATCGGCGATCGGCAGGCAGTCCACGTCGATGCCGAGCGCATGCAGGTCGGCGGCAATCAGAAGGCCGGCCAGCCGCGCCGTCGCCAGGCCGGTCGCATGCTCGCGGTCGTAAATCTCGCCATAGCGAGCGCCAGGCGGATAGGCCGGCCAATGCGGCGGGCCGAGCCGTTGCACTCGGCCGCCTTCCTGGTCCACCAGCACGGCGGCTTCACGACCGACGATATCGCGGAATGACCGTACAAGTTCAGTGACTTGCGATGGCGTGTTAATGTTTCTCTTGAATATTATGAGACCCCAGGGTTGGGCCTCGCGCAAAAACGCGCGCTCATTGGCGGAAACGTCTAGCCCCGCCAATCCGGTGATGAAAGCGCTTGCCGCCATCGGCGCGGATTAGCCCGCGCCTGGCGTCAGAGCAAGCGTTCGGCCGCTAATTCTTCTGGATGATGCACGATCCGCCGGCCGCCTTGAGGCTGCCGCATAGCGCGCTGGCTTCGCTGCCGGTGGCAAACGGCCCAACCATGGCGCGGAAATAGATTCCCTTGGCGCCCAGATCGACCCGGTGGATCATCGGCTGCTTGCCGCCAAGCTGGCTTGGGAACTTGCCCTGAAGGCTTTGGAAGGCGGCCTGGGCTTCGGCTTCGCTGCGTTGCGAGGACACCTGCACCGCATAACTGCCGGCGCCGGCATTCGCATTGCCACCGCGCGGTGCCGCTGCGGGCGCCGGCGCGATTCGCGTCGGCGCAACCGCGGCCGTACGCATGGCAGGAGCCGCGGCGCGGGCTTGCGCTGCGGGTGCATCGGGACTGAGCGATAGCGGCGCATTGGCATTACGCGGCGCAGCGGCAGCCTGACGAACCGGCGGCGGTGTAACGCGTGTCGCGGCGGAACGCGGCGCGGGCGCCGGTTGCGGATCGGCCGCGGGCGGGGGGACTCTGGTGGCGCGGGGCGGCTGCGCCGGCGCCTCGGCGCGTGCCGGTGCGGCGGGCGTAATCCGCGCCGGCGGCGGCATTGGTGCGGCCGACGACGGCGGCGGTGGTGCCGGCGGCGGCGGCGTTACCGACACGGGTGTGGCGTCGGCGCTCGCCTGATCGGGATGGATGGCAATGGTGCGGATGCGCTTCGGCTCACTGCCAACGATGCCGCTGCCGAGCACCGGCGCGCCAGACGATTGCGCGGCATCCTGCCCTTGCGGGAGGACGACGCCGGCCGGCTTGTCCTTGATGGCGACCGGCTGTTCTTCGCGCGACACCAGTTTCTCGCCCATGCCGTGGTCGTTGACCCGATCGGTAATCTGCTTGCCGGACTGCGAGTCTTTGCTCGCGGCCGGCACGATCTTGCTCGGCGCCGTATCGGCCTTGATGACAGGGGCCGGGACGGATGAGGACGACGAGCCGAACAAAGCGCGATAGCCAAAAGCCCCGGCCGTGCCGATCACCGCCAGCGCAAATATGCCGGCGATCACCAGGATGCCTACGCGCCGCCGGGTGGGCGGCACATCGTCGTAGAAGTCCTGTTCCTCGCCGGCGAGTTGGGCCGTGTCCCGGTTATACGGGTCGTCCTCATAGCCACCGCCATGCGCGGCCGCATAGCCGGGGGCGGCGTTTTCGACGTGGTAGAGATCGCCACCGGCCGTCAGTGGCGTACCGCCAAAAGCCTGTCGCCCGAAATTCGGCGGGGCAAACGACGGCGCTTCCGGCATCGGCGGTTGTGCGGGGAGCGGCGGCGGAGCGTCAAAATATTCGTGGTCAGCCATATTCGGAGCCGCGGCGGGCGCACGGGGATCGGGCGCCACCCCCGCCGGAGCGGCAGGTTGGCGGGCGCCATCGCGGCCGAATTCGGAAAATGGATCGTTCTGCCCGATCAGGCGGGCAAGCTCGCTGAGCGGATCGCTAGCGGAAGCGCCCGGCGCCGTCCCCGGCGCTTTGGCAGGCTGACCGCGCGCGGGCGGGTCAATCGAACGGTAAGGTCGTTGGCTTTGGTCGTCGGCCATTCGGTCCCCGGTTTTTCTAAGCGCGCACTCGTTGATCCAATCGCGGCCTCAGCGCCGAACGCCAAGCCGGACAACGAGAATTACCGCATTTCTTGCGGTGCCTCGACCCCGAGTAGCGCGAGTCCGGAGGCGAGAACCGTGACAATTCCCTGCACAAGGGCGAGCCGCGCCACGGTCGTTTCTGGATCATCTTGGATAATGAAGCGTAAATGAGGCAAGTCTTTTCCCTTGCTCCATTGCGTATGAAATTCGCTTGCTAATTCATATAGATAGAATGCCACCCGGTGCGGCTCATGGGCCGCGGCGGCGGCTTCCAGCAGGCGCGGGTAGAGCGCCAGCCTCCGCAGCAGCGACAATTCGCCAGAATCGCCGAGCCGGTCGAGTGCCGCCGCCTTGAGCCGGCCCAGCCGTTCGACCGCCTCGGCCGGAAAATCCGGCATCTCCAGGCATGCGTTGCGGAAGATCGATTGGCCGCGGGCATGGCCGTACTGGACGTAGAACACCGGGTTTTCGCGCGTCGCCTCGATCACTTTCGCCAGGTCGAAATCGAGCACGGCGTCGTTCTTGCGGTACAGCATGTCGAAACGCACGGCATCCTTGCCGACCTCGTCCACCACCTCGCGCAGCGTGACGAACTCGCCCGAGCGCTTGGACATTTTCACCGGCTCGCCGGCGCGCAGGAGCCGCACCAGTTGCACCAGCTTGACGTCGAGCGCGGCCGTAGCCCCGCTTACCGCCTTCACCGCCGCCTGCATGCGCTTGATATAGCCGCCGTGATCGGCGCCCCAGACGTCGATCATCTTGCGGAAGCCGCGGTCGAATTTCGACTTGTGGTAGGCGATGTCGGACGCGAAATAAGTGTAGCTGCCGTCCGATTTCCTGAGCGGACGGTCGACATCGTCGCCAAAATCGGTCGAGCGGAACAACGTCTGCTCGCGGTCTTCCCAATCCTCGATGTTTCCGCTTTTCGGCGGCGGCAGGCGCCCTTCGTAGACCTCGCCGCTTTTGCGCAAGGTCTCGATAGTGGCGGCGACCTGATCCTGGACGCCTTCGATCAATGAGCGTTCGGAAAAAAACAAATCGAAATGCACACCGAGCTGGCCCAGATCGTCGCGGATCATGTCCATCATCATCTGAATGGCTTTGGCGCGCACAAGCGGCAGCCATTCGGACTCAGGTTTGGCGCTGAGCGTGGCGCCATGTTCGGCGGCAAGTTCGCCGCCCACCGGCTTGAGATAATCGCCGGGGTAAAGCCCTTCCGGCATCGCGCCGATGTCGTCGCCGAGCGCCTCGCGGTAGCGCAGGAAGGCCGAGCGCGCCAGCACGTCGACCTGCGCGCCGGCATCGTTGATGTAGTATTCGCGCGTCACCTCATAACCGGCAAAGGCCAATAGATTGGCCAGTGCATCGCCAAACACCGCGCCGCGGCCGTGGCCGACATGCATGGGCCCGGTCGGATTGGCCGAGACATATTCGACATTGACCTTCTCGCCGGCGCCGATCTCGCTGCGGCCATAGTCGGCGCCCTGCTCCAGTACCGCGCGCAATGCCTCGGCCCAGACATGGTTATGCAGCGTCAGATTGATGAAGCCGGGGCCAGCGACGTCGACTTTGGCAACTTTGTCGTCGGCGCGCAGCGCGGCGGCGATTTTCTCCGCCAGCTCGCGCGGCTTCTTGCCGGTATCCTTGGCCAGCACCATGGCGGCATTGGTCGCCATGTCGCCATGGGTGGGGTCGCGCGGCGGCTCGACCACGATACGAGAACAGTCATAGCCCGCGCCTGTCACGGATAGAGTTGCACCTTCCACGCGGGCGAGCATGGTGGCGAACAGGTGTTGTGGCGCGGGAGCGGGAGGCATGATGAGGCTGCGGGTAAGGGATTTTGGGAGGGGAGTCAAAGCGGCATTCAACAATTTGGGTGCTATGCAACCGAATGAGTCTACTGCTCTTGTTGCTTTATCCACCACCTACTATACGCCTCGGCCCGGCTTTCGATTTCTCCAATCAAACGAACAACCACGTCGCGGTCTGCCTCAAAGCTATTAAAAATTGCCTGACTGCATTCCCGAAGGACAAGCTTGCTCCGCCGATCATTTGTAAGCAGATCGAGACGGCGACCGATTGGTCTAGGTCGAATCGGACTAAATCCGAGTTCTTTCCTCCGCTTATTAATTCTGCGTCGTTCACTATCGTCTACTACACTATTTTTCTTATGCGGCGGGTTCCATTCTAATGCTTGAAATCCAAGTTGTTGAATGCCATTAATTTTATGCAGCCGCATTGCTGCCCACATTTGCAGCTTTTTATCGTCGGGCACCAAATGCCAACTGACAAGTCGACTCCCGATAAATTCGCAGACGCAATGTGATGCGAAAATTTTCCAATACACTTCAGGCATATCTTTTGTGACTATAGCCATCTGTGTGAGGATATCTCTTAAGGGCACCTCGAACAATGATGTTTTCCGCGCGGCGCGGACCGCTGATGCGGCGTGAGCGCCGTTTTCAAGCTTGATGTAGCGCTGAGCGATCTCAGTTTTGTCCGTCCTCATGCAGCGGCCATTCGCTCCAGGATC
>JBBRAL010000062.1:0-26027 GCA_038206805.1 Hyphomicrobiales bacterium | reverse complement strand
TCCCGCGCCTTCTTTTCCGATGGTTTTTCGTAATGGCCGCGGAGCTTCATCTCGCGGAAAATGCCCTCACGCTGCATCTTCTTCTTCAGCGCCTTGAGGGCCTGGTCGACATTGTTGTCGCGAACAAGAACTTGCACCGTTGCTCCTTCGTTGGTGGCTCGGTCGGGTTTTAGTCAAAAGGCCCGCAAAGGCAGGGCCTTTGAGTCGGGCGGCTCTAGCAGATAAGGCTCGAAGAGTCCACAATCGCAGGCCGGCCGGGCTTTTCCAGGTTCCGGCCGCCGATTTTGCAAGGGGAGGCCAATGGTTGCATCGCGCAGCGGCCGGGGGCGGGCTATGCCCCAGACAGCGCGGCGGAACCTGTTCCGCCTGGCCGGCGGGCTTGCCGCGTCGGTGGTTTTGGCGCCGCGGCTGGCGGTGGCGCAGACCTTTACCGCGACCTCCATAAGCCAGGCTGCCCAGGATGCGCGCCGCGAGGTCGGCCGGCTGGGGCGCCGCGCCGACAATTTGCTGCGCCTGACCGTCGCCGACGGCCCCAAGCGCAGCGCCAACGCGGTGCGCCGCTTCCGCGCCGAGCAGGTCGCGCTGACGCGCGAGCTTGCCGCGCTCTTCAACGGCCGCGTCAGCGAGGATGACTGGCTGCTGGTGTCGCCGATGCGCGAGCTCGACCTTGCGCTCACGATGCAGCCGCTGGTCATCCGCCTGGCGCCGACGTCCGCGGAGGTCGATGCCGCGATCAAGCAGCCGCTGGCGCAGATCGAGCCGCTCGCCGGCGATCGGGCCGAGGACGTGCTGCTCACGATCGTGCTGACCGCGCTGGGGCTCGAGCGCCGCGTCGCTCTGTTCGAGCAGCTCCGAGACCAACGCGCGCTGGCGGATGTGCTCAAGGACGCCGCCGCCGCCGTGAAGGCGCAGCGCTATGGCCTTGCCGCGCTCGAGCTCGAACGCCTGATGCGGGCCATGGTGCAGCCGGACTCGATCGCTGCGGTCGCCGAGAATCTCGGCAAGGATTCCACCCGCACGCTCTACAAATCGCTGGTCGTGCGTTTTGTCCCGTTCCTCGGCTGGACCTATTTTGACACGCTGCTGTTGGCGACGATCTATTACAACCGCGACACCACTGCGCCTGTCCTGCGCTAGCGCCGGGCAGTGACGGGCGACTATGCCGCTTGGCCGCTGGCGGCGGCCGCTGCCCGCTCGAACAATGCCGCGACCCAGTCGTTGACCACGGCATCGATCACCAGATGCACGCGGTCGGCCGCGCCGCGATTGGCCACGCTGTGCGGGTCGGACAGCCGCAGGTACCAGGCCGAGCCCGCCGGCATCTCGATGCGCGTGCCGTTGAGCCGGAAGTCGACTTCGTCGTTGGTCACCACCGGGATATGGATGCGCACCATGCCTTGCTCGAAGGAGAGATCGTTGTCGTGGTGCGGCTTGATGACCGAGCCGGGCGTAAGCCGCATCAGCCGTACCGCATGCAGCGGGCAGGCAAAGCGGCTGAGCACCTGCCGGAAATAAGGCGAGCCGGCGAGCATGGGGGTGTCTTCGAAATCGGACCGGCTGGGATCGGAATAGATCATCTGCACCGGATGGGTGGCGCCGGCCGGTCCCCGCAGCGCGATTACGCTCCAGTCGCCATCGTAGTTCTGTCTGACGAAATGCTCGATCCACTGGGTGGACGAAAAATTCGCCATGTCGGCGGCAAGCCGCGCCGGCTCGAATTCGAGCGGCAATCGCAGGCGGTCGGGAAATCGGGCACCCGTCATATTGCCTCCTGGGGAACCGCCATCTTAGCGCACCGGGTTCCGGCGCGGTCGAGAAAATTGCCCACAAGTCGATTTGGCTCCCGCGGGCCCTAGATAGTATGGTGCCTGGAGATTATTCCCCCCGTCTCGCTCATTATGGGAACATGCCGTGGACGCCACGATGTCGAAGCCTTTTGTCGCCAAGCACCCCCTTGGCGCCCTGGTCGCCGAGGGCAAGACCAAGAAGATCCATCGGGTCGATGGCAGTTCCGAGCTGGCGGCCGTTGTCGCCAAGGACGACATCACCGCCGGCGATGGCGCCAAGCACGACATCATCCCGGACAAGGGCAGGCTGGCCACCGCGACCACCTGCAACGTCTTCCGTCTGCTGAAGGCCTGCGGCCTGCCGGTCGCCTTCGTCGAGCAGGACAGCGCGATTTCGTTCCTCGCGCCGAACTGCCAGATGTTGCCCTATGAGGTGGTGGTCCGGCGCGAAGCGCACGGCTCTTACTTGAAGCGCAATCCGCATTTGGCGAAGGGGCAGTTGTTTCCGCAATCGATCGTCGAGTTCTACCTCAAGACCAAGGACAAGAACTGGAAGGGCAAGCCGCTCGTCGCCGACGATCCGTTCATGCTCTACGCGGAAGACGCCCAGCAGATAAAGCTGTTCAATCCGGCCAAGCCGCTGCAGGGCCAAGAGCCGTTTCTCGTGCTGCCGGCCTCGGAAGTATTTAGCAGCGCCGATGAGGCGCGGATTTTTCCCGAAATGCGGCGTATCGCCCGTCAAGCATTCTTGGCGCTGGAAAGGGCTTGGCAGATCGAAGGTGGAACGCTGGTCGATCTCAAGGTCGAGTTCGGATTCGATTCCAAAGGAACATTGCTGCTCGCCGACGTGATCGACAACGATTCATGGCGCGTGGTCGAGAGCGGTTCCTATATCGACAAGCAGGTCTATCGCGACGGCGGCGCGCTCGACGACGTAGCCGCCAAATACGCCCATGTCGCCGACGTCACCGGCCATTTCCGCGTGCCGCGCCAGCGCATTATTCTTTGGCGCGGCTCGGAGAAGGACAACACGCAAGCCTTCTCGCAAGCGCTCGGCGAACTGGCCGACATGATGACGGTGGTAACCTGCTCCGTGCACAAGGAGCCGGTGGCCGCGGCCGGCATATTCCATCGCATGGTGCAGGAAATCCCCGATACGGTGGTGATCGCCTATATCGGGCGCTCGAACGGCGCGGGCCCCACACTGTCGGCCATGTCGACGGTGCCGGTCATCACCGTGCCGGCCAGCATCAAGGAATTTCCCGACGATCTGTGGTCGTCGTTGCGGGCGCCGAGCGCGGTTCCGGTCATGACGGTGCTTGAGCCGGCCAATGCGGTGCTCGCCGCCTTGCAGATTCTATCCGGCCGCAATCCGCGTCTATACGCCAAACTGCGCAGCGAGATCGAAAGCCGCACCGTCAATACGATTGTGCTCTGATCGGAGTGGGATGTCGCACGACGAGCCCGATGGACCGAACGGCGGAAATCCGGCGGTGGCGCCGGCAGCCCTGCTGCTGGCCGAAATCGAGCGGCTCAAAACGGAATTGACCCAGGCGGAATGGCAGATCGCCGAGCTGGAGGCGCGCGCCGATATCGATGCGCTGCTCGATATCTTCAACCGGCGCGGCTTCGAACGCGAGCTCAAACGCTCGCTCGACTATGTGAGGCGCTACGCCACCCATGCGGCGCTGCTGTTCATCGATCTCGACGGCTTCAAGGCGGTTAACGACCAATATGGCCACGCCGCCGGCGATGCGCTGCTCAAGGCGGTGGCGCGCGAGCTTGTCAGCCATGTGCGCACCTCCGATGTGGTGGGCCGTCTCGGCGGCGACGAATTCGGCGTGCTGATGTGGAACCTGGAGGTGGCGCAGGCGAGCGCCAAGGCGCGCGATCTGGAAGCGGTGATCGAACGGATCGCCGTCGAGCATGGGACGGCGCAGCTATCCGTCGGCGCCAGCGTCGGCATCGTGCCGCTCATCGGCACGACGACGCCGGCCGCGATCATGGATGCGGCCGACCGGGCCATGTATGCGCGCAAGAAGGAGCGGCGAGGGTAGTGCTTTCTTACCTCTCTCCGTAAACGGGAAGAGGGGGCATACACTCACGCAATAATATCCGGCGTAAGCGCATCGTCGATCTGGCGAATGCGGTCGCGCAGCACCAGTTTGCGCTTCTTCAGGCGCTGTACTTGGATAAGGTCGGATCCGGGCGAGGTGGCCAAGGCCGCGATCGCCGCATCGAGATCGCGATGCTCCTGCTGCAGGCGCGCCAACTGTTCCCGCAACGCGCGCTCTTCCTCGTCGGTCATTGCTACCGCTGGTTTGCTTGTCCGCCGCCTCATCCCGTCTTGGCGAGAGCGTAATAATTATCGTGTTTTCCACAAGCGCATTCAAGCGTTCAAAAAACTCAACCCCGATCAATGGCTTCCGGCCCGATTTGCCGCGCTGCGGGACCGGGTGTAGCGTCGCCCTTGCACTGAGTCTGAGCTAGACTTAGCTTGTTAGGGAGCCACAGATTGAGGAGACATGCTGCATGTCGATGCAATCGCACCTCGCGGAACTCGAAAAAAAGCATCAGGCGCTCGAAAGCGAACTCAACGATTGCCTGGGCCACCCCGCGGTCGATGACCTAAAAATCGTAGAGCTTAAACGTCGCAAATTGCTGTTGAAGGACGAGATCGAGCGTCTGAGGCATGACGGGCACGCCAGCGTGCACTGACCGCTTCGATCTTTGAGGTAAATTTCTAGGCGCAATCGCCAGCTTTGCGCAGCCGAAGCCGGATACATCCGGCTTTGGCTGGGCGAGGCGGCGATTTTGCGTTGTGGGCCTGCATCGGAAATAATGCGTTCATCGCGAGCGGCCGGTTTACGGTCCATTGCGCGGCCTGTCGGGGGAGAAATTCATGCGCTCATTTGCCAAGGCCCAAGCCAAGGCCCAAGCCAAGGCCAAAGCTAATGCCAAAGCTAAGGCCAAAGCCGGCAGCCGCGCGCCGGCCGTATCGGCCGCGCTTGCTTGCGGGCTCGCTTGGCTCATTGCCGGCATTCCGACGACGGCCGTCGGCGCCGATGCCGCGGATTATCCCTCCCGCACCATCACGCTGGTGGTGCCTTATCCGCCCGGCGGCGGCGTCGATGCCATGGCGCGGGTAGTGGCGGCCAAACTCTCGGAGGTGTTCAAGCAGCAGGTGATCGTCGATAATCGCGGCGGCGCCGGCGGTACGCTCGGCTCCCGCGTGGTCGCGCGCGCTGCCCCCGATGGCTACACGCTGCTGCTCGGCCACACCGGTACCATCTCGATCAATCCCAGCCTCTACCCCAATCTCGGCATGGACCCGCGCAGGGATTTTGAAGCCATCGGGCTGATTGCATCGATGCCGGTGGCGCTCATCGCCAACCCGTCGTTTCCGGCCAAATCGATTGCCGAGTTCATCGCGCTCGCCAAGGCCCAGCCGGGCAAGCTCAATCTCGGTTCATCGGCGATCGGCACCGGCGGCTATATGTGCGCCGAACTGTTCAAGTCGGAGGCCGGCGTCGATGTCGCCATCATTCCCTACAAAGGCTCGGCGCCGGTGATCAACGATCTGCTCGGCGGCCATGTGCCGATCGCCTTCAGCGTGCTGCCGCCGGCGCTCGGCAATATCCAGGCCGGCAAGCTGCGCGCCATCGCAGTCACCAGCGCCAAGCGCTTTTCGCTGCTGCCGGAGGTGCCGACGATGGCCGAATCCGGCATGCCCGGCTTCGAAGCGGTGCTGCATTACGGCCTGCTGGCGCCGGCCGGCACGCCGAAGGAGATCGTCGACACGCTCAGCTTCGAGCTGCAACGGCTGGTCGACACCGAAGACGTGAAGAAGCGCATCCATTTCGAGGGCGGCGACCCGCTGACCTCGACGCCGGCCGAATATGCCGCCGATATCGACAAGGAAGAGAAGAAATGGGGCGGCCTGGTGCACCGGCTTGGGCTCAAGGTCGATTAGGCAGCATGCCAGCCGCCGGTGCGGCCCGGCCGGCGGATGAAAAGAATTCCCGGCGGCTACTGCCTTTATGCCCGCGCATGGCTTAGCTATGGGTCACACATAAGGAAACCGCGCTATGAGTGAACCTGACGACAAGCGCCCGAGAAACCTGCGCGGCGACGCCTTGCCGGTCCAGGGCTTCGCACTGACGGTGGATGGCAAGATCAAGACGCTCTACCCCGATCTGGCCGGTGCGATGAAAGTCGGGCTGGAGCTGAAGAAGAAATTCCCGGTAATCCAGGTCACGGTCTACGACGCCGCCGCCAAGACCCGCACGCCGGTTGAATTGCCCGAGGCCTGACCGCTCCGGCGATTTTACGACAAGTTTATACGGACGCCCGCCGCCACGTTGAAGCGTGTCGCGGCCGGGAATATATTGGCCGCCCATTGGCAATGGAGGCGGGCATGACGCGGCATATCGTCAACGTGATCGGCAGGGTGATTGGTTTGGCAATTGTCGCTGCGGCTTGCGTATCGAATGCCGCGCGCGCGGACACCCTCGACGGCGCCTATCGCGGCATGATCGTCTGCGAAAAAATAAAGAATTCCAAGTTCATGCTGCAGGCGCCGCTGGATATCACGGTCGCCGGCAAGACCGTCACCGCGGCGCGTCCGATCTTCAACATCCCGGGCAATCGCGTGGTCGCCAGCGAGATCGCGAGCGGCACGCTTGGCGACGACGGCCGCGTCACGCTCAGCTCGAATTGGCACGGCGCCGCGTCGAGCTTCCAGGGCAGCTATAGCGGCGTCATTACCGAAAAAGGCGGCACGCTGACCGGCACGCAGGATTGGACCATGGCCGAAGGCAAGCAACTGCGCGCCTGTTCGGTGGCGGTGGTGCAGTCGCGTTCCTGAGGTTTCTGCGGCCCCGCCAAATCTTTCGGCCGCGCCAGATCTTTCGGCCGCGCCAAGTCTTTCGGCCGCGCCAAATCTTTCGCCCGTGCCAAGTCTATTGCGCCGTCAACCGCAGCGCCGCCTCCACCTCGCTCAAGGAATGGGCAGGCGCGGAGAGGTAGAATTCCTCGTTCGCCAGCACCAGCGCAGCCAGGAACAACGCGGACGCCACCAGTATGGACTTTAGGATGAAGCTTTCGCGCTGCGGTTCCGCGCGCGGTTTGCGCGCTACGAAGGGGGTCGACATCGGCGGTCCTCGATTCGGTGCTGCGATCAATTGGCCCTGCGATCGGTTAAGCAAGAACCGCGCCAGTGGAACCCGAGTGGATCATCGGTTGCCAGGCTGCCGCCATGCAGCCATATTGTTTTGGCTTGCTTCCGGACGCTGGATGACGCCCGTCAGAGATCGAATGAAACCCGCGAGGCTGCCATGAATCGCTTGGCCAAATCCCGATTGCGCCGTTTTGCATTTGCCGCCGCATTCGGCGCCGCGTTCGGCTTGGGCGTTTTGGCTGCGCCGGCCGCGCAGGCGTTTACCCTCGAATCCGCGGGCGCCACCAATAGCGACGGCTCGGCGAAATACGTCGATCCCGACCAGCAGATCTCGCGCTTCGGCAGCGGCGGCGGCCAGACCACGGTCAAGCAGGGCGACGCCACCTTCCATTTCGGCCCGGCGCAGCAGCCGTTCAACCAGCGCTACAATGCCGACCGCATGTTCCAGCCGAACGATCGGCCGGCCGGCGAGCGCTGAGAGCGGTAATTTCTAGTCCGTGATTGCGGCAAACCGCCCTCATCCTGAGGAGCCCGCCGAAGCATTTGCGAAGGCGGGCGTCTCGTAGGACGAGGGCGGTGCTTATTCGAAGAATTATTCGAGTGAGAAAATTTGGTTACGGGACGGTGCTTTCTTTGGGAACAATATGAAATGATTTAATTGCCAATCGCGCTTGGTACGTTATCGCAGTCGGAAACATCGATCTGACAAGTTTGCGAGCTGCATTTATGGATAGATCGCATAGTGGTCCTAAGATTACCTCGGCGAGTTGAAGATTCTCGTTGAAGGGACAGAAGTGGTATTTGCCTTCTGCCATTGCCTTGTTCAACGGCACTTCTACGCGAAATTCCTTTTCATACTCCCAATGTCGAAATTTTGTGCAGATCAATAAATCTCGCAGAGCGTCATCGATATTGGACATATCATTAATCTTTCGAGCCTGTTCACGAAGACGTTGGTCGGTATATTGCACCTTCAGAACTGCATTTCTTGGCACATCGAAGCCCAGACAAATTCCTCGATGTCGTGCACCATAATGACTCCACAAGACTGGACTGGTCCAATCTGCACTGAAGCAAAGTAGCCCTGTATGGCGGTCGTATTCATCTTTGAATTTTCTTAGCGCCTGACGGCGATTGCCGTCGTCAAAGGAAAAAGCCATTAGTTCGAATGGATCGTTCGAATCTGAGAAACGAGAAATTTTTAAGCGACCGAGAGACAAATCACTGATAGCAAAATCTGCTGTGGTTAGGTGATACACTCGGATAAAATCAGAAGGTGGCGGCGAAGCAACACAAGCGCTTCCCATTCCCGGCTCGTATCCGGCTTTAGTCCACTGCACAGCTAGTTTGCTGTTAAATGGCATTAGATGTACTCACCCCTTCGCCAACCACAGTCTCACACCCCCTTCGTCATCTCCCTCAGCTTGAACTTCTGAATCTTCCCCGTTGAGGTCTTCGGGATCTCCGCGAACACGATGGTGCGTGGAATTTTGTAGCCGGCCAGATGCTTGCGGCACCATTGCGTGAGCTCGTCGGCGCTCGCGCTGGCGCCCGGCTTCAGCTCGACGAAGGCGCAGGGCGTCTCGCCCCATTTGTCGTCCTGCTTGGCCACCACCGCGGCGGTGGCGACGGCCGGGTGCTTGTAGAGCGCGTCCTCGACCTCGATGGATGAAATATTCTCGCCGCCGGAAATGATGATGTCCTTGGAGCGGTCCTTGAGCTGGACATAGCCGTCCGCATGCATGACGCCGAGGTCGCCGGTGTGAAACCAGCCGCCCTCGAAGGCCTTGTCGGTCGAAGCCTTGTTCTTCAGGTAGCCCTTCATCACCACATTGCCGCGCATCATCACTTCGCCCATCGCCTCGCCGTCGTGCGCGACCGCGGCAAGTGTGTCGGGATCGCGCACGTCGAGCGCCTCCAACGCGCCGTAGCGCACGCCCTGGCGCGCCTTTTTGGCGGCCTGTTCGGCCGCCGGCAGGCTATCCCACTCGCTATGCCAATCGTTGACCACGGACGGGCCGTAGCATTCGGTCAGCCCGTACAGATGCGTGACGTTGAAGCCGGCCTCTTTCATCGCAGCGAGCACAGCTTCCGGCGGCGGCGCGGCGGCGGTGAAGAATTCGACCACGTGCGGCAGCGGCTTCTTCTCGGCGGCCGGCGCGTTGAGCAGCGTCGCCATCACGATCGGCGCGCCGCACAGATGCGTGACCTTGTGATTGGCAATGGCGTCATACATGGCCGCCGCGCGCACCGCGCGCAGGCAGACATGGGTGCCGGCCACCACCGAGATCGACCACGGGAAGCACCAGCCGTTGCAGTGGAACATCGGCAGCGTCCACAGATAGACCGGGTGCTTGCGCATGTTGCAGGTGACGATATTGCCGACCGCCAAGAGGTAAGCGCCGCGGTGATGATAGACCACGCCTTTCGGATCGCCGGTGGTGCCGGACGTGTAATTGAGCGCGATGGCGTCCCATTCGTCGTCCGGCATGTGCCAGGCGTAATCGGGATCGTCCTGCGCGACGAAGTCCTCGTATTCAAGTTCGCCGATCCGCTCGCCGGCGCCGTGATATTCCGGATCGCTGTAGTCGATCACCAGCGGCTTGGCTTTGCAGAGCGCCAGCGCCTCCTTCATCACCGTGGAGAATTCGCGATCGACGATGACGACCTTGCTCTCGGCATGGTCGAGCGAGAAGGCGATGATCGGCGCGTCGAGCCTGGTGTTGAGCGTGTTGAGCACGCCTTGCGTCATCGGCACGCCGTAGTGGCATTCCAGCATGGCCGGGGTGTTGGCCAGCATGGCCGAGACGGTGTCGCCGCGCTTGATGCCGCGCTTGGCCAAGGCGGAAGCCAGCCGGCGCGAGCGCGCGTAAAATTCAGCATAGCTGCGCCGCAGCGGGCCATGAATGATCGCGGTATGGGCCGGAAACACCGCCGCCGCGCGCTCCAGAAAGCCGAGCGGCGTCAGCGGCTGGTAATTGGCCGGATTACGGTCGAGATCGGTGTCGTAGGGCGTTTTCGCCATTGGGTGGTTTTCCCCTCGGATGGCGACGTTAGCGAACTGGAGGGGTAGTGGGCAATGATTGACCTCATCCTGAGGAGGCCGCGGAGCGGCCGTCTCGAAGGATGAGGGAGAATGGGCCTCGCCCTTCGAGACGCGCCCTTAGGGCGCTCCTCGGGGTGAGGAATCACCCGCGCAAAATGCCCGTCATCCCCGAGCGCACCAGTTCAATCGAGATCACGAACATCAGCGCCATGGTGATCTTGTAGAAAACCTCCTGCGGCGTGATGCGCACCAGCCAGAAGCCGATCTGGTTGGCCACGATCGCCAGCGGCAGCAGCACCAGCGTGGTGGATAAGCCAGTGCCGGAGAACTGGCCGAGCGCGAAATAGGGGATCACCTTGAGCGCGTTCATGGTGGCGAAGAAGATCGCGGTGGTGCCGACGAAGGTCATCTTCTCCAATCGCTGCGACAGCACGTACATCTGGAATGGCGGCCCGCCGGCCTGGCAGAGCGTGGAGGTGAAGCCCGACAGCGCGCCCCACAATACGCCGCCGGCCACCGCCGGGTGACCGGCCTCGCGCGCCAGCCGCGCCGGCCCGATCCAGTTGTAGAGCACGAAGGAGATGGTGGTGACGCCGATGAAAACCCGCACGGCGGCGTCCGAAATATGCGCGGCCAGCAGCCAGGCCGCGCCGATGCCGACGACGGCGCCCGGGATCATGATGGCGAGGATGCGGCCGTTCCATTCCTTGCGGTAGACCCACAGCGCGGTGGCGTCCTGCACGATCATGATAGGCAGCATGATGGCGGCCGCCTCCAAAGGCGGCATCACCAGCGCCACCATCGGCGTCGCCATCTGTCCGGCGCCGGTAAAGCCGCCCTTGGACAGGCCGAGCGCCACCACGGCGGGAATCGCCAGCAGATAGAACAGCGGGTCGGTGATGATGGTCACGGCTTCTCTTCTTCACCTCTCCCATGGGGAGAGGTCGGCGAGCAGCGAAGCTGCGAGCCGGGTGAGGGGGTTCGCACTTAAATTTTGGCCATAACCCCTCACCCGACCTCGCTTACGCTCGGTCGACCTCTCCCTACGGGAGAGGTTAAAGAAGAAAGGCCGAATCTCATTTGCGCGAGATCAAAGCCCGGCGCCGCGGGCCGCGCCAAGCCTTGTTTGTGCATGCCTGTTTTGCGCTAAGTCTTGTTTGCATTTGCCGGCCGTTCCACAATCGCGGCCAAAGACCAAAAACGGGGAGGGCCGTCCATGGACGTGGCCACAAGCCGCTATCACGACATCTATGCGCGCTGGCAGCGCGACCCGGAGGGCTTCTGGGGCGAGGCCGCCAACGAGATCGACTGGATCGAGAAGCCGAAAAAGGTGTTCGACGCGAGCCAGGGCATCTATGGCCGCTGGTTCACCGGTGGGGTCTGCAACACCTGCTACAACGCGCTCGACCGCCACGTCGAACGCGGGCGCGGCCAGCAGGCGGCGCTGATCTACGATTCCCCCGTCACCAATACCAAGCAGA
This sequence comes from Hyphomicrobiales bacterium, assembly GCA_038206805.1. GTDB lineage: Bacteria > Pseudomonadota > Alphaproteobacteria > Rhizobiales > Xanthobacteraceae > Pseudolabrys. Next base: position 14,534 of record JBBRAL010000062.1, on the reverse strand, counting down.
CCTTCAGCTATGGCCGGCTGCTATCTGAGGTCCAGCTCCTGGGCGCCATGCTGCGCGACTTCGGCGTCAAAAAGGGCGATGTTGTCATCCTCTACATGCCGATGGTGCCGGAGGCGGTGATCGGCATGCTGGCCTGCGCGCGCATCGGCGCGATCCATTCGGTGGTGTTCGGCGGTTTCGCCGCCAAGGAGCTCGCCACCCGCATCAATGACTGCAAGCCGAAGGTGATCCTGTCCGCCAGTTGCGGCATCGAGGGCGCCCGCGTCATTCCCTACAAACCTTTGCTGGATGAGGCGATCAAGCTCGCCCAGCACAAGCCGCCGACCTGCCTGATCCTGCAGCGCCCGCAATGCGAAGCCGCGCTGATCGAGGGCCGCGACCACGACTGGCGCAAAACCTGGGAGCACGCGGTCAATTTCGCCAAGACCTCCGAATGCGTGCCCGTGCTCGCCACCGATCCGCTTTACATCCTCTACACCTCCGGCACGACCGGCATTCCGAAAGGCGTGGTGCGCGACAATGGCGGCCACATGGTCGCGCTCAAATGGTCGATGAAGAATTTGTACAATGTCGATCCCGGCGAAGTGTGGTGGTCGGGCTCCGACGTCGGCTGGGTGGTCGGCCATTCCTACATCGTCTATGCGCCGCTGTTCCACGGCTGCACCTCGATCCTGTACGAGGGCAAGCCGGTCGGCACGCCCGACGCCGGCGCGTTCTGGCGCGTCTGCGCCGATCACGGCGTGGTCTCGCTGTTCACCGCGCCGACCGCGTTCCGCGCCATCCGCAAGGAGGACCCCGACGCCAAGCTGCTCAAGCAATACGATCTCAGCAAATTCCGCGCGCTGTTCCTCGCCGGCGAGCGCGCCGATCCGCCCACCATCCAATGGGCGGAGGAGGTGCTCAAGGTTCCGGTGATCGATCATTGGTGGCAGACCGAGACCGGCTGGTGCATCGCCGGCAATCCGGTCGGCCTCGGCGCGCTGCCGGTGAAATACGGCTCGGCCTGCGTGCCGATGCCGGGCTACGCCATCGACATCGTGGACGAGGCCTGCCGCCCGGTGCCGGCCGGCAAGTCCGGCTCGATTGTGGTCAAGCTGCCGCTGCCGCCGGGAAATTTCCCGACGCTGTGGCAGCAGGACGACCGCTTCAAGGAAAGCTACCTCGACGAATTCCCCGGCTACTACAAGACGGCCGACGCCGGCTACAAGGACGAGGACGGCTACATCTTCGTGATGAGCCGCACCGACGACATCATCAACGTCGCCGGCCACAGGCTTTCGACCGGCGGCATGGAAGAGGTTTTGGCCGGCCACCCCGACGTGGCGGAATGCGCCGTGCTCGGCATCAAGGACGAGCTCAAGGGCGAGGTACCGTGCGGCTTCATCGTGCTCAAAGCCGGCGTCAACCGGCCTCCCGAGGAGATCGAGAAGGAGATCGTGGCGCTGGTGCGCGACAAGATCGGTCCGGTGGCGGCGTTCAAGCTGGCGATCGCGGTGGCGCGGCTGCCCAAGACGCGCTCAGGCAAAATCTTGCGCGGCACCATCAAGAAGATCGCCGACGGCGATGCCTGGACCATGCCGGCGACCATCGACGACCCGGCGATCCTCGACGAGATCAAAGGCGCGATGAAGGGGCATGGGGTGAAGATGTGATCCGTCACCCTGAGGCGCGCGGCACCGCCGCGCCTCGAAGGGCGACGGCCCGGGCGCAAACAGCGCACTCACTTCCCCTCTCTCCTTGAGGGAGAGGGTGGCGAGCCGGAGCGATAGCGAAGGCGAGCCGGGTGAGGGGGCGGACTCACCGTTTAGTTTCTGCCTTTCGCTCCCCCGGTGTCATTCTGGTGGTAAGCCGGACCACCTAACGTACCTTTTAGAGAGAGTTTGCTGAGTTCCGTTTTTCCTTCTCAGAAGCTCCAGCGAATCGAAAAACGCCTCAAATAGTTGAATTTCGAGGCCGCTTGAATCCTTCTTAGTTGCATAAACGACAAGTGGTAATCCTTTAATGTCTGGCGGGCGATGAACGTGATTCATCGCGTCACGCATGATCTTCTCCCACCGTTTCTCTTCGGTATCTACTAGTTTACGAAACACAGCATGTATTGAACCGAGGTGCTCAACATATTTTCGTATATGGCCAATCATTTCAGTATTCGGGCCCATTTTTACAAGGACGTCTCTCAAGTCGCTTGCAAGGTCGCGTCGTCTAGCCCATTGCCCGGCGCGGTCGTCCTTCAGCCGCTCCAGCCGGTTGCCCGGCGGCATGCGTAGATCGTCAAGTCTTTTCGCGGCGCTGATGAGACGAAGCTTGCGCAGCGCGACGGCCTGGATATCGAGCGGAAGCCGCCGGCTGCGCTCGCCATTCCAGACCTTTTCGGTCTCGCGGTCGCCGAAGCTGACGATCATGCGGAGCGATTATAACGCATAACGTTATAGGGGTCAATTAGCCTTGAGCGTGAGGCCGCCCCCGCTCAATGCAAAATCCCCGCATAGACAATGAGCGCAAGGATCGCGCAGAACACGACCGCGATCAGAAAGTTGCGCGGGGTTTCGTTGAGCTCATCCATCGCCCGACTATGCGGCGTGCGCAACCGGGGATCAAATCGCAGTTGAATCAAAATGGACGTATCGTTGCCGCTTGACTCCCGATAAATCCTATGCTTTTATTCCACAACCTGCTCAATGAGGGGCGCTTCTAGAGGCGTTCTTGAGGTGGAGCAGGTGCGGCGCCCGCGGGCAGGTTTCGCAAACCTGCACTCGGGAGGCCCCGGGTAACCGTCCGGCCCCACTATGGGGGTCTGCCTTTAATGGCTGGACGAGGTGCGGGTGAAGGCTGAGCGAAAGCTTGCCGGATAAAGAGGGCGAAGAGTCCTCCGTCGCGCATCCGGAAGCACGGTCCCGGGGACAGAAAAGCCGTGATGGAGCGCCGCGTGGCGAAGCGTCCCTCGCAAGGACGCTGCCGCCCACAAGGCGGAAGGCTGATGGTTGCGCCACCCGGCGCTCCATTCCCCTCAGCTTTTTGCGGGGGCAAGATAGGGGGACTACGGCTTACCCGGGGCCGCAAAGAATACGGGCGATGACGCGTGCCCATTCGTCATTCCGGGGCGCGAGCGATAGCGAGCGAACCCGGAATCCAGATACAATTCCAAACAGCGCGTCTGGATTCCAGGTCCGCTCGTTTCACTCGCATCCCGGAATGACAGGATACAAAATCATGCCCGCCTTCATCTGCACCGCCTGCGGCACGCAATTTCCGGCAAGCGAAAAACCGCCGGCGCAATGCGTCATCTGCGAGGAAGAGCGGCAATACGTGCCGGCGCGCGGGCAAAGCTGGACCACGCTCGACGCGCTTTGCCTGAGCCACATGAACGGCTTTCGCGAATACGAGCCGGGCGTGATCGGCATGGGCGCGGGCTTTGCCATCGGCCAGCGCGCGCTGCTGCTGCGAACCGGCGGCGGCAATGTGCTGTGGGACTGCATCGCCACGCTCGATGCCGCCACCGTCACCGCGATCAAGGGCCTCGGCGGCATTCAGGCCATCGCGATCTCGCATCCGCATTTCTATACGACGATGGGCGAATGGAGCCGCGCCTTCGGCGGCGTACCGATTTATCTCAACGCCGCCGACAAGGACTGGATCGTCAATCCGAATCCGGCGGTGAAATTGTGGCAAGGCGACACCTTCAAATTATGGGACGGCGTCACGCTGATCCGCTGCGGCGGCCATTTTCCTGGCGGCACGGTGATGCACTGGCAAGAAAACAACAAAGGCGGCGCGGGTGGGAGCGGCCAAACGCGCGGTATCGTCTGCGCCGGCGACATCCTCACCGTCGCCACCGACCGCAAATGGCTGTCATTCATGCGCAGCTATCCGAATTTCATTCCGCTGTCGGTGCGCGAAGTCGCGCATATCGGCGCGGCGCTGGCGCCGTTTTCCTTCGACACGATCTATGGCCATTATTTTGACCGCGTGATCGCCAAGGACGCCAAGCTGGTGCTGGAAAAGTCGGTGGCGCGATACATCGCGGCGATCGAGGGCAAGAGGGGATATTGATTCTTGTTGTCGTCCCCGCGCAGGCGGGGACCCATAACCACCGTGCTATCGATCAAGGCTACGCAAATGACGCGCCTGACTACGGCTTCACGCAACGGATATTACACGGCGTATGGGTCCCCGCCTGCGCGGGGACGACAGAAAGAATCTGCGCAGAATTATTCGCCGTCTTCCTTCTCGGCCTTGCCGCCGAGCTGCTTGAGCTTGGCGAACACGGCGGATACGTCGAGATCGCCGCCCGGCTTCTGGCTGGCTTCGGCGGCGGCGGCGGCTACTTCGGCCTCCTTGCGCGCGGTGGTCTCGGAAGCCGGCAGCAAAGTTGCGCCGCTTTCGATCGGCGCCGGCTTTTCCTTGTTGGCGCGATTGACCTCGAAATCGAGGTCGGTCTGCGAGGCAAGGCCGAGCGTCACCGGGTCCATCGGGGCAAGTGCAGCCGCGTTCCAATGGGTGCGCTCGCGGATCGCCGAAATCGTCGACTTGGTGGTGCCCACCAGCCGCATGATCTGGCTGTCCTTGAGTTCCGGATGATTGCGCACCAGCCAGAGGATGGCGTTCGGGCGGTCCTGGCGGCGCGACACCGGAGTGTAGCGCGGGCCTTTCTTGCCGCCGCGCTCGGGATTGGGGATCGCGACCTTGGCCTCGGTCAGCGTCAGCCGAATGTCCGGATTGGCTTCGCCGGCGGTGATCTGCTCGCGGGTCAATTGCCCGGTGAGGATCGGGTCGAGGCCCTTGATGCCCATGGCGGCGTCGCCGTCGGCGATTGCCTTCACCTCAAGCGGGTGCAGTTTGCAGAAATCGGCCACCTGCTCGAAGGTCAGCGCGGTATTGTCCAGCAGCCAGACGGCGGTGGCTTTCGGCATCAGCGGTGCTGGTGTGGCCATGGCAAATCTCCTCTACGCTTCGCCCGCCCGTCGGGCGAAGCACCAGATCATCGGTGATGATCGGAAAGTGGCCGGAATATAGGGTCTCGGACCCCCTGTTGCAACCGTCCCGGCTTGACAGGGCGGGCCGGCGCATTTCATGTCGGGGTGCTAAGTTTGCGAAATTACGCGCGATTTCGAGGATGTTATGGCGGCTAGCGCTGAAAAGCCCGCACTCAAGGTATTGCTGTGCTCGCCGCGCGGTTTTTGCGCCGGCGTGGTGCGCGCTATCGAATCGGTGGAGCGGGCGCTCAGCATTTATGGCCCCCCGGTCTATGTGCGGCACGAAATCGTGCACAACCGCTACGTGGTCGAGAGCCTGCGCGCCAAGGGCGCGATTTTCGTCGAGGAACTCGACGAGGTGCCCGATACCGGCGCCCCGGTGATCTTCTCGGCGCATGGCGTGCCGCGCAGCGTTCCCGCGGAAGCGGCGCGCCGCAATCTCTTTGCGCTCGATGCCACCTGTCCGCTGGTCACCAAGGTGCATCGCGAGGCCGAGATTCATCACCGCCGCGGGAGGCAGATCGTGCTGATCGGGCACGCCGGCCATCCGGAGGTGATCGGCACCATGGGGCAATTGCCCCCCGGCAGCGTGACTCTGATCGAAACCCTGGCCGACGCGGAAAAATTCGTACCGAGCGACGCCGCCAAGCTTGCCTATGTGACGCAGACCACGCTGTCGGTGCACGACACCGCGGAAATCGTCGAACGGCTCAAGCGCCGTTTTCCGGACATCGTCGGGCCGCACAAGGAAGACATCTGCTACGCCACAACCAACCGGCAGGAAGCGGTCAAGCGCGTCGCACCGGTGGTCGACGCCATGATCGTGGTCGGTGCGCCGAACTCGTCGAATTCGCAGCGGCTCAAGGAAGTGGCCGAGCGGGCGGGCTGTCCGCATGCCGCGCTGGTGCAGCGCGCCGCCGATATCGACTGGAACGAGTTCGGCGCCATCGCGCGGCTCGGCATCACCGCCGGCGCCTCGGCGCCGGAAGTGCTGGTCGAGGAGATCATCGATGCCTTCGCGCAACGTTATGCTGTGAGCGTCGAGACAGTCTCCGCCGCCGAGGAGGGGGTGTTTTTCCCGCTGCCCCGCCCGCTGCGGGAGACCCAGGCGGCGGAGTAGTTCATGGCCGTCTATACCGACGTCTCGGCGGACGATCTCAATCAGTTTCTCGCCGGCTACGACATTGGCGAATTGCGCTCCTACAAGGGCATCGCCGAAGGCGTGGAGAATTCGAATTTCCTGCTGCACACCACGGCCGGCAATTTCATCCTCACGCTGTACGAGAAGCGCGTGGCCGCCGCCGACCTGCCGTTCTTCCTGGCACTGATGGAGCATCTGGCGGGGCACGGCATCACATGTCCGCAGCCGGTGAAGAACAAACAGGGCGGCGTGCTGGGCAAGATCGCCGGGCGGCCGGCGGCGATGGTCACTTTCCTCGATGGCTTGTGGATCCGCCGGCCGAATGCCGGCCATTGCGCGGCGGTGGGCGAGGCGCTGGCGCGGCTACATTTGGCCGGCGCCGATTTCAAGATGAAACGGCCGAACGCGCTCGGAATCGAGAGCTGGCGTCCGCTTTATGAGCATGCCAAGTCGCGCGGCGACAGCGTGCGCCCGGGATTATGCGCGGAGATCGCGCAAGAACTCGACGCGCTGGCAAAATCATGGCCGCGCGACCTGCCGCAAGGCGTGATCCACGCCGATCTATTCCCCGACAATGTGTTTTTTCTGGGCGACAGACTGTCCGGGCTGATCGATTTTTATTTCGCCTGCACCGATATGCTGAGCTTTGACGTGGCGATCTGTCTCAACGCCTGGTGCTTCGAGCCGGATCATTCCTACAACGTCACCAAGGGCCGCGCGCTGCTCAAATCCTACGCCCGCGTGCGCGCGCTACAGGCTGACGAGCGCGCGGCGCTGCCGGTGCTGGCGCGCGGCGCGGCCATGCGTTTCCTGCTCACAAGGCTTGTGGACTGGCTGGCGGTGCCCGATGGCGCGCTGGTCAAGCCCAAGGACCCGCTGGAATATTACCGCAAGCTACGTTTCCACCAGTCGGTTAAGAACGTAAGCGATTATGGAATCGCGTGATCCCGAAAAGCGGCAACCGGTTTTCGGATAAGATCACGCGAAAGGAAATCGCATGATCCCGAAAAGTGGCAACCGGTTTTCGGATAAGATCATGCGAAAGGAAAAAGTTTCATGAGCGAGGATAGCGTCACCATCCACACCGACGGCGCTTGTTCCGGCAATCCGGGGCCGGGCGGCTGGGGCGCAATTCTCAGTTTCGGCGACCACGAGAAGGAACTCATGGGCGGCGAGCCGCACACTACCAACAACCGCATGGAATTGATGGCGGCGATATCGGCGCTGGAAGCGCTCAAGCGGCCCTGCACGGTCGAAATTCATACCGACAGCCAGTACTTGCGCAACGGCATCATGAGCTGGATTCACGGCTGGAAGCGCAACGGCTGGCGCACCGCCGACAAGAGTCCGGTGAAGAATGTCGACCTGTGGAAGCGGCTCGACGCCGCGATCTCTCATCACCAGGTGCGCTGGCACTGGGTGAAAGGCCATGCCGGCCATGACATGAACGAACGCGCCGATGAACTGGCGCGCGAGGGCATTGTCGCCGCGCGCGCGGGTGCGGTTGGGGCAATGAAGCGCTCGTAGTCAACAAATCCGCTCGTCCCCGCGAAAGCGGGGACCCAGTGTTAGAACTGGATTCCCGCTTGCGCGGGAATGAGCGGAAAATGGTTCGGCGGAAGTGAGAACTAAATCTGCGCCAACAACGCCTGGCCGCCGGAAATATCGCACTTGCCGGGCGCGTCCTCGATGTTGAGATTCTTGACCACGCCGTCCTCGACCAGCATCGAGTAGCGCTTCGAGCGCGTACCAAGCCCGTTGCCGGAGCCGTCGAAGGCCATGTCGATCGCCTTGGCGAATTCGCCGTTGCCGTCGGCCAGAAAGTCGATCTTGCCTTCGCCGCCGGTCGCCTTCTTCCAAGCTTCCATCACGAAGGCGTCGTTGACGCCGGTCACTGCGATGGTGTCGACGCCCTTGGCCTTGAACGCCGCGACGTTGTTGAGGAAACTCGGAATGTGCAGGTTGTTGCAGGTGGGCGTGAATGCGCCGGGCACCGCAAACAGCGCGACTTTCTTGCCCTTGAAGATATCGTCTGTGGTCTTCGGCTTGTTGGGCCCTTCCGCCGTATGCGTGCGGAACGTCGCGTTGGGCAGCTTGTCGCCGACTTTGATGGGCATGGTTGTCCTCTCCTGATTTTTATGTAACCGCAAAATAGCGTAGCCGGCGGATTAGTCGAGATGAGTCTTGACCTCGATGGCGCGGTCGCCCTCGACCGCGGTGAAGGTCAATTCGAAATGACCTTTCGGGTCGACGCCGGGCGGCAGGCCGTCGAGTTCGAAACCGAAATGGCGGTGGCCGGCCGGCGCGCCTTGCGCCGGCTGTGGGATGGGCAAGGCCCATTCCGGGCTCGGGCCTTCGACGAACAATTCGACCGCCTGGCCGGTGGGCGCAGCTAGATCGACCGCGATCAGCGGCTTCGGCGCATTGTTGACGCGGCGTATGGTCAGGCCGGCGTCGGCGGCCGTGACCTGCCTGGGCACGCGGCGTTCGGCCGCGGCCAGCGCCGCATCGTTGGAACTGTCGCCAGAGCCAAGGGTCAGCTCGGCGCGGCCCTCGGCCGGGATGCATAACTTCTCGCATACGGCGTAGTCGAGCTTGACGCGAAGTCTGACCGGCTTGGCGGGCTCCTTGGCGGAAACCTGCAGCGGAAAGATCACGTCGTCCTTGTAGCCGAGCGAATTGCCGGTCTCGTCGGTGAACAGATGCGGCGCCGGATAGAGCACCTTGGCGCGGGCAAGGTTTTCCGAGCCGGAGAAATCGAAGCGCGGCGGCACGCCGGAATCGCCCGGATAGCGCCAATAGGTCTTCCATCCCGGCTGCAACTTGATCTCGATTCCGGCCCGCAATTGCGCCCCGCCGCCGGTGTTGGCGCCGGCGATCAGCCGGATTTCCGAGCGGCTATCCGGGCTCCAGGCCGATGCATCGGCGGCGAGCGCCGGCGTAGCGAGCATCATAACGACGCCGCATACGGCAAACGCCGCATTTGTCGATCCGTGAAATTCGTCCATGACGCTCGATCTAGTCGGGAAATTCGCGCCGCGCTACTGAATTCATCGTGAGCACAGGGTGAACAAAATCCTCGCAGTCCGGCGTCATTGCCGGGTTTTTCGCCATAATTGTCTTATCCAATAGCTTCGTTTGCAATGGCAGACCGATCGGGTAACCTTTCAAACATGAAAGCAACGCGCAAATCCACCGGCAAGACTTCGGCCGGAAAGACTTCCGCCGGAAAGACATCCGTTCGCGGTTATCTCGACGGGCAGATGTTGATCGCGATGCCGGCGATGAGCGACGAGCGTTTCGCGCGCGCGTTGATCTATGTCTGCGCGCATTCGACCGAAGGAGCCATGGGCATCGTCGTCAATCACCCGGCGGCCAACATCAAATTCCCCGATCTGCTGGTGCAGCTCGAAGTGATCCCGGCGGCCGAACGGATCGAATTGCCGACGCGCGCGGAAGACGTCAAGGTGCTCAAGGGCGGGCCGGTGGAAACCGGGCGCGGTTTCGTGCTGCACTCGGACGACTTCTTCATTGAGAATTCGACGCTACCGATCGACGAGGGTGTCTGCCTCACCGCCACGCTCGACATTCTCAAGGCGATCGCGCGCGGCAAGGGGCCGGAGAGCGCCATCCTCGCGCTCGGCTATGCCGGCTGGGCGCCCGGCCAGCTCGAGCAGGAAATCCAGCAGAATGGTTGGCTGCATTGTGCCGCCGACAGCGAACTGATCTTCGGCACCGACACCGGCGCGAAATATGACAAGGCCTTGCGCAAGATCGGGATCGATCTTGGCCAGCTATCGAGCGAGTCGGGACACGCGTAACCCTTACCCGCTCGGCCTCGCGACCCGCCTCCGCTCGCTTTGCGAGCTTCGGCGCGTTTGAAGCCCGCCGAAGCGCGGAGCGCGAAGGCGGGAAGCGGGCACCCAAGAGACTTGAGCAACTGGATTCCCGCTCCCTACTTCGCCATAGCGAAGCCGCTTTGGCTTCGCGGCGGCGAGGGCGCGGGCATGAGCGGGTGGCGCTACTCCGACGCGATCGCCTTCAGCGTGCGATTTCTCGCCAGCTTGTCGCCCAGCAGGTCGCCGGCCGCTTGCGCGCTCATCGGCTCACCGAACGCGAAGCCCTGCGCGTATTCGCAGCCGAGCTGATAAAGCTCGACCGCGTCGCTGTCAGTTTCGGCGCCTTCCGCCACCACTTCCATGCCGAGATCGTGCGCCAGCGAAATGATCGAGCGCAGGATCACCGGCCGCGTGCCGCGCGTGGTGGTGCGCACAAACGACTGGTCGATCTTGATGGTGTCGAACGGAAAGCGTTGCAGATAGGCGAGTGAAGAATGTCCGGTGCCGAAATCGTCCAGCGAAAGGCCGGCCCCTAACTCCTTCACGCGGGTGAGGATCTGCGCGGCATGCTCGGGATTTTCCATCACCAGCGATTCGGTGATCTCGAGCTTGAGCGTGCCGCGCGCCAGCGTGTTACGCGCCAGCACGCTGCGCAGGTCCTGGATCAGGTCGTGGCGCAGCAACTGACGCGACGACACGTTGACGCTGGCGAATACCGGCTCGCCGCCGCGGTTGGCGGCTTGCCAATTCGCGAGCTGGCGGGCGGTGTGGTCGAGCACGAACAGGCCGAGATCGACGATCAATCCGATTTCCTCGGCGATGGAAATGAATTCGGCCGGTGACAGGCGGCCCATCTTGGGGTGGTCCCAGCGCGCCAGCGCTTCGAATCCGGCAATAGCGCGATCCTCCAGCCGCACGATCGGCTGGAAAAGCACCTTGATCTCCTCGCGCTCGATGGCACGGCGCAATTCCGATTCCATGGTCAGCCGGTCGGTCTTGCGCGAGCGCATGGCCGGCTTGAAGATCTCGATGCGGTCGCCGCCGATGCGCTTGGCATTGTACATCGCCAGCTCGGCGTCCTTGAGCACTTCCTCGGTGCGGTGCGGCTGGCTCTCGACCAGCGCCAGCCCGATCGATGCGGTAATGAAGATTTCACGGTCGTTGAAAGCGATCGGCGCGCGCAAGGTGCGCCGCATCGTTTCGGCGATGGCCACGATACGGGCGGGATCGTGTTCCGACATCAGGATCAAGGCGAACTGATCGCCGGACAGACGCGCCAGCGTATCCTGCGGCTTGAGCAGCCGGCCGAGCCTGCGCGCGATGGTGAGCAGGATGGAGTCGCCGACCGTGATGCCGACCGAATCGTTGACCTGCTTGAAGCGGTCGAGATCGATCACCACGACCGATGGCCGGATTTGGCTGTCGGAGCGGGCATAGGCGAAGGCCGCCTCCAGGCGGTCGATGAAAAGTTCGCGGTTGGGCAGGCCGGTGAGATTGTCATGCACCGCGTCGAACAGCAGCCGCTCCTCGGCATTCTTGAAGTCGGTCACGTCGGTAAGAGTGCCGACCAGACGCACCACCTCACCGTCGGAGCCGACGACCGGCCGCGCTTTCAGCGTGAACCAGAGATAATGGCCGTCCGATGCGCGCAGCCGGAAATCCTGGGTGAGGCGGCCGCGCCGCTGCTCGACCACGCTGTCGAGCGAGGAACGGAAGCGGTCACGGTCGAGCGGATGCAGCACATCGAGCCAGAGCGCGGCCGGCCCTTCCAGTACGCCGCGCTTGAGTCCGAGCGCGTGCTCGGTTTCCGGTGAGGTGAAAACCTTGTCGGCGGAGACATCCCAGTCCCAGATCAGATCGCCGGCGCCGGTCAGCGCCAGCGCCCGGCGCTCGACGTCGGAGACGATGCCGTGCGTGATGCCGCCGGCGAAGGCGTGCTGCATCACGGTGAATCCGATCAGCATCACGATCAGCACCAGGCCGCCGAGCAGCGCGGGACCGACGATGTCATTGGTGACGACGCCGGTGACCGCGAGACCGGCGGACAGCGTCCACACCACCAGCAGGAGCCAGGTCGGGATCAGCAGCACGGCGCGATCGAAGCCGTGGGTGGAAAGATAGATCACCAATGCCAGCCCAAAGACGGCAATGAGGGCGAGCGACATGCGGGCAATGCCGGCGGCGACCGCCGGATCGAACACCGCGACCGCGATCAGCGCCGCCAGTGCGGCCAGCCAGGCGAGGGTAATGTGGGCATAGCGCACATGCCAGCGCGACAGATTGAGATAGGCGAACAGGAACACCAGCAAGGTTGCCGACAGGATCGCCTCGCCGCAGGCGCGCCACACCCGCTCGGCGCCGGCCGACATATCGAACACCTTGCCCCAGAATCCGAAATCGATGCCGATATAGATCAGCACCGCCCAGCCGAGCGCGGCGGCGGCCGGGAACATCACGGAGCCCTTCACGACAAAGAGGATGGTGAGGAACAGCGCCAGCAGGCCGGCGATGCCGATGACGATGCCGTAATACAGCGTGAAGGAATTGACCTTGTCCTTGTAGGCGTCCGGCTCCCACAAATAAATTTGCGGCAGCTTGTCGGTGCGCAATTCGGCGACGAAGGTGATGACGGTGCCGGGATCGAGCGTGACGCGGAAAACGTCGGAGGTCGTGTTCTCCTGCCGCAGCGGCCGGTCGCCGGAGGAGGGCGTGATGCTCACGACGCGCGACAGTCCGAGATCGGGCCAGAACAGGCCGGAGCCGACCATGCGGTAGTGTGGCACCACGATCAGCCGGTCGATCTGCTCGTCGGAATTGTTGGTGAGCGCGAACACCGCCCAGTTATTGTTGCCCTCGCGCGCGCGCACTTCGATGCGGCGCACGATGCCGTCGGCTCCCGGCGCGGTCGACACCTGGATGCGGTCGCCCTCGGTTCTCTGGCGTTCGGCGGCGGCAGTGAGGTCGATGGCGGCGGCATCGAGCCGCACGTTCACCGCTTCGACGGCGCGCGCCGGCGGCGTCGCCAGCAGCGAGGCGGCGAGCGCGGGCACGGTTGCCAGCAGATGAACGCCACGCCAGAACTTCAAACCTTGCCCTCCCGGCTGAGTGGCCCGCCGGCCGGCCAGCCAGCGATGAGTAGCGGGGTGTCGGGGGTGCCGGCAAGCGTTTTGCCATTAACCAAGATTGTGGCGGCGACTAGGCTTAACGCCGGAACGCGTGGTTTGCGGCGTTCCCGCCGCTTATCGGGGATTTGCCGCGTTAAACCGTCAGCACGATTTTCCCGATATGGGCGCTGGTTTCCATCAGCGCGTGGGCGCTGGCAGCCTCCTTGAGCGGGAAGGTTTTGAAGATCACCGGCTTAACCTTGCCGGCCACGATCAAAGGTAGCGCCTTGTCCTCGACCGCCTGCCGAATGGCACCTTTGTCGGCGACCGAGCGCGAGCGCAGGGTCGAGCCGGTGTGATGCAGCCGCTTGAGCATCATGCGCATGAAATTGACTTCCGCCTTCGGGCCGCCCTGGAAGGCGATCTGCACGATGCGGCCCTCCACGCTGGCCGCTTCGTAATTGCGTGTGATGTAATCGCCGCCGACCATGTCGAGGATGACGTCGGCGCCGTTGCCGCTGGTGGCCGCCTTGGTGGCCGCGACGAAGTCCTCGGTCTTGTAATTGATCGCGACGTCGGCGCCGAGCCTGACGCAGGCCGCGCATTTTTCCGCCGAGCCGGCGGTGGTAATTACGCGCGCGCCGAGCGCCTTGGCGAGCTGGATCGCGGTGGTGCCGATGCCCGATGAGCCGCCATGCACCAGGAAGGTCTCACCCGCTTTCAGGTGGCCGCGCTCGACCATGTTGTGCCAGACGGTGAAGAAGGTTTCCGGGATCGCCGCCGCTTCGATCATCGAAAGCCCGCTCACTGGCAGCGCGTGGCTGCCGTGCGCGATTGCATATTCGGCATAGCCGCCGCCAATCACCAAAGCCATCACGCGGTCGCCGAGCTTCCAGCGCTTGACGTTCGGGCCGAGCGCTACGATCTCGCCGGCGATTTCCAGACCGGGAATATCCGGCGCGCCCGGCGGCGGCGGGTAGAGGCCCTGGCGCTGCATCACATCCGGCCGGTTGACGCCGGCGGCCGCGACCTTCACCAGCAATTCGCCCTCGGCCGGCACTGGAACCGGGCACTGCTCAGGCACCAGCATCTCAGGGCCTCCGGGCGCCTTGATACCGATGACGGTCATTTGGGTGGGAAGCGCGGCCATTGGAAACCTCGATGGTGCGGCGGGCGGCCGTGTTTATGCGTGCCCTGCTTATTCGCGACTTGTTTATTCGCGACTTGCGGATGTGACAACCCGGCTAGCCGCGGCTAGATTTCTCCCAAGGTGGAAGGGAGCCGTGCCATGGCAGCGATCGACGACGACGACCGGCCGAAGAAAAAGATCGCGCACGAGATCAGAGCCGGTCCCGCAAATCTGCACAGGACGATAAGTGGAGTTTCTGCCTGACGGCGGGCACGCTGTGCCCTGCGAATCAGGAGAGACCATGCCAAGACGACCGCGCCGGAACCACACACCGGGCTTCAAAGCGAA
>JBBRAL010000061.1:0-26436 GCA_038206805.1 Hyphomicrobiales bacterium | reverse complement strand
GCCTGCCCAGTTATCAGGACTCCGACAGGCTCTTCCCAGAAGATGATCTCGCCTCTGGTTCTGACGACGTTTCATCCTTACGACGCGTAATCGGTGGGTTCACTTGCGTTCGTCTCTCTGACACTTACCGGCGCAAGGTATTTCCCTGCGCTTTGCCCCCAACGCTCACTACAGAGACTCTTAATCACCGCAGCTTGGGGTGGTTTGACACCTGCTCCTGAAAGCCGATGCCGATGGGCCTACCATCATCTTTCAAACAGCTTCCATATGATTGTCAGTTCATTACTCCTCATATGTTTCTGCAGCACACAGATCATCAGGATGTTGATCGTGGTCTTGCCGAAATCCCAGTTGGTCCGATCGATCGCCAGAACCCATGGCTTGCCGCCGAGCCCCAGCAGATCGACCACCACACGCGCCGCCAGCGTGCTGTCGAGCCGGACGAACTGAAAGAACCGGTAAAACCGCCGCCGCACCGAGGCGGTCTGCGCCGCGCTCGCCACATACGCCGCCAGTCGCCAAAGGCTTATCGTTCCATGCTGCATGATCAGCAGCGCCAGCCAGGACAGCGTCTCGCGTCTTGTGACCGACAGGGCGATGTGTTTTGCTACCGACTCGGATAAG
This sequence comes from Hyphomicrobiales bacterium, assembly GCA_038206805.1. Lineage (GTDB taxonomy): Bacteria > Pseudomonadota > Alphaproteobacteria > Rhizobiales > Xanthobacteraceae > Pseudolabrys. The sequence continues at coordinate 25,812 of JBBRAL010000061.1, read as the reverse complement.
GCGTTCGAGAATATCGATTGCATGATCGCGATCCTTCGCTGCCAGGCAAAGAATCGCTTTTATGAATCAACTCAACGCCTTATCCAACCGCGTCGAGTACTATGCAGCCGGGCTTTCGTTTTATTGACGCTTACACAACGCTACGCGACGAATACTCTACGCTTACGCAACGCTACTGAATTACTTAGTGACCTACTTGGCCTTCGACATCAGGCTTTCGAACGGCTTGTAGCTCTCCTTGGCGAGATCGGCATAGAGCTCGCCGATCTTGGTGGCCTTGGCCACGAAGCCCTCGTAGCTGGTCTTGGCGAATTCGGTCTGCAGCTCGATCGCCTTCTCGAACGACTTGACGCCAAACAGCTTCTCGAGCGCAGCGGTGCTGTCCTCGAACGCCTTCTTCGAGTAGTCCGCCACTTCGACTGCAATCGCCTGGGCGCCTTTCGACAGCGTACCGACCGATTTCATCGCAACTTCGACGTTTTCTTTGCCGACCTGCTGGAGGTCCTCGAAATTCTTGACCATTGTGGATCCTTTCCCGGCCCGCTACGCGGTGCCAACGTGCTGATTTTTGGGCCCGGCTCTACCCGGGAATAGATGGGATTTATATCGCACTGCACAATAAAGTCAAGCAAATTATTGCAGTGCGAAAAATGCTTTAAAATCCAGAGGATTAGATTAACAATTTGTAAACGGCGTTCTTCTACGGTCCCGGGTTATCGCGTCGCGGCGGCGCTATAAATTAGCCACCATGGCGGCCTAGGACCGTCTTAGAAACGGGGTTGGGGAGAGCCGGTGTTGCGTGCGGAAAGCCATGTCCATCGCGGTCGCCAGTGGGGGGTTTGGGGCCTGACCGCCCTGCTCGCCATCGCTGCGAGCGCCAATGACGCCGATGCCCGCGCCCGCCAGCATCGCGCGGCCGCCGCCACAAGCTATGAGCCGTCCTATTCCTCCATTGTGATGGACGCCAATTCCGGCAAGGTTCTGCAGGCGACCAACGCCGACAGTCCGCGCCATCCCGCCTCGCTCACCAAGATCATGACGCTCTATTTGCTGTTCGAGCGGCTGGAGGCCGGCAAGATCAAGCTTGGCACCGAATTGCCGGTATCGGCTCATGCCGCCGCCCAAGCGCCCTCCAAACTCGGCTTGAAGCCGGGCGAAACGATCAAGGTCGAGATCGCGATCCGCGCCATCGTCACCAAATCGGCCAACGACGTGGCGGTGATCGTGTCGGAAGCGCTCGGCGGCGACGAGGCCAGTTTCGCCAAGATGATGACCGCCAAGGCGCACGCGCTCGGCATGAAGCACACGACCTATCGTAACGCTTCCGGCCTGCCCGAGCCTCAGCAGATTTCCACGGCGCGCGATCAGGCCATTCTCGGCCGCGCCATCCAGGATCGCTTTCCGAACTATTATCGCTATTTCTCCACGCGGACCTTCGACTTCCGCGGCAAATCGATGCGCAATCACAATCATCTGCTGGGCAATGTCGCGGGCGTCGATGGCATCAAAACCGGCTACATCCACGATTCAGGTTTCAACATCGTCACCTCGGTTCGCCGCGGCGCTCGCCATATCGTGGCGGTGGTGTTCGGCGGCCGCACCGCCGCGGCGCGCGACGCCCGCGCGCGCAGCCTGATTGACAACAACGTCAATATCGCCGCGACCAAGCGCACCGCGCCGGCGATCGTGGAAGGCTGGGAGACCGCGTCAGTCCCCGTCAAAAAGGGCAAGGCCCAGGACAGCAAGAACCAGGACAGCAAGGAAAAGGCCGGCACCAACAACGACAACACCGTCGCGGTCCCGCATGCGGTCGCGTCGGCAAATTCGGCGCCAGATGCGCCGGTCGCGGGCTCCACCGATCCAATCAAGCCTAATGCGGTGAAGACCTTCACCGTTCATCCCGGCAACATGCACACCGCCGCGCTGTCGCCGTTGCCGTCGGATAGCCGCACGCTCACGCCGGCGCCGGCCACCGCCAATCCGGCCAGCGTGACCAACATCGTCACCACCAGGAGCGAGACGCCTGCGCTGCCTCCGCCGCCGGGCGCCAAACCCGGCGTGCTCGGCGTGCTGCACAGCAAAGTCGCATCGGCCGGCGACAGCGTGCCGGTCACCACTGCCGCACCGGAGCCCGTGGCCAAACCCGCGGCCAAGCCTGCGGCCAAGCCGGCGCCAAAGCCGCACAGCGGCGGCTGGATAATTCAGGTCGGCGCCTTCCCGGACGAGAAGGAAGCCAAGCAGCGGCTGGCGGCGGCAAAGGCCAAGGCCAAGGGCCAGCTCGCGAAAGCCGATCAATTCACCGAACGGATAACGAAAGGCGATAAGGCGTTATTCCGCGCGCGCTTTGCCGGCCTCGGCAAGGACCAGGCGGAAGCCGCCTGCAAACACCTCAAGCGCAGCGAAATACCCTGCATGCTGTTGAAGAATTGAGCGACGAGCGCATGACAGATCATGCGCAAGTGGAAACAAGTGGAAACAAGTGGAAACAAGAAAAAAATACCGCGATAACCGGGATGCGCCGATACCCAGGAGCCGCTGATGGTCTTGTCAGGAGTACATCAGCTATGGCGGCGGAGAAGGATCTCCTTGGCTTCGTTAATGCGAGCCGCAAGATACGTCGACCCCCCTTGGTCGGGATGGAATTTCTTCATCAACGTGCGATGCGCGCGGCTGATATCGTCGGCGCTCGCGCCGGTTTCCAGGCCAAGGATCTGATAGGCCTCCTGTACCGACATTTTACCGCTGGACGTAGCAGTCCGCCCCGCCGCCGCGTCACCTTGCGCGTGTTCACTCCAGCGGGGATCCCGGCGGTCAAGATACGCGACCAGTAGCGCGCGGCTCTCCTCGTCGATCTCGCCCAGTAGTCCTGCCAATGTCTTGACGTCGAGTGCCTCAAGCGCCGCGCCCTGATGGGAGCCGGCGACGACGGTTCCGTGCATCTCGCCCGAGTCGTGGTCCAGCTCAATATCGAAATAGGCCGTGCGTACGCGCGAGGTCTTGCCGCCGCTTTTCTGCGTGCGCGCCGAAAAACCGGCCGGTCCGAATGGCAGCCAGCCGAGCAGCCCCAGCCCCATGGCGCCGATGGGAATGGCGATGCCGATTTCGCCGCGCAAGCCGAGGAATACCGCCAAGCCGAGCGAGATCAGTCCACCGCTGGCCTTGAGCACGCGAGCGCCGACCTTGGGATCGATCTTGGAAACGACGCCGAGCACCCAAAGGGCGATCACCAGCACCAGCACGCCGAAGATGAGTGTCGGCATATCAGCAGCTCATCCATTTGGGCATGATCTTATCCGAAAACAGCTTCCCACTTTTCGGGATCATGCGCGAAGCTGCGCCAGCAGTTTGCGCGCGCCGCCGGCCTGCCGCGACGACAGATCGGCCAGCGCCTTGATGCCACCGGCAGCATAGGCCGCGACCGCGCGCAACAGTTCGCGCAATTCATGCGCGGCGCCGGTGTCGAAGCGGCAATAGGCGCCGCGCGAAAGCCGCGCGATCTCGCGATAGGCGTGCTCGGCAATCGGATCGCCGCCCTCCTGGAACATGAAGGCCGGCACGCCGAGCAGCCCAAGTTCGCCGGCGGCCTGGCACAAATCGTCGATTGGCTCCTCCATGGCGTCGCCGACAAAGACCAGCGCCTGCACGCGCTGCCTGCCATGTTCCTGACGGGCATGACTCAACACCTTGCCGATCTGGGTATGGCCGCCGCGGCAATCGATGGCCGACATCAGTTCGGCCAGCCGTTCGCTGCCGGCGACCCAGCCCGAGGCCCGGCATTCACCAAGGCCGCGGAAATACACCAGCTGGATATCGAGCCCGCCAATGCTGGCTGCCTCGCGGAACATGTCGGCCTGCAGCGCGCAGGCTGAATCCCAGGTCGGCTGCCGGCTCATGGTGGCATCGAGCGCGAACACCAGCCGGCCGCGCTTGCCCTGGCTGGAGGCCGGACCGAGCGCGCGCACGCGGCCAATGAATTCCTCGATTTCCGGCCGGGACGAAGCCGGCGCCGGGGTTTGCTTGGAAGGGTCCTTGCTCATGGGCGGCAGTCTACACCGATTTAGGGCGGAAGACTTAAGTGGCAACGCAAGATGCTTGGTGCAATGGCGCTATTACAGCTCGTCATGCGCGGGCTTGGCCCGCGCATCCATCTTTTTGCGATAATGATGGATTGCCGGGTCTCGCCGCTTTTGCGGCGGCCCGGCAATGACAGACGCTAGGCGATGACGTCGTGGACCTGCAGCGGCTGGTCCATCACCGAATACCACTCGGCGCGGGCGGCGGCGCGCCGCTTGCCATTTTCCGACATCGGCAACCGCAATGCGTTGAGCAGTTGGATCACTTCCTCGCGCGCCGTCAGATGCGACATGCTGGGCCTGGTGCCGAGCGTCGCCTCGTCGAGATCGTCGAGCGCGGTCAGGCCGCGCGGGAAAAATTCGCGGTACACTACGCGCTCGGCCAAGCCGTCCACGCTGCGGAAGCCCATGCGCTTGGACAATTCGGCGATGCCCTCGCCGACCAGACGCTTGTTGCGCGAGCCGAGCGCGGCCAGGCGATTGCGCACCACGATCCAGTCGGTGAGCAGGCCGTCGACCAGCCGGCGCTGACGGCGCGCCTCGCGCACCATCTCGGAATAATGGCTTTCGCCGGTAACGGTGAAGTTGGTCTGGTCGAGAGTGCCGAGCACGTCGAAATCGACGAAGCTGTCGTTGAGCGGCGTGACCAATGTATCGGCCATCGAATGCGCGAGCCGCATCATATAGGTGTCATGGCCGGGAGTATCGATCACCACCACGTCATGGGTATGTTCGATCGCGCTGATCGCCTTCGAGAAGTTGGCGAAATCCTGCGCCTCGTTGGCTTCCACCGAATTGCTTTCGGCGCGGTTCACGCAGAAATGCGTCGGCAGTTCGAGCTTTATGCGCGCGCGCGCGGCCCAGGCGCGGCGGTTGTCGATGTAATGGGTGAAACTTTTCTGGCGGGAGTCGAGATCGATGGTGGCGACGCGCTGGCCGGCCTTGAGCAGCGCGACTGCGATGTGCAACGCCGTGGTTGATTTTCCGGAGCCGCCCTTTTCATTGCCAAGCACGACCACGTGCGCGGACTGGGGCTGCTCTTGGATCGACTGGACCAACATTTACGCGTCCTTTGATCCGGCAATTCTTGATTAATTACGGTAGTTTAGTCAAGATTATCGTAGCTTAACCATTAATCCGCATGGCCGCATTTACCCTCGCCTGCTAGTTCCTATTCCGGTTCCGCGCCCGGAACCCGACAAGGCCGGTAATTATGGCAAAACGCCCCGTCATTGCGCGCACAATTGCCTCGATGCGCCTTGCGCTGCGGCCTTACCGGCAGGCCGGCGACAAGATCGCGCTGGTGCCGACCATGGGCGCGTTGCATCGCGGCCATCTGGCGCTGGTGGGCGAAGCGCGCCGCCGGGCTGCCTGCGTTGTGGTGTCGATCTTCGTTAATCCCACCCAGTTCGCGCCAAACGAGGATTTCGGCAGCTATCCGCGCCGGTTTGCGGCCGATATCGCCGCGCTCGGCGAGGCCAAGGCCGATCTGGTGTGGTCGCCTTCGCCCGCGTTCATGTACCCGCAAGGCTTTGCCACCCGCATTACGCCGCAAGGCGCCGCCTTGGCCGGCCTGGAGGACAAGTTCCGTCCGCATTTTTTCGGCGGCGTCGCCACCGTGGTGGCCAAGCTGTTTACGCAAGTCGCGCCCGACTTCGCGCTGTTCGGCCAGAAGGACTACCAGCAGCTTCGTGTCGTCACCCAGATGGCCAAGGATCTCGATCTGCCGCTCAAGGTGATCGGCGTGCCGACGGTGCGCGAGAAAGACGGCTTGGCGCTGTCGTCGCGCAATGTCTATTTGTCGGCGGCCGAGCGCGCCGTGGCACCGACGCTCTATCTCGTGCTGAAGGCCGCCGCCGCGCGTATCAAAAACGGCGAGCCGATGGCGCGCGTGCTCGACACCGGCCGCATCGCGATCAAGCGCGCGGGATTTGCGCTGGACTATCTGGAAGCGCGCCACGCACTCACGCTTGCGCCTGTTGGCTCGCGCAAAGACGGTCCGATCAGGCTTTTGGTTGCGGCCAAGATCGGCAAAACAAGATTGATCGATAATTTGGGCGTTTAACATATTGTCATTCCGGGACAGCGCGCTTGCGCCGGACCCGGAATCCAGAGCCACGCGCTGTGCCTGCATCTCTGGATTCCGGGTTCGTCCGCCTTCGCCCTTCGGGCTTCGGCGAGACGCCCCGGAATGACGAATGGACATGCGTCATCGCCCGTGATGGTGAGGCGTCGGGTCCGCCTGTTTCCCTTTTTTCCGTTTCCCCATGAGGGAATGGAGCGCCGGGAGGCGCCAGGGGTTTGCGAGACCCCTTTGGGCGGCCCTTGCGATCGGGCCGCCCACGCGCCGATACGAGACAGGTTTGCGAGACCTGCCCCGGGGCGCACGCGCCGCATGCGGCAGGTTTGCGAGGCCTGCCGCCCGGGCGCTGCGCCTCCCGGCGCTCCACCGCAAACAAGCCTGCGCAGTTTGCGCAAACTTGAATGCCCGGCGCGCGTTGTCGGCGCACCGCACCCTGTTCCATCATCGCGACGTCTCTAGATGACGCCCTCTGCGAACAAGGCGCGACCAATATAATTGCGCCGGAGCGAGCGGGGATAAGTTTTGTTTTGAAATTTCGCGGCCTGTGTCGGCGCTGCCACAGCGGGGATAAGTTGTGGCGCGTTCAGAGCAACCCCAGTTCGCGCAATTCGCGCCGCATCTGTTCCGGCATCTTGGACGCACCCGGCGCGGCGCGCGACAGATCGCGCGGCGCGTCCTTGGCTTCGAGATAACGCCAGCCCTGGAACGCCGAGCGCGGGCGCGGCTCGACCAGCACGCATTTCGGATCGAGCACCAGACGGCAACGGTGAATGCCGTCCTTGTCGGTGAACGGCCGGATGTCGAGGATACGCTCGCGGCACATGATCTGGCCGCGGATCACCCAGAAGATCGAGCCGCCGTCGGTGAGTTCGTCGGCGCGCTTGGGCACCATGCGGGTGGTGTGAATGCGCTCGGGCTTTTTGCCGCGCCGCTTTCTTTCCTTCAGCTTCAGCTTGATCCAGTCCTCCAGATCGGCGACCGAGTCGGTTCCAACGGACAATTTGATCAGATGAAGCGGCATTGCGGACTTTCAAACCAGCCGAAATCGGTACCGCCGCGTGGATAGCATCCCGACGCTTACAGCTCCAGTTTGCCGCGCATCACCTCGACACATCTCCCGCCTATCCACATCCCGGCGATGCGGCCGTCTTTCTTCTCGGCGGCGGCTTCGAGCAGGCTGGGGCGTCCCATGTCGACGCCCTGGGCGATGCGCAATTCCAGCATCAGATCAGCCTCCGGACGCAGGCTGGCCAGCAGGCCGCCAAGCGCGACATTGGCGCTGCCGGTCGCCGGGTCCTCGGCGACCCCGTAGAGCGGCGCAAACATGCGCGCCTGGATATCGACATCGCCTGCGCCGTCGTATGTGTAAAGCAGCACGCCGGTGGCGCGGTCGGTGTTGAGATGTTGCGCGAACAGGTCCGGCCGCGGCTGTGCCGCCGCCAGCGACGCGCGCGTCTTCAATTCGGCAACCGCGAAAGGCGCGCCGCACGAAATGATGCAGGGCTGGTGTTTGGCCGTTTCGATATCGCCGAGGTCAAGGCAGCAGGCCCGCGCGATAATATCCGGGGCAATAACGTCGCCGCGCTGGAGCGATTGTGGCGCGGCCAGGCGCGCGCCAACGACCGCCGCGCCATCCCTGATCAGATCGAGCTTGACCAAGCCGGCCTGTTCCTCGAACAGAAGCGGCTCGCCGACAGGCTTGCCGCAAGCGCTGCCTTGCATCGCCAAGACGAAGGCCGTGCCGATATTGGGGTGGCCGGCAAACGGCATCTCACGGCGCGGCGTGAAAATCCGCACTTGCGCGCTATGCGACGGCTCGCGCGCCGGCAGCACGAAAGTCGTTTCCGCCAGATTGAACTCGGCGGCGATGGATTGCATCTGCTGCGCCGACAAGCCGCGCGCATCGAGCACCACCGCCAGCGGATTGCCGCCAAACCGCCGGTCGGTGAACACATCGACGGTTATGAAATCAAAATGCATTGCGGTCGCCTCCGATCCGTTCGGCCGACGCTACGGTCGCGGCACGCCGCGAACCAGCGATAGTTTCCGATGGCTTCAATTCCGAAATTTGATGCCCGCAACCTCTATTCGCTCGGCCGGCACTATCACCATCAGTTTGGCGCCCTCGGCCACCTGCGCGTCGGCGGCGACCGCGACCTCGCTGACGGTGCCTTCGACCGGCGCGGTCAAGGTGTGTTCCATCTTCATCGCCTCGATGATGGCGAGACGCTGGCCGCGCGTGACGCGCTCGCCCTTCGCCACCAGAACCGCCAGCACCTTGCCATGCATCGGCGCTCGCACGAGCCCGGAAGCCGCGCCGTCCGCCGCCTCGGCGAGCGAAAGATCGCGCAAGGCAACTTTGGTCTGGCGGCCGCGGCGCAGCACATAGACCGCGTCCGCGCCGGCAACCGCCACCGCGTCGCCGGCCGGCGCGATGCCGTCGATCGACACGACCGGACCGCCGGCGCCCTGCTCCACCTGCGCCACCAGGTTCTCGCCATCGGCCAGGATCGGCAACGCCAGTTGACGCGCGCCGGCAAGCTGGAAGCCGTCGCCGGCATCCCAGGGCGAGTTATGAGCCGAGGCCGGCTCACCCGGCTCGCTTTCATTGGCGGCGGCGATGCGCGCGCGTTCGCGCGCCAGCAGTTGCTCTGCCCCGAGCGCGGCGGCAGCGCGGTCGAGGCCCTGGCGCGTAGCGCCGAGCGCTTCCAAATTGCGCTCGATGAAGCCGGTGTCGAAGGAGCCTGAGCGGAACTCTTGCGCGCGGCAGAGCACGGCCAGGAATCCGGCATTGCTGCGCGGGCCGGCGACAATGGTGGCATCGAGCGCGTCCGCCAGCCGGTCGAGCGCCTGCTCGCGGCTTGCGCCATGCGCGATCAGCTTGGCGATCATCGGATCGTAGAACGGCGTGACCTCGTCGCCCGTCTCAACGCCGCTATCGACACGCAGGCCTTCGCCTTGCGGAAATCGCAGCGCAATCAATTTTCCGGTCGAGGGCAGGAAGCCACGCTCGGGATCTTCGGCGTAAAGGCGGGCCTCGACGGCGTGGCCGTTGAGCGGCACTTGCGCTTGGCTCAGTGGCAATTTTTCGCCCGCCGCGACGCGGAACTGCCACTCCACCAGATCGAGGCCGGTGACGGCTTCGGTCGCCGGATGCTCGACCTGCAGCCGCGTGTTCATTTCCATGAACCAGAAGCCGTCTTCGCGCAGCCCACCGGCGCCATCGGCGATGAACTCGACCGTGCCGGCGCCGACATAACCCACGGCCTTGGCGGCGGCGACCGCGGCCGCGCCCATCCGCGCACGCAGCGCGGCAGTCATGCCCGGCGCAGGAGCCTCTTCGATGACTTTCTGATGCCGGCGCTGCAACGAACAATCGCGCTCGTTGAGATGAATGGCATTGCCGTGGCTGTCGGCAAATATCTGCAACTCGATGTGGCGCGGCGCATTGACATATTTCTCGATCAGCACGCGCGCGTCGCCGAAGGCCGCTTGTGCCTCGCGCTGGGCGCCCGCCAGCGCCGCCTCGAAATCGGCATGCTTGTCGACGCGCCGCATGCCCTTGCCGCCGCCGCCGGCGACCGCCTTGATCAGCACCGGATAGCCGATCTCATAGGCTTTCTGCTTGAGGAATTTTGCTTCCTGCATCTCGCCGTGGAAGCCCGGCACCACCGGCACGCCGGCCTTTTCCATCAGCGCCTTGGCGCGGTCCTTCAAGCCCATGGCGCGCATCGCGGCGGGCGGCGGACCGACAAAGACGATGCCGGCATCGGCGCAGGCTTGCGCGAACTCGGCGTTCTCCGACAGGAAGCCGTAACCGGGATGAATGCACTGCGCGCGCGCGGCCAAGGCCGCAGCGATCAATTTGTCGGTTGCCAGATAACTCTGCGCCGCCGGCGACGGGCCGATGGGCAGCGCCTCGTCGCACAGCCGCACATGCAGCGCATGGGCGTCGGCCTGCGAATAGACCGCAATGCTGCGCAGCCCCAGCCGCCTGGCGGTGCGGGCGATGCGGACTGCGATCTCGCCGCGATTGGCAATCAGGACGGAGGTGAACATGGGAGGGCCCGGCGTCGCTGCCGGCCATTCGAGGTGGTGTCCTCATTAATTGAGGCTGGCTGGCACCGGTAGTCAATGTCCGCTTTTTACCGGGACGCTGGATATCGGCCAAAATCGTGGGATGTCGCCAAGTGTTAGAAGCACAAGCGCTAGAAGCAAATGTCGCGGCTGCGGTTCCAAAAGCGAAAGAGGCCGCCCCTTAAGGCGGCCTCTCTGTAATTATTATCATTCACACAAAGTATTTTCTACCGGCCACCGCCTCCGCCGCCGCCACCACCGCCGCCGCCGCCAGCGGACAAAGATTCTGGCGTCTGAGTGACTGCCTGGTCGGTTATGTCGCGCGTGCCTTTATCTTTGTTGCGCGAGGCGACTTCCTGAGCCGAGGCGCATTGATCCCAGAATCCAAAGCCACGTTGACTATCCGTGACGGCCCAGCACTTATTGCCTTTACGTACTGGACCGTTCGGATCCGCAAAGGCCGCAGTTGAAATCGCCAAGATGGTCATTGCGAGTAGAAGTCGCTTCATGGTGCCTTCTCCATTCCGCCCGATGTGTAAGCCCATGCAAAACTAGAATTGCGGCTGAGCCCTATGGTCCCTCGTCGAAGATCAAAAGGGACCGCTGCGGATTTCAAAAGCTACCACTGCCGATCGAACCGGGCCAGATTTATAACGACCATAAGAATAAATCGAAAACTTGGTACAATTGCTAAATGAAGCAACAGCTTCCGGCCAAAGGCGGTTGTTGGCCGCGACGGCTGCCGCCGGTCAAAGGTTCTAATTTTATGTTTTGTTTATATTGACCGTTTCGGATCATGAGCGGACATGATGTCCGCCTTGCCAGCAATAACTGAACCCGCGATGTGCGAGCTTGGCGCCTCAGCGTGCTGGCGGCGTGGCCGCTTGCGCCTGCGGACGTTTTGGCGGCACCGGCAATTTGACCGGGGCGGCGGCGTTGGCGGCAGGCGGCGCGGCGGCGTTGGTGGCAGGCGGCGCGGCGGCGTTGTCGGCCGGTGGCGGCGGCAGCGGCGGCTCGGCATTCATGATGCTGACCGGCGGGATCGAGGCGGCAGAGGGAAAATCGTATTTGCTCGCCACCGGGTGAGCGGACGGCGCGGGCGTCTGCGGCGCGCTGGCGACCGGCGGCGGCGCCGGTGCGGGCGGCTGTGTTTCCGACATTGGCCCGTCTTTGGGCCCGTCCTTGCGCTCGTCTTTAGGTTCTTTCTTGGCTTCGGCCTTATTCCAGGCGGCGGCATAACGGGCGACGTAATTGTCGAAGGCCTGCGCCTTCAGATTTGCCTTGAGCGCTACGGTATCGCGCAGCAGCGAAAAGGCCGCGCAGTGCTCGAAGGTGCAACCGTCGCGCACCGCCAGCACATGGGCGGCGATGCCATAGCGGTCGAGTTCGATGGCGCGGCGCGCGGGTGCCAACGCATCGGCAAAGGCCGCTTCACTGCCTTGCGCGAGAGGGGCTGCCTGCGCCAGCAGCGCCAGCCGCGCCGCCGTAAAGGCGACCGCGCCGGCGGCGCTTGGCGGATCGGCGAAGATCGCCTTCTCGCAGGCATTCTCGATCGCCTCGCCGGCGCCGCCATCCAGACAGGCGAGCGCCGAGCCGGGCGCAAGCGCGCTGACGGTGAGCTCGGTGTTGCGCTGAAGCAGCGTACGCCGCTCCGCCGCCCGCCGGTCGAGGTTCAGGTGGTCGAACAAGGCGCTGGCCGCCACCGCAACCGCCGCGATGGCGGCTGCCGGCAACGCAAACCTGAGCAGTCCGTTCAGCACTCCATCGATACTCATTTGAGTCCGATTACTGGATCTTGGCGCCCGACACTTTCACGACATGCGCCCATTTTTCGATGTCCTTGCGCAGGAAGGCGTCGAATTCCTCCGGCGTCTTCACCAGCGGAATGGCGCCCTGCTTGAGCCAGGCCTCCTTCACGGCCGGGAGGTTGATCACCTTGTTGACCGCGGTGTTGAGGAAGCTGACGACTTCCTTCGGCGTACCCTTCGGCGCCATCAGGCCGATCCAGATCGTCGCCTCATAGCCGGGAACCGTTTCGGCCACGGTCGGCAGGTCGGGCGTCAGCGGATTGCGCGCGACGCCGGTGGTGGCGAGCGCGTGCACCTTGCCGGCCTTGGCCATCTGCGACATCACGGTGATGGCGTCGAACATCAATTGCACGTTGCCCGACAGCACGCTGTTGCGCATGTCGCCGGAGGCCTTGTGCGGCACATGCACGATATCGGTGCCGGTCATGGCTTTGAACAATTCGCCGGCCATGTGATAGGGCGTGCCCGGGCCGGAGGATGCGTAATTGAGCTTGCCCGGCTCCTTCTTGGCCAGCGCGATGAGTTCGGCCACCGACTTGGCCGGCACCGAGGGGTGCACCACCAGCAGCAGGTCGGAATAATTGATGCTCGCCACCGGCACGAAATCGCGCATCAGTTGGAACGGCTTTTTCGGCATCAACGATTCATTGGTGGTGTGGGTGTTCGACATGATCAGCAGCGTGTAGCCGTCGGGTGCGGCTTTCGCGACCACGTCGGTGCCGACGAGCGAGCCGGCGCCCGGGCGATCCTCGACCACGAAGGACTGCTTGGTCTCCTCCGACAGATGCTGGGCGAGAATGCGCGCATAGACGTCGGCCGGGCCGCCGGCCCCGAACGGCACGATCATTCTGACGGTGCGGCTCGGATAGTTTTGCGCCGACGCCGGCGCCGGCAACAACACCGGCAACAACACCAACGCCGTCAAGCTCGCTACTCTGCGCAATAATTGGAACATGTCGTCTCCCGCTTTTGTTCAGACTGATGAAAACACTGTGACGATTTGCGGCCGCGCGCGCTTTAAGTCCCGCCGGCCGACTTGAAGCCGGGCGCCAGATCGCCGGCGGCGGCGAATGCGCCCTTGGCCTCCACCGAGGTCATTGCCGCGGTGGTCTTGAGATCGGTGACGCCGCCGCTCGAGCCTGCCGCCAGCAGCACCGCGGCCATCTGGGTGTCGCTGGCCACCTCGGCGATGGCGAGAAAATCGTATTCGCCGAAGGTGAGATAGTAGCCGATCAATCGCCCGCCCGCCTTCGAGAGCAGGCGCGAGACCTGATCGGCGCGGTCCTCCGGTTTGACGATCATGCCCTTGATGGCATCGCGGGTGTAGCGGCCTTGCGTGATGTAGATCGGCATGCACTCCCTCCTCTTATTACTTACCGGCGCATGATCTCGTCCGAAAACCGGTTGCCACTTTTCGGGATCATGCGCGGGCGCGGCCTTGGCCGCTTTTCCGCTCTACATACCCGATGCGGCGTTGAAATAGTCGATGCGGAGACTATCGCGCGCGGGACCGGGCGGCGAAAAACCCGGCTCAGGCGCGGTCGAGCTGGCTTTCCTTGGCCACGCGCTCGAATGCCTCGCCGGAACTCTTGATCCGGTATTGGTAGTCGTCGCCTTCCGACGGCAGCAGCTTGACCACCGTATAACTGCCGGTAGCGGCGGCGCGTCCGAATGTCGGCGAGGTGTAATACACCATCTCGCCGATCCGGTATTTGTGGCTCTTAATCAGGATTTCGTGCGCGGCCAAAGGCTGCACCGGCGGGCTCAAGGTGCGGAACATCTCCGGCGCCGTCTTAGACATGGCGCTTTGCGCGCGCACCGCGCCCGCACGCGCGGGCTGCGGCGCGTTGCCGACCGGGTTGCGCGCCGACTTCGCTGCCTTCTTATTATCGGCGGCGCGAGCGCTCTTGGTGACGGTCTTGGCGGCCTTTTTGGCCGGCCGCCGGGCGGTTTTGGGAGACCGCCGGGCCGTTTTTACTGTTTCCCTACTCATAACCTTAATATAGCAGTTAATTTTGTTTACGGGCGAAGTTTTTTAAGGCTGAACTCTAGTCTTTTCAATACGTTATAATAAGGGGTCGGGCGCAACGCATGGCTTTGGCGGCAGCACCCGGGAGCGCCCGCCGCAGGCCACAATGGCGCCGGCATGCCGCCCGCCGGCCGGGAACTTCGCCTTTGCGGGCGCGTTCTGTAGCGGGGACAGTGGAGGTTCGTTATGCGCATATTGCTTGGAATTATACTCGGCGCCTTTCTAACCGTCGGCAGCGCTTATCTCTATGACTCGCACAATGCGATCGAAGCGGCGAACGCTCCGGCAAGCGCCCAGCACCCGCTGGTCAACTGGGATACCGTCGGCACCAAATGGCAGACGCTGACCGTGCGCGCCCGCTCCGAATGGAGCCGGATCGCCGGTTGATTTTGCCTATACTGATCAGGCCCCGCTTGCGTCCATCAGGGCGCGGACGGCCCGCCGACCTGATCGCGCATGCCGGCACCCAGGGCCTCGCCGATTTCCCTGCGGTTCATGCGGGTTCCGTCGTCGCCGTCGATCTGCAGCGGCACCCGGCCGCTCTGCCCCAGGTGACGTGCCCATGACAGCGCAGCGTCAAGCGAGGCGAATTCCTTGAACAGCATTTGCTCCTTGGCGAGCGGGGCAATCTCTTCCGATCCCTTTGGACCGCTGTAGACGCGATAAGTCATGCTCGGACCTCATTGGTTCCTAGCCAAACGCCGACGGCTTTCCGCATGAATTTGCGAAAAGCGCCGTCCGCCCCCAAACCCATCGTTCTGATAGTCTCAATATAATAAGCTGCCGGCCGGTCTTTCGGTTCCGGCGGCCACCGATTTCATGGCTGCGTCAGCATGCTACCGTAAACGCGGCATTTCGTTTCGTGCAAAGGATGTGACCCATGCGAGCGGCTTTCTACGAGCAGAACGGATCGGCGCGCGAGGTTCTCCGCGTCGGCGAAGTGGACACGCCGCAAGCCGGCCCCGGCGAAGTACGCGTCAAGCTCGCCGCCTCCGGCGTCAACCCGTCGGATGTCAAATCGCGCCTGGGCGCCACTCGCAAGATCGCCT
Organism: Hyphomicrobiales bacterium; assembly: GCA_038206805.1. GTDB lineage: Bacteria > Pseudomonadota > Alphaproteobacteria > Rhizobiales > Xanthobacteraceae > Pseudolabrys. Next base: position 10,693 of record JBBRAL010000061.1, on the reverse strand, counting down.
GGCCGCGCGTGATCCCGCACAGCGACGGCGCGGGCGTCATCGACCAGACAGGCGACGGCGTTGCAAAATCGCGCATCGGCGAGCGGGTCTGGGTCTGGAACGGCCAATGGAAGCGCGCCTTCGGCACGGCGGCAGAATATATCGCGCTGCCCGCCGCGCAGGCGGTGAAGCTGCCGGACGGCGTGAGCTTCGAGGCTGGCGCCTGTCTCGGCATTCCGGCCATGACCGCCACGCACGCCGTAACGCTGAGCCATGCAAGCAAAGGCAGCACCCTGCTGGTGGCCGGTGGCGCCGGCGCGGTCGGCCAATATGTCATCCAGTTCGCCAAGACGGTGGGCGCGCGCATCATCGCTACCGTTTCCTCACCGGAGAAAGCCAAGGCCGCGCTTGAAGCCGGCGCCGACCACACCATCGACTACAAGCGCGAGAATGTCGGCGAACGGGTGATGCAGATTACCGACAAGCACGGCGTCGACGCGGTGGTCGAGATGGATCTCGCCGCCAATGCCAAGTTGTTGCCCGGCGTGCTGCGGCCCAAGGGCAGCGTCATCGTCTACGGCACCGGCGCGGCGGAAGCGACTCTGCCGGCATTTTTCTGCCTGACCCAGTCGATCCGCGTGCAGTTCTTTCTGGTCTACGAGCTCGACCAGGCGATGCGCGAGCGCGAACTCGCTGCCATCGAACGCGCGCTTACGCATGGCAAGCTGCGCAACCAAGTGGCGCAGCCGACTTACGCGCTCGCCGACATCGCCGCCGCTCATGAGGCGGTGGAAAAAGGCACCATCGGCAATGTGATCGTCACGATCTGACCGCGATGAACGCCGTCTCGCAGCGCTTCGGCTGGTATCTCGCGGTCCTGCAGCTGTTCTTCACGCTGTGCTGGACGGTCTATGCGATCTATTTGCCGAAACTCGCCGCCAGTGCCGGGCTGCCGACGAGCGCCGTGATCCTGCTGCTGATGCTCGATCAGGCGATCTTCACGCTGTGCGATTTCGCCACCGGCATCGCCGCCGACAAAGTGACGCGCGTGATGGGACGGCTCGGCGTCTGGGTGGCGGCGGCAACCGCGCTGTCCTGCGCGGCCTTCATTGCCCTGCCCTTTGTGGCCATCGCCGGCGCGCCGCTGCTGATCGCGGTGACGGTGGTGTGGACCGTGACCTCGTCGGCATTGCGCGCGCCACCGCTGATGCTGCTCGGCAAATATGCCGCCAAGCCGGCGATCCCCTATCTCACCAGCCTCGCCATGCTGGGCTATGGCATCGCCGGGGCCATCGCTCCCTATCTCGCCATCGGCCTGCGCAATATCGATCCGCGCATACCCTTCGCAGTTGCCAGCATCGTGCTGCTGCTGACCACGCTCGGCATGATCTCGGCCGAACGCATGCTGGCGAACGCGCCCTCGCCCGCGGCCGAGCGCCCGCCGGTGCGCGCCTTCGGCACGCTGACCGCGCCGGCTGCGGTATTCGCGCTCGGTATGATCGTCCTGGCGCTCGGCTATCAGATGCATTTCGCACTCGACAGCGCGCCCTTGTATCTGCGCTTCGCCAAACCGGGCGATCTGCAATGGCTGATGCCGGTCTTCTGGGTCGGCTTCAACATCGCGATGTTCCCGGCCTGCGTCATCACCAATCGCTTCGGCGGCTACGCGGTGATGGGCGCGGCTGGACTGATCGGTGCGCTCGCCATTCTCGGCGCGCATGTTGCGCAGGGGTTGGAGCTTTTGGTGCTGGCGCAATTCGCCGCCGGCGCCGCCTGGGGCGCGATCCTGATGAGCGCCTTCACGGTGGCGTTCGCGATTGGCGAGAATGGCGGCGAAGGCCGCATGTCGGGCCTGCTGTTCTCGGCGCTGGCGCTGGCAACGCTCGCCCGCATGGCGGCGGTGGCAACCGGGCTCAACGCCGATGCTTCGCTCAAGGCCGCGCTGCAATGGATACCGTCTTTGTGCTGGGCGCTCGCCGGCGCGGCGCTGCTTTATCTGGCGCTCGCCGGATTGCGGCGCTGGACGGCGCGCTAGGCTTCACCGGCAAACGGATCGCGCGGAACCGGAAAAGTTCGCTAGCCGACTTAATGCTGGGTTGTGCGAGCGTGCAAAATCGTGTTGGATATCGATCTGAACGGAGTTCGCTAAACTCCCCTTTTCAAGGCTTAATAACTGAGGTTCAGCAGCGTCATCTTTGCGATTCAAGCTTCGATGGCGTTGGGGTTTGCAGCGCGTCACGCGCACTAAAGTCAGGGAAGAAGAATCATGCGTAAGCTTGGCATGCGGCATGACGCCGTGAACTTTCTACGCGCGCCGCATTATTTCTTGAAATCGCTGGCGTCTGGAATTACCGCTGGCAGGCTGGCCGCAACGCTGGCTCTGGTCTTGGGCGTCTGGCTCACGATCGTCGCCGGCAGTGCGCAAGCCCAGCAGGCTCCCCCCTCTTTCGTGCGCAATCACGGCAACCCGACCCTTTACCTGAACAGTTCCGGCAATGCGCCGACCGCCGCCGCGATCGGGGCCGATACAACTGAAGCCCAATGGGTGCTTGTGCCGGTGCCGGGCGAGGTTGCCTTGGTCCACATCCAGAACGTCAAGTTGATGCTTAATCTTCATACCCAGAACGGCATTCCGGAGCTTGGCGCCGTTGCGCCCGGTTCAAACGCCGATAGCTGGCAGATTGAGCCAGTCCCGGGCCAGTTGTTCGTGCGCATCAAGAGCGTGACAACCGGCCTCTACCTCGCGCTGCAAGAAGCGACTGGACCTTTGAGTCTCGTGCCGCTCGATCTTGACCCCGCGGCCGCAGCCGCGGCCCCGCCGCCGGCAACCGCCGAGTGGGAATTCATTTCAGCGCCCACCGTCACGCCGGGCGTCGCCGTCATAGCGCCGATGGTCTCGGCTCCCGCGGTTGCGTATGAAACCGTGGCGCCGTTCATTCCGGAAACCGTCATCACCAATGTGCGCACGTGCCGAGGCGGCACCGTCTTCTTCCGTGGCGAATGCGTCTGCCCGAGAGATACGGTCCTTATCGGCGGGCGCTGTCGCTTGGCGAGGTTCGCCTGCACCGGCGGCGACATTATCGATGGCGTGTGCATCTGTCCCGATGCGCGCTCGGCCGTTCAAATCGGGCCGCGCGTGCTCTCATGCGAGCGCCGGACGTTTGGTCTTATCGAGCCCAGCAGCGCCGATGTCGCCGATTGCAACGACAACTTCATAGCGTGCAATCAGGCTGGCGAACCCGTGCGGTCTTGCCAGGCGTCGCGGCGGAGCTGTCTGCGCGATAAGCGGAATTCCGCATCCGATGCGGCCATCTTCCTGAGCACGGCCGGCGCCATTGCCGACGCCTTCCGCAATGCCGCCGCCGAAGCCGCGGCCAGGAAGGCCGCGGCCGATGCCGCGGCGCTTGCTACGCAACGGGCTGTCGCCGATGCACTTGCCCAGCAAAAGGCGGCCAACGATGCGGCGCAGAGAGCCGCCGCCGATGCCGCCGCCGCTGCCGCGAAGCAGGCTGCGGCCGATGCCGCTGCCGCGAAGCAGGCAGCCGACGCTGCCGATGCCAAGATCAAGGCGGACGCCGCTGCCGCCGCCAAGGTGAAGGCGGATGCCGATCTCGCTGCCAAAATGAAGGCGGACGCCGATAAGGCCAAACTGGAGGCCGCGGCAGCGGCAGCCAAGCTTAAGGCCGATACCGAAGCCAAGAATAAGACCGCGGCCGATGCGGCCAAGCTGAAGGCCGATGCCGAAGCTGCTGCCAAGCTGAAGGCCGAAGCCGCGGCCAAGCAGAAGGCTGCTGCCGATGCGGCGGCCAAGCTGAAAGCTGAAGCCAAGCTGAAGGCTGACGCCAAGCTGAAAGCCGATGCCGAAGCCAAAGTGAAGGCTGACGCCAAGGCGAAGGTTGACAAGGCCGCCGCCGAAGCCAAGCTGAAGGCCGATACCGCGGCGAAGGCCGCCGCCGACGCCAAACTGAAGGCCGAAGCCGACGCCAAGACCAAGGCTGCCGCAGACGCGGCTGCTCTCGCGGCCAAGAACAAGACTGCTGCCGATGCGGCCGCCCTCGCCGCCAAAAACAAGGCTGCCGCAGACGCGGCTGCTCTCGCGGCCAAGAACAAAGCTGCTGCCGACGCGGCTGCCCTTGCGGCCAAGAACAAAGCGGCTGCCGATGCTGCCGCCAATGCAGCCAAGAACAAGGCTGCCGCAGACGCGGCTGCTCTCGCGGCCAAGAACAAGGCTGCTGCCGACGCTGCTGCCAAGAACAAAGCCGCCGCCGACGCCGCTGCCCTTGCGGCCAAGAATAAAGCGGCTGCCGATGCTGCCGTCAATGCAGCCAAGAACAAGGCTGCAGCCGACGCCGCCGCCAATGCCGCCAAGAACAAAGCGGCTGCCGATGCTGCCGCCAATGTAGCCAAGAACAAGGCTGCAGCCGACGCCGCCGCCCTTGCGGCCAAGAACAAAGCCGCCGCCGATGCAGCCGCCAATGCGGCCAAGAACAAGGCGGCTGCCGATGCTGCCGGCAATGCAGCCAAGAACAAGGCTGCCGCCGATGCCGCCGCCAATGCGGCCAAGAACAAGGCTTCTGCCGACGCGGCCGCCCTCGCGGCCAGGAACAAGGCCGCGGCCGATGCCGCCGCCAATGCAGCCAAGAACAAGGCTGCCGCTGACGCTGCCGCCAGGAACAAGGCTGCCGCCGATGCCGCCGCCAATGCCGCCAGAAACAAGGCCGCGGCCGATGCAGCTGCCAATGCAGCCAAGAACAAGGCTGCCGCTGACGCTGCCGCCAGGAACAAGGCCGCTGCCGATGCCGCCGCCAATGCAGCCAAGAATAAGGCTGCTGCCGATGCCGCTGCCAGGAACCGGGCTGCCGCCGACGCTGCCGCCAGAAACAAGGCTGCGGCCGACGCGGCCGCCAGGAACAAGGCCGCCGCCGATGCCGCTGCCAGAAACAAGGCTGCGGCCGACGCAGCCGCCAGGAACCGGGCTGCCGCCGACGCTGCCAGGAACAAGGCCGCTGCCGATGCGGCCGCCAGGAACCGGGCTGCCGCCGACGCTGCCAGGAACAAGGCTGCTGCCGACGCGGCTGCCAGGAACCGCGCTGCCGCCGACGCCGCCAAGCATAAGGCCGCTGCCGATGCCGCGGCCAGAAACCGGGCGGCCGCCGACGCCGCCAGGAACAAGGCCGCTGCCGATGCCGCAGCCCGGAACCGGGCGGCCGCTGCACCCAGAAATAATGGGCCAAATTGCCCGCCGCCCAAGAGGCTCAATCCGCAAGGGCATTGCGTGTGATGCGTCGATGAGCTGGAGCGCGGCCCGGTTCAGTTGAATCGGGCACGCGCTCCGGATTGTCGGCTTGATCCTATTTTCTAAGGCGAACCGGCGCCCGCTTGGCCGGATAGCGCGCTACGGCGCCGGCCTTGCACTTGACCTTGCACTTGACCTTGCACTTGACCTTGCATTTGACCTTGCACTTGGCCTTTGGCCTCGCACGATGCGCGGAATAGCCATGGCCGCCAGCCGCTATTCTTTTTTGACCTTGAACTCGATCCGCCGGTTCTTGGCCCGGTTCTCTTCGGTATCGTTCGCGGCGACGGGCTTGGTATCGCCGTATCCGGCCGATTGAATGCGTGCCGCGGCGACGCCTTTTGCAGTCAGATAGTCGACCACCGAGCGGGCGCGCCGCTCGGACAGCCGCTGATTATGACGCGCATCGCCGACATGGTCGGTATGGCCGGCGACGTCGATCTTGACCGCCGGACAGTGGTTGGCGATGTCGGCGACGCTGTTGAGCAACGGCTCGCTCGCCTGGTCGAGTTCGGCGCTGCCGGTCTTGAAATAGATGGCGCCGGTCTGCGAGATCACGCTGAAGCGGGTCTCGCAAGCCTCGGCGGTGATGTTCTTGGCGGCTTCCGCGACCTTGATCTTTTCCCTGTTTTCCCGCGCCGTATCAAGCTCCGGTTTGAGGCTGCCCGAGCCGAACATCAAATCGAAGGTGATCGACGCGGCCGGCACAATAAGAATGCCGCCCATGGCTTCCGCCAGCTTGCCGACGCCGCCGGTCAGCCCGAAGCTTTCCGCGCTCACGATGATAGGCTGGATCGTTGCAACCGAGACCGCCGTGTCGCTGATGCGGGTGACCCAAACCTGCGTCTCGATCTCGTTGACCATCCCATGCATGCTGAGTTTGAGTTTGAGCGGGTAGGCTATACGCGTCTTGGTCGCCAAGTCCTGCAATTTGGCTTTGTCGAGTTTCGCGCTGATCTCGGCGGAGGGAAACTTGAAGACCTCGAACAGCAGGAAGCGCATGCGCACATTGCGCAGGTCGACATGCGTTTCGATCGACGCCAGATCGATCTTGACGTTGGCATCGCCATCCTTGCTGATGCTGCCTTCCACGGCGGTGAATTGGTGAGTTTCGAATTTAGAATTGAGCTTCACGGTCTGCATATAGACGTTCGACAGCGCCGGATTGAGCACCCAATCGCGGTTGAGGAAATCCTGCGCATGCGCACCGCGGAAACCCAGTGCGGCGGCCATGAGCGCAAGCGTAAGACAAATACGAATCATATTTGAGCGCATTCAAATCTCCCGACAACAAAGGCTTCGTGCATCCTGCATGGCCACGTAACGAGCCGGACGCGGTTTTACTCGCAGCCGCTCTTGGCCCACCGCATCAATGCGATTTTTAAGGTGCCGCCGAACGGGTGCTTGACGCGCAATACGTGGCGCGGCGTCTTCACATAGGTTTTGCCCTGTTCGCACAGCCGCGCCTGGTTCCACTTGTGGCACTCGGTGCACTTTTTCTGCCAAATAGCATCTTCCAAGCCTTCGATCGGAGAAAACAGCGGCTTGTCGCTGTCGATAATTTCCTTGATCGAGTGGCCGTTCACCGGGAATGCGCCGAACGGAATCGCCTGGTCAAAGCGCAGCACGTCCTCGGGACGCATGGCGGCCGGCGTTTGCGCCGCAACCGCCGCGGGCGGAGCGGCGGCGGGCGCAGGTGGCGCGGCCGCTACGGCAGGAGCCGGCGGAGCGGGCGGCGCGGGCGGAGGTGGCGCCTTGGCTATCGCGGGCGGTGGTGCGGCAGCCGCTGCCGGCGGAGGTGCAGCAGCGGCGGCAGCCGGCGCCGCGCCGGCTCCCAAGGCCGCGGCCTCGGCCGGCGACAATTTTGTCAAATAACGCAACGTCGACCAGCCATCGACCGGCGTGTGCTCTTTGGACTTCTCCAGCTTGTACGAGATATAGCCCCAATCGCGGCCATCGACCTTCTGTTCGCGGGCGATGCAGGCGATATCGCCATCCTCAAGCACGTCGATAAAGATGTCGCCGCCGGCCTTCTCGCTGATATTGAGCAGGCTGGTATTGACCTTGTAGAGGCTGCAGGCCGGCGTTTGCGCCAATGCCGCGCTGGCACCGCATACCAGCGCCAGACAAAGAACCATACGACCGATCATCGCCTATCTCCGTTCAACATTTTGCCGCCCATTATCGTATTTGGAATTGGCCGCCAGCCGCTCCAATCGCAACCGGCGGCACGTGAGCCCGCCTTGGCGCACCGTTGAATATTTGTGTGTTGCGATGGCCGCGTCAACTGCTCATTTCAAGGTTCGCCAGCCGAGATTGAGCCATTACGCCGCATGGATCGCGCCACCGAATGAGTCCGCGTCAGTCGGCGCCCTGCGCCACCTCGGCGTCTGCAAAACCGGCGCGGTCGAGCGCGCGCCGCACCAACCCGGACTTCTTGGCGTCCTCGATCAGGCCGCTGGCGATTTTCAGCGCGGCGCTGCGTCCCTTGGGCACCGCCACCGCGATGCCGGTCTGCTGGAAGTTCCCAGAGAGCACGCGCGCGCCCGGCAGTTTCGGCAAAAGCCCGGCAAACGAATCATGCGACAGCGCGAAGGCGTCGCCCTGCCCGGTTCGCGCCATTTCGGCCATCTGCTCGACGCTCGGCACTTCCTCGACTGACGCATTCGGCGCGGTTCGCCGCGCGCTGCGTGCGGTAGTGGTATTGGAGATGGCGACGATGCGCACGCCCGGCCGGTTGACCTCGTCGATGGTTTGGATTTTCGAGCCGGCCGGCACCAAGTAGGTACTGCCGATAATGTAATAGGCCGGGCCGAAATCGACTTTGGTCTCGCGCGTGGCATCGCGCGGCATGAAGGCGAGATCGCAGTCGCCGGCGGCCACCGCGTCGGTCACCTGGCCGGAATTGGAATAGACCTGCAGCGCCAGCGGCAGCTTCAGCGTCGCGGCGAATTCGGTCAGCAGGTCGATGGTGACGCCGCGCACCTCGCCCGCGCCGTCCTTGATGGCGAAAAACGCCGAGGCCGCCGGCGAGACCACCACCCCGCCGCGCAGTTTTCCGGTGGGTGCGAGAATTCTGAGATCGTCGGGATTGGTCATGACGCTTTATTGTTGTGCATGATCTTGCCCGAAAACCGGTCCCCACTTTTCGGGATCATGCACAGGCGTCTAGCACGCAAGCGCCGGCCATGCCACTCGGCCGCTGGCGATTACGCCAGCAGATTGACCGTCGGCGGCTGCGGGCCATTGGCCGCCGCCGCGCTATTCGCCGCGGTCACGGCGTTCGCGCTTAACATATCCTTGAGCGCGCCGTCCAGGATGGTCGCCGGCTGTTTGTCGAAACCAGAGGTCTTGCCGGCGGCGCCAGGGGGCGCGCCTGGCGGCGCGTGCGGGTCCTTGCCCTGCTTGGCCGTGGCGGCCTCGCACGAACTGTTGCAGACATAGCCGTTGACGATGGAAATCATACGCAACGCTCCCCACGCCGGCAAAGCTAGGGGGGCCGGGTAAACCGTTTATGAATCGGCAATTCACAGCCGCGTGAGGGCAAAACCGGCCTCCCCGGCCGCCGATTGCGGAGTATGATGGCGGCAGATTCCGCCTATTGGCTGGAGGGAACGATGCGCTTCGTCATTGGAATGATTGTCGGCGCGGGCCTGATGCTTGGCTCGGCCTATCTGCACGACACCGGCGTGGTGAAGGTCGGCCCCAAGCAGGCCTTCGTGAACTGGGACACGGTGATGGGGATGCTGGGGCGGTGAATTTCTTTCTTCCCCTCTCCCCTTGTGGGAGAGGGTGCCGAGCGAATGCTTCAGCATGAGCGAGGCGGGTGAAGGGTCCGGACTCGCGTGAGGCTATGACCCCTCACCCGGCTCGCGCTTCGCTATCGCTCCGCGCAAGCCACCCTCTCCCACAAGGGGAGAGGGAAACGAGATCGCCGTCTTATCTGATAAATATTCGGCTTAGAATTTCTCCACCCAGGGCCGCAATTCGAGCTCCTGCGTCCAGGCGCTGCGCGGCTGATTGAGCACGTTGAGATAACTCTGCGCGATCGCGTCGGGATCGAGCAGCGAGTCCGGATTATCGGCCGGCTCCACGCGGCGGGCGCTCCTGATGCCGCCATCAATCACAAAATGCGCGACGTGAATCCCCTGCGGCGATAATTCGCGCGCCATGCTCTGCGCCAACCCGCGCAAGGCGAACTTGCCCATGGCGAAGGACGCCGACTGCGCATAGCCCTTCACGGAAGCCGAGGCGCCGGTGAACAGGATCGCGCCATGTGCGCGCGGCAGCATCCGCTTGACCGCCGCCTGCGCCACCAGGAAGGCGCCGAAGGCGGTGATCGCGATGGCTTTCTCGACTTCGACCGGATCGAGCTCGGCCATCGGCACGCGCGTGCGATAGCTGGCGTTGTAGACCACGACGTCGGGCGTCATCTGCGCGGCGTCGAGATCGGCGAACAGCTTCTCGACCTCGTCGCGCTTGGCGGCATCGCAGTTGAAGGCCTTGGCGCCGGTCGCCTTGACGAATTCGTCGAGCTTGGCGGCAGAGCGCGCCGCCAGCGCGACTTTCATGCCGGCCTTGCCGAAGACGCGCGCCAGCGAGGCCGAAAGGCCCGAGCCGGCGCCAACGATGAGGGCGGTGGTGTAGGTCATGCCCGCCATCCTATGCCAGACCGGCCAGCAACCGCCACTTGATTGCTGTATTTAATGTATATACAATAATATGCGATGAAGATCACCTTTGATCCCGCCAAGCGCGACCGGACCTTGCGCGAACGCGGCCTCGATTTCGCCCATGCCGAGGAAGTCTTTGCGGCCGAGACGATTGACATCCCCGACCTTCGCCACAACTACGGCGAACCGCGGATCAATTCGGTCGGCACCTTGCGCGGACGCATGGTGATCGTGTGCTGGACGCCGCGCGGGGGCGCGCGGCACGTCATTTCGATGAGGAAGGCCAATGACCGAGAAAAGGCGCGCTACGGGCAGCGACATGGCGAAGGTTGACGCCTACGTCAACACCAAGAGGGATTACGACGAAATCCCGGAGTTGACCGATGAGGATTTCGCGCGCGGCGTCTGGCACATCGGCGGCGTGCCGGTGGCGCGCGGCCGGCCGAAATCGAAATCGCCGAAAAACGCGGTAAGCATTCGGCTCGATCCGGATGTCGTTGCGCATTTCCGCCGTGGCGGGCGCGGCTGGCAGAGCCGCATCAACACCGCGCTCAGGAAGGCGGCGAAGCTGCCGGCGGTGAAAAGGAAGAAGGCTTGAATTGTTTAAGGGCACCTCGAACAATGATGTTTTCCGCGCGGCGCGGACCGCTGATGCGGCGTGAGCGCCGTTTTCAAGCTTGATGTAGCGCTGAGCGATCTCAGTTTTGTCCGTCCTCATGCAGCGGCCATTCGCTCCAGGATCACG
>JBBRAL010000060.1:0-28052 GCA_038206805.1 Hyphomicrobiales bacterium | reverse complement strand
TGAGCACCACGCCCCGCCGCCTCGTCACGCCCGAGCGCCGCGAAGAGGACTCCGGCGAAACCTCATTGCGGCCGCAGCGACTGTCCGAATTCATCGGCCAGCAGCCGGCGCGCGCCAATCTCTCGGTGTTCATCGAGGCGGCGCGGGCGCGCAACGAAGCGCTCGTCCCCGTGTTGCTGGTCGGCCCGCCCGGGCTCGGCAAGACCACGATGGCGCAGATCGTCGCCCGCGAATTGGGCGTCAACTTCCGCTCCACCTCCGGACCGGTCATCGCCAAGGCCGGCGATCTCGCCGCGCTGCTGACCAACCTCGAACCGCGCGACGTGCTGTTCATCGATGAGATCCACCGGCTCAATCCGGCGGTGGAGGAAATCCTCTATCCGGCGATGGAGGATTTCCAGCTCGACCTCATCATCGGCGAGGGCCCGGCGGCGCGCTCGGTCAAGATCGACTTGTCGCCGTTCACGCTGGTCGGCGCCACCACGCGCGCCGGCCTCTTGACCAATCCGCTGCGCGACCGTTTCGGCATTCCGGTGCGGCTGAATTTCTATTCGGTCGAAGAACTTGAGCTGATCGTCAATCGCGGCGCCCGCGTGCTCGGCATCGGTATCACGCCGGACGGCGCCAACGAGATCGCGCGCCGCGCGCGCGGCACGCCGCGCATCGCCGGTAGGCTGCTGCGGCGCGTGCGCGACTTTGCCCATGTCGATGGCAATAAGGCGATCGACCGCGGCGTCGCCGACAGCGCGCTCGGCGAACTGGAAGTCGACAGCAGCGGACTCGACGCTATGGACCGGCGCTATCTTTTGACCATCGCGGAGGGCTATGGCGGCGGGCCGGTCGGCGTCGACACGCTGGCCGCCGCCTTGAGCGAGCCGCGCGACGCCATCGAGGACATCATTGAGCCGTTCCTGATCCAGAAGGGCTTCATCCAACGCACCCCGCGCGGGCGGCTGCTTACCGGCCAGGCCTTCAAGCATCTCGGCCTGCCGGAACCGGCGCGGGATCCAAGTCAGTTTGGGTTGTTCGGGCAAGAGGAAGAGGATTAGAATTCCGTCATGCCCGGCCTTGTGCCGGGCATCCACGCCTTTCCTTACGCGTGGCATTAAAAAAGACGTGGATGGCCGGGACAGACCCGGCCATGACAGATGAGAGACATTCAATGAACCTCCAACACGCAGTGCGTATCGAGCGATTGGCGGAGAGCGACGGCGGCGGCTACCTCGCCACCGTGCCCGACCTCCCGGGATGCATTTCCGATGGCGAGACGCCGGAAGAAGCGCTGAAGAACGTGCAAGAAGCGATCGCTTCTTGGATCGAAGCCGCCAAGGAATGGAAACAGGACGTTCCTAAACCCTCGCCGCCAATGGCGCGCGCGGGCTGACCGCTCCATGAATTCCCTCGACGGTGAAATTCGCGACGGCCGCCACACGCAAGCCCTACGCGTCTATTACGAGGACACGGATTTTTCCGGCATCGTCTATCACGCCAGCTATCTGCGCTTCATGGAACGCGGGCGCACCAATTATCTGCGGCTGATCGGCGCCGATCACCGCGCGCTGTTCGAGCAGGCGGCGGCCGAGGCGCCGGGCTTCTCGTTCGTGGTGCGCCACATGGATATTGCCTTCCGAAGACCGGCGCATATGGACGACGTGCTCGACATCGTCACCGCGCCATCGCAGGTGAAGGGCGCCTCCGTCACGCTGCATCAGCAGGTCAAGCGCGGCGACGAACTGATCGTCGAGGCGCATGTGCAGGTCGCCTTCGTGTCCGGCGGCAAGGCAAAACCGATCCCCAAGCCGCTGCGCATCGCCATGAAGGCGGACCAGGAAACGGGCGGCGCGGCTTGAGGCTGCGTGTTAACGTGCCTGAATCATGCCGGAACAAAACTTTGCATTATTTGAGACGGCCATCGGCTTCTGCGGCATCGTATGGAGCGCGCGCGGGCTCAAAGGCGTGCAGTTGCCTGAGGCGAGCGAGCGCGCCACGCGGGCGCGCGTGCTGCGGCGCTATCCTTCCGCGCGGGAAGCGCCGGTTCCGCCCGAACTGCAGCGCGCCATCGACAGCATCGTGGCGTTGCTGCGCGGGGAACCACGCGATCTGAGCATTATTGAAATCGACGACGAGGATACGCCGGAGTTTAATCGGCGCGTCTACGCCATCGCGCGCACCATCCCGCCGGGGCGGACGCTGACTTACGGTGAGATCGCCGAACGGCTTGGCGACCGCGCCTTGGCGCGTGCGGTGGGGCAGGCGCTCGGGCAAAATCCGTGCCCGCTGGTGATGCCGTGCCATCGCGTGCTGGCGGCCGACGGCAAAACCGGCGGCTTCTCCGCCTCAGGCGGAGTCGTCACCAAGCTGCGGCTGCTGACCATCGAAGGCGCGCAGCCGGGCGGACCGACATTGTTTGACCGCTTACCGTTGGTGGCTCGACAACGGACTCGCCGTTAAATCCACTCCTCCTGCTCCTCGAATTTCGTCGGAAACATGTTGATGTACTGCACCAGGCGCGGAGCTAAGCCGCGGTTGGGGCTGGCGCCGTGCGGCAGCGCCTGGTGCCAGATGATGAGATCGCCGGCGCGCCCGCCGATAGCGCGAGGCCCAAGTGCGTGCATATCCTGCTGGCGCGGATTGCTGCCGGACGGCAAACTCTTTAGCCATTGCTCGCCCCAGCGCTGGAATCCGGGCACCAAGGTGAAGGCGCCTTGCTCCGGCGGGGTGTCGGTCAGATAGAGAATGCCCTGCGTGCCGAACGGGATCGGCGTTTTCACGCTGACATCCCAGTGCAGGTCGGGGCCGCGGAACATCCATCCCGGCCGCTCCGGCACATTGAAGCCGACGCGGTCGGTGGTGACCCAGAGATCGGCGTTGCCCCAGAGTTGTGCGAAGGCCTTGTGGATGCGCGGGCTACGGCGATTGGCCTCGAAGGCGGGGTGCTGGAAATATTGCACCATGATGCCGTGGTCATTGCGCACATACCACGACTCAGCGTCGCCGGCGCGCGCGCCGAGGTGATGCCATAGCGCCCGCGCCGCGGCTTCGCGACCGGCGGCGGGAACGGCGTCGTGCAGCACGACGTAACCATGCTGATCCCAGAACGCGAGATCGCCGGCGGAAAGCACCGGCTCGCTCGCCTCCACCGCGGCGAGCCAGTTTTTGATCTCGTCTGGATAATCGGTGCCGGCGACCGCCGCATTGATGCGCGCAATGCGCAACGGATCGACGCCGCCGGTGGTCGCGACGATCCAGCGCTCGAACTCCGCGAAGCTCGGCCGCGTGTCGCTCAGGCATTGCGCGGTCTGCTCCAGCCCGATGCCGCAGGCGTGTACGACGAGATAGTCGAGATGGCGGTCATGCAGGCTCGCGGGCGCTGGATGGCCGGCGAGCGCCGCCATGGTGCGCGACCAGTATCGTTTGAGCTGATTGATGCCGAGCGCGCCCACCTCGGTCGCCGGCGCCAGCGGCGGGCTTGGCGCAAGTTTCGGCCCGGCAGGGGCTAAAATACTCATGGTTGTATTTTACCAATACACTTATCTCGATAAAGAACGAGGCGGATCGGCGCGTCAACGGCGTTGGCGTCAGCCGACCATCGACGGAGGCGCAAGACTCATGTTAATGCCCTTAACATGAAATGGGGCAAAGGCAGCGGACATGGGCCGGAGACGGGGCCGCGCGGCTACCACCACGGCGATCTGCGCGAAACGCTGGTGCGCGCCGCCCTGGCGCTGATCGCCGAGAAAGGTCCGGCCGGCTTCACCTTCGCCGATGCCGCGCGCTGGGCCGGCGTTTCGCCGGCCGCGCCCTATCGGCATTTCCGCGACCGCGACGAATTGCTCGCCGACGTGGCGAAGCGCGGTTTCGAGCAATTTACCGCCGCGCTTGCCAAAGCCTGGGATGACGGCCGCCCGGATGCGATGAGCGCCTTCGACCGGGTCGGCAAAGCCTATCTCGCTTTCGCCAAGAGCGAGCCTTCGTATTATTCAGCGATGTTCGAGGCTGGCGTCGCGCTCGATACCGATGCGCAATTGCGCGAGGCGAGCGAGCGGGCCTTTGCCGTGTTGCGCGTTGCCGCGGAACGACTGGTGGCGCTGATGCCGGCGAAGGGACGTCCGCCGGCGCTGATGGTGGCGCTGCATGTCTGGTCGATGACCCATGGCATCGCATCGCTGTTCGGCCGTGGCGATGCCGCGCGGCGTGCGCTGCCGATGCCGCCGGAGGAACTGCTGGAGGCAGCGGTGCTGATTTATCTGCGGGGGCTCGGGATTACGGCCTGATCGGACTAGCGCGCCCAATTTTAGGAAATCGGCCGGCGCCTGATGCCGCCAACCGCAATTAGCGAACGGTTAACAGAAAATTACTTCTGTGCGGTTCGATTGCGCGCCAAAAGCCCCGCGGGATGCCCGCAATGGGCAGTGCCCAATCCGAGATCGCAAAATTATGGTGGCGCCTTTTGCGCCAATTGCAGGTTTTTGGTTGAGAACGATGTCAGACGATTACACCAGTCGGCGCAACAAATTCCGGAAAACATTGGAAGAGCTTAGAAACGCGGCCCTGTCCAAGCTTGAGGGCCGGGGCTATGACGTGCGAGGGAAAACGCCTTCGCAAATTAGACGGATGCTCAAATTGGGTCCTTCGAAGCGGATCGGCATTCCTGAATCATCTGCCGGTATGACCGCTCACGTTATTCCTGGCGGCGCGGGCCCGCCGGGATGATAGATACCGGCTGGCCCCCTGGTATTTTCGACCGGGCGCGAGGGATGCAGGCTTGGGCTGTGGTGATTTGCGGGGCGGCTGCTACATGTGCCGCCGTCAGCGCGGATATGTCCGTCTCAGCCCGTCCGGTTTCCGCGAACGACTCTGAAAAAAAGCACCTCGCAAATCTTTGTGCTGCTCCTATGTGAAGGGTGTTGACATTCACCCGCTCCGTGCCTACTAATGTAAATGTTATTTACATTCACACACGAGGCTGACGATGCCTATCACCGCCAAGCTCGACGAATTCGGCAAACCCGCCTGGATCGCCCTGATCGTTCTGGGGTTCATGGTTTTCTGGCCGCTTGGCCTGGCCATCCTCGCCTTCACAATATGGAGCGGAAGAATGGGATGCGGTTATCACAGCGGTTCTGACCGCTGGCAGCACAAGATCGAACGCATGCAGAGCAAGATGGATTGGATGCGGGCGAAGATGAGCCCGGGCAATCCTTGGAACAGCGCGCCGTCGAGCGGCAATCATGCCTTCGACGAGTACCGCACCGAAACCTTGAAGCGCCTGGAAGACGAGCAGCGCGAGTTCCGCGAGTTCCTTGAACGGCTGCGCTTCGCCAAGGACAAGACCGAGTTCGACGCCTTCATGAACGAGCGTCGCAGCCGGCCGGCGCAGGACGCACCGCCGCAGCAGGCTTGACGCTTCCCCCCGAAAAGCCGCTGCGCAAGGCCGCCCGCCAGGGCGGCCTTTTGCGTCTTAATCGCTACCCCCGCGAAGCGGTGGGGACAGGAGCAGTCCCGCTAACCAATTCTTAACCACAATCAGCGCTGTTTAGACCGCTAAGGCCGGTCTTGCGCCCTCATTTGGCCAAGTTTTGGCGGAATTCCGTAGCCCTGCTGTCGGCGGGACTTGGACGGGGTTTTCGCTAAGACATCCGATTTTTGGCTGTGCGTGTATGCGGGACCAGCAGGACGCGCCCATTTGGTTTGACAATGCGCGCCGCACCGGTTTGACCGACAAAACCGGACAGCGCAAAGGATGTGCCCATGAATCCTGCCGATGTGGCACAGTCGGTGCTCCCGCTCACCTCGTCCGACCTCTCTTTGTTCACCCTGTTCTGGCACGCCCATTGGATCGTCAAGGCGGTCATGATTGGCCTGCTGGTCTGCTCGGTCTGGGTGTGGGCAATCGCAATCGACAAGACCGTGCTCTTTACCCGGACCAAGCGCGGCATGGACCGCTTCGAGCAGACATTCTGGTCCGGCCAGTCGCTGGAAGAGCTCTACCGCACGCTGTCCTCGAAGCCGAACCATTCGATGGCGGCGCTGTTCGTGGCGGCCATGCGCGAATGGAAGCGCAGCTTTGAGGGCGCGCCGCGCTCGTTTGCCGGATTGCAGATGCGGATCGAGAAGGTGATGGAGGTGACCATCGCGCGCGAGGTCGAGCGGCTGGAACGCCGCCTGCTGGTCTTGGCCACGGTCGGCTCGGCCGGCCCTTTCATCGGCCTGTTCGGCACCGTCTGGGGCATTATGACGAGCTTCCAGTCGATCGCCGCCTCGAAAAATACATCGCTGGCGGTGGTGGCTCCCGGCATCGCCGAGGCGCTGTTTGCGACCGCGATCGGCCTTGTCGCCGCCATACCGGCGACCATTTTCTATAACAAGTTCGCCGGTGAGGTGAACAAGCAGGCGCAGCGGCTGGAGGGATTCGCCGATGAATTCGCCGCCATTCTGTCGCGCCAGATGGACGAGCGCGGGTGAGCGCATGATCCCGAAAAGCGTGAAGCGGCTTTCGGACAAAATCATGCGCAGGGAGTAGGGGGCCATGGCAGCCAACGCCGGCACGCCGGTCATCGGACGCAGGAAGCGTCATCGCCAAAGGGTGATGAGCGAGATCAACGTCACCCCGATGGTGGACGTGATGCTCGTGCTGCTGATCATCTTCATGGTGTCGGCGCCGCTGCTCACGGTCGGGGTGCCGATCGACCTGCCGCAGAGCCAGGCCAAGAGCCTCGAGCAGGACAAGGAGCCGCTGACTTTGTCGGTCAACGACAAGGGCAAGGTCTTCCTGCAAAATGCCGAAATCGACGTCAACGATCTGGTTCCCAAGCTGCAGGCGGTGGCGCAAGCGCGCGGCGGCAGCGAGGCGCGCATCTACTTACGCGGCGACAAAAGCGTGAATTACGGGACCATGATGAAAGTGATGGGACAGTTATCGTCGGCTGGGTTTCACAAGGTCGCCTTGGTCACGGAATTCGAGCAGAGCTCGAAAGTAAAATAATGGAGTTCAAGACCGCATCGGTGATCTCGACCGGCCTGCACGCGGCGGTGCTGCTGTGGGCGGTGGTTTCGTTTACCGGCAAGACTTTCGAAGTCACGCCCGCGGAATCGCTGCCGGTCGATCTGGTGAGCGAGAAGGATTTTTCCGAAATGACCAAGGGCGCCAAGAAAGTGCCCAAGCTTGAGACGCCCAAGCCGCTGGTCGAAAAGAAAGACGAGCCGAAACCGGTCGAAACGCCGGCGCCCAAGCTCACCGAGAAGCAGGAAATCAAGGCGACCGCGGAAAAACCGCCGGAGCCGCAACCGCAGCCCAAGCCCGATCCGATCGCCGAGAAGCTTAAAAAGCCGGACGACAAGAAGCAGGATGTCAAAACCGAACATCAGCCGCTGCCGCCGAAGCGGCCCGAGCGCAAGCAGCCCAAGTTCGACGCTGACAAGATCGCGGCCTTGCTCGACAAACGTGACCCGCAACGCAAAGTCGCGACCGGCGCGGAACCCAATGCGGCGCCATCGCTCGGCGCCGCCTCCGGCAACGCCGCCAAGCTTTCACAATCGGAAATCGACGCGCTCCGCGCCCGGTTGATGGCGCTGTGGAATCCGCCGGTCGGGCAGCAGGATGCCGAGCAGGGCCAGGTCACCATTCGAATCCGGTTCAAGCGCGATGGTACGCTGGCCACCGGCCCACAGGTGATGACCAGCGGCAGCGGCGTGCGCTTCAATGCTATGCGCGACAGTGCGGTTCGCGCGGTCTTTGTCGGTCAGCCCTTCACCATGCTGCGACCCGACCACTACGATGACTGGAAAGAAATCGACTTCACCTTTGACACCCGCGAAATGTTCCATGACATACCCCTGAGATGACCCAAATTATGACTGACAGCAATTTCATTCTGAATCGCCGACATCTGCTGGCTGGCGCCGGTGCCGGTGCGCTCATGGCCCTGGCAGCGCGGCCGGCCGTCGCCGTGCTGCGGCTCGAAATTACCCAAGGCAATGTGCAGCCGATGCCGATCGCGTTGCCCGACTTCCTGGCGGGCGCGCCGTCCGAGTCGGAAATCGCGCGCAACGTCACCGCCATCATCGCCAACAATCTGCAGCGCAGCGGCCTGTTCGCGCCGATCAACCCGCAGGCCTTCACCGAGAAGATCACCAATTCCGACGCAGTGCCGCGCTTTCCCGACTGGCGCGTCATCAATGCGCAGGCGCTGGTCACCGGCCGCATCACCAAGCAGGGCGACGGCCGGCTGAAGACCGAATTCCGCCTGTGGGACGTGTTCGCCGGCCAGCAACTCGACGGCAAGCAGTATTTCACCACGCCCGACAACTGGCGGCGCATCGCGCACATCATTTCCGACGCGATCTACCAGACGCTCACCGGCGAGAAGGGCTATTTCGACAGCCGCATCGTGTTTATCGACGAGACCGGTCCGAAGGATCGGCGGGTGAAGCGGCTCGCGATCATGGATCAGGACGGCGCCGGTGTGCGCTATCTCACCCGCGGCGACGACCTGGTGCTGACGCCGCGATTCAGTCCATCGACGCAGGAGATCACCTACATGTCCTATGGGCAGGGCGATCCGCGCGTCTATCTTCTCAATATCGAGACCGGCCAGCGCGAAATCGTCGGCAACTTCCCCGGCATGACATTCGCGCCGAGATTTTCGCCCGACGGCCAGCGCGTGATCCTGAGCCTGCAGCAGGGCGGCAATGCCAATCTGTTCGTGATGGACCTGCGCTCGAAGCAGACCACGCGGCTCACCGACACGCCGGCGATCGACACCGCGCCGTGCTATTCGCCGGACGGAAGGAGCATCTGTTTTGAGAGCGACCGCGGCGGCACCCAGCAGATCTATGTGATGCCGGCGGCCGGCGGCGCGGCGCAGCGCATCAGCTTCGGCGAGGGCCATCACTCGACGCCGGTATGGTCGCCGCGCGGCGACTTCATCGCCTTCACCGGCCAGGCGCGCGGGCAATTCTCCATCGGCATCCTCAAGCCGGACGGCTCGGGCGAGCGCGTCCTCACCGAGGGCTTCCACAACGAGGGGCCGACCTTCTCCCCGAACGGGCGGGTGATCATGTTCTTCCGCGACCCCGGCCAGGGCCCGTCGCTGTTCACCATCGACATTACCGGCCGCAACGAACTCAAGGTGCCAACGCCGAGTCTGGCCTCCGACCCGGCCTGGTCGCCGCTATTGTCGTAATACACGCGATTTCAGGGGCGCTCGTGCGCCGACAACAAGCCGCCTTATTCATCGGCTCTTAACCATGACCGACGGTTTAAGCGGTTCCGGCCATTTTTAGAGGCCTACACAAGGTTCCATCAAGGTTGATGGAAGGTTCGCTTAACGAAAACACTGTTAAACCTGAAGGCTAACGCATGACCGCGAAAAGCGGGAACCGGTTTCCGGATCAGGTCATGCGTCGCGCAACTTTCAGTGCGCGAGTATGGAGGCACTGGAAATGATCGAGATCAAGCAATTCACGTGCGGCGTCAGGCTTGCGGCCGTTCTGGCCGCAGCATTGGCGATCTCGGCCTGCGCCAACAAGCCGGAAGAGGCCGCGCAAGCCAACGCGGCCGGCATGGCGACGCCCGGCAGCCAGCAGGACTTCGTGGTCAATGTCGGCGACCGCGTGTTCTTCGAAACCGATCAGACCGAGCTGACGCCGCAGTCGCGCGCCACCCTCGACAAGCAGGCGCAGTGGCTCACCAATTACGGCCAGTACACCTTCACCATCGAAGGCCATGCCGACGAGCGCGGCACGCGCGAATATAATATCGCGCTCGGCGCGCGGCGGGCGCAGGGTGTGCGCGACTATCTGATCTCGCGCGGGATCGCCGTCAACCGCATGCGCACCATCTCCTACGGCAAGGAGCGCCCGGTGGCGGTGTGCAACGATATTTCCTGCTGGTCGCAGAACCGCCGCGCGGTCACGGTACTCAACGCCAGTTCGTAAAGCGGCTCGATCCGCCGATAAACGCCGGCCAGGCGAAGCGAAGGCTTCGCCTGCGCCAGTTTGTCGTCGCGACGGCGCTTGCAATTTCAGCGAAATCGCGGATGCTTGCCCCAAATGTGGGTGAGCGGAGCCTTGCAACCCAGGCGATAACCGCCCCCGGCGATCTAGAGTGGGGGGCGGTTGGCAATGGGCGATCCGCATACGATTAGGAAAATCTCGCGAATAACGCCGTCGCTGGTGGCGTTCGCAGCGCTGGCGGCCTGTGGCGAGCAGAATAGCTATGTGCCGCCGCCGCCGCCCAAGGTGACGGTGGCCGCGCCGGTCGAACGCGCGGTGGTCAATTATCTGGAGGCGACCGGCAATACCGCCGCGGTCAACAGCGCCGATCTGGTGGCGCGCGTTCCGGGCTTTGTCGAATCCATCGATTACAAGGACGGGGACCTGGTGAAGAAGGGCGCCGTGCTCTTCACCATCGAGCAGAAGCCCTACCAGCTCAAGGTCGAACAGGCGAAGGCGTCCGAGGCAATTGTCCGCGCGAACCTGACCAAGGCGGAAGCTGAATATAAGCGCCAAGCCGATCTCGTCCCGCTGGGCTCGGCCTCGAAAGCCACCCTCGATAATGCCCTCGGCGGTCGCGACAATGCCCGCGCCAGTCTCGACCAGGCGGTCGCCAGCAGCAAGCTTGCCGAAAACGACTTGAGCTATACCCGCGTGACGGCGCCGTTCGACGGCCTCGTCACCGCGCGCAAGATTTCCATCGGCAGCTTTGTCGGCAGTTCGCCGACCGTTCTGGCGACCATTGTGCAGCCCGACCCGATTTATGTGAGTTTCAATATCAGCGAACAGGACGTGCTGCGGATTCGCGCCGAGATCCGGCGGCGTGGAATGACGCCGGACGATCTCAAGAAAGTGACGGTGGAAATCGGTTTGCAGACCGAGGCCGGCTATCCGCATCACGGCCACCTCGATTACGCCTCGCCCACGGTCGATTCATCGACCGGCACACTTACGGCCCGCGCCATTCTCGACAACCCCGCGCGCGTGATGCTGCCCGGCATGTTCGTGCGCGTGCGCGTGCCGACGACCCGGCAGGAAAAGGCGCTGCTGGTACCGGATACGGCGCTCGGCAATGACCAGGGCGGACGCTATCTGCTCGTTGTTGGCAAGGACAATGTGGTCGAGCAGCGCAAGGTCGAGTTCGGTGCGCTCGACGGTATCCTGCGGATGATCGAGAAAGGCGTCGCGCCCGGCGACCGCGTCATCGTAAACGGCTTGTTGCGGGCAATCCCGGGGCAGAAGGTCGACCCGCAAACGGCCACGCCATGATTTCAAAATTCTTCATCGAGCGCCCCGTGCTCGCGAACGTGATCGCGATTCTGACGATCGTGATCGGCTTGGTCGCCCTGCTCAAATTGCCGGTGGCGCAATATCCCGACGTGGTGCCGCCGACCGTGCAGGTGACGACGCGCTATCCGGGCGCCAGCGCACGCACCGTGATCGATACCGTTGCGCTGCCGATCGAGCAGTTGGTCAACGGCGTGGAAGGCATGATCTACATGCAGTCCTACGCCGCAGACGACGGCACTTACTCGCTGACGGTGACGTTCAAAATCGGCACGGAGCTCAACTACGCCCAGGTGCTGGTGCAGAACCGCGTGTCGAGCGCGCTGTCGTCACTGCCCGATGCGGTGCAGGCGCAGGGCGTCGTGGTGCAGAAGAAATCGACCGCGATTCTGCAAATCGTCGCTTTGACCTCCGCGAATGCCGCCCAGGACAGCCTGTATCTATCCAATTACGCCACAATCAATCTCAAGGACGAAATTGCGCGGTTGCCCGGTGTCGGCAACGTTGCGGTGTTCGGCGCCGGCCAATATGCGATGCGGGTCTGGCTCGACGCCGACCGCATGACGGCGCGCGGGCTGAATGTCCAGGACGTCATCGGCGCGTTGCAGCAGCAGAATTCGCAGGTCACCGCGGGACAGATCGGCATGCCGCCGGCGCCCGACAACGTGGCCTTTCAATACACGCTGAACGTTGCAGGCCGCCTCAGCGATGCGGACGCATTCGCCAATGTCGTTGTCAAAACCGGTGCGGCTGGCGAGATCACGCGCGTGCGCGACATCGGCAAGGTCGAGCTCGGCGCTCAGACCTATGGCCAGATCTTCAAATTCGATGGCAAGCCGTCGGCCGGCATCGCCGTGTTCCTGGCGCCCGGCGCGAATGCCCTCGACGTCGCGAGCGAAGTCAAAAAGCGGATCGGCGAACTCGCGCGGAATTTCCCGCAAGGCCTCGGTTACGGCATTCCCTTCGACACCACGGTGTTCGTGAAGGCCTCGATCGACGAAGTCTACAAGACGCTGATCGAGGCCATGGTGCTGGTGTTGATCGTGATCCTGCTGTTCCTGCAGGATTGGCGCGCCATGCTGGTGCCGGCGACGACCGTGCCGGTGACGATCATCGGCGCATTCGCAGCGATGGCGGCATTGGGCTTTACGGTCAATTTCGCCACGCTGTTTGCCATCGTGCTGGCGATCGGCATCGTGGTCGACGACGCCATCATCGTCGTGGAAGGCGCGGCGCACAATATCGACAAGGGCATGAGCGGGCCGCAGGCCGCGATCCACGCCATGGAGGTGCTGCTCGGGCCTATCGTCGGCATCACCTTGGTGCTGCTGTCGGTGTTTCTGCCGTCGGCGTTTCTGCCGGGGCTCACAGGCCAGATGTATGCCCAGTTCGCACTGGTGATCGCAGCGACCGCACTGATCAGCGCGATCAACGCCGTCACGCTGAAGCCAACGCAATGCGCGCTGTGGCTGCGGCCGACGGTTCCGAACGAGAAGCGCAACGCGTTTTACCGCGGTTTCAACGCCGGTTACGCAAGACTCGAACTGGCCTATGCCGGTCTGATGCGCCGTCTGGTCGGATACGCCGGCTTCATGGTGATTGTGGCGGTCGTCATCATCGCGGTGACGCTGTTTGAGTTCGCGCGCATCCCGACCGGCTTCATTCCGATCGAGGATCAGGGCTACATGATCGCGACGGTGCAACTGCCCGACGGCGCCTCGTTGCAACGAACCCAGAAAGTGCTGGATAAGGTCAGCGAGAACGCGCGCAAGACGCCCGGCGTCGCCAAGGTCGTCACCATCGCCGGCGTATCGCCGCTCGACAACAACGCTTCGCTCGCCAGCAGCGGCGTCGCCTACATCATCCTCAACGACTGGGCCGAACGCGGCAAGGCGCAGGGCCTAGTGCCGATGATTGAATCGCTCAACCGCAATATGGCGCCCATCGAGGAGGCGGTGGTGCGGGTGCTGCCGCCGCCGCCGATCCAGGGGATCGGCTTTGCCGCCGGCTTCACCATGCAGGTGGTCATGCACGACAACAGCTTCGATTTCCCCAGGCTGGAGGGCGTGGTCGATTCCACGGTCGCCAACGCGGCCTCGCAGTCGACGATCCGGCTGGTCATAAGCTCGTTCCGCGCCAACACACCGCAATATGTCATCGACCTCGACCGGGTGAAGGCGCAGGCGCTGCATGTCAATGTCGATCAGGTGTTCTCGGCACTTGCCGGTTATCTCGGCTCAAGCTTCGTCAACCAGTTCACCAAATTCGGCCGGACCTTCCAGGTCTTTGTCCAGGCAGAGCCGAATTTCCGCCTGCGTCTCGAAGGCATCCGTAACCTGTCGGTGCGCAACTCGTCCGGCAACATGGTGCCGCTCGGCACCTTGATCTCGATCACGCCGGTGAGCGGACCGTCGCTGGTCAGCCTGTACAATTTGCGGCCTTCGGCGACCATCGTCGGTATTCCGGCGCGCGGCTATTCGACCGGCCAGGCGACGGCGTTGATGGAAGAAATTGCGCAACGCAGCTTCCCCCCGCAAGCGAGCTACGAATGGTCGGCGATGTCGTATCAGGAAAAACTGGTCGGCAATCAGATGTACTACGTGTTCGCGATGGCGCTGCTGCTTGTCTATCTGGTGCTGGCTGGCCAGTATGAAAGCTGGTACCTGCCGCTGGCTGTGATCCTGGCGGTGCCGATCTCACTCATCGGTCCGGTGGCGGCGCTGCGGGGCCTCGGCGTCGATAACAATCTCTATACCCAGATCGGCATCGTGCTGCTGATCGCGCTGTCGGCCAAGAACGCCATCCTGATCGTCGAATTCGCCAGCGAACTGCACGCCAAAGGACAATCGCATGCCGAAGCGGCGGTCGATGCCGCGCGCGCAAGGTTCCGCCCGATCCTGATGACGTCGTTTGCCTTTATCCTGGGCGTCGTCCCTTTGGCTCTGGCGACCGGCGCCGGCGCCAATGCACGGGCGTCGATCGGCATCACGGTGTTGACCGGCATGCTCGCCTCGACCTGCCTCACGATTCTGTTCGTGCCGTCGTTTTTCGTCGTCGTGCAGAAGCTTGCAGAATGGCGCGCCCCATGGCGGCGCGCGGGCGCCGGCGCAACACCGGCCGAATGACGCGGATGGCGCGGCATTGCGGCCGCGCCGGGATGGGACCGGCCACATTCTGGTCGAACTCCATTGGCTATGCTAGGCAACCGCCGCATCATCCGGCTGGCCGGGAAAAGCGCCAATGACACCCAACCGATTAAACGCCCGCCGCGCCCCTTGGCTGGCCATGCTATGGCTGGCCGCCGCGACATTAGCGCCGGCGGGCGTTGCGCTGGCGCAGGCGCAATCCGGCAATTCCGGCAATTTTCTCGACAACCTTTTCAACCGCGGGGAACAGAGCACGCCGCCCGGCGAGTCGCACGTCGAAGTGCGGCGCGGGCAGGTCGCGCAGGCCGACCCCGCCGATCTTTCAGTGCGGATCGACCGCATGGAAAATGCACTGCGCCAACTCACCGGCACCATAGAGCAATTGCAATACCGCAATCAGCAGCTCGAATTGCAGCTCAAGCGCATGCAGGACGATACCGAATACCGTCTGCAGCAACTGGGCTCGAAGGGCGGCGCGACGCCGGGTGCGCCGGGGGCGCCGCATAACCCAAATCCGGCCGCAACGCCCGGCCGGCGCTCCGATGCCTTCGATCCCGCGCTGCATCCGAGTGCGCCGGGCGCTCCGCGCGTCCTCGGCAACCAGGCCGTGGCTGCGCTGCCGGCGCAGAACATGACGCAAAATCCAATCCAAAATCCGGCCCAAAATCCGGCTAACGAGCCGCCGGTCGGAGCTCCCGGTGGCCGCGCCGCCGGAGCGCCGCTCGATCTCAACGCGCTCTCGGGCAATCCATTGCCGCCGCCCGCCGCGGTGGTAGAGGCCGCGCCGGCGCAGAATTCGCAACCCGGTTCGCAACCCGGTTCGCAACCTGGTTCGCAAATTCGTTCGCAACCCGTGTCGCAGCCGCCGGCGCAATTGCCGCCGCCGCGCAATACCGGCGCGCCGGCAGCCCAGATTGCGACTCTGCCGCCATCGGCGAAGCCGCAGGACGAATACGACATGGCCTACGGCTATGTGCTGCACAAGGATTACGCGCTCGCCGAACAGGCGTTCCGCGATTTCCTGCGGAAATATCCGAACGAACGGCTGGTGCCGGACGCGCAATATTGGCTGGGCGAGAGTCTGTTCCAGCGCCAGCGCTATCGCGACGCGGCGGAATCGTTTCTGGCGGTGTCGACCAAATTTGAACACGCCGGCAAGGCGCCGGATTCGCTGCTGCGTCTCGGCCAGTCGCTGGCCGCGCTCAAACAGAAGGAAGCGGCCTGCGCCACGCTGGCGGAGGTCGCGCGCAAATTTCCGCGCGCCTCGGCAAGCGTGAAGCGCGGCGTTACGCAGGAACAAAAGCGTGCGCATTGCTGAGCGGGCATGATCCCGAAAAGCATGCCTTCGGACTTGATCCGAATGGTGGGAACCGGTTTTCGGAAAAGATCATGCCCACGCAAAAGAGTGCGAAAGCGGTCTCGGCGACGGAAGCCAAATCGCTTTTCTCCGATCTCGCCCATTTACCGGCGCTGGTGCTGGCGGTTTCCGGCGGACCGGATTCCACCGCGCTGATGGTTCTCGCCGCGCGCTGGCGCGACGCACTCAAAGCCAAACCCAAAGACAAACTCAAGAACAGACCCAAGCTGACCGCCATCACCGTCGATCACGGCCTGCGCGCCGAATCGAAACGCGAGGCGGCAAGCGTCGCGCGGCTGGCGCGCAAGCTTGGGATCGCGCACCGCACCCTGCGCTGGACCGGCGAAAAACCAACGACCGGTTTGCAACAGGCGGCGCGACTGGCGCGCTATCGCCTGCTCAGCGACGCGGCGCGAAAACTTGGCGCCGCGCACATTCTCACCGCCCATACGCTCGACGACCAGGCCGAGACCGTGCTGATCCGCATGTCGCGCGGGAGCGGGATTACCGGACTGGCGGCGATGGCGCGCATGACAGTTTTGCCGGCGAGTGGCGAGATCAAGCTCATTCGCCCGCTGCTCGGCATCCCCAAGACGCGGCTGATCGCCACGCTCAAGGCCGCGAAAATTCCGTTCGCCGACGATCCCTCCAACCGCGATCCGCGATTCACCCGCGCACGGCTGCGCGGCCTGATGCCAAAGCTCGCGCTTGAAGGCCTCGATGCCCGCAGGCTTGCGCTGCTGGCGCGCCGGCTCAAGCGGGCCGATGCCGCGATCGAAGCGGCCGTCGATGAGGCGATGGCTCTTCTTCACCTCTCCCCAGGGGAGAGGGAGGGCGCCGGTGTGAGCATCGACGCTGAGGCCTATTCAAAGCTGCCAGCGGAAATCGCGCTGCGGCTTATTGGCCGTGCGGTGACCAAACTGGGCGACGAGGGCCCGGTCGAGCTCGGCAAGCTGGAGGCGCTGACGGCCGCACTCGATGCCGCCCAAAAACCAGGCCCAAAAGCCCGCAATGGGCGGTTTCGGCGTAGTCTTGCCGGGGCGCTGGTGACGCTGGCGGCAGGTAAAATCGTTGTGGAAAGGGCGCCGGCGCGGCGCAGTATGGCCTTAACCACGCCCCAACCTGGCCAAGCCAAACGGCCAAAATCGCGCTAGATTATGCAGATTCGAGGCCTTTCCATGGGGGCCCACGGTGCCTACATTGTGACCGGAACACCGTGAAGTCGCCACGAATTTTAGGCATATGAAACATGGCCGCAACGCCGAATGCGGCGGGTAAGGACGCCTGATGAATGCCAATCTGCGCAATTTCGCCCTCTGGGTGATAATTGTCCTCCTGCTGCTGGCGCTGTTCACGCTGTTCCAGAATCCTGGAACGCGCACCACCGCGCAGGACATCTCGTTCTCGCAACTGCTCAGCGAGGTCGATCAGGGCCGGGTCCGAGACGTGGTGATCCAGGGGCCGGAAATTCACGGCACCTTCTCCAACGGCACCGGCTTCCAGACCTATGCGCCGAACGATCCCGGCCTGGTGCAGAAACTTTACGCCAAGGGCGTCTCGATCACCGCGCGGCCGCTCACGGACAATGTCCCGTGGTTCGTCTCGCTGCTGGTGTCGTGGCTGCCCTTTATCGCGCTGATCGGCGTGTGGATCTTCCTGTCGCGCCAGATGCAAGGCGGCGCCGGCAAGGCCATGGGCTTTGGCAAGTCGCGCGCGAAACTTCTGGCCGAGGCGCATGGCCGCATCACGTTTGAGGATGTCGCCGGTGTCGATGAGGCCAAGCAGGATTTGCAGGAGATAGTCGAATTCCTGCGCGATCCGGGAAAATTCCAGAGGCTGGGCGGGCGCATTCCGCGCGGCGTGCTGTTGGTCGGGCCTCCGGGCACCGGCAAGACGCTGATCGCGCGCGCGGTCGCCGGCGAAGCCAACGTGCCGTTCTTCACCATCTCGGGTTCCGACTTTGTCGAAATGTTTGTCGGCGTCGGCGCCTCGCGTGTGCGCGACATGTTCGAGCAGGCCAAGAAGAACGCGCCCTGTATCATCTTCATTGACGAAATCGACGCGGTCGGCCGACATCGCGGTGCGGGCTTGGGCGGCGGCAATGACGAACGCGAGCAGACGCTCAACCAGTTGCTGGTCGAGATGGACGGCTTCGAGGCCAATGAAGGCATCATCCTGATCGCCGCCACCAACCGGCCCGACGTGCTCGATCCGGCACTGCTGCGCCCCGGCCGTTTCGACCGCCAGGTGGTGGTGCCGAATCCGGACGTGGTCGGCCGCGAAAACATTCTGAAAGTGCACGTCAAGAAGGTGCCGCTCGCCCCCGACGTCAATCTCAAGACCACCGCGCGCGGCACGCCTGGCTTCTCCGGCGCCGACTTGGCCAATCTGGTCAACGAGGCGGCCTTGATGGCGGCGCGCCGCAACAAGCGCATGGTCACCCAGTCCGAATTCGAGGACGCCAAGGACAAGGTGATGATGGGCGCCGAGCGCAAGTCGCTGGTGATGACCGACGAGGAGAAGATGCTGACCGCCTATCACGAAGGCGGCCATGCCATCGTCGCGCTCAACGTCAAGGCGACCGACCCGGTGCATAAGGCCACCATCATCCCGCGCGGCCGCGCCCTCGGCATGGTCATGCAACTGCCAGAGCGCGACAAGCTGTCGATGAGCCGCGAGCAGATGACCTCGCGCCTCGCCATCATGATGGGCGGGCGCGTCGCCGAGGAAATGGTGTTCGGCCGCGAGAAGGTGACGTCGGGCGCCGCCTCCGACATCGAGCAGGCCACTAAATTGGCTCGCCTGATGGTCACGCGCTGGGGCCTGTCCGACAAGCTCGGAACTGTTGCTTATGGGGAAAACCAGGACGAGGTGTTCCTCGGCTATCAGGTGTCGCGCCAGCAGAACATTTCGGAGGCGACCGCGCAGACCATCGACGCCGAAGTGCGCAAGCTGGTCGAGGCCGGCTATGCCGAGGCGACCCAGGTGCTCACCGACAAGCGCGCCGATCTAGAGACGCTGGCGCGCGGCCTGCTCGAATTCGAAACGCTGTCGGGCGACGAGATCAAGGACCTGCTCGAGGGCAAGCGGCCGGTGCGCGAATCGGTGATCGAGCCGACCACGCCGCGCTCGTCCGCGGTGCCGCCGGCCGGCAAGCAGCGCCCGCGCCCCGACGCGCCGACCGGTGAAGTGGCGCCGCAGCCGCAGGGGTAATACATCCACGTCATGGCCGGGCTTGTCCCGGCCATCCACGCCTTACTTCTTGGGCAAGACGTGGATACCCGGCAAAAGGCCGGGCATGACGGTCGAAGGATCAGACGCCCGCCCGCATGGCGGGCGTTTTGTTTTGTGGGTTTCCCCCGGTGTCGAGCTGCGCTACCGCTTGCCCGGCAATGACCGCAGTTCCTCCCGAAAATCCCCCACCGCACTGGACGCTTGCAGGCTTCCGGCAGGGCGCCATCGCCGTGCTGCCGATGATGCCGGGCCTGTTCGTGTTCGGCATGGCGTTCGGCACGGTGGCGGCGCGCAAGGGTTTCAGCCTGTTCGACGCGCTGATCATGAATGCGACGGTGTTTTCCGGTGTAGTGCAGATGGTCGTGATCGAGACCTGGCCGGAGCGGCTGACGCTCTCGGCCATCGCCGGCATTGCCGCGGTGACGGCCATGATCAATCTGCGCTTTGTGCTGATCAGCGCCTCGCTGCGGCCGTGGCTCGGCTCGCAGCCGGCAGCCAAAGTCTATCCGATGTTCTTTTTGCTGACCGAGCCGATCTGGCTGCTGTCGATGCGCTACCGGGCCAATGGCGGCAACGATCCGTGCTTTCTGCTCGGCGGCGGCGTGGTGATCTATTTCGTCTGGCTCACTTCAGCGATCCCCGGCTACTGGCTCGGCGCCAATGCCGGCGATCCCTACCGATACGGGCTCGACCTGGTGATGCCGGCATTTTTCACGGCCATGATGGTGTCGCTGTGGCAGGGGCCGCGGCGCGCGATCGGCTGGCTCGTTGCCGGCGCGGTGGCGATTGTGACCGAGCAGTTGTTCGGCGGACTTTGGTACGTGATGGCGGGCTCGCTCGCGGGCTCGCTGGTCGGAGGCTTCATCGATGACTCAGAGTGATCCGTTCGGCTTTGCCCTGGTGCTCGCGGTGATGACCGTCGTCGTCTATCTGTCGCGCACGTCCGGTTTTTGGCTGATCGGCCGCATCCACATCGGACCGCGGCTCAAGAAAATCCTGGAGGCGCTGCCCGGCGCCGTGATCGTGTCGACGGTGGCGCCGATTCTGGTTACCGGCGGCATTGCCGCCTGGTTCGCGGTAGCGGCAGCCGCAGTGACCATGATCTTCGTTCGCAATGATTTTGCCGCGGTGCTGGCGGGCGTCGCCGCGGCGGCAGCGGCGCGCGCCGCCGGCGTCTAAGCTGACCGGCCCGTGGCCGACGCGGTATAACTGCCTATGCCCCTGCAAAACCGCGTCGATCCCTTTGGCCGACTTTTTGCCGCTTCCGCCCGCGGCACGCTCATGGGCAATCGCGGCGGGCGGCTGCATGATGCCGAGCGCAAACTGACGGCGCGGCGCTGGACCAGCAAGCAATGGATTTGCTGCAAACTCGATTTCAACAATCGCCAACGCCAAGTGTGGGGCAACAGCTACACCGAGCTGTTCTTCCTCGACGAGGTGACCGCCTTCGCCGCCGGCCACCGGCCTTGCTTCGAGTGCCGGCGCAAGGACGCGGAGAATTTCGCGGCATTGTTTTCCGGTAAACCCAAGCGCACGAGTGCGCCGGCGATGGACAATATCCTTCACGCCGAGCGCCTCGACGGCAAAGCCAAACGACTGCACCGGCGCAATATCGACACATTGCCGGACGGCGCCATGATCTCGATCGCTGACGATGCCTTTGCCCTGCGCGGTGAGCAATTATTGCGCTGGACCCCGGCAGGTTATCGAGGCGCGCAAGCCCGCCCACGCGGCGGGCAAGTCAATGTGCTGACGCCGCCTTCGATTGTCGCGGTTCTCAAAGCCGGCTATTCGCCGCTCTGGCATTCAAGCGCGCAATAGTATCAGGGCGGCTCGATCGGTGGGCTTGCCGGCGCCGCCGGTACGCGGCGGGCCCAGGCGAAGAATACGATGGCCGCCATGATCGCCAGCATGGCAACAACGATAGCGACGCAGGCCGGCCAGCCGGCAAGCGTCCAGGCTAGGCCGCCCATGGCCGCGCCGAAACTGCCGCCGAGATAGAAGCTGGTCACATACAATCCGACCGCGGACGAGCGCCCGGCCTTGGCGGTGATCGTCACATAGCCGGTCGATACCGACTGGCAGATCAGCCCGCAGCCGGCGGATATGGCCAAGCCCAGGACGATCAGCGGCAGCGAGGGCGCCAGCGTCAAGGCAATGCCGGCAGCCCATAATGCGATCACCCGCACCGTGAAGCGCCGCCTGCCGAACCGTCCGACCGCCCAGCCGGTCCACGGCGTGAGTACGGAGCCGGTGAGATAGACGACGAAGATGGCGCCGAGCCAGCTGGCGGAGAGGTTGTAGGGCGCGGCGGCCAGATGAAAACTGACAAAGGTGAAGGTGCAGATGAAATTGAACAGCACGCCGAAGCCGACGGCATAAGTCGCGAGCAGTTGACCGTTGCGGAAATGCGCGAGCATCTGCCGTGCGGAGGCGAGCATTCCCTCCGAGCGCACGAATCTGCGCTCGTGCGGCAGCAGAAATGCCACGCCGATGGCGCCGGCAAAGGTGACGGCGGCCAGCGCATCAAATCCCGCGCGCCAGCCGATCATGTCGGCGAGTAATCCGGTAATCAGGCGGCCGCTGAATCCGCCCAGGCTCGACCCCGAACTGTAAATGCCGGCGGCGGTGGTCGCCTCGTTGGCCGGCCATTCGTCTCCGATATAGGCGACGGTCACAGCAAAGATCGGCGGCAGCACCAGCCCCTGCACGCCGCGCCAGAAGATCAGCGCCGACAGGCTCTCCGCCATGCCGACCATCAGGGTCGGCACCACCAGCATGAACATCGCCGCTACGATCACCCGCTTGCGGCCGAGCACATCGGCGACGGCGCCGGTGAACGGTGCGGTCAACGCTACCGCCAGCGTGCTGACCGTGATGATGGTGGAGACCTCGGCCGCGCTGGCGCCGAATTCATGCGACAGCAGCGGCAGGATCGCCTGTGGCGAATACAGGTTGATGAAGGCGCAATAGCCGGCAAGCCCGACCGCCAGCCGGCGCGTGAATAAACTTCGGTCTTTCACGGCGTCATTCATCGGTCTGCTTGGTGGCTGCGTGCGAGGAACGGGTCGAACCTATCGGTTTTGGCCCTGCCGCCCAGGGGGGAAGGGGGCGGAGCAGCGGGGCGTCGGGCGCATGGCTGGCTCCGAATGGATGAATGCGTGCGCCACGAGCTTGCTTTCACCCTCCCCCAAGGGAGAGGGGAAGAGAGCGCTCGGATTCGATTTCGCTCATCTGTAGCGCCGCCCGGGCGCGAGCCAGCGTTTCGGCCTGAGTTCCCGAGGCGTCGATTTTAGGCCAATCGCGCGGGCCGAGATCGTACTGTTCCTGCGCCAGCGCGACCGCGGCGTCGGCATCGGAGGCATCGGCCTTGCGGGCGCTGACACGGGCCAGGCGGAGGCTAAGATCGGCGGCGAGGAACAGCCCCTGGAACGCCTTGCCGTTCGCCGCTTGCGCTATCGCCACCCGCTCGTCCGCGCCGGCAAACACCGCGTCGACGATGGCCGAGTGACCGGCGGCGAGTATGCGGGCCGCCTTGTCGGTGAGCGCGCTATAGACGCGGGCCGTGACCTCGCGCGCATAGGCGCTCTCGGGCAGACGGTTGGTTTCGGCGACGCCGAACAAGGCTTTGCGCTCGACATCGCTGCGCAGCCACACCGCGCCCGGTTCGGGCGGAATATCGGCTGCCAGCGCGCGCGCCAGCATCGATTTGCCGGTGCCCGACAGGCCGCCCACGGCGATGAGCCGCGGCGCGGGCGGCGTCAGCAGCTTTTCGGCCAGCGCGAAATAATCGCGCGCGCTCTGCTCGACGCCGGCGCGCGCGCTCGCATGCGCGCGCCGCGCCGCAGTGACTTTGGCGCGGATGGCCGCGCGTATCGAAAGAAACAGCGGCAGCGCCGCCAGCGCATCGAGATCGCCCAGTCGCCGGGTGTCCGCAAGGTAGCGATTGAGCACGATATTGGCGGGCTGCCTGAGCCCGCGCTCGATCAGGTCCATCAGCAGGAAGGAGAGGTCGTACAAAACGTCGATGGTGGCCAAGGCCGGATTGAATTCGATGGCGTCGAACAGCACCGGCTTTTGCTCGATGAGCACAATATTGCCGAGGTGCAGATCGCCGTGACAGCGCACCACATGCCCGGCGCTCTCGCGCGCTTGCAGCAGCGGACGCAAGCGTTCGAATGCGGCGCGGGTCGCCGCGCTGAGCGCTACCACCGCTTGCGCCGGAAACAGTTCGGGCGTCGCGCGCAACTCCAAAGCGTTCTGCGCAATGATCTCGCCAAGCTTGTCGACGAAGCCGGCGGTCGTGACAACCGGCGCGGTGGCATGTGCGCGCGCCACCGCCGTGCCCAGTGCATCGGCCAGTACGTCATCGATGCCCCCGGCATCGGCCAGATGGTCGAGCGTCTGCGTCTCGTCGAAGCGGGCCATTTCGACCGCCCATTCGACCGGTTCGCCGATACCGCCAATCGCCAGGCTGCCGTCGGCTTGCCGCGTGATCGCCACCACGCTGCGATAGATCGTGGGCGCGAAAGCATGGTTGACCGCGATCTCGGCGGCGCAGGCGGCTTGGCGTTTGGTCAGGCTAGAGTAATCGAGGAACGAAAAGCGCACCGCGCGCTTAACCTTGAGGGCGCGCTCACCGGCCAGGAATACCATGGCGGCATGGGTGTCGATCCGCTTGACCGGCGCGCCGCCATGGCTCGCGGGATTCTCAAGGAAATCGATGACCGCCGGTTGCTCATCCTGGGCCATTGGCTCTCCGCTGACGAGACGCATAGGCTAGCATCGCCGAAGCGATGTGCCTGGCGGCCTGATCCAAATCAATACCCGCCCCGGCCGAATGCGGCCATGATCCGGGTAACAATGCTGCTTTATCGACGATGGAGGCTTCAGCCCGTGACCACCCTGCCGCACGCATTCAAGCGCATCAGGCTCAATCTCGCCCGCTCCAAGGAGTATCCGCAAGGCTCCGAGCGCCACGGTTACGAGTTCGTCGCTCCGCTTGACGACAAAGGCCATATCGACGTGGCCCTCTGGCGCAAGGAGCGCGAGCATTGCCGCGTGCGCCGGTTCTGGGAAGGCGACAATGATGAGATCGGTTTCCTGGTGCACAAGCCGGGCGGACCGGAGCACGCGCGCTGGGTGTTCGACTACGATAAGACCGCCGAGGAAGACGACGAGAGCGGCTATCGCTTCGGCGCGCATCTATTCCGTCCGGGCGAATATGTCTCGATCCGCGGCGAAGACGGCGACATGCACACCTATCTGGTGGTCTCGGTGGAGCCGGCGACCTGAGCGGCATCCAGGGCATGTGAGTAACGGGTTGAACCGGCCGCAAACGACCCCAAGTTGAGAATGGGGGGACGATTGCGAGAACGTCCCCCATGCGCGCGCTTACCGTCCAGCCCGGACAGCCAAACTCCCTTCGACTTAACGAAGTTGCGGCCGCACCCGAAAGCGACGGCGCGGTCAAGGTGCGCGCGCTGGCGCTTGGCATCGTGCGGCGGCCCGACGACATCAAGGTTGGTCTCGAAATTGGCGAGGCAATGTGACATCCCGCATCGAAGACTATGCCATGATCGGCGATCTCGGCTCCGCCGCGCTGGTCGGACGCGACGGTTCGATCGACTGGCTGTGCTGGCCGCGGTTCGATTCCGACGCCTGTTTTGCGGCGCTCTTGGGCAAGCCCGAGCACGGCCGCTGGCAAATCGCGCCGAAAGACGGCGCCGCCAAAATCACCCGCCGCTACCGGCCGAACACGCTGATCCTGGAAACCCGCTTCGAAACTAAAACCGGCGTGGCGACGCTGATCGATTTCATGCCGCCGCGCGCCGGCAATTCGCATCTTCTGCGCCTGCTGGTCGGCGAGCGCGGTCGCGTCGAATTCCACGGCGAGCTGATTTTGCGCTTCGGTTATGGCGCGGTCGTGCCCTGGGTGACGCGCATCGACGAGCATACGCTGCGCGCCGTCGCCGGACCCGACATGACCGTGCTGCGCGCGTCGGTGCCTCTGCATGGCGAGAATTTCAAAACCGTCGGCGATTTCACGGTCGCGGCCGGCGAGAAGATTTCGTTCAGCCTGTCCTATGCGCTCTCGCATCAAGACATTCCCGAGCCGGTCGATGTCGAAGCGCATCTGCGCAAGACCGAGACTTATTGGACCGGCTGGGCCGCCAAGAACAAAATCGTCAGCCCCTGGGATGAGGCGGTGGCGCGCTCGCTCATCACGCTGAAGGCGCTGACTTTCGCGCCGACCGGCGGTTTGGTGGCGGCGCCCACCAGTTCGCTGCCCGAATGCATCGGGGGCCCGCGCAATTGGGACTACCGCTACTGCTGGCTGCGCGACGCCACGCTGACGCTGCTCGCATTGATGAATGGCGGCTACTACGAAGAAGCGCAGATGTGGCGCGACTGGCTGTTGCGCGCCGTCGCCGGCAGCCCCAGTCAAATTCAAATCATGTACGGCATCGGCGGCGAGCGGCGGCTGACCGAATGGGACGTGCCGTGGCTGCCGGGCTACGAACAATCGGCCCCGGTGCGGATCGGCAACGCCGCCCATGGGCAGTTGCAACTCGACATCTTCGGTGAAGTGATGGATGCGCTGCATCAGGCGCGGCAGGGCGGCCTCGGCGCCAATGAATCGGGCTGGGATTTGCAGCGCGAACTGCTCATCCATCTGGAAAAGATCTGGCGCGACCCGGACGAGGGCATCTGGGAAGTGCGTAGCGGGCGCGAACATTTCACCTACTCAAAAGCCATGGCCTGGCTCGCCTTCGACCGCGCCATCAAGAGCGCCGCGGCCTACAATTTGGCTGGGCCGCTCGATCGCTGGCGCGACGTCCGTGCGCAGATCCACGACGATGTCTGCAGCCGCGGGTTCGACGCCAAACGTGGCAGCTTCACGCGCGCCTATGGCAGCCCGCATCTCGATGCCAGCCTGCTATTGCTGCCGGCGATCGGATTTTTGCCGCCCGAGGACGCGCGCATCAAAGACACGGTGGCGGCGATCGAGCGCGAACTGACGGTCGATGGCCTGGTGCTGCGTTACGACACCGCCAGCGCTGCCGACGGCCTGCCGGCCGGCGAGGGGGTGTTTCTCGCCTGCAGCTTCTGGCTGGCGGACGCCTATCTGATGCTCGGCCGTACCGCGGAGGCGCAGCGCCTGTTCGAGCGCCTGCTGTCGCTGCGCAATGAACTCGGGCTGCTAAGCGAGCAATATGAGCCGCGTTCGGGCCGGCTGGTCGGCAACTTTCCGCAGGCCTTTTCGCATCTCGCGCTGGTCAATACCGCGAGCAACCTTGCTCATTACATCAAGCCGGTCGAGCAACGCTCCGACCACGCCGTCCAAGCCGCGCCCATCGCGCAATCCGCCCCCGCACAAGCGTAGGCCCAAGTCTATTATAGGCCCAAGTCTATTGACCGACCGGCTTCGGATCGGGAGAGTGCGCGCATCGCCGCGCGCCAAGCGGCCAATATCGGGGAGAAGCGAAGTGCTACTCGACGTGAGGACCTATACGATCAAGCCCGGTTGCGTTCCGGCGCAGGTCGAAATCTACAAGAAATACGGCTATCCGGTGCAGCTTCGCTATATGGGCGAACCGCTTTGCTATGCCACGGCGGAATCCGGCGAACTCAACACCATCACCCATGTCTGGGTCTATGCCAGCGCCGCCGACCGCGAAGCCAAGCGCGCCAAGATGGCGCAGGACCCCGATTGGAAGGTTTATCTCGCCGAGAACCTCAAAGGCGGCAACATCGTCGCGCAGCGCAATTGCCTGATGACGCCGGCCGCCTTCGCGCCGGCGATCGCGATGCCGAAGATTCATCCCTAGGCTTTCCGTCGACATGGCCGGGAAGGTCCCGACCATGACGCGGCATTGTTTGCGACATTTCTGCACGAAAGAAAGCACACGCATGCGCTCCAATGATGGCACCCGGACCGGCGGGCAAATCCTGATCGACCAGTTGGCGATCCACGGCGTGCGCCACGCCTTCTGCGTGCCGGGGGAGAGCTATCTGGCCGCGCTCGATGCCTTCTACGACAGCGACATCAAGCTGACGGTCTGCCGCCACGAGAGCGCCGCCGCCATGATGGCCGAGGCGGTCGGCAAGGTCACCGGCAAGCCTGGCATCTGTTTCGTCACGCGCGGTCCCGGCGCCACCAATGCGTCGGCCGGCATTCATATCGCGCGCCAGGATTCCTCGCCGATGATTGTGTTCGTCGGCCAGGTCGGGCGCCATATGCGCGAGCGCGAGGCGTTCCAGGAACTCGATTACCGTGCGGTGTTCGGCTCGATCGCCAAATGGGCGACCGAGATCGACGATGCCGCGCGCATTCCCGAACTGGTGTCGCGCGCCTTCCACACCGCCTGCAACGGCCGTCCCGGTCCGGTGGTGATCGCGCTGCCGGAAGACATGCTGACCGACCGCGTGACCGTGCCGGACGCCTCTTGCTTCGAACAGGCGGAAATATGGCCGGGCCTGACCGACATGAGCCGGCTGCAGAAGCTGTTGTGGGCCGCCAAACGTCCGATCGTGCTGGTCGGCGGCAGCCGCTGGTCGGAAACGGCCTATGCGGCGCTGGCGCGGTTCGCCAAGCGCTTTGCGCTGCCGGTCGCCACTACCTTTCGGCGCGGGCATTTGTTCGACGCCTTGCATCCGTGCTGCGCCGGCGATGTCGGCATCGGCCCCAATCCGAAACTGCTGGCGCGCGTGAAGGGCGCCGACCTGGTGCTGATGATCGGCGATCGCATGAGCGAAATGTCGTCGCAGAGCTATACGCTGTTCGATATCCCCGAGCCGCAGATGAATCTGGTGCATGTGCATCCGGGCGCGGAGGAACTCGGCCGCGTCTATCATGCCGCGCTCGCGATCCAGGCTGCGCAGAACGCGATTCCGTGGCAGGGCGAAGCCGATATTGCGCATGCGGATTATCTAGCGTGGTCGGAAAAGGCGACGCCGCAGCCCGGCGGCGTCAATCTCGGCGAGATTCTGGTGTGGCTGCGCGAAAATCTGCCCCGCGATTCATACAT